>UQOE01000020.1 GCA_900542575.1 uncultured Oscillospiraceae bacterium
CGCGGTGTTGGGGTGTGCGCTCCTTGCGAACGCGAGTTATATATTATCACCGGCATTGGACCGCGTCAACACCAAATTTGAACAAATTGTGACCTTTTGAAAACGCCGCCGGGCGTACCGACTTTCCCTGCCAAAATCCGCCCTGGCACCGGAATCTGCCGACTTTTGCAATTCCAATTCCAGAATCTGCCGTTTTTCGGAATTCCAACTGCAAAAGCCTGTATCAAAGGAGGGAGAATGATGGAAATTTCGCATTTGGCCCGCCTCCGGCACGTAAGTTTGCGTCCGCCACCGCCCAGACCACGCCCATACCAACAGCAAAAAGAACTGCCGCGGGCCATCGCCCGCAGCAGCTCGTTTACTCTTATATATTCTCTTATATATTATTGATCTTTTTTATTCTTCCGGTACAGCACAATCATCAGGATGAGTCCGACCAGGGCCAGCACCACGGCGACCGAGGCCAGAACCAGCATTGCAATGCCTTTGACAAAGAAGCTGATGATAATCAGCAGGAATGCCAGTGCTGCCAGACAGATTGGAACAATCAGTTTTTTCGGTTCCACTCTTACGCCTCCTTACTGAAAATAGACGCGGATGACATAGAACTGCCCATCCGTAATATAGGAAATGTGCCGGTTGGAAACCCAGTTGCCGAAATGGCGCAGGTTCCGGAGATTGGCGCGGTCAATCATGAAATAGATGTCGTCGCCCTCCAGCAGATTCTTTTTTGCCTCGTAAAAGGCATCCTTATTGGTAAACCGCATTTCGATGGAGCGCTCGCCCCTGCCCAATGCGTCCGTAATTTTATCCGGAAGGACTTCTCTTGCCTGATCATAGGACTTGAAGTACAGCCCGTTCTTCGTCAGATAATACTGGCTTGCGTCGGTACACTGCTTTGTGAAAACGGATTGATCGAGCGTGTGGTTTTTGGCGATGTCGGAGCTGGTGATGTTGAAATAGACATGGCTGGCGGTCGTGTCGTCGCCCCGGTCGCCGTCATCATTGCCGATCTGGTAATCGTCGAAGGTGGTGTCCAGCATATACGGTTTACTGTTCAGCCATACAATATTCCACATATGGTTGGACTTTTTTCCGTCGTGGCGGGTGGCAATGCCGGTGACCACGCAGGACCGGACATTCAGCTTTTTTAGGAGATAGGCCGTGGACCGGGAATAGCCCTCACAGTTGGCTGAGCGATTGACCAGGGCGCCATAGGCCGTGTAAATCATATCCTCGTCGCCGTCGTTGTAAGAGTCCTGCTCCACCAGCTTATCGTGGACAAAGAGTTCCTTCTCGTAGTCGGTGCCGTTGACCGGTGCATCTCGCAGGAAAGTATCGGCTGCGCTGCGCAGCTTCTTCAGACGCTGTTCATAGGTGCTCCTGGAGATGACATACTCCGGGATGAAGTAGTCTCCGGACCCGCTGTGGGAGTAGCCGAATTTATAGTCCAGGCAGAAGAATTCCGGGTTGTCGTAGGACACTGCGGTAAATACTTTTTCCAGACTTTTTTCGTTCAGATATGGGATGGCAATGCGGGACGGATAGTCCGGCAACTGGGCGCAGATGAGCCGGTAGGCCTCTTTTTCCCTGGAGCTCAGATTCTGATAGTACCATCGGTACGCCGTGTCCGAATAGGTCTTTGGAATCTGGTACCCTTTTGAGCCCGCGCGCCTGCGCGCCAGATGCCCGCTGACCGGGCTGAAGATGCTCAGAAGAACCAGGATAACAACAAGGGCGACGGCGAAAATTTCCACCCATGCCCACGTGGGGAGCTTTCTTTTGGATTTCTGCATAGAATCCCCCTTGGGATCAGCCGATCTTTACGTTGTGAGATCCTTTTGCCACACCGTCAATCAGCGGATCGTAATTCATATAGTCATTGATGCTGAGATTGGTATCGGTATCATCGGTCAGGTCCTCGAAAATGGACTGCCCGTTCGCCGCATTGTCCGGCGTCAAAACCTGAGAGAGGAAGGAGGCGAGCAGCTTCTCCTGTGCATGCCAGCCCTGCCTGTCTCCCTTCAGTCCGTAATACCGGAGCAGGTTGAAGACATCGGAGCCCGACAGGATCTGCTTTCCCTTCATGAGATGGAGGGAAAACGTCTTTGAAGAATAGTCGATGTCATTTGGAACCCGCTCCTCAATGCTGCCGAACAGATAGCCGACATTGGCGGCATTCGGCTCTTTGAGGAACAGATACCGGTCAATTCTCTGGTTCGTATGTTTGGCGAACTGGGAAACAACCGCCTCTTCGGTCGCCTCATCGGCGTGTTCACCGCCGAAGGTCCGGTTATATGGGGACGGGTCGTAGGCCTGCAGGTGCATTTCACCAGTTGCCGTCTCTACATGCAGCCGGGTCATAAAGACCAGATTGCCCTCTGTGGTGGCGCCCCCGATAAGAAGATTGAAGTTCGACTTCATATTGGTTTTGCTGGTGTCGATCGTATTTTTCTGAAAATGCCGGCCCAGCCCCAGGTCTCTCCAGATGACGCTGAAAGATGCAATGGCAATGACGAGAAACACTGCGGTAAAAATAATCCAGATTTTGCCCTGGCGCATCTGCCTGGACTGGCGTTCGGTGCGAAAATGCAGCCGGGTATGGCGTTCGCCCTTCTGAAATGGTTTCATGATCTACACCCTTTTTTGGATTCATTGTTCCAATAGTATACTACAAAAAGAAAAGATGCGACAAGATTTCCGGGGAAAAAGCTTGACGCCTGATTCCGGCGTGTGCTATATTAATCGAGCACGTTGTGAACGTCACAGCATGCTGGTGTAGCTCAGTTGGTAGAGCAGCTGATTTGTAATCAGCAGGTCAGGGGTTCGAATCCGTTCACCAGCTCCATTGAAAATGGGAAAGTCGCGTAGTGGCCAATCGCATCGGACTGTAAATCCGACTCCTTTCGGATACGGTGGTTCGAATCCACCCTTTCCCACCAAGAAAGACACCGCAGAATTCTTCTGCGGTGTCTTTTCTTTTGCAGAGTTCCGCCCGGTTAGCATCTTCTGACTCCCTGTAAAAATGGGACGCGCTGCAGAATCCATTCTGCAGCACGCCCCATTCTTTTAACAGGAAATCTTATTTAGTTTGCGGCGGAAGCGGAGGTCTCGGAAGAGCTCTCCGACTCTGACTCGCTCTCGGTGACGCTCTCAGCCGCCGTGGAGGATTCCTCCTCCGAGTTCAGGCCAAGGCTGTCAACCCACTCCGATACATCTTTATCTGCAGCGGCTGTGGAGAAGAGCTTCGTCTCTGCCGCCCAGTCACCGGTATCCGTGAGATTGGAGAGCACAACCGCGTCATCCGGAAGTGCAGACTCGTCGGATACAGCGAACGTAAAGACTTTCTTGTCCGTGAAGTCGTTGGATTTTACGAAATCCTCGACCGCAGCGGTATCAGCTGCGCTATAGCCGATGAAAACGACGTCATAGTCTTCCCAGTTGTCAACAGCAGCGGCAGTGGTGTCCTCTGCAGCAGTGGTGTCCTCAGCAGTCAGTTCAACGGTTTCCGCATCATTTGCCGCTTTGGCGACCGATTTGGCGATGGACGCGACGCTGTCGTCACCGGCAGCGTTGGAATATACAACTACAGCTTTATAGGATGGATTCGTTTCTTTGTCTTTTTTGCCGCAGGAGGCGAAGACGCCGACCATAACAGCACAGGCAAGGATGACAGACAGGATAATTTTCCAGTTTTTCTTCATTGGTAGATTGCTCCTTTCCAGCAATGCATTTCTTTCCTGTGAGAAAAGTTGTATCATTCCAGAAACAAAATTGAATCAAGCCAATGTCAAAAGTCTGTATCATCCCGCAGATCCCGGTTTTTGCCGCAGCTGCGCCGGAAACGGGCATTCCGGCCTCTTTTTTCCGACATTCTGCATCAAATTTTCTGCAGAATCCGGTTAAATTGTCGCCCCTATTTCAGCAGTTCAAACTCATTCTTGTGAAATCGAAGGACCCCTTCATCCCGCAGGCGGCCGAGTTCGGTGGACATGGCGCTGCGGTCCACCGAGAGATAGTCCGCGAGCTGCTGACGGTTGAAAGGAATCGTGAATTTCGCGGACTGGCGCCGCTTGGCCTCCCCGGACAGATAGGTCAGAAGCTTGTCCCGCGTAGTGCGCTGTGCCATGCACTCCAGCTTCCGGGTCAGCTGAAGATTGCGGCGTGCCATAATTCCAAGCAGATTCGAGATCATCCGGTTGTGGAACGGACATGCGTTGGAACAGGTTGTCAGAAGCGGCTGCATCCCAAGAAAGATAACTTCAGATGGTTTGACAGCAACAGCAGCCACCTCAACGGGAACCCCCGGTGCGGCCGCATAGGCCTCACCGAACACTTCGCCGGGCCCGACTTCGGCCAGGATACTGCAGTTGCCCCAGAAATCCTCCTTGACCACGTGAACCTGGCCGGAACGCACCAGCCCGATATCCGCATCCACCTGCCCGTAGTCATAAATCCGCTCGCCCTTCGCAAAGTTCCGCCGCTGCGGGTTCAGACAATGTATCATAGAATTGAGTTCGTCGGCAGAGACCCCGTCGAAGAGCGGCGACTTCAGGTCCCGAATTTCAAAATTTTCCATGGAAATGCCCCTTTCGTTTGAAAACCAACAGATTTTTCACTCTCAGCATAGTATTCTAAACACATGAAATCAAGACAGGAGGGCCTTCCCATGAAAAGAAAAATTGTTTCCATCGACCGTGATAAGTGCAACGGGTGCGGTGCCTGCGCCGACGCCTGTCACGAGAGCGCCATCGCCATGGTAGACGGCAAGGCAGAGCTTATCAGCGATGTCTACTGCGACGGCCTTGGCGATTGCCTGCCCGCATGTCCCGCAGACGCCATCACGATTACCGAGCGGGAGGCCGACGCCTACAGCGAAGCGGCTGTTGCCCGGAAGAAGCAGCAGGGTGCCATGCCGCACCACCAGTGCCCGGGGTCTATGTCCAGATCGCTCCGGCAGAACAGCGCTCCGAGCCTGCAGCAGGGCCCGGCGAACTCCCAGCTGCGCAACTGGCCGGTTCAGCTCCGCCTCGCCCCGGTCCAGGCACCCTACTTTGACGGCGCCAGACTGCTGATTGCGGCCGACTGCACCGCCTATGCCCACGCCAGCTTCCATGATACCTTTATGCAGGGCCGCACCACGCTCATCGGCTGCCCCAAGCTCGATCCGGTGGATTACACCGAAAAGCTGACGGCCATTTTTCAGCAGAATGACATCCAGGATGTCACGGTCGTGCGCATGCAGGTTCCATGCTGCGGCGGTCTGGAGCGTGCCGTAATAAATGCCATTCAGAACAGCGGAAAGGCACTGCCCTGTCAGGTCATCGTCCTCTCCCCGGAGGGTACGATCGTCCGCGTCTGAATTTTTTCGCAAAAAAGTGTTGTATTTTCCGACGGCATCTTTTATAATAGATGCCGTTGCGAAAAGCAATTCAACTTCATATGGGAGAGTTCCCGAGCGGTCAAAGGGGGCAGACTGTAAATCTGTTGTCGACGACTTCAGTGGTTCGAATCCACTCTCTCCCACCACGAGCACCGCATTTTTTGCGGTGCTTTTTCTTTTTCATCAAAAAGGCAGAAAAAATTCAATGGATATTATGTTACAGGTACTGCGTCTGCTCGCCGCAGTGGTCATCGCCTGGCTTGTCGGCAGGCTGGTGTCCAAACTTCGGCTGCCCGCCATTCTGGGCTGGCTCATTACAGGCATGTTCCTCGGTCCCTATGCCATCGGACTCATCAGCCAGCCCTTACTGAATTCCACATGGTTCACCGCCGTGGAACACCTGTTTGAGTGCACCATAGGACTGATGATCGGCAAAGAGCTGGTCTGGCGCAAAATAAAGAGCTCCGGGAAATCCATCCTGGTCACCACGCTCACCCAGTCTCTCGGCACTTTTTTGGTAGTCTCTCTGGTCTTTGCCATTATTTTCCACTTTTCCGGTGTGCCCATTTACCTGGCCTTTATTTTCGGCGGGATTGCACTGGCCACAGCACCGCTGCCCGCGCTCTCAATTGTGCAGGAGTTTCACACCAAAGGGCCGGTCACCAGTGCTCTGCTCCCCATGGCCGCGCTGGATGACATTGTCGGCTGCGTAGTCTTCTTCACCGTCATCTCTGTTGTCACCGGCAAGGTGGCCGGCGACGCCATCCCCACTTATGAGGTCGTCCTGGTCATTTTCATGCCGCTGGTCATCGGCATCCTCTGCGGTTTCCTGAGCGGACTTCTGTTTCGCAAGCCCCATAAGGACCGCGCCGTCCGTGCACTGGTGCTGATCTGCGTTCTGGCCACCTCTGTAATCGGCTGGCTGTTCAACAAATTCCTGCTGCCGGACCTGGGCATCAACTATATGCTCATGGGCATGGCCTGGTCCGCCACCGTTGCTAACATGATACCGTCGGATAATCTGGAGCAGATCAACCGGGTTATGAATCCAATCCTCGGCGTCATGATGATAGTCGTTATTTTGAATCTCGGCGCGCCGCTGGACTACCATCTCATTTTCGGCGCAGGACTGTACACCGCTGTCTATATTCTGTCCCGCGCCTTCGGCAAATACTTCGGTGCCCATTTTGGTGCCCGCATTACAAAAGCGCCGTCTACGGTACGCAAATACCTCGGCCTCACGCTGCTGCCCCATTCCGGCGTCTCCCTGGTCTTCACAGGGATTGCGGTCAGCCTGCTGATGAAGCCGGCGCCCCAGTGTGCAAAAATTCTGCAGGGCACCATCGCCGCTGCCGCCATCATCAACGAAATCATCGCCGTAATTCTCTCCAAAAAGAGTTTTGAATGGGCCGGTGAGCTCGGCGCAGCCGATCGAAAGAAGGAGAATGTCTCATGAAGGAAACCGAATCCCTGCTCTCCTGGTACGACGACAACCGGCGCACCCTCCCCTGGCGGGAAGACCCGACGCCCTATCATGTCTGGGTCTCGGAGATCATGCTCCAGCAGACCCGCGTGGAAGCCGTCAAAGGCTACTACGCCCGGTTTCTTCGGACGCTTCCCACAGTGGCAGATCTGGCGGCCGCTTCCGAGGACACCTGCCTGAAGCTCTGGGAGGGCCTTGGCTATTACAGCCGCGTGCGGAATATGCACAAAGCAGCTGTCGCCGTCATGGAGCAATACGGCGGGGAGCTCCCCCGCACGGCAGCGGAGCTGCAGAAGCTCCCCGGGATCGGCCCGTATACGTCGAAAGCCATTGCATCCATCGCGTATCGGGAGCCGGTGGTCGCTGTAGACGGAAATTTGATCCGCGTGTTCGCCCGGCGCACCTGCTATGGGGAAAACAGTAAATCTCCGCAGGCAAAGAAAGATGCGGCCGCCTGGTATGAACAGCGGCTGCCCGCCGACCGGCCCGGGGATTACAATCAGGCCCTGATGGATCTCGGCGCCACAGTCTGTCTCCCCAACGGTACTCCCCTGTGCAGTTCCTGTCCCTGGCAGAGCTGCTGCAGTGCCCATGAGTCCGGAAGAGAGCTCCAGTACCCGGTCGTCCCGCCCAAAAAAGAGCGCCGTATTGAAAAGCGAACGGTCCTGGTCATCCGCGATGCGTCCCACGTTCTGCTCCGCCGCCGTCCGGAAGAGGGACTCCTCGCCGGCCTGTACGAATTTCCCTGCACATCCGGCTGGCTCTCCCGCCAGGAGGCCGTCCGGTTCACAGAGGACCTGGGGCTGCAGGTTCTGGAAGCACCTCGCAGAAAAAAAGCCAGGCACGTGTTCAGTCACCTGGAATGGCACATGGTCGGCTACGAAATTATAGTGGAAGACATCGGTCATCCAGATGGATTCCTGACACCGTCCTTTGCAGAACTTGCAAACTTGTACTCGGTTCCGTCTGCTTTTTCCGCCTTTCAGGAATTTTTGCCGTAAATATGGAAAAGGCCTTGCCGTGGGTATCGGCAAGGCTTTTTTCACAGGGATGATTTTTGGGTGTACCACTTTGGGAGTTCTGGTACTGTCTATAGTGTAAACCGCATAGGTACGCCCTACAAGCTCCCCGGGGGGTTGTTTTTGGCAAGAAAAATTTCCGCTGCCCTGCAGCGGAAACCTTTCGGCTTATGGGATGTTTTGGGAGTACCGACCTTTGGGAGGATTGGTACTGTTACCAGTTTAATGCCCAGCCTTTCGGTCCACAAGCTCCCCCCGGGGTTAATTTTTGCATGCTTCTTTTAAAACCCGTTCCACCTGTTCTTTGCATTCGGAGTAGGACTCACCCGGTTGTGCCTCATACAGCTTTTCCGTGCCGAGAAACATGGACGGAACATAATAGTAATCGTACTGGTCTGCAAGGGCATGGTTCTTGTTCTCATTGACCACCTGCACCTCTACAGCCTTCAGCTCCGGCTGCTCTTCCCGCAGCTCTGCCAGAGCCCGTTTCGCCTGGCGGCAGTATGGACAGCCGGTCATAACAAACATCGTAACTGGTTTCATAAGATATAAGTCTCCCCATCATAAGAGACGCCCATAATGCGGGACCGATACGGCTCCGACTGGGGCATCCTTTTTATAGCGCCGATGACCTGATATTTGTCCCAGCAGTGCATAGGGAAGATAACAGATGCATCGACATAGCGGGTAAAATAGTCCAGGCCCAAAATGGCATTGCGGCCCAGACGCGGATCGACCGGGACGAAGGCGACATCGGCGTGCCGGCCTTTTATGCGCTGCATTTCCTGGAGATAGTCCTGTTCCTGCTTTTTGTCCTCGTCGTCGCCGTCCCAGTACCAGTCGTTCAGATCTCCGGCGTGATAAACAGCCTTGCCGTCCGTCACAACCCAGAAGGCCACGCCCTGGTCTGTCGAGGCCAGCGTCTCCACAAAGACGCTGCCGTCGTTCCAGTTCTCGTGCGGATTCATGCGAACCGCATACGGCCGGCAACCCAGAGGAATGCTGCGGCTCGGAATATCCGAGGACAGGATATACCGCCTTTTCTGCCCATCGGCCCCGGCCTGAAAGACTTTGGAATCAAAGTGATCGTGGTGCACATGGCTGACGAAAACATAGAGCGGCTTCTCCGGATTAAATTCCGGCAGTTTTCCTTTGTAATAATCAAAAAGCAGATAGCGGTTCTCTGTCTCCACGAGAAAACCGCTGTGGTGGATATAGGTGATCTTCATCTGCCAAACTTCTCCCGGTAGCGCTCTGCGTAATCTGCTGCGGCATCCGCCTCTGTCAAAGTGCGGATGACCTTGCATGGATTTCCGCCGGCGATGCAGTTGTCCGGCACATCCTCCGTCACAACCGCGCCCGCAGCAATGACGACATTAGAGCCAATGGAAACACCGGGGCAGACGGTCACGCCGCCCCCGATCCAGACATCGTTTCCGACCGTAATCGGCCAGGCATACTCCAGCCCCGCGCTGCGCCGTTCCGCATCCAGCGGATGGCCTGCCGTATAAAAGCTGCAGTTCGGCCCGATAAAGACGTTGTCCCCGAACGCAACTGCCGCTCCGTCCAGGATGACCAGATTGTGGTTGGAAAAGAAATTCCGCCCGATACTGATATTCTTTCCGTAGTCACACCAAAAAGGTGCCAGCACCATGGCATTTTCTCCGACGGACCCGAGCAGTTCCCGCAGCAGTGCGCGCTGCCCCCAGGCGTCGGAAAATTTCAACGCATTGTACTCCTGGCACTTGTCCTTCGCCGCAGCACGCGCAGCCTGCAGTTCTGTATTATTGTTGGCGTCAAAGAGACCGTAATTCGGTTCGGTCATAAAACTCCCTCCTTTGTCAGTTGTCTCTGTTCCATCTCAACTTTAACAAAAATAGAGCCCCGGGGCAACTGCAGATGTCCTGCACCCCGGGGCACAATTTACTTACGCGCCTGCGCGGGAATCCAGCTCCCGCAGCTCGGCCAGAAACAGCTCATAGGCATCGTCCTCGTAGAAGAGAGCCGGCGAGTTCTCCCCGCCCCCGTTCGTGCTACGCCGCATGGCCGCATAGCTCGATTCACCGTATTCAATAAGGTCCATAGCATTCAGCGGATATCTGTGTTCTGTACTGATTCGACAGAACGCAGTCACCGCATTCTGGCTGTCATGGGTTGCCAGCAGTTCCTCACGCAGTTTTTTGTCTTTTTCTGCGGCCGCTTTCAGACCGTCCAGACTTTCGGCAACTCCCATACTATCATCTCCCACCGGATTGTTTTTCAATTTCTATTATAGCCTGATTTCGCCAAAAATGGTTGTATAAACTGTCCGCAGTAAATAGGGCTGTCCAGAATGGCTCGCCGACCGTGCCGCAGACCCCGGGAAAAATTCTACCCGCTCTTGCTGCCCCTGTTCCCGGACCGCCGCCAGCATTGGAACAGAGAAAGAGGCCGCTGCAGAACTCACCTGCAGCAGCCCCATATACTCAAATATATTTGACCCGGTCGTTGACCTCTTTCATGAATTTTCGGTCAAACTTTTCGACTTTGCGGTCGTAAGTGACCAGGCCGTTGACCTCGCCCTCGACATCGGAGAGCTGGGTGTAGACGCAGCCGCTCATGCCGCCGATCAGGAACAGGCGTATGTTCTTGATAATTTTCTGCTCCACGGTCTTTTTCCACGCCTTCTGCAGGCTGTCCTGCGTGCGGTACATGCGGTAGCCGAATGGCACTTTCGCCTGCATGTGGCCCGGGGTCTTTTTGCTGTAGCCGCCGAACTCGGAGAGAATGTAGCAGCGCTTATCCCAAAACGGGACGTAGATGGGCGTGAAGTAAATATGCCTGGAGATGAAGCTGCCGTGCCCCTGGTCGTGCCAGCCGCTGGTGCGGTCGACGGTGCGGGTCGGGTCCATCTTTTCGACCATCTCGCCAATCTCATCGGAGTCGAACTGACCCCAGCCCTCGTTGAAGATGACCCACATACCGACGCTTACCGCGTTCTGCAGCAGTTCCACGGTGCCTTTGACATCGCGGATAAACTCCTCACGGCCGGCCGCATTCTTGCGCCGGAAAGCGGCATAATGATTTTTGTCGTCTTTCATATGACGGCTGCCGAGAATCGGTCCGACGGAGATGACGTTCGGATCGTAGTCGTGGCCGCCGCTGACCATGTCCTGCCAGACAATGAGGCCGAGGCGGTCGCAGTGATAGTAGTAGCGCAGGGGCTCAACTTTAATGTGCTTGCGCACCATGTTGAATCCCATCTCTTTGACCATGGTCAGATCGTAGACCATGGCGGAATCGGTGGGGGCGGTCATGAGGCCGTCGGACCAATAGCCTTGATCGAGCACACCGTTGTGGAAGAGGGTGGCGTCGTTCAGGCAGAGCCGCTGGATGCCGAAGCGGTCCCGGTTAATCGTAAACTTCCGCATGCCGACGTAGGATTTGACGGTGTCGTGCGGAGTGCGGATGACGAGGTCGTAGAGCTTGGGCTCCGCGGGGCTCCAGAGCTTGTAGTTATTGATGGTCAGGACGATGGGCTCGCCGCCGCGGCCGCTGGCCTCCCCTTTGACGGTCTCCCCGTCCAGCATTATGACGGTGACTTCCTCCGCCGTGGACTGTACGGTGACCGTGACCGTGTTCGTATAGATGTCCGGGACAATTTTGAGGCCGGCGACATAGTCTTCGGAGACGCTCTCCATCCAAACGGGGCCCCAGATGCCGGAGGTAGAGGTGTACCAGATGCCGCCCGGTGCCAGGCTCTGCTTGCCGCGGGCCTGGTCTCCGGTGTCCGTGGGATCTGTCACGGTCACGCGCAGTGTATTTTTCCCTGGCTTCAGGGTACCTGTGACATCAAAAGTGAAAGGCAGGTAACCGCCGGTGTGCGTGCCGAGCTCCTGCCCGTTCAGTGAGACCGTGCAGCGGTAGTCTACCGCGTCAAAGTGCAGAATTGTCTTTTCGTGGAAGAACGACGGGTCCACCTCAAATTCGGTGCCGTAGTAGAGCACCTCGTCGGGCTGCAGCACCTTCTGCACGCCGCTCAGCAGGGATTCCGGCGCAAACGGCACCAGGATGTCCCCCTGCCAGTCCTGAAACGCGCGATTCTGCGGCAGGATGGCATACTTCCATTTTCCATTCAGCGTCTGGTAGCTGTCCCGCTGCAGCTGCGGACGCGGGTACTCCGCGCGCGGGACATCGCCGACTTCGTCAAAAAACTTAGATGGGAGTGCATTCTTCATACTTTTCCTCCTGTTTCCATAATCCAAATACCATTTATTGCCATTATAATATACGATACAGGTGCAGGGAAAGTCTGAACTTTTCGGAGCCATAAGAACAAAACAGCCGCCGCACAGTCATGAGAGCTGTGCGGCGGCATTTTCTGTCTGCCAGGGTATATCAGGTAATGGATGCGGCGTAGCTGGCCGCGATGGTGTCGGCAAGCGTCTTGTCGAATGTCTCTTCACTCATATCGACTTTGAGGCTGCCGAGGAGTGCGCGGGAATAGCTTGCGATGAGGCCCGGATTGCGGGCGAGCTTTTCGTTGGCCACTTCCGTCGAATAGCCGCCGGAGAGGGCGACGACGCGGACCATATGCGGGTCAGCAATGATGTCGCTGTAGAAGCCATCCACCGACGGAATGCTGATTTTCAGCATGATACGGGTGCTGTCGTCCAAGGCCGAAAGATGTTTTTTGATTTCATCTTTGAGAATCTTCTCCGCCTCGGCCTTGTCGTCGATAGTGATGTCCACTTCCGGCTCAAGGATGGGGATAAGTCCCGCCTCAAAGATCTTCATGCCGACGGCGAACTGCTGGTCAACAATCTTCTGGATGCCGGCCGGATTGGCGGCATGGATAACCGAGCGCATCTTCGTTCCGAAAATATGGCGCTTATTGGCCAGAGCCAGCGTCTCGTCCAGGTCGGTGATCGGCTTCATCAGCTGGACGCCGTCTTCCTCCGGCGCCAGGCCGAGATCTACTTTCAGGAACGGGACGATGCCCTTCTCCTCCCAGAGATAGTCCGCGGTCTTTTTGCCCTCGATGTCACTCTCCATGGTCCGTTTAAAGAGAATGGCGCCGAGAATGTGTTCGGAGGTAAAGGACGGGCTGGTGATGACACGGGTGCGCATCTGATGCATGAGAGCAAACATCTCATCATCATTGCTGTAGGCAGACGGCTCAATGCCGTAAGTTTTGAGCGCTTTCGGCGTGCTTCCGCCGCTCTGGTCCAGCGCTGCGAGAAAGCCCTTTCCGTTCTCAATTCTTTCCAACTGTTTCTGATTCATTCGTACCATTCTCCTATCTTCGGTTCAGCCGGACCGTGCCGGCGAGTTCCCTGTGGTGTACTATTGAATATAGCATGAAAATAGTGCGCTTTCAACAATATCGTATAAAAACAAAGATGGTTTTTGTATTATCTTACATAATCATGGACATTTTACGAACAATTGACCGTT
Organism: uncultured Oscillospiraceae bacterium; assembly: GCA_900542575.1. Taxonomy (GTDB): domain Bacteria; phylum Bacillota; class Clostridia; order Oscillospirales; family Acutalibacteraceae; genus RUG420. The sequence continues at coordinate 13,322 of UQOE01000020.1, forward strand.
AATCATAGTCGCGGTGCAGGACATAGGACTGTCCGACAACAGGCGTGTTATTGTCCGTATCGAGATAGATGGTCATTTCCTTGGAGGTAACGCTGATGCTCAGCGGACGGATCTTACGGCCGCCCATGAAGTCCTGAAGGAATGCCTTACCGTGCTCGGTCTGGCTGAGCTTCTGGACATCTTCGTCGCTCAGGACGAGAGCCGCAACGTACCGGCGGGGTTCCGACTCCGCCAGGCCGTCGACGTTCCGCGGGAACAGCTCCTGCGTAGCTGCACGGCCGAGGTTGCCGTACTCGGTGTAGAGCGTCGGATGAATTTTGACGCCGTCCATCTCAAGCTCCGCATACTGGACCGAGTCGTCATAGGCAAAGTCTTCCACTTCCAGCTCAGCGCTGTACTCGTCCAGGTTGCCCTCGAATTCAATGCCGGTCTCCGGTGCGAGATCCTGGTCTGAGGTGTCCTTCTGCGGGTTTTCAACCTTGTTGCCTTTCAGCTTCTCGCCGGTCGGGACGAAGGTCCAGCTGGTGTCCTTCAGCATCTTCTGCCAGTAGCCGGTTTTGCCGTTCTTCTCGCCCTCAACCTTGAGCAGGCGGGAATCATTGCCGGATCCGGTACTCTCGATTGAGATCCGGTCTGTGATGGTGCCCGGAATCTTCGGCTGCTGTTCCCATCCCGGAGACGGGAGACGGATGGCTGCGGTGTTCGGGTCCAGCCGATGCTGGAGATAGTTTTCGGCGGGCTGTTTGCCGTCCTGGTCCAGCCAGCTATAGCGGAACTGGGCCGGGTCGCCGCCGGAGAGATCGTAGTCTTTGCGGCGGGTGAACATGTCACCGTACTTGTTCATGACCAGTACCGTAGAGGCAGAGGCCGAAAGCGTATTGACTTTAAAGCGTCCGTGTTTCGGGGAGCCGTAGGTATAGGAGTGGTCCCGCGGCAACCATGGATCGTTGCAGATGACCAGCGTCGGATCGTCTTTGTCGACAAAGACAAGCTGGGTACAGCCGGCAAGCGATACCGGATGCTCTTTCTGGTCGATATCTTTATAGGTCTTGTCGTACTTGACCGTCGTAATGCTCAGCGCCCATTTTCCGGGAGCGCCGTTGCCGATCTGATACGAGTCGCCGAGACGGCCGACGCCGCCCCAGGCGGTGCCCCAGTTCCATTGGTCCGTGTCTTTGTCGCACGAGAAACAGTTGTAGATCCAGTTATCTTTGTCGAGGACGACGATCTCATCGCCGTCCATGGAGATGCCGGTAATTTTTCCTTTCAGGGCCTCCGGACAGGGGGCAACTTTCCAGGGGTCGCCGGAATTCCGCTTCCGGACATACAGCACGCCGTCCTTCAGCGCAATCTCACAAAACAGATTGTAGCTCTGCGTGTTATCCCGCAGATTGACTTTCTGCGGAAGGCCGCTCTGGTCCGCCGTCCTGAGCTCGGCATACGGGACCGCACCGTCTTTTCCGGGCGATGCGCTGGCCTTTCGCGGCACGCCCTCAATGGGTTTGGCAAAAACCGGAATCGTAAAGCAGGATGCGACCAACAGCACAGCAAGCAGTATGGTCAGCAAGCGTCTTGAGGCACATTTCATAATGAAGCTCTCCTTTTTCAATATTCTCTGTACCTCCATCTTAGCATGCTGTTTTGCAGGAAATAATCGGCAATCTGTAAAATCTGTCGCGATGTCCGGTAAAAAAGAACCGCTTCCATGGCACAGAAGCGGTTCCTTTCTCAAATATGTATGTTTCGATTTACAGCAGGCTGCTCAGCTGAGAGAACAGACCGGAGAGCGGGCAGGAGGATGCCGTCGTCTCGGTCTGCTGCGGGGCAGCAGCCGTCTGTTTTTCCGTGCTGAGATCTACTTTGATCCGGGCGTCCATCCAGTCTTCCATTGCCTCGACCGGAACGCTGGTGACAGCCTTCTCCTGAACCGGAATGTAGCCGGTCTCATAGAGGCTCTCCGGTACGGTAAAGCGGAAGCCGGTCGGAAGACCTTTTTCGTTCGTGGAGACAACTTCGGCGTCCTGATAGCCGCCCTTGCCGTCGGAGACGCGCAGGGCCTTGAGGTCACCGGTGATACCCATAACTTCCATCTGTTTCGCGGAGACGGTCATTGTGACGGTTCCGTCCTGTTTCTCAACGGTGGCGGTGTCGCCGATGACCTGGGCCATGGACTGACGGTCCTCCGTTGCATGCCAAAGTTTTACGCCGACCTGATAGGTGCCGTTTTCAGCTGCGCCTGCAAAGACAAGCGACATGGAAAGAACGGCTGCAAGGGCGAGCAGGAGTGCAAAGCACTTTTTCATAATCTTTTTTCCAGACATAATTCTCTGCCTTTCTTCATTGTTGTGTTAGCTATTGCTAACTGAATATCATTATGTAAAAAGAGAGGCGCCCCCGTCAACGAGTAACCTTTTGCAGGAATGCAACTTCCCGACTTTTTCACGACCTTCGTTTTTATACAAGGCACTTTTCCCTCCCGTCCCTATAATAGAGTCATAGCAAGGAACTTCCGAGAGTTCGTTGCTAGACCGTTTCCAAGCGTGTTCCCACAACAATCACAGCTCCTATATGAATCCTTCTGATGATGAAAAGAAGTAAGGCGCGTTGCAGAACCGAGATTTCTGCAATACGCCTTATTTCTGTCTGCCGCCGGGTTCCCCCGGATGCCGTTTTCCGCTACTGTCAGCAATACAAAAAAACAGCAGAGAAAGCACCATTCGCTTTCTCTGCTGTTCCAGATTATAAGTTTATGAGGTCTTCATATTCTGACCGACCGTCGGAAGTCCTCTGGCGGAGAGGAACGAGTTGTACTTGCCGTCGTTCAGGACCATCTGCGCTGCCTTCTGACCGTTCACTTCACCATTGATATAGATGTAGTCCGGCTGGTAGCCGTTGCCATTGGAAGAATAGATGACGTGCAGGACAAAGGTGTCCGAATAACCGGAAATCTTAATGTTGGTCTTGCCATAGACCGCACCGTCTTTCTGGTTGACGTCCGTGAAGGAATAGTCCTCCATTTTTCCGGAATACTGGACAGAGATTTTCTCAGCACAGACGGAACGGAGTGCATCAATCTTCTTCTGCTTGGCCGTCTGTTCGGCGGAGTTCAGCTTTGTAGCAGCTGTTGTCGTCTTTGCCTTCTGCTCATTGTTTCGATGGGATACGCCATAGATGGGGATGAATACCAGGAGAACAAAGACCAGAACCATAAAGATAATTAACACGTGGCGTCGGGTCTTCTGCGCCTGGGTATAGCCCGGCATACTCGTGTCAACCGGTCTCTCCTCCTGTTTTTCCTCAGTCGGTTCCGACGCAGGCGACGTCTTTGCCTTTTTCTTCTTTGCCATATGGCAAATACACCTCACTTTTACAATTAGCCATTGTGGCTAATAATATACCATATAAATGAATCGGCGGCCACGCCTAATTTGAAAATTGCGTCTTATTTATGATTTTGCTAGAATGAAATTATTACCCACAGGCCAGAAAGGGGAACCAGTGTGAAAGTTCTGAAAAAAATCGGGCAGGGCTACCTCCATACCAATTTAATTATTAGAATCCTCGTCGGGCTCGTGCTCGGCCTCATCCTGGCGCTGCTGTGCCCGGGTCAGACCTGGCTCGCCATATTCGGCGACATTTTCGTCAACGCCCTGAAGGCCATTGCGCCCGTCATGGTCTTTGTGCTCATCTCCAGTTCGCTGGCAACGAGCAATACAAAGATGGGCAAAAAATTCGGCTTTGTTATCCTGCTCTATCTGCTGAGTACCTTCTGCGCCGCTGTCACCGCGGTGGTCTCCATTTTTCTGTTCCCGCAGAAGATCATGCTCAAAGGCGTCTCCGCTGCCGCTTCCAGCGGGGCACCGCAGGGAATCGGCGCTGTTCTGAAGCAGCTCATTCTGAACGTTGTCACCAACCCGGTCCAGTCAGTTGCCAACGGCAATTACATCGGCGTGCTGTTCTGGGCACTGCTGTTCGGCATCGCCATGAAAAGAATTGCATCGCCCACTTCGAAGACGTTTCTGCAGAATATCTCCGACGCCGTCACCCAGCTTGTCCGCTGGATCATCGAGTTCGCCCCCTTCGGCATCATGGGCCTCGTCTTTGACTCCGTCTCCACCCTCGGCGTCGGCGTCTTCAAAGACTACGGCAAGCTGCTCCTGCTCCTGCTCGGCACTATGCTGACGGTCTGCCTTATCGTCGATCCGCTGGTTTCCGCCATCGGTATGCACCGCAATCCCTATCCGCTGGTGGGACGCTGCCTGAAAGACTCCGGCCTCACGGCATTTTTCACCCGCAGCTCGGCCGCCAACATCCCGGTGAATATGAAACTCTGCGAAAAGCTGGGACTCGACGAGGACATGTACTCAGTCTCCATTCCGCTCGGCGCCACAATCAACATGAACGGTGCCGCCGTCACCATCACTGTGCTGACCCTCGCCACTGCCAACACCGTCGGTATCCACGTCGATTTCGCCTCAGCCATCCTGCTGAGCCTGATCGCCACCTTCGGCGCCGCAGGCGCTTCCGGTGTCGCAGGCGGATCCCTCATGCTGGTCCCCATGGCCTGCTCCCTGTTCAGCATCTCTAATGACATCTCCATGAAGGTGGTCGGCGTCGGATTTATGCTCGGCGTCCTGAACGACAGCGTTGAAACCATGATCAATTCGTCCGGCGACGTCCTCTTTGCCGCCACCGCCGAATTCCGCGCATGGCGCAAAGACGGCAAGACTCTTCCGGGCTTTATGTACTCCCGCCGGGAGCGAAAGAAACTCGGCATCGAGAAAAGCTATCTTCCGTCCAGTGAAGAGCCGGACCCCGAAGACACCGTCAAGGACATCGAGGTCTCCGATTAAAATTCAAAAAGAAAGGCTGCAGACTCCCAGGTCTGCAGCCTTTCTTTTCAGGTTCGGTTCAATTGTGCACTTTGTGGTGTGTGGTGTATCCGCCGGGCTTGAGTACGGCAAATGTGTAGCCATGCTGTTTGGCCCAAGGGAGAAAACTTTTCATGGCGTCGACCGTATAGGGGCTGATGTCATGACAGAGGATGATGGTCGGCTCCCCCTCCATGCTCTCCACGCCGTGGAGCAGATTCCGGTAGATGGTGCCGCTGTTTTTTATGCCCTCGGCGTCGCCGCATTCAATGTTCCAGTCCACATAGGTCAGTCGTCGTCTGGACGCCTCTTTGGTCAGACGGGACATAATGCCTTTGCTGTAATGGGCGCTGACCTCGTTCGAACTGCCGCCGGGAAAACGCATAAGGCGGGACTGGCAGCCGGTCTCCTGGATAAGGATCTGCTGCATTTTGTCGAAGTCGTGCCAGTAGGCGCGGTCCGAGGAGTATATTTTGGAATAGTCGTGCGAATAGGTATGGATGCCTACGGCATTGCCCTCATGGGCCTCCCGCGCAATACAATAGCGGTACCGCGGTTCCATGGAAGTGACGAAAAACGTCGCACAGACGTGATTGTCCTGCAGAATGGTCAGCAGCTCGTCGGTGTAAGGGCCTGGGCCGTCATCAAAGGTGAGGTAGAGGACGTTCTTCTTGGGCTGTGGATCCATTTTTGGGGATACAGTACAAGACGACCCGGCGTGCGAAGTGGTTTTTTGCTGCACGGGCTGCGGACTTCCGTATTGCACTGCGGTTGCTGCCGGCAGAGCTGCAATGCCGACCATCAGAGAAAACAGAAGAATGAGGAAAGCAAATGCAATCGGATAATCTATATTAAATTTTAAACGCATGAGATAAAGGACTCTTTTCTGGAAATCTATAAAAACGAAAAAATCGATAAATATCAAAAGGTATCAAAATACTTTGTTTAATATTCTAACAGAAAATCCGCGTTTCAGACAGAAAGATTTTTTCGTTTTTGGTACAAATTTTTCCCCACTTTGACGAAGCCAGGGAAAGTGTCATTCGTGTCCGTGCACCAAAAAATTCTGTCCGGAATTGTGCGGCAATGTTGTGCAAAATTGCCATTGTGTTTAAAAAGCAGATCATGGTACGATGAGATTGCAGACAGCCGGAACTGTCTGCGGAAAGAATTGGCAAATCCCGGGACGGAATCCGGGAACGAACAGGAAGGGAGGAAAACCATCAGAGGCTGACATGGACAGCTCCATCCTGGACGCGGAAGTCCATTGAGTTTCCCATCGGCCTAACTGTGAAATAGAAATCACATTATCTGCTCCCGGACCCGAAGCCATCCGGGAGCTTTTTTGCGTCCGGAAGAGCAGCTCTTGCCAGCTATGGTATAATGCAGATAATTTTACAAAAGGAAGTGCTGCAGCATGCGAGATTATATGGTCCGCGCCATCGGCGCAGACGAACAGATACGTGCCTTCGCCGTCACGGGAAAGGAGCTCGTGGAAACCGCCCGTAAGGCACACAACACCAGCCCCATTGCCACCGCAGCACTCGGCCGTACGATGTGCGGTGCTCTGATGATGGCCGATATGCTGAAGGGAGACCACGACTTTCTTACCCTAAAGATTGACGGAGACGGCCCCATGAAGAATATCACCGTCACGGCGGACAATCACGGGAACGTCAAAGGCTTCGTATCCAATCCGGCGGTCATCCTGCCTCCGGAGGAGAACGGCCATCTGAATGTCCCCGGAGGAATCGGCAGCGGTACGCTGTCCGTAAGCCGAGACCTCGAGGACGGCCAGGTCTACTCCAGTCAGGTCCTTCTCCACTCCGGTGAAATCGCCGACGATCTCACCTACTATTTTGCAGAATCGGAGCAGGTTCCCTCCTCGGTCGGGCTCGGCGTCCTGATGAACAAAGATAACACCGTTCGGGAAGCCGGCGGATTCATCATCCAGCTCATGCCCGATACTTCGGAAGAGGTCATTCAGCATATCGAGGAGAATCTGAAATACTGCGGGACGGTCACCGACATGCTTGCGGCGGGGAAATCGCCTGAGCAGATGCTGGAAGCTGTCCTACAGGGAATGGATCTCCATATCACCGGCAAAGAGGATGTCCAGTTCCACTGCAGCTGCAGCCGTGAGCGGGTCTCCCGCGCCCTGCTGCTTCTCGGCCGGAAGGAACTGAATGGCATGATAGAGGACGGCGAGCCGATCACGCTTCACTGTCATTTCTGCGAAAAGCAGTACACCTTCTCCCTCGATGAACTCAGGGACCTGGCCGCACAGACCACAGCCCCGTAACCGCAGCTTTTGGCACGATCTGAAAAATCAGCTTGCAGTGCCGCACGAAATAGCCTATTATTTTGGGTGAAATTGACACCAATCAAGTGAATTCCGCATATTCAAACTCCAGGAAAAACAGATAGGAATGAGAATTATGGCAGATAAAATGAATTACGCAAAAGCCGTCCGCGCTGCCAAGAATGGCAATGCCGACGCATTTCAGGATCTCTACGACAGCACCGTCAACGATGTCACCGCCATCTGCAGAATGCTGCTCAACAGCAGCAGCGACCCGGACAGCGTCATCGTCGACACCTATCTCACCATCTATGAATCTCTCGGCACCCTGAAGAATCCGAAGAACTTCCCGGCCTATGCCAGAAAGGCAGCCGCTACCCAGTGCTATAATGCCAATCAGCTCCGGCCGGCCGCTCCGCAGGATCTCGGTGCTCCCCACAACGCCCTCGATGTCGTCGAGGACGCCTTAAATGAGCTGAAAAACGATCAGCGCACGACTCTGCTGCTCCAGGCCTCCGGCATGAGCAATGCAGATATCGCCGATGCGCTTGGCGTCACCGAATACACCGTCAACTCGGATATCTATTTCGGCAAGAAGAAACTTATGAAGTCGGTCAACGCCCATTTCGACGAAGTCGACTTCTCCCAGTTCGGCGTCGGCGCCGAAATTCCGGACAATCTCCTGACTGCTTACACGCAGGCCATCTTTGAGAACGTCCCATCCAAAGTGCGCTCCAGCCAGTTCAACGAAGTCATGAACATCTTTGAGGGCCACGCCACCGCAAAGAAGGCCGCCGACGAGCCCATCAGCCCGCCGGACCGTGCAGCCAGCGACCGGGAGGCCCAGGACACCGTCGCAGACGAGCCCCAGAGCAACTTCTTCAGCCGGAATCCGGAGAAGAAGCGCTCCTCCGCTGACATGGAGGCAACGCAGCCGCTCTCTGTCAACGACACTCCGTACGTTGACAATGAGCCGACCCGTGTTGTCCCGCCGGTCAATCCGAGCATGTATGGAGACAACACGCCGAAGCAGCAGCCGGCTTTCCGCCAGCCGCAGCCGAAACAGCAGCCGACCAATGGGACCAAGACACACTCTGCTTCCCGCCGTGCCGCTTCCGGCTCCTCTTCGGGCAATAAGCGGACTGCGCTGCTCATCACCCTCATCGTCCTGGTCGTCGCTCTGATTGTCGTCCTCATCGTCGTATTCGCCGGACACGGCGGCTCCAACGAGGACACTACGGTGCCGACTTCCTCCTTTGTCGTCTCCACCGAGTCCGCGCCTTCGACGCAGAATCCGTTCACTGCGCCGCAGACCCGCGCCGCCACCCAAGCGGAGACCCAGACCGAGCCGCAGACCCAGGAGCAGACGACTGCCGCCACCACAGCCGCGCAGACCCATCACGCCACCACCGAGGCTCCGGTTGCCCCGAGCCCTGCCGCTGAGGGAGAGTAATCTCCGCTCCATCTGCAGAATTCCATCCGTACGGCGGTCAGCTCTTATGAGCTGACCGCCTTTTTCTGATTAAATATTTGTCTTCCTTTCCGCACCGATTCATAAAATGTTTCAAATATTGTATATAATAAGAAACATATTTCCCCGGGAGGTATGCTTTTGCTCAGTCTACGAAACATCACAAAATCCTACCAGGTCGGTGAGGAGGAGACCCAGGCACTTCGGGGCATCTCACTCGATTTCGGCGACAACGAATTCGTCGGCATTCTCGGACCCAGCGGGTCCGGAAAGACTACGCTGCTCAATATTATCGGCGGCCTGGACCGGTACACCGAGGGCGACCTCGTTATCAACGGCATCTCCACCAAAGAGTATACCGACAAGGACTGGGACGCCTATCGAAACCATACCGTCGGCTTTGTCTTCCAGAGCTACAACCTCATTCCGCACCAGACCGTGCTCTCCAACGTGGAGCTGGCACTTACCATCTCCGGCGTATCCGGAGAGGAGAGGAAATCGCGCGCGGTTGAGGCGCTGACCCGCGTGGGTCTGAAGGACCACATCGACAAGATGCCCAACCAGCTTTCCGGCGGCCAGATGCAGCGCGTCGCCATTGCCCGTGCACTGGTCAATGACCCGGACATCATCCTCGCAGACGAGCCGACCGGTGCGCTGGACTCAAAAACTTCCGTCCAGATTATGGATCTCCTCAAGGAGGTTGCCTCGGACCGCCTGGTCATTATGGTTACCCATAACCCGGATCTCGCGGCGCAGTATGCAACCCGCATCATCCAGCTCAAAGACGGTCTCATCACCGACGACTCCGATCCGACCCGGCACAACGGGCTCCAGGTGGAGAAGAAGAAACCGGAGCACACCCGCCTCGGCTTCCGAACCGCGTTTGCCCTCTCCATGAAAAATCTCATGGCAAAAAAAGGGCGGACCACTCTGACCTCCTTCGCCTGTTCCGTCGGCATCATCGGCATTGCGCTCATTCTGGCGCTCTCCAACGGCGTCAATGCCTATATTAAATCCATGGAATCCAATATGCTCGGCTCCTATCCCATCACCATCCAGAGGGAGAGCCTCAACCTGAACGCCATGATGGGGGACCGCCAGCAGCAGGGACAGGAAAACAACGAATCCATGTCGGGCAGTGAAGAAGCCGACCAGAAGCCCGCCACAGGAAAAATCCAGTCCAGTCCCTCCGTGGCAGACACGCTGACCAAAAGCCAGAATCTGGTCAACAAAAACGACCTCAAAAAGTTTACCGCCTATCTGCAGAAGCATTCTTCCGACCTCAAGGGCAGTGTCTCTGCCATTGACTATCAATATGACACAGAACCGCAGGTCTATCGAAGCGACCCCAAGAACGGCGTTGTCCGCGTCTATCCGTCCTCCCTCAGCGTCTCGGGTGAGACCTCCCTGTACCCCGCCGCAGAGCTGATGGGGAACAGCGGGTCCGACAGCAGCAGCAATACTCTCGGCAGTCTCAGCACCAGCTGGACCCAGATGACCGGATCGAGATCGCTGCGCGGGGAGCAGTACAAAAAGCTCGCCGGCTCCTGGCCAAAGCATTACAACGAAGTGGCCCTGGTCGTGGACTCCGACGACTCGATTGACGACTATACACTCTATACCCTCGGTCTGATGGACATCGGTGACATGCAGAAAATGGTCCGGAACAGCCAGGACGGAAAAAAAGTGACCTCCTCTGTCCACAGCTTCTCATACCAGGATCTCCTCGGAAAAACCTTTCAGTGCTTTGCACCGGCGCAGCTCTACACCCGCTCGGACGGTGTCTACGTCGACCGTTCGGATGACGCCTCCTACATGAAGGACCGCCTGAGCAGCGGGACCGAAGTCCGAATCACCTGCGTGCTCCGTGCCAGGAGCGCCCAAGCCCAGAGCGGCGTCGCCTATCTGCCGTCTCTGACCCGCCGTCTGATGAAGCAGGCAGCGGACACCGAAGTCGTCCGGGCACAGCTGGCCAGCCCGAAGAAAAATGTACTGACCGGCAAGTCCTTCCAGAAGACCGGCAGCGCTTCTGCTCTCTCCGCCCTGACCGGGCAGATGACGATTAACACCGCCGCCCGTCCCTTCCAGGAAGTCAGACCGGAGCGCGGTATGATGTACCGCTCCGGCCTGGTCCAAACCGCCTATGCCGCTGACAGCAGCGGAAACAGCAGCTTTTTCTCCGCCATGCTCCGCTATATTGAATCGGTCCTGCAGGAAGCCATGATGCAGATATTCCAGAACGTGTTCAGCGAGAGCCAGATCCGCAGCATGGTCGAACAGTACATCAGCAGACTCAGTCCCTCCGAAAAGCAGGCGCTGATTCAGGAGTTCGCGTCTTCCCTGAGCGAGGAGCAGATCAAAGACATTGCCGCCCAGTGCTCGGGAAACATGAGCAATGCACAGATGCAGAAACTGATCGAGCAGTATCTCGGGAACATGTCGGAATCGCAGAAGGAAGCGCTGGTAAAGCAGTATGCATCCTCCATGTCGAAAGCTGACATGCAGAAGCTGGCCGCACAGTATCTTGGCGGCCTGTCCCAGGCTGACATCAGGAAGCTCATCCGCAGCTACAGCAAGAGCATGAGCCAGTCCCAGATGCAGGCGCTGATCCGCCAGTATGTCGGCTCCATGGACAGCAGAACACTCCAGTCCATGGTACAGAAATACCTCGCCGGCCACAAAGATGAGCTGCTCCACCAGATGAAAAACAGCATGAGCGCAGATCAGATCAAGTCACTCATAGCCGGACTCAGCGACACCGCATCCACCTACGATGGGGTCCTGCAGAAACTCGGCTACAGCACGCCGGACAATCCCTCCTCCATCCGAATCTATCCCAGAGATTTCGATAAAAAGCAGGACGTCCTGGACTTCATCCAGAATTACAACCGTAAGGCCGCCAATGAGGACGACAAGATCCACTACACGGACCTTATTGCCACGATTACAAAGAACATCACCAAGGTCATCGATACGATCAGCTCTGTACTCATCGCCTTTGTGGCCATCTCCCTCGTGGTCTCCTCCATCATGATTGCCATCATCACCTATATCTCCGTGCTCGAGCGGACGAAGGAGATCGGCATTCTGCGCGCCCTCGGCTCTTCCAAACACGACGTCTCCAGCATCTTCAACGCGGAGACCATTCTGGAAGGCCTGTTTTCGGGCATCCTCGGCATATTGATTACCCTGCTGCTGAGCATACCCATCAATCACGCGGCGCAGGCAAGGTATAATATCAGTCAAGTCGCCGCACTCCCGGTCCGCTATGCGCTGCTGCTGATTCTGATCAGCATTCTGCTGAACTTTATCGCCGGGTACATCCCCTCCCGGATGGCGGCGAAGAAAGATCCGGTCACCGCACTTCGTACGGAATAAGACACAGAAATAGAACCTCTGCAGCAATTGCTGCAGAGGTTTTTCTTCGCCTCAGGCCTCTTCTGTCACAGAGGATGTGTCCCACGCCTGCTCAGACAAAGCGTGCAAAGCCGTTGACAGGATCCGCAGAGCAAGGTATGATTAGTTATATAAATCATACTTTACTCAGGAGGGATGCTGCATGACAAGGCCAAAGGGAAAATACGCATGGACTGCCACAGTCGGCGAAAAGGGGCAGATCGTCATTCCCAAACAGGCACGGGAAATCTTTGATATTCACCCGGGAGATACTCTTGTTCTTTTGGGAGATGAGCGAAGAGGAATTGCCATTCCCCCAAAGGCCATGTTCTCGAAATTCGCCGCTGCCGTCTTTGAGACGGAAAATGAGGAGGATCTATAATGACGCTCTGCGAAATAAAAAACGTAAGCAAGACTTATCCCTTGTTTACGCTCTCGGATCTGTCTTTTCAGCTAGAGGTAGGCCGCATTACCGGCTTCATCGGCCGAAACGGCGCCGGTAAGACCACCGCCATAAAATCCATGCTGGGGCTTGTACGCCCGGACCGCGGAGAAGTGCTCTATTTTGGTCTGCCGTTCCAGGAGCACGAAGAGGAGATCAAACAGAGAATCGGCTATTCCACCGGCGCCGTCAACTATTATCCACGCAAAAAAATCAGGGATATTGTTGCCATAACAAAGACCTTTTTTCCTTCGTGGGATGACAGCGCCTGTCAGGAGTATCTCTCGCTCTTTCACATCGACGAAAATAAATCTCCCTCCGAGCTCTCCGAGGGCATGAAAGTGAAATGCAATCTCCTGCTCGCCCTGTCCCACCGGGCTGAAATTCTGATCCTGGACGAACCCACCAGCGGGCTGGATCCATTTTCCAGAGACGAACTTCTGGACATATTTGCCGAACTCCGAAAACGCGGACTGGCAATTCTGTTTTCCACCCATATCATCTCCGATGTTGAGAAATGCGCAGACGATATCCTGTATCTTCGAAACGGCAGGCTTGCCGCCAATTGTTCCACAGACGATTTCCGCAGAAACTGCTGTGAAGCCGGTGAAAACCTGGAAAACGCCATTCTGCGCATGGAAAGGGGTGAACGGCTATGAACAAACTGCTCCGCAAAGAATTCCGCTTGGCGGCCTCGCCCCTCTCCTATCTTTTTCTTCTTTTTGCCTTTATGGCCTTTCTTCCCGGCTATCCGATTCTGGTCGGAACCTTTTTCGTCTGCCTCGGACTGTTTCAGTCTTTTCAGTCGGCCAGAGAAGCGAACGATATCACTTTTTCTGCGCTCCTTCCCATTTCAAAGCGCGACATCGTCCGGGCCAAGTACGCATTCTGCTGCCTCCTCGAGATCTGCTATTTTCTTCTGACCGGTGCGGTGACACTGATTCGTATGACTCTCTTTGTCAATTCTTCGGTCTATCGAAGCAATGCCCTGATGACTGCCAATTTCGTCTATCTTGGCTATGTTCTGCTGGTGCTCGGGCTGTTCAACGCCCTGTTTGTCGGAGGCTTTTTCAAGACCGCTTATAAGTTCACCGGACCTTTTATCGGATTTCTTGCCGCCTCCTTTGCCGTGGTCCTCTTAAGCGAATTTCTCTTTCACATTCCGGGACTCAGTGCGCTCAATTCCTTCGGCTTTGCACACTTGGGCCTGCAGCTGGGCGTGCTCCTGTTGGGCGCTTTCCTGTTCATCGGATTGACCGGCACTTCCATGTACCGGGCAATTCGAAATTTTGAACAGGTAGATCTGTAACAAAAAAGAGCGCAATGCAGAGTTTTTTCTGCATTGCGCTCTTTTTGGCTCACGCCATCAGCGATTTCATTTTCTGCTGCATCTGCGCAAGCTCGTTTTCAAGGTACTTGCGCTCGGCGCGCTGTCGAACCGCACTGGCACAGGCGTCCATGCTGTCGGTGTCCGTCATGGTCAGGAAGCCCTTGTCAAAAGCATCTGGAAAGCGGAATTTTTTCTCGGCGTCTCCGAACTGGACGGTAATGCTGGTGGCCGTGCATACGGTGACCGAACCGAGGCCATATGCCTTGTGGATGACGCCGGTTCCCTCCTGAAGCGGGTTGATCGAGGCCGCCTGTTCCAGGTGATTCAGCTTGACCTGCATCATCATGATGCGCCGGCCGAGCTCTTCGCGCTCCTCGTTTTCCCGGATGCGGCGGGCGGTCTCCGTGCGGGAGACGCGGCCGGGTTTGCGGCCGGGCATCAGACCGTAGGCATAGTTGCAGTGGATAATATCGTAGACCAGAAGGTGGTCCTCATCGGCGAGATCTTCCACGCCGTTTTTGATGCAGCGCAGATGGATGAGCCTCTGAATGTCTGTGCGGCTCTGCAGGTGCTCCCGGATTTGGTCGCACATGTCATAATACTCCGAGAGGGAGACACCGCCGGAGAAGTCAAACGGATAGCTGACGCAGGCTGCGAAGAAGTCCGCCTCCTCCTTTCGGAAGAAATAGTTGTCAGCCGGTCGGGCCAGCGTCAGGCAGGCCAGAGCATTTTCCCCTCCGAAGGGAAACGAGCGGTAGGCGCGTCTCTTATGCTCAATCTCGCCCTGAAGCTGTGCGGCCGCCTCGCGGAGGCGCTGCTGGCGGGCAAAGAGATTGCCGTCGTCCTCCTGGCAAATCCAGCCGATGCACTGCTCGGCAAAGACGGCGCCGTCCGGGTAGCGGAGCAGGAACTGAAGACCCTCCAGGCTGCGATGACCATAAGGGTCCAGCAAAGATCCGGCCTCTGAAGTGGCTCGGGTCCATTTTTCGGCAAATGGAAGGCGCTGCTTCCACACCTTCTGAAAGTGGGAGACCGCACGCCATTTGGCGGCCTCGTCGTTGGTCATAAGATCGTCCATCTCCTGGAACCGGCTGACGTAGCTGTCCAGGATTTTGTCCAGATCTTCCAATCTCATGCAAGAATTCCTCCAAAACACAAAGTGCCCCTATTCTAAATCGGGAGAAATTCAAATACAATTCTTGAATTTTTTTCATGATCTGTTCCAGTACATCGGACCAAAAAGATACGAAAAAAGGCCGCCGCAGAACAAATTCTGCAGCGGTCCCGTTTGTCCGAAAATGGAGTTTCTCAATTCCAGGTGAGATTTTCCAGATAGCTGTCGATATACGGAAGAGCCGCACCGACAATGCTGTTGTACTCCGGCATTTTGCTGATGTGGATAAACCGTGTAAAGTCGTCAAATGGAGTCAGTTTTGCCACTTCCTCGTGGAGAAAGTCGACATCCTGTTCCGTAAAGTACGGGGCAAGCGTGCCGCCGAGAATAAAGTCGGCGTCGAAGACCAGATGGACCGCATTAATGGTGACGGCGAGGTTTTCGAGGAACTTCTTCCAGCGCCCTGCGTAGGGCTCTTTGCCGGCCCGTGCCATGTGCATAAAGGTCTCCAGGGTCTCCCCCTCTTCCAGAAGCGAGTGGATGCAGCATTCGGTCTCGACGCAGCCGCTCTTTCCGCAGTAGCAGGGCTTGCTGCGGTCAAACAGACGCAGGTGTTCCAGTGTACAGTTGTGCCCGTGTTTTCCGAAGATAACTTTGCGGTCGACGATCATGGCAGCGCCCAGGTGGCCGCTGATGAACAGATAGACTGCATTGGTAATATGCGGGTTCGACCAGAGTTCCGAGAATGCGGCGCAGACGGCGTCGTGTTCCAGGACACAGGGGTAGGGAAGGCGGCTGGCGAAGGAATCGAGTGTAAAACCGGTGTAATCAATGATCTTGCCATACGAGACGCGATTTTTCTCGACGTTGACCAGGCCCTGCATGGAGAAGCCGATTCCCAGGACCTGCTCTTCCGACTTGGAAATCTCCCGGACGAAAGACAGAATATGCTGAGAAGCCACCTCAAAATACTCGTCGGTGGAGTCGTAGTCCATCAGGAAGACTTTGCGCTGGATCAGGTTCCCATAAAGATCGACAGCGACAATGGTCAGGTCCTTGAAGTCAAACTCCACGCCGAAGGCAATGCGGTGCTGGGCGTTGATGCTGTAGGCCGTCGCTTTCCGGCCCACCAGCCCGGTCTCCGTCTGGCCCGACCGGATAATCATTCCGGTCTGCTCCAGAACGGCAAGATTGTTGGTTACGGTAGGCCGGCTCAGCCGGAGCTCGAAAGAGATATCCTGCTGCGAGACAGCCGGATGCTGATAGACATACCGATAGATTCGGTCCCGGTTGTTAAACTTGATTTGATTGGAAGAATTGACATTACTCAACGATTTTCTCCTATTCTGGGAACGAATTTGCAAAAGACTTTTCTTAAATAATATGATACGCGGAAACGCCCCCGGATAGAAGACCAAATCTGTTATTTTCTGTCATATATTTTTTGCAAATTTGTCCTCTGCCTTCTGACAAATCTGGGAAATCGCCTCTGTCTCGGAGATTGAATCCAGATCGAAGCAGAGGTCGTAGTTGTCCGGACGGCCCCAGGCATCCCCCTCGCAGAGCTGGTTGTAGTAGGCCGCGCGCTCCCGGTCCACCTTGGCCATCTTTCTCCGGGCGGCCTCCTCGGTCAGCCCGTCCCGCTCCATGATGCGGCGACAGCGCCGTTCCGGCGAAGCTGTGACAAACACGCGCAGCAGGTTGGGTCGGCTGGAGAGGACCCGGTCGGCCCGCCGGCCGATGACGACGCAGGGGCCCTGGTCGGCCACTTTCTCCAGGATCTCGGTCTGGGCTTCATAGATCAGCTGGCGCTGGTCCGTCTCCCCGACGCTGTAGCTGTAGATGGTACCGGCGGAGAGCTTCTTCTCGTCGATCGACTCGAGGTATTTCCGGTCCATTCCAAGCGTCCGCGCCGTCTGATCCAGAAGTTCGGTGTCATAGTACGGAATCTGCAGATGTTCCGCCAGAGCACGTCCGAGCGCCCGTCCACCGGCACCATAGGTTCGGCCGATCGTAATGATATAGTCGGTTTTCGCGGACCCTTGCGGAGCAGCGGGTGCAGCAGCAGAAGCCGCTCCGGCTTCCGCCATCCTGCGTTTTAGCTCACGGTTGGTCTGAAAGAGGACAGCGATCGTAATGAAAAAGGTCAGGATATCCGCCAGCGGCATGTAATAGAGTACGCCGTCCAGTCCCATCCAGATCGGGAGGATCAGCACAAGGCCGACACCGAAGACAATCTCCCGGGTCATGGAGAGGACGATAGACTCTTTTGCCTTGCCAAGAGACTGCAGGAAAATGAACATGCCCTTGTTGACGCAGGCGAACACCATCATCGAGAGGAAGATGCGGATGCAGCGAACCGCGAACTCGCGGTAATAGATCGATTCATGGGCAGCGCCGAACACATTCATGACCGGTCCTGGGATCGCCTCGAACAGAATTGTGGCAATCAGACCGACGATGGCCTCGGTCAGAACGACGCGGCGCATCAGGCCGCGGGCGCGGTCATACCGCCCGGCACCGACATTGTAGCCGACGACACCGATGGCGCCCGCCGCAATGCCGATAGCGATGGCCATGACCATCTGAAAGATTTTCATGACGATGCCGATGACTGCAGTGGGAATCTGGGCGTACTGGGCCTGGCTGTAAACCGGGTCCAGCGCACCGTACTTCTTCGCCATGTTCAGGACTGCAGCGAGGGAGAGAACGTTGGAAATCTGCGAGAGGAAGCTCGTGATGCCAAGAGGCAGCATCCGCTTGTAGAGACTGCCGCGCATGCGGAAACAGTCCCTCTGCAGATGGACCGCCTTCATGTGGAAGCAGTACCAGAGAGACATGGCGGCCGAGACGTACTGGCCGATAATCGTGGCGACGGCGGCACCCATCATGCCCCAATGGGTGACAAAGATGAAGATCGGGTCCAGTACAATATTGATGCACGCGCCCACCATCAGCGTCACCATGGCAAACCGCGGCGAGCCGTCCGACCGGATGACCGGATTCAGGCCCTGCCCGAAGACATAGCCCGGCATGCCCAGGGTCAGCCAGAACAGGTACTGCCTGGCGAGGCGAAACGTCTGTTCGTTGACATCGCCGCCGAACGCCTTAATCAGCGGCTCCGCAAAAATCAGATAGAGTACGAGGATGACGGCCGAGCTTACCAGCAGAAGCAGAATGGCAGCACCGGTACTCCGGTCGGCGGTCTTCTGGTTCCGGGTGCCCAGGCTGATGCTGCTGTAGGCGGCACATCCGTCGCCAATCATCGTCGCAATGGCCAGAGCAATGATGGTCAGCGGAAAGACCACCGAGTTGGCCGCATTGCCGTAGGAGCCCAGATAACTCGCATTCGCGATAAAGATCTGATCCACAATGTTATAGAGCGCCCCCACCAGCAGGGAGATGACGCAGGGCAGAGAGAACTGCCGCAGCAGTTTCCCCAGCGGTTCTGTCGCCAGAAAGGCGTTGGCATCTTTGGTTTCCTGATTCAAAAAAAGAACTCCTTTCCCGCTGCCAGGCACTAAAAAAGCATGCACCGAAGTGCATGCTTTTCCGTTTTGGTTACAGCTCTCTGGCACTCCGGATTCCGCAATTCGTATCGTGTCCGGACAAATCTGTCCGGTGTCGTGCCACAAAGCAGCCTTGTTAAATTTGAATCTATTATAAAAAAATGTGCAAAAAATGCAAGTGCATTCCGCGAAAAAGGCTCACTGCCGGTACGTGGACAGGAAGAGATCCAGCTTCTCGCAGGCCTCGGTCAGGACCCGTGTCCGGGGCAGATAGACGACGCGGAAGTGGTCCGGTTTGATCCAGTTGAAGCCGGTACCCTGGACGATCAGGATCTTCTGCTCCTGGAGGAGATCCAGTGCAAACTGGACGTCGTCCGTAATGTTGAATTTCTTCGTATCGATCTTCGGAAAAATATAGAACGCCGCCTTCGGCTTCTTGGCAGAGATGCCTGGAATGCTGTTCAGCGCCTCATAGACAAACTCCCGCTGGTCGTAAATGCGTCCGCCGGGCTGAATATAGCTCTGGCAGCTCTGGTATCCGCCGAGCGCGGTCTGCACGATGGACTGCGCCGGCACATTGGAGCAGAGCCGCATGTTGGAAAGCATGTTCAGGCCGTCAATATAGTCCCGCGCGATCCGCTTGTTTCCGCTCAGAATCATCCAGCCGATGCGGTAGCCGGCAATCATGTGGGATTTGGAAAGGCCCGAGAACGTGACACAGAACAGATCCGGCGCCAGAGAGGCAATGGAGACGTGCTCCAGCCCGTCCATGACCAGGCGGTCATAAATTTCGTCGGAGAAGATCATCAGCTGATTCTCCCGGGCGACCTCCACGATTTCCTGCAGGACCTCGCGGGGGTACAGCGCGCCCGTCGGGTTGTTCGGATTGATGATGACGATGGCCTTTGTCCGCGGCGTGACTTTTTTACGGATGTCGTCGATGTCCGGGTACCACTCGGACTCCTCGTCACAGATATAGTGCACGGCCGTGCCGCCCGCCAGCGTGACGCAGGCGGTCCAAAGCGGGTAGTCCGGCGCCGGCACCAGTACCTCGTCTCCACTGTCCAGCAGCGCCGACATACTCAGATTGATGAGCTCGCTGACCCCGTTTCCGGTGTAGATGTCGTCGATGCTGACATTTGGAATGTGCTTGTTCTGCGCATACTGCATGATTGCCTTGCGCGCCGAGAACAGGCCCTTGGAGTTGGAATAGCCCTCGCACTCCGTGAGCTGGTGGGCCATGTCGTAGACCACCTCATCCGGCGTGCGGAATCCGAAAGGGGCCGGATTGCCGATGTTGAGCTTCAGCACGTGCGTGCCGTTCTCCTCCATCTGGTTCGCAAGCTCTACTACCGGACCCCGGACATCGTACAGAACATTGTCCAGCTTGTGCGATTTCGTAAAATTCCGAACCGCCGGCCGATCGGTGCCCGCCAGCCACTCGGCCTCCACGCCAAGCAGATCGGCGAGTTCCCGCATGGTTTCCTCCCGCGGTACCGTTTTCCCGCTGACATACTGGCTCAACTGGCTCTTCCCGATTTTATATCCCTTTTCCTCGGCGGCGCGCAGGACGTCCACCTGTTTCATCTGTTTTTTGTCCATGGCCTCATTCAACCGGCTGGAGAAAGCTACTTCCATATGGTTCACCCCTAAAATTGAACTTTTGATTTCTGATTTGAACCTATTATTTCACTTTTTGAGTCAAAGTTCAATATTGTTTGAAAATAAATTTGAACTTTAATATTTTCCGTTGCGGACTTGCAATCTTCCTCCATCCGTCCTAGGATGTTCTGTATTATGAAAACAACTGATTCCAAACCTTCCAACAATCTGCTCTTTTTTCTCGTACCGCTGATCTGTCTGCTCGTGGTGCTCTGTGTCGCTCTTGCGGTGCATCCTATAAGGCGCCAGCCGGTGACGACCACAAAAAAGACGACAACAAAGCCGGCCGATATCCAGCTCTCCGATATCCACCACGATTTCTATAACGGCGAAGTCATCGGCCATGTTACCAGCCGAAAACTGGGAATTGACTGCGACCTGGTCTACGGCACCGACGACGGCGACCTCATGAAAGGCGCCGGTCTGCACGCCTTCTCGAGCCTCCCGGGCTTTGCCACCGAGCCCCTCATCGCGGGCCACGCGCGCCTCAGCTTCTCCGGCTTCGCCAACGCAAAAAAAGGCGATGAAATTACCGTGACCATGCCCTATGGCACCTATGTCTACCGCATCTCCGACATCCAGGTCATGGACAAATGGGATTTCTCCTTTGACACCCTGAACCGGCAGAATCATCAGGCCATCTTCTACGCCTGCTACCCGTTCTACAAGACGAACTACACAAAAATGAAACGCATTTTCTTTACCTGCGACCAGATCCGCGGCCCCTCCGTCAAGGACGGCTCCCGCGACGCAGTCAGCCCCGACGGCGGCAACGGCAGTCTGGCCAATATGTAAAACGACACCCTCTTCGGCGCAATGCCGGAGAGGGTGTTTTTCTGTCAGGGACCTATTCCTGAGCGTTCTCCAAATACATCTCATTCAGCAGGCGGATGCCGCTGGCGGTCCGAAACACATTCCGGCGGAACGCCTCAACCGCATAGCGCGGCAGGCCGCTCTCGTGGGCGTTGACCAGAAAATCCGCCTCCAGGAGGATCTGCCAGTCTTTGCCGTCCACGCCGGTGTAGGTGTGGTGATGCTCCACGAGAAACACCACCCGATCGATTCGGGGAGACGGGACCCCGCATTTCTCCAGCAGAGCCCGTGCCATAGGGCCGCCCTCCCGCTCCTGCTCTTTGCCGGGGGCGGTGCCGCCGAATCTGGGGCGGAGCACCGGGCATGCGATGTCGTGCACCAGGGCGGCGGTCTCCACCGTCTCGCGGGTCTCATCGTCCACGCCCTCCAGCAGCGCAATGGTACGGGCATAGCTGTGCACTTTAATGAAATGGGCAATGTCGTGGAGGCTGCCCTCGGAATACGCAATCATCTGTTCGGTTATCTCTGCAATGGTCATGCTTTCATCTCCTGAAGTTCCCGGATCCATCCGGAGGCCTGGCGGGCATACTCCCGCGCCGAACTGCCGGGGTGCTGCCGCGTATATTTTTTCAATGCGTCGTTCAGCGCATAAGCAGCCTGTACAGTTGCATTATTGCCCGATGCCCCGGAAGCCTGCCTGCACTTTTCGCCAACCATGTCGGCCAGAATGGCGGGGAGGCTGTCGTTCACGTTCTGGCCGTCCAGCCCCATATAGAGGAGCTGTGTCACAAAGCCCAGCGTAGAGGTGACATACTGGTTGCCGTTGAAGGATTTGATATCTTTTTTGGGGTTGGACATGGGCGTGTTGATTTTGTTGGTCAGAAAGACGAGGACCAGCTGCCGGTCCGGGTCAATCAGCGTCAGCGTCCCGGTCCACCCCTGGTGCCCGATGGCGCGGGAGGGACCGTAGGTGCTGAAATATTTGACCCGCTTTCCGTCCGCGTTGCGGTACCAGCCAAGGCCCCAGTCCGGGTTCTTCTCGCTCTTCGGGGCGGTGAACGTGTCCAGCACGTCCTGGGAGAAATAGCGGTGATTCCCGTATCCGCCGGTCAGCATAACGGAGGCCAGTTTCGCAAGGTCCGTGGCATTTGCAAACAGGCCGGCGTGCCCGGAGATTCCGGACATGGCGTAATAGGCCTTGCCGTCGTGCACCTCGCCCTGAATGGTATGGGTCCGAATACTGGGGAACGAGACCGTGTGCTGCCGCGTGTTTCCGTTGAGTTCTGTCGCTGCGCAGTCCTCTTTCGCAAAACCGTTGTCCAGGGGCCGGTACGTAATATGCGTCAGTCCCATCGGCTTCCAGAAGACCTGCTTTAAATAGTCCTGCATGGACATGCCGGTCACTTTTTCGACGACGAAGCACAGGAGCATATAGTCGACATCGGAGTAGAGCGTCTCCGTCCCCGGCTGGTACATAAGAGGCGTCTTACAGATGGACTCCAGCGTCTTTTGGCGGGTGGCGGCGCTGCCGTCCGATCCGGAATAGAGCGGCCCGGCAATTTTTTTCACATGGTAGCTCGGATCGGCCGGGAAGCCCGCCTGATGCTTCAGCACATCCCGAATGGTGAGGCTGCGCTTCCATTCCCGCTGGGTCTCCAGACTCTGCTGCGGCCGGTTCGGATACGCCACACTGACAGTGTCATCGGCGAACCGGTCCCCGATGATGTCGGTAATTTTAGTGTCGAGATCCAGCTTTCCCTGCGTCACCAGGTACTGAACTGCGTAATTGACCGAGTACATCTTGGTATTGGAGGCGAGGTCGTAAAGGGTGTCATTGTCCACCTTTTTCCCCGACGCCAGTCGCTTCCCATTTTCGTCATACGAGCTGCACAGCCCCCATGCGTTCTGATAGACCAGCCGGCCGTTCCGGACCACCGCCATCTGCGCGCTGCGGAAGCCGTGATGGATGTCCGCGGATACGATGTCATCAATGGCATCCAGCGTCTTCGGATTCAGACCGCCCTCTTTGGCGCTCCCCTTTT
Source organism: uncultured Oscillospiraceae bacterium (assembly GCA_900542575.1). GTDB lineage: Bacteria > Bacillota > Clostridia > Oscillospirales > Acutalibacteraceae > RUG420. The sequence continues at coordinate 36,274 of UQOE01000020.1, forward strand.
TTACCTCCGGATAGGGAATCCGCACCCGGATGGCCTGTTTCATGTTCCTCGGCTCCACATTGCTCAGCTGCAGCTGATTGGTGCCGTCCCGGGCGGCACCGGAGAAATCCACCCGATAGGTCTGTCCGGCCTTCATGCCGCCGGTGTGCACCTTTTTATTGTTGATGAACAGGGAAAATTTCTCAACCCCCTGCCCCACGGTCACATACAGCTCCCCCTGTCCGTGATACCCCAGAAAGCCGCAGGTACTGTTATCCGCCAGCATCGGCTCCACGTCTCCCATGGCATCGGGGAACGAGACATCTTTCTGGAAGCTCCCGGACGGAACCCCTGCGTGATGAACACGAATTCCCGTCCGCGCCGCCGCCGTCACCGCACCGCATGTACACAGCAGCATAATAATTGTCAGACATATGGCCAGGATTTTTTTCATCTTTTACAAACCTCCGAATATTGTACTCATTATAGCAGAGTTACCCCTAAACAAATTCTGATTTTGTGCTAAAATAGGTACTGCCGCCGGAGGAATCCCCTCCGGCGACAGCAATAGGATTGGAAAAGAAGGTAATATTATGAAACAATCCATTACTCGCAAAGCGCTCGCCATTGTCATGTCCTGCCTTATGGCCGGCTCTGTCCTGGCCGTCTCCGTTCCGGCCGCTTCTGCCGCAGAGACCAAGTCCAGCACTTCAACCGTCACCACAACCGAGTGGTCCAACCCCAAGTACCCGGTCAAGAAGGATGCATCAGGCGAATACCGCGCTTACAGCAGCGAGGGCAAACCGGTTAAATTCAACGGTCTCCAGTGTGAAATCATCACCACCAAAAAGCCGGACGGCACCGAAGAGGTCAACACCGTCCGCTACACCTTCGAAGATGGTAAATGCACCGACGTCAAGACCGTAAAAGGCCGCCCGAACCTGTATCCGCTCGACGGCACCGAAACCAAAAAAGCCGCTGAGCCGAAGAAAAAGGCCAGCAAGAACAAGAAAGAGACCAGCGCCGACAAGAAAGTCGCTTCTGTCAAGTACACCTACTCCAACGACAGCTACCGCGTCGCCAAAGACGCTGACGGCAAATACATCATTGTCGTCAAGGACAGCAAGTCGAAAAAGCCGGTCAAGTTCAACGGTCTCATGATCGTAACGGAAACCACCACCTACTCGGACGGTTCCAAGCAGGTCAAGACCACCCGCTACACCTTTAAAGACGGTGTCAACACCAGCGTAAAGACGGAAACCAAATAAACAGAAAAAAGAGAAGGCGCACTGCAGTGTTTTGCAGTGCGCCTTTTTTTGCGGGACAGCGGAGCAGAAAGAACAGGCCCGCACGTCCCCATTTTTTAATACGTAAACGTATATACCTCACCGTCGCTCGCATCCGGCAGAACAACGCCGGAAGACACTTTGGAGATTCGCCCGTTCGCAAAGGAGAAGCAGTATGACTCGGCCGCCTTGGAGCCTGTGGTGACAATGGCCTCGGGAACACCATTGCGGTAGGAGATGGTCGTCGTACCGGAATTGCCGGTCGTCTGACTGACGCGTCCGTAGGCGTTTTCGCAGTAGATCATCTTCCCGTCCCGCTCCACAGCGTTGAGCAGCCCAAGTGGATTCCAATAATACCGGTCCGTCCATTCACGGGAAGTTCCGTCCTGCGATTGGGAAGCGTACTGAATTGCGATGAGATGGCCGAGGGTGTCATAGCGGTAAGAAGCCTGAATTTCCTGCTGCTGGTACCGCAGGGTTCCGTGCAGGGTCCGTCCGCCTGCCGTCTCAAACAGAAGGACATAGTTGTAGCCGACACTGTCATCGTAGACGATACGGTTTATTGTGCCGCTCCGCACCAGTTCACTGAGGCCGAGGACCAGCTCGTCCGGATAGGAGCCGTCGCAGGAGAGCATCACACTCTGCATCTGCCGGTCGGATTCCATAAGGAACGGAAGATTGTAGCCGCGCCCATAGTACTCGTTGAACGAGGCACCGACCTCACTCCAGGTCTTCCGGTCGTGGCAGCGAATGCGGAGTTCCTGTCCGTTTAAGGTATACGTCCAGAAATAGCCTTTGGAACTCTGGATTTTCTTCGGCAGGACCGGCGCGGAGCCGGCCGGAAGGGCCAGCGCGCAGAGCAGGGCGCACGCCAGCACAGCCGAAAGCAGTCGTTTCAGCATGGATTTCATAGATTGGATTCCTCTTTCAAATGTTTTTCCTCGTCTATTCTACCAAATTGAGGTACTGTACGCCAACTGTTCCATTATTTACAATCGGCGAAAAGAAAATCTGTCCTATAATTGCCAGCGTTAGAGACGATGAGGCCTGAGAAAGCGGTTTGCTTTCCCGGGCCTTTTTTGTCCCCCAAAATCGTCAGAAATCAGAAAAAGGAGCCAATGAAAAAATGGATGCTGCAATCAAATTTCTCTACTTAAGTGAGCCGGACATGATACGGGCCGGCGTCAAAGATATGGATGCGTGCGTAGATGTTATGGAGGACACCCTTATGACCCTCCATCGCGGGGACTACGTCATGGGCGGTGAAAACCACAACTCCCATGGCACGCAGATCATTTTCCCGGATCACCCACAGTTCCCCGGAATGCCCGCCAACGGCGACGACCGCCGCTTCATGGCAATGCCCGCGTATCTCGGCGGAAATTATCAGATGGCCGGTATGAAATGGTACGGCTCGAATATTGCCAACCGGAAAAAGGGCCTTCCCCGCTCCATCCTCATGATGATGCTGAACGATAAAGACTCCGGCGCCCCTCTGGCCATGATGTCCGCAAACCTGGTCAGCTGCTACCGCACCGGCGCGGTTTCCGGCGTCGGCGTCCGACATCTTGCCCGCAAGGGCGCGGAGGTTCTCTCCGTCATTGGGCCCGGTGTCATGGGCCGCACGACCGCCATGGCCGCAATCAGCGCCTGTCCCACCATTAAGACGGTCAAAATCAAGGGCCGCGGCCGCGCCTCCATTGACAAATTTATTGACACCATAAAGGCATCTTACCCGCAGGCAGAAAACTTTGTCATCTGCGACACCGTAGAAGACGCCGTACGGGACAGCGACATTATCTGCACTACAGCCACGGCGCCGGTCCACGAGAAGGACTTTACCTATATTGACTCCTCCTGGGTCCGTCCGGGTGCTCTCTTCTGCATGCCCTCCGCCGCCCGTTTTGACGACGAATTTATCCAGAAAGCCGTCAAAGTCGTGGACAACCGGAAGCTCTATGAATCCTGGGCCGAGGAGTTCGTCTATCCCAGCTTTGAGATGGTCCAGATCATCGGCGCCAAGTTCACCGATATGATCCACGAAAGCAAAATTCAGAAAGAGGATGTCATCCATCTCCCGGACATCATTTCCGGTGACAAACCCGCCCGCCGGAACGATGATGACATCATCATCTACTCCGTCGGCGGCATGCCCGTCGAGGATATTGCCTGGGGCGGCCACGTGTACCGCAATGCCCTGAGAATGGGCATCGGCACGGAACTTCCTCTCTGGGACAAACCGGATATGGCATAACAGAAAGGGGGGAGACCGCTTTTGACTTCCGAACCCAAACTCGGCCTGAAAGATGTCGTCTCGGTATCCGTCGGACTCGTCATCGCCACCAGCTGCCTGGTTTCGCTCGGACAGGGCGCCGGTACCATCGGCTTCCTGTTCATCCCCGCCATGGTTGTCGCCTGTATTCTGAATATGATCACCATGGCCTCCATGTCAGAGCTGAATGCGCTGATGCCGAACACCACCGGCGGACTGGCCCAGTACACGCTGGCCGCCCTCGGTCCCATACCGACCATCGTTCTGATGATCGGCGGCTACATGTTCTCCAGCATCCTGACCTGCGGCGTCGAGGCCTCTATTTTCGCCTACTCCATGGGAGAAATCATCCCGCTGAACATCAACAATTACTGGTACACCTTCATCGTCACCATCCTGCTGCTGATTGCTAATCTGAACGGCGTCGATATCTTCGCCAAAGTGCAGGATGCCGTGGCCTACATTCTGCTGGGCTCGCTGCTCCTGATGGGCATCATCGGCACCCTTAAACTTGGCACCGGCCCCGTCGTCAGTCAGCCGGCGGTCCCCGCAGGCAGCACCGGATTCAAAACCATTCTTGCCAATACGGCGGTGGCGTTCTGGCTGTTTATCGGCGCGGAATATGCCATTCCCATTTCCAAGGATGTTAAGAATGCCCGAAAGAATGTGCCGCTGGGCATGATGATCGGTCTCGGTATCATCTGCGTCATCCAGTCCATCATGGTGCTCGGATTCCACCACTATGTCCCATGGGCTGAACTCACCGCTTCCCCTGCCCCGCACCTCACATACGGTGAAGCGCTGCTCGGCAATTTCGGAAAGTACTGGATGGCTCTGGTCTCCGCACTGGCCCTTATCAGTACGCAGAACTCCTCCGTACAGGGTCTGGCCAGCATCGGACAGGGCATGGCTCAGATGAACATGCTCCCCCATTTCCTTGCGAAGACCAATAAGAAAAAGGTCCCATGGATCGGCTGCATTATTGTCAGCATCTGTATTCTGATCTTCGCCTGGATCTCCAACGACTCCTCCGACACCATTTCGTTCCTGATCCTGGTCGGCTCCGTCTTCTGGATGCTCTCCTACATCTGTGCCCATATCGATGTACTGGTCTTCCGGCGCCGCCTGCCGAAAGCACCCCGCAGTTTCAAAGTCAAAGGCGGCCCCGTTCTCCCGCTGATCGGAATTATCGGGACAGCCTATATGGTCATCAACATCTCCGACGACCCGCATGAGCGAAATATGATCTTCCTGCTCACCGGCATTGTCCTCGCCGTCTTACTTCTCTATGCAGTCCTCTGGACAAAATTCAAACTACGCATGCCGCTCTTCAAGAGCGTGCCCATCCATAAAGTTCTGGCAATGGAACACCCCATGTATTATCGAGTCCGCAAAGAGCGCGGAATCTGGAAATAAGAAAGGATGAACGATTATGGCACTTGCCAAAATTGAGATTATCACCAGCAACGCAAAACTTGAAAAACTGCAGCACGTCCTCGAAGAAGAGGGCGTCAGCGGTCTGACCGTGATGCAGGTTATCGGCTGCGGCAAGCAGAAAGGCAGCTATGAGTACGCCGTCGAGGAGAACGAAGAGTTCATGCTTCTCCCGAAGCAGCAGGTCAACATCATCGTCGACGCCGACCGCGTAGATGATATCGTCAACATGGTCAAGATGGAGCTCTACACCGGCCACATCGGCGACGGCAAGATCTTCGTCTATCCCTGCACCAACGCCATCCGTATCCGCACTGGAGAAGAGGGTCTCGAGGCGCTTTGATCGAATAACAATACAGAAACCGCCGCACGGCCCTGGTAAAGAGCTGTACGGCGGTTTTTTTACACCCCGAATTCCACTGTAATTCCGTCGGGGTCCTTCACCGTGAAACTGTCGGGTTTCGGCCCCCCGCTCTGGATTTCAGAGGGCTCGTATCCGAGCTCCACGGCCTTCCTGCGGGTCAGTGCCAGCGGTTCCGGAGCCCGAAAGCTCAGGACAAGGCCCTGGGCCGAGACCGGCTCCGGCGCGCCCTGAATGAGTTCCAGAGAGGTTTCCCCCTCCACATTGCCCAGGAAGGTGATCTCCAGCCCTTTCGGCTGCAGGCGCCGCTGAACCGACAGCCCGGCCAGTTCGGTGTAGAAGGCCTCAGAGGCCGCCAAGTTCCGCACATAAATGGTGATAAAGTTAAGTTTCATAAACTATCTTCGCCTTTCTGTTGTATGATAAAGTAGATACATTATTGGAAGGGAATCAATGAAATGACCAGTTTGAATGAATTTCTCCACAGCGGAGATACGGTTCTCAAAATCATTCAAAATTACGCAGACGCACTGGCCGCCGACGCGGTGGCAGACAACAATCCCATTGACCGTCTGCACAGTGAGTTTCTGAACGGAATGGAAGATCTCCTCATTCACAACGACTTCCTGACTTACCAGTCCCAGCGCATTCTGGAGTTCTACCAGTACATGGCAGACCTGTACCCGTACCTCGCCTTTACGTACCGCGGGCGCATTAAGTCGCTGATACGGGCGGAAGAAAAATTCAACGGCTATATTGTAGAACACATCTACGACCATTATACCAAAACCGGCGAAATTCCCAGCGTTGAGAGCCTGAAACAACGGGTCAGCCGGTTCCACGATTTAATTGCGTATCGCATTGTTATCTCCATGCCGAAGTGCCACCTGAAGCCCGGTGAGACCCAGGATGAGACCGAAATCCGCTACCTCTACGACATCGCCAACCGGCTCCCGGCATTCCTCTCCGACCGCGAGTTCACCGTACAGCCTGCCGGCATTGTGGAAGAGGAGAAGTCCCCGCTGCTGGCTCCCGCCGTGCGCCCCTATTATAGGGACTATGTGACCAACCTCAAGGGCACCGGCTACCGTTCCCTGCATGTCACTTTCTTCGACGACAGCGCCAAATGCTTCATGGAGGTTCAGCTCCGCACAAAATCCATGGACGATTTCGCCGAGATCGGCCGCGCCAATCATGAGAACTACGAAAAGACGCAGGAGCGCTCCCGTGCCCGCCGCAAGGCAGTGCCCTATGGCGCCTCCCGCTATTTCGACGAAGCCTACGAGCGCATCCAGGAGCTCCAGAACCTTGAGCTCAACACGCTGGACGTCAATATGTTTTCCGCCACCAACAACTACCTGATCAACGACGGCTGCGGCCTTTTCCGCGGGCGCATGATCCTCCCGTTCGAGCATCTGTCCCGCTTCCAGAACGACCTCATCGCCGTGCCTCAGGTGAAAGAGGAGGATTCTTAATGGACACCCTGCACAATATCTACACCCGTTCCAGCATCCGCCGGTTTGCGGACCGGCCCATCCCGGAGGAAGTCCTGCACAAGATTCTGCGGGCCGGCATGAGCGGCCCCACCTGCGTCAACGCGCGCGATTGGGCGTTTGTCCTGACAACCGATAAGCAGAAGCTCACACAGATGGCCGACGCCAACGGATCCCCCGCCACACCTCTTAAGGGAGCGGCCGTCGGCATCCTCATCTGCGGCGACCTCGAGCGCGCCTTCCAGCCCGCCCCGGACTACTGGGTCGTCGACGGCGCCATCGCCGGCGAAAACATGCTGCTGGCCGCCCGCAGTCTGGGCGTCGAGGGCGTCTGGCTCGGCACCTGGCCGCAGATGGACCGTGTCCGCCGCCAGGCCGCTCTTTTCGGCCTTCCAGATACCGTTGTCCCCCACTCTATCCTCGCCCTCGGCTACCCCGCAGAGGCGCCGTCCGACGAAGAGCGCAATTTGTACGAAGAGGACCGCGTGCATATGGAAAAATGGTAAACGAGAATTCTAAAGCCGCTGCACAGGCAGCGGCTTTTTTTTGCGTTGATGGATAACAGAAAAAACTGCCGCCCGGCAGAAATGCTGAGCGGCAGCCATGTTTTCATCTTCTAAGCTTCCATCAGGCGAGCAGCAGATCGAGAAGGATCTGGGGGCCCATCAGGATTGCCGGGATTCGGATGAAGAGTCCGAGAACCGGGAAGACCAGGATAAAATCATCGTAATAAACCAACGCACCATTATCAATGACCGTAATAGATCCCTCAACAGTCTCAAGGACAAAGAAAGCGATCGTCCGGACGACAGCGCTGAATATCGCCGTATTCGGGAAATAATAGCCCTCAATGGCCAGGCGGGACGGATCGAGGAAAGCAGCGAATGCTCCGGCGAAGCGGTATGCCTCACGGAAGTTCGCCTCCGTCGGGAACAGGAAGCCCTGTACAGCAAGCTCCCTTGGATTCAGCAGTGCAGAGAATGCACCGCTCAGCCGATACAGTCCATGAATGACAATGTGGTTAAAGTTGCGGACCAGTGCAATACCTGGGAAGAAGAATCCGTTGATGGCAAGGTCAAGCGGATTCAGGAACCCGGCAATAGCGCCGGCCAGTCTGAAAAGACCGTGAATGACAATATGGTTGAAGTTCCGTACCAGTGCAACGACCGGGAAGAAGAAACCGTTGATTGCAAGATCAAACGGGTTCAGGAACGCGGCGAAAGCACCAAGCAGACGAAGCGCAAAATGCGCTGCTGCAAGTCCGCCGATGACAAGTGCGCCAACTGCGAGAGCAGCGAGTGTCCCAAGGGCGAGCATGCCAAAAATGCCAAGGCCAATTGCTCCGGCAGCAAGTGCGCCGAATGCAAGTGCGGCAAGGGTTCCAAGACCAAGAATACCAAGGCCGATGGCTCCGGCGACAAGTGAGCCGAATGCAAGTGCGGCAAAAGTTCCAAGACCAAGAATACCAAGGCCGATGGCTCCGGCGACAAGTGCACCGAATGCAAGTGCGGCAAGGGTTCCAAGACCAAGAATACCAAGGCCGATGGCTCCGGC
>UQOE01000021.1 GCA_900542575.1 uncultured Oscillospiraceae bacterium
CGAGGGCTTTGCCCGTCTGTTAACAACCACGCGTTTGACGCGTGGATGGTTTTTTATCAAATCAGGGAAAGTGTTGACCCGGACTCCCGTGAAACATGGTCCGATTTTAGTTTTACGTGTTTTTTGCCATACAGATTATAGAAAATGTTGGAATTTCTGCCTGACCCATTTTCGTTGACATCATTTTTGCGCGTATGCTATAATCCTTTTGTTACAAACGAGGGGAGTAGTCGGCATGCAGTATGCATGTTCGTTTTGCCGTCAATTCACGGCCCGCACGGTGCGGACCCGGCTTCACGAGTAAACGACGAGACTTTGTCTGCAGAGCGTGCAGGCAAAGTCTCTTTTTTTCTGCCCCTGGGAAGGAGAGTGCGGTATGCACATTTTTGTTCAGGTTCTTCTGCTCATCTTAGGGTTTGTCATGCTGACCTACGGGGCAGACTGGTTCGTCGACGGCGCCGTCGGCATTGCCCGCAAGTTCAAGATCCCCTCACTCGTCATCGGCCTTACGATTGTGGCCATGGGGACCAGCGCGCCGGAGGCAGCGGTCAGTATTGCCGCTGCGCTCAAGCACAGTGCAGACATCTCCATCGGCAATGTCGTGGGGAGCAATATCTTAAATATCCTGATTATTCTGGGTATTACGGCTGCCATCAAACCGCTTCCGGTCAGCAAATCGACGATGCGGTACGAGCTGCCGATGGTCATCGGTATCACTCTCATTCTGTTCTTCATGGGGTTAGATGGACACATCGGCCGGCTGGACGGCGCCGTGTTCTGGATTATTTTCGTCCTGTATCTTGTTTATACCGTGCATCTCGCAAAAAAAAGTCAGCGGGATGATGATGGATCGCCCCGGTCGGCGTTTGCGGTAAGGGAGAACGTCGAAAGCGGCTTCGCGGTCAGCGGCCTGGCGCCGGTGAAGGAGCAGGAGGCGCCGGTCAACATCTGGAAGGCCATTGGACTGACGCTGCTCGGCCTTGTGGTCATTGTGTTCGGTTCGGACATCGCCGTCGATGCCGCCAAGAGTCTTGCCCGTGCCGCCGGCGTCAGCGAGCGCGTCATTGGGCTGACGATCGTCGCCCTCGGTACTTCACTGCCGGAGCTCTTCACTTCGGTCAACGCCGCGCGCAAAGGGGAAACCGACATTGCCGTCGGCAACATCGTGGGCTCCAACATCTTCAACATCCTGTTTGTGCTGGGCACCTCAGCTCTCATTACGCCCATCCTCTTCCAGCCGGTCTTCCGGATCGATTCACTGATTGCTGTCGCCGCAGCGGTTCTGCTCTGGCTTCTCGGCTTCAACAAAGACCGTCAGGTCAAACGCTGGGGCGGCTGGACCATGCTGGCAGCGTATGCTGGGTATTTTGTCTATCTGATGATGAAGTAAACTTATACAAAGGAAACGGCGATCAGCCCAGGGCTGGTCGCCGTTTTTTCCTTTTGCTTTTGCCGGATTATTTGTTCAGGTTCAGAGAAGAGGCCGTATCTTTGAGGGAATCCTGCAGTTTCTCAAACGGGGTGCGGATATCCTGGAAGGTAATATCCTTGTGGGTGTCTTCGTCCTTCTTTGCCTTGAGATCTTTTTTCAGATCGGCAAGCTTGGAGTCCGCCTTGGTTTTGGCGTCAGTCGTATCCGGTGCAGTAACAGTTGGAACCTGCGGCTGCTCGACTTTCAGGTCGTCGAACTTCGGCATCTCGGGCTCTTTGACCTCGACTTTGCCGGTCTTGAGTTTCGGGTCGGCATCTGAATCGTAGACAAAGCCGTTGCCGTTGACGGAAACGGCGGCGTATTTGTGGCATTCAACGGGCTTTGCAGAGGCGGAGACGGCCAGGACGCTCATCATGGTGGCGAGGCAGAGAAGGACGCCTAAGATTCTTGAAATCTGTTTTTTCATGGGAACAAAACTCCTTACAATAAAAATCGGCTTCCCCGGGGAAGCTTATAACCTCAAATTGTATACTTTTTTAGTATAAATTCAAGGAGATTTCACAACGGGAAAGAAAAGAAAGTTGGATGTCCGCGGCAAAAAAAGACCGCCGCTCAGTGGGACTGAGCGGCGGTTCTGCAGACTTGGTTTTATTTCTGGGCCGGTACCGGAATTGGCATGGCGGCGAGCATGTCCGGGCTGATGGGGTCTGCCTGGAGTTCCTTCGTCGGGACGGTCATCATGCAAGGCGCGCAGCTAATGCAGTCACATTTGCAGTCTTTGCAGGTGCATTTGCCTTCTGCACAGCAGCATTTGCCGTCTTTGCAGCACGGGCAGTCCTTGCCGCAGGTGCAGACCGGGCAGGTGCAGTCTTTGCTGCAGGATTCCGGCATCTTGACGTCGACTTTGCCGGACTGGAATTTCGGGTTGGCGTCGGAGTCATATACGAATCCGTTGCCGTTGACCGATGCGCCGAGGTAGCTGTGGTGCTCAATGGGAGCGGCGGAAGCGCAGATGACGCTGATGCTCAGCACTGCGGCCAGCGCCAGGACGAGTGCGAAAATTTTGGAAAGATGTTTTTTCAAAAGAATCAATCTCCTTTTACTAAAGTTTAACTAGTTATTTTACTCCATTTTGCAAAAAAGTAAAAATTATTCTTTGGTCTCCGCCTGCTCTTCCGCCATCTGCTCGGCCATATCGGTCTCGGCGTTGTCGGGGTGGGAGAGATCCGGTTCCTCGAATGGGGTGTCCGAGAGGAAGATGGACTTGTCGAGGGCACCGGTCTGGCGGGCGACGACGCAGGTGCAGACCGCATCACCGGTGATGTTGACCATGGTGCGGACCATGTCAATAATTCGGTCGACGCCCATGATGAGGGAGACGCCCTCTATGGGAAGTCCGACCGACGACAGGACCATGGTCAGCATGATGAGGCCGACGCTCGGGATTCCGGCGGTGCCGATGGAGGCGAGCACGGCGGTCAGAATAACGGTGATATAGCTCATTGGTGAGAGGTGAATGCCGTATGCCTGTGCAATGAAGACAACCGCGACGCCCTGCATGATAGCGGTGCCGTCCATATTGATTGTCGCACCCAGCGGAATGGTGAAGGATGCAATGTTCCGGTCCACACCGATATCGCGCTCCAGCGTATCGATATTCATGGGGATAGTTGCGTTGGAGGTGGCCGTGGAGAAGGCGAAAACCATAACCGGCCAGAATTTCTTCAGGAACCGAAACGGATTCAGCCGTGCACCGGCAGCCAGGATAGTCATGTAGATAATGATAATCTGAAGGATGAGTACGGCAAGTACGGTGAGCACATATTTGGCGAGGGGCGCCATGGCGGCAAAGCCGACCGTGGCGAAGGTCTTGCCGATGAGGCAAAAGACACCGATGGGGGCGACTTTCATGATCATCATAGTCATGTGCATCATGATGTCGTTGAACTCACTGAAGAAGTTGGAGACCGTCTGGGCCTTGTCGCCGACTTTCTGCAGGATGACGCCGACGAGCAGTGCGAACAGGATGATCGGCAGCATGTCGCCGTTGGAGAGGGATTCGAAAATATTTTTCGGGATAATATTCAGCAGCGTCTCCGCAACCGAGGTCTTTTCCACCGGTTCCACCGCCTGAGAGGTGGCCGCGACTTTCTCCATATCGAGCCCGATGCCGGGGTTAGTGAGCTGGGAGAACCCGAGGGCCAGCGAGACCGCGATGGTTGTGGTCAGCAGGTACAGCCCGATGATGCGCCCGCCGACGGAGCCGAGCTTTTTCGTGTCGCCCAGCGACGAGGCGCCGGTGACCAGCGAGCAGAAGACCAGCGGAATGACCAGCATCTGCATGAGCCGGATAAAGCCCTGCCCGAGCACGTAGAACAGGCCGTTGATGATATATTTATCGACAAACTGGGACCCGGATGCCAACGAGTGCAGCAGACCGCCCAGGATGGCCCCCAGCAGGAGCGAGAGCAGGATGATGGTGGTCAGCGAGAGCTTTTTCTTTTTCTTCCCGCTTGATTTGGTTTTGGATTCGGACACTGGTCATTTCTCCTTTATCAGATACAGAAATTGGCGGAGCAGGTCTGCGGTGACGCCCCAGATGGCGCCGTCCTCCCTGGTTGGATAAAAATAATAGGTGCGGGTCTGCGTGCTCCAGCGGTAGTTCTGCCCGCCCTGGATGAGATCGAACGGAAAATCTTCGTCCGGCTGGACAATTAGTTTCGCGTGCCCTTCCATGGGCTCGGCTTCCAGCAATTCCTGGAGCGGGATAGAAAACACGTGGTCTACTTCCGCGTTGGCAAACGTTCCCCGATAGCTGCGCAGGAATCCGAGATACGAAAAGACCGTTTGCCCTTTCGGCCCGGGCATGCTGCAGAGCGGCGCGGCCAGCTCAATCTGCTGCCCGGTGACACCCAGCTCCTCGCAGGTCTCACGGACTGCGGTCTGCTCCGGCGATTCGCCGTCCTCGCAGGAGCCGCCGGGGAAGCAGATCTCCCCGCCCTGGGCAATCTGCGAACTGCGCACTTCAAAGAGGACCCGAAATCCATCTTCGTCCGGCAGGAGCGGGATGAGCACCGAAGCCGGCGTTCTGCCGCTGCGATCTACGGCTGTCATCGTATGGCCTGCCAGCTTTCGCCGCAGGTCCTCTTCCGTGATGGTGATAGGACTCCGCCTCCTTTTTACCTGTCATTTTACCATAGGAACCGTCACTCGTGGGGCGTTGATGAAAAAGGAGGAACGCTTTTTTACAGATTTCCATTATTTGCAAATTCATTTGAACATTTCTGCCTGCTACATGCTCTACTCTTCAAATAGAAAGGATTTTGGAAAGGAGTACCTTTTATGAGAGAAAAACACAGTATTTTTAAACCGATCCTTGCGCTGCTGATGGTGCTGGCTATGGCAGTTACAATGGCGGTGCCGGCGATGGCAAGTACGAGGGATCATTGGGAAAGAGATAATACGGCACCTTCCATCATCAATAATAAAGTTGGATTGTATATTAAAGACATCTATCGTCAGGGGAGCACGTTAAAATTAAATGGGTGGATTTCAAACGGCTTTGATTATCCGATTGTAAATACTCATATAAAAAATCTTTCTGTAACTTCTAAGAATACAAGTGAGACAATCATTTATAATGTTTCATTCCGTCATTTTAAAAAGATCTATCCCAACTCGTATACGGATTTTTCAATTACAATACCAAGTCAGAACTGGAACCACAATGTTGATTTTTCTAATGTGGGATCTTTGAGCAAAGATTTTCATTATACTTGTGATAATGAAAATACAGCTATAAATTCCCATTACACAAAATCCAACATGAAATATGTTGACTGGAATTACGGTCTTCTGGCGCGTGTTGTAGATGCCCGCTATAAAAATGGAAAGTTCGCTGTGAAAATGCAAATTAAAAATCCGAATACAACCGAAGTGGTAGTAACTTCTTACAGCCTGAAAGTCGTGGCAGATCATAAGATCCAGATTGCACATGGGACCTTTGACAGCAGAGTAATGGCAGTAACGCCAAATACTACATTCACTTACACATTCAACTTCACCGGCCAAAATTTCCATGAAATTGATTTGAGTAAAGTCAATTATCTGGAATGCGCTGTGACAAACAGTTCGGGAAGTGTTTCATCGATTTCCAGACCAAGTAGGTAAAAGAAAGGCCCGCAGGTTACCGCCTGCGGGCCTTTTCATATCTCTGAGTTTTATTCCCACTCTTTCCACACATCCGGCTGGTATCCCACCGTCGCCTGGCGGCCATTGCGCACGATGGGTAGCAGCAGAACCTGCTGGTTGTCTAAAATCTTCTCCTCTTTGTCCTCCGGGCGGAGGTACTCAATGAGCTTCAGTGTGTCCTGATCTTTACACTTAGGGTCCAGCATGGCATCCAGGCTGCCGACGGCCTGGCGGACGCTGCGGAATTCGCCTTTGCTGAGTCCTTTCTGCTTCATATCGACGAATTGATATTTGATGCGGCGTTCTTTGAAAAATCGTTCGGCCTTGCGGGTGTCGGAACTCTTCTTCGTGCCGAAAATCTGAATATTCATGTGCGAATGCTCCTGTCTGTACGTTTTTCCTCTATGATACCATATTGGGAAAACAATTATCCCCCCTGGGGGCTTGTGATTGAAAAAAGCGAACCATTATGCTTATTCAAAGGGGAGTTGACGATGAAACTGCGAAATCGCGCGGGTGCGCTGCTGCTGGCGGCGGTCCTGCTGTTCAGCCTGGCGGGCTGCGGCCGGTCGGACCGACGGGAAGAGAAAGAGACGCTGCACCTGGCAAACTCGTTTTCCTATTCGAGTCTGGATCCGCACAAAGATTACTACGGCTGGTACACCTCGTGCTACGGGGTGACCGAGACGCTGTTCCAATTAAATGACAATATGGGAATCGACCCGTGGCTGGCGGAATCGGCGGAGCAGAACGGGCGCACGTGGACCATTCGGCTGAATCGCGCGGCAGCCTTTTCCAATGGGAAGCCGCTGACGGCGGAGATGGTCATTCGGAACCTGAAGCGGGCGGCGGAGGTGAATCCGCGATTCTCCTACTTTGGGGACTACGCCTATCGCGCGGTCTCGGAGCGGGAGCTGACGATTACGACGCCGGAGACCGAGCCGGTTCTGAAAAACGATCTTGCAAGCCCGGAGCTGGCGATGGTAGATCTCGACGGGACGAAGGACATCGACCGCAATCCCATTGCCACCGGTCCGTTTCTCATTGAGAGCTTTACGCCCCAGGGCGATACGATCGTGCGCCGCAATCCGCACTACTGGAACGGAACTGCAAAAGTGAAACGAGTGGTGTTCCACTACATGCAGGAGGACGAGACCAAGCTGTTGGCCATGGAGGGCAATGAAATTCAGGGCTACGACAGCGTTACGGCCAACGCCTGTCTGCTGTACCGGAAGCACCCGGAAAAATATAAACTGACAAATGTACGCGGCACGCGCCTGCAGTTCTGCGAGTACAATGAGCGGACGATGGATGCAAACCTGCGCCGCGCGGTCAACGGCAGTTTCGACAAACAGGAAATGATGCGCTATCTGCACGGTACCGTTGCGGCGACAGACGGCCCTTTCCCGACGAACACCGCCTACGGCAAAGTAGAGCATGCCGCCAAACGCATCTCGAGGGCGGAGGCCCAGGCGCTGATTGAAAAGGATGGGTACCGCAAAGGTAAGGATGGCTACTACCAGAAGGGCGGAAAGCGGCTGTCGCTGCGAATTGCCTACTATCCCGCCCGTTCTCTCGATTCCCTGGCACTCCTCATGCAGGAGCAGCTCAAAAAACTCGGCGTGGCATCCACCCTGCACTCGTACGAGGACCCGGACAGCACCTACATGGCGAACCATAATTTTGACATTGCGCTTTACTGCATGATTGCCGACAAGACCGGCGACCCCTATTATTTTATCGATTCGGTGCTGAAATCGGACGGCGCCGCCAATGCCGGCGGCTACCGCGACAGCAGGACCGATGCGCTGATCCGGCAGCTGAAGCCCGAGACCGATCCGGCGCAAAGAGCCGAGCTGGCACGGGAAATTGTGCAGCGCTCCATTGACAGCGACGCCATCGGCTATATCGGGATGTTTAACAAGATCACCGTTCTGGCCCCGGGCCTGACCGGATATGCGGCCAGAAACCCGGCGGATTACTACGCCATAGATGCAAATACCGACTGGAAGGGGGCATGAGTATGGGGCGCTATATTGGAAAGCGGCTGCTGCAGCTCATCCCGCTGCTCCTGGTCGTAACCTTTGCGGTCTATCTTCTGCTGGACCTCGCCCCCGGCGATCCGGCGGTCAAAAAACTCAACGCCCAGGGGACGCCGGCTTCCAAAGATGTCGTGGCGCAGACCCGGGAGGAGATGGGCCTGAACCGACCGTTCCTGGTCCGCTACGGCAGCTGGCTCGGCCATGCGCTGTGCGGAGACCTCGGTACCTCGTACCAGGATGATGTGCCGGTGACGCAAAAAATGCTGCCGTGCATTGGGCGAACCATGGTCCTTTCCCTGGTCAGTCTGTTTGCGGCTCTGCTGATTGCTGTGCCGCTGGGTATTGTCACGGCTGTGAAGCAGGACTCGGTTCTGGACCATATCATCCGTGTGCTGTCCTTTGCCGGCAACGCCTTCCCGAACTTCCTGCTGGCCACCCTGCTGATGTACGGGCTGTGCATCAAGGTGCATCTGTTCCCGATTATTGCCAGCGGATCGCCTGCGGGTCTGTTTCTCCCGGCGCTGACGCTGACCATTCCGCTCTGCGGCCGGCTGATCCGCCAGTTCCGCGCAGAGACGCTGCAGCAGCTGGAGAGCCCCTATGTGGAAGGGGCTGTCTCCCGCGGCGTGCGCCCCCATACCATTCTCTGGCATGATGTCCTGCACAATGCGCTGCCTGGCATGCTCACGATAACCGGCCACTCGGTCGGCATTCTGATGGGCGGGAGCGTTGTCGTGGAGGCAATGTTCGGCTGGCCGGGTCTCGGGAAAATGGCCATGGACGCCATCACGGCGCGGGACTATCCGGTGGTGCAGGCTTTTGTCCTGTTCCTGACGGTCCTCTATGTTCTCCTCAACCTGATTGTGGATATCTGCTACCGCGCGCTGGATCCCCGCGTGGAGCTCTCGTAGGGGGTGGCTGCTGTGAATCTGACTTCCAGACCGAAAACGGCGGCCGGCCGCGGCGTGCGCGTGCGTTTTTATGTGATGACAGCACTCATTGTTCTGCTGTTCCTCTTCTCGCTGATTGCGCCGCTGCTGGAGCCCAACGACCCCAATGCCACCAACCCGTTCCAGATGGGCGTCGGCCCGTGTGCCAAATACCCGCTCGGAACCGATCTCTACGGGCGCTGTATCCTGTCCCGCGTCCTAGATGGGGCGCGCACGTCCATTTTCTCCGCGGTCCTTCTGGTGCTGGTCACCTTCCTGCCCGGCACCCTCATAGGCATGGCCGCCGGCTGGCACGGCGGCGCCGCGGACAGCATTCTTATGCGGCTGACCGACTGGGCGATGGCCTTCCCCCAAATGGTGCTGGCCATTGCCGTGGCGGGCGTTCTCGGCGGAGGCCTGTCCGCGGCCATTCTGGCCCTCGGCATCACCGGATGGACGCTGTATGCCCGACAGGCCAGGAGCTACACGCTCTCGCTGAAGAAGGAAAATTTCCTGACGGCGGCCCGCCTGTACGGCGAGAGCAGCCCGTATATCCTCATGCGCCATGTACTGCCCAACATATTTGGACCGATGGCGGTCAGTGCCTCGACGCAGATCGGCACAAACCTGATTGCCATTGCGGGCCTGTCCTTTCTGGGCCTCGGCGTCACGCCGCCCCAGGCGGAGTGGGGATCCATGATCAATGAAAACCGGGCCTATATGGAACTGACGCCCTGGTCTGTCTGGGCACCCGCCATCACCATCCTCGTGACCGTCATTCTGTTCAACTATTTCGGCGATACGGTCCGGGACTACCTGGAGGAGAGGGGGAAGCGCGTATGACTCCGCTTATGGAATGTAAACACCTCTCCATCGCCTACGGCGAAAATGAGGCGGTCCGCGACCTCTCGTTTTCCCTCCGTCCCGGTGAGATCTGCGGCATTGTCGGCGCCAGCGGAAGCGGCAAGTCGACGCTGCTGCGTGCTGTTCTGGGCCTTCCCGCCGGAAATGCCCGTATTACGGGCGGCCGGATTCTTTTCCGCGGAGCGGAGCGGCCCGCGTTCTGGGGCTCCGAGGTCGCATGCGTGTTTCAGTCCCCTGGCGCCGTCTTTAACCCCATCCGTACCTATGGCCGCCAGTTCCGCGAGATGATGGAGAGCCGCGGGAAGACCTTTTCGCCGGAGACCGCGGCAGCACTTCTGCCGCAGCTTGGCCTGCCGGCAGACCCTGCACTTTTCCACCAGTGTCCCTGTCAGATGAGCGGCGGCATGAACCAGCGGATGGCCGTAGCGGCCATGCTGCTGCTCTCGCCGGATCTCCTGCTCTGCGACGAAGTTACCTCTGCCCTGGATGTCGTCAATCAGGAACAGGTTGTCCGTCTGCTGCATCGCTTACGGGAGATGACCGGCTGCGGCATGCTTTTTGTCACCCACAACCTCGGCGTGGCGGCCTCCCTGGCCGACCGCATTCTGGTTCTGGAGCGCGGCCGCATCGTGGAGCAGGGCACACGGGATCAGGTCATGAAGCATCCTGCTACGGAAGTTACCCATACGATGCTCCACGCAGTTCCGTCATTTGCAGGCCTCATCTTCTCCGACTCCAGGTTGGATCCCTCAGTCTTTCTCCGGGCAGAGCATGTGAAAAAAGACTACCGAATCGACCGAAAGCAGACTGTGACAGCGCTCTGCGATGTCAGTCTGGAACTGCACAGAGGGGAGATGCTAGGGGTCGTCGGAGAATCCGGATGCGGAAAGTCGACGCTGCTCCGCCTGCTGGCGGGGCTCGAGAGGCCGGACAGCGGCACAATCTCTTCGGTACGGTGCTCTATGATTTTCCAGGATGCGGGCACTTCGTTCGATCCGCGCCTGAGCATGCGGCGTTCCCTCCTTGAGCCCGTCCGAAAACCCGCCCGTCGGAATGCCGAAATGCACCTGAAAACCCTTCTGCCCACACTGGGGCTCTCAGAGGAATTGCTGGACCGCACGCCGGGACAGCTCAGCGGCGGCCAGTGCCAGCGAATGGCGGTGCTTCGCGCCGTTCTGACGGAACCGGATGTTCTGCTCTGTGACGAGGCCACCAGTGCGCTGGATGTCCTGGCCCAACAGGAGGTGGCGGATCTTCTCGTCCGCCTGAAGGATCAGTTCCCGATTGTCTTCGTCTCCCACGACCCCGCGCTGGTCTGCCGCATCTGCGACCGCATTCTGGTTATGCGGGACGGCCTGGGCCTGGAGTGCGGGACGCCGGAACAGCTTCTGCACAGCCCGCAGAACCCCTATACCAAAGAACTCTTTACACCCCGACTGGAGGTACCTGTCCATGAACACCATCAAAGAAGAGATGAAGTCCTATTGGAGCAGCCGAGCGGAGGCGTGGAAAACAGCACGCATCCGTGAGCTGCGCAGCCCCAAGCGGGAGCTCTGGAGTGCCGAACTGAACCGCTATCTGCCGGACCGCAAGGGGCTCGATATCCTGGACATCGGCACCGGTACTGGATTCTTCACCTTCCTGCTCACCGAAGAGGGGCACCGCGTAACCGGTATCGATCTGACCGAGGACATGATTGCCAAGGCAGATGCCACGGCGGCGGAACTGGATCTCCCGGCGAACTTCCGCGTCATGGATGCCGAATGTCCCGATTTCCCCGACGCCACCTTTGACGCCCTGGTCTGCCGAAACCTGACCTGGACCCTGCCGCACCTGGAGAAGGCCTACCGCGAATGGCACCGAATTCTGCGCCCCGGCGGCGTGCTCATCGTGTTCGATGCAGACTATGACCACGTGCAGGAGTCCTACATAGGCTGTGATCCGAAAGGCTGGGTCCACAACGGCCTCAGCCGCGAGACCTGGGACCAGTATCTCCACATGAAAGAGGAGCTCGCGCAGCTCCAGAACCCGCGCCCCGCCTGGGATGAAGCACTTCTGACGGAAACCGGATTTCGCGATATCACCTCCGATTCGCATCTGAGCGAGCGCATCTACGCCGTACAGGACGAGTTCTACAACCCGACACCGATGTTTACGGTGGCGGCGAAAAAGTAAAAGAGAAGCCGCTGCCCGGTGCAGCGGCTTCCTGCTTATTTCTGCATGATGTACTGATAGATGAGTGCGGCGGTCTGCTCGGTATCGTGGCGAAGGGAGTTTTCGCTGACCTCCCAGAGGGGCGATTCGAGGAGACGGACTCCCATTGCGTCGAGATTTTCTCTGTCAACCCGTACAGGATCTTTGCCCTCGGAGCGGGCGAGTGCGAGCATGGGGGCGGGGAGCGGCGCGTTGTTGGCAGCCACTGCATCGATACAGCCGGGACGCAGGTAGGTCTCCAGCGCTTTGATGTGGTCGCTGACCGTGTAGCCGTCGGTCTCCCCGGGCTGGGTCAGGATGTTGCAGACGTAGAGTTTCTTCGCCTGCGCCAGATCTACTGCCCGCTGCACCTCCGGGATGATGATGTGCGGCATGATGCTGGTGACCAGGGAGCCGGAGCTAAAGATGATGAGGTCCGCCTCCGCCGTCTTCTCCAGAACCCGCGGATTGACATGGACGGGCTTGTCGTACTCGAGCTTCGCAATGCTGCTCCGCGCCTCGGTGATCTCCGCTTCGCCGACGATGCGCCGTCCGTCCTGCGTCGTGCCGATGAGATTCACATTGTCCTCGGTTACGGGATACAGGTTTCCGCGGACATCCAGGAGATCGCACAGAATGGGGAGGGAATGGGCGAAGTCGCCATACAGCTCCAGCGATGCAGTCATGATGAGATTCTTAATAGAATGTCCGCCGATGCGGCTGTCAAACCGATAGGAGAACAGGTCCTTGACCTCCTGCGATTTGCCGGACATGGCCATCAGCACTTTCGTGATGTCCCCGACAGCCGGAATGGAAAACTCTTTGCGCAGTTCGCCGGTGCTGGAGCCGTTGTCCGCCATGCTGACCACTGCGGTAATTTCCAGCGGCAGCTCCACGAGACCCTTCAGCAGCTGGGACAGCCCGCTGCCGCCTCCGAAAATAACTACTTTTTTCATGATGGTTTCTCCTTGCTTGTACTGCTCTTAGTATAGCCTCTCGGCGGGGCTTTGTGTTACACTGTTTGGGAATTGAGGTGATTTCATTGGCAGAAGGATTCCTTCCCCTGTGCCGCGCCGACATGGAGGAGCGCGGCTGGACACAGCTGGACTTCGTCTATGTCTGCGGCGACGCATACGTAGACCACTCCAGTTTCGGCGCGGCCATCATCTGCCGCCTGCTGGAGGACCGGGGCTACAAAGTCGGCCTCATCTGCCAGCCGGACTGGAAAGACCCCGCCAGCATCACGGTCTACGGCGAACCGCGCCTGGGGTTCCTGGTGTCGTCGGGCAATATGGACTCCATGGTAAATCACTACACAGTGGCCAAGAAGCGGCGGCACCAGGACGCCTACAGCCCCGGTGGAAAGGCTGGCCGGCGGCCGGACTACGCGGTTATTGTCTACTGCAACCTTATCCGGAGGACGTATAAGGAGACGCCGATTATCCTCGGTGGCATAGAGGCCAGCCTCCGCCGGCTCGGCCACTACGACTACTGGTCGGACAAAATGCGCCGCTCTATTCTGCTGGATTCCGGCGCCGACCTCATCTCCTACGGCATGGGCGAACACAGTATCGTCGAAATTGCCGAGGCGCTGGACGCCGGGCTGTCGGTGCAGGACATCACTTTTATTGACGGCACGGTCTACAAGACCCGCCACGAGGACGACATCTATGATGCCATCCGTCTGCCGGACTTCGAGCGCATCCGGGGCGACAAACGGGCCTACGCCGACAGTTTTCGCATTCAGTACCAGAACACAGACCCGTTCAACGGGCAGCGCCTGTACGAATGCTATGACGGCGCGCTGTTTGTGGTTCAGAATCCGCCGGCCAAACCGCTGACGCAGCAGGAAATGGACGATATCTATGACCTGCCTTACATGCGCGCCTACCATCCGTCCTATGAGGCGGAGGGCGGCATCCCGGCGCTGCAGGAAATCAAGTTTTCGCTGACCTCCAACCGGGGATGTTTTGGCGAATGCAGCTTCTGTGCCCTGACCTTTCACGAGGGGCGCATTGTGCAGTCCCGCAGCCACGAATCGCTGATTCGTGAGGCAAAACTCTTTCTGGATGACCCGGACTTCAAAGGATACATCCACGATGTCGGCGGCCCCACGGCGCAGTTCCGCGCGCCGGCCTGCGAAAAGCAGCTGACGAAAGGCGCCTGCAAACACCGCAAGTGCATGGTGCCGGAGCCGTGCCCGCATATGAATATAGATCATACGGACTACCTCCAGCTGCTGCGGGAACTCCGCGCGCTGCCGGGGGTTAAGAAAGTTTTCGTTCGATCCGGCATCCGTTTCGACTACGTCATGGAAGACCCGGACCCGACCTTCCTCGAGGAGCTCTGCCGCTACCACGTCAGCGGCCAGCTGCGCGTGGCGCCGGAGCACATCTCCGACCGCGTGCTTAAAGAGATGGGCAAGCCCCCGGTCTCGGTGTACAATGCGTTTGTCTCACGTTTCGAGGAAATCAACCGCCGCTATGGGCTGGACCAGTACGTTGTGCCTTATCTCATCTCTTCGCATCCAGGCAGCACGCTGGAGGATGCCATTGCCCTTGCGGAATATCTGAATGCCCACCACCTGAATCCGGAGCAGGTGCAGGACTTCTATCCGACGCCCAGCACGCTGTCCACCTGCATGTACTACACGGGCTACGACCCGCTTACGATGAAGCCGGTCTACGTGGCGCGCAATCCGCACGAGAAGGCCATGCAGCGGGCGCTCATTCAGTTTAAAAATCCGAAAAACCGCCGGCTGGTCCGGGAGGCGCTTCACCGCGCCCACCGGGAAGATCTCATCGGCTACGGGCCGAAGTGCCTGGTGCCGCCGGAGACGAAAAGACGAAGGAGAAAATGACCGTCCGTTTTACGGGCGGCCTTTTTCTGTGGAGGAATGGGGAAGAAAATTCTATTTGTGAGACTTTCCCCGGGTTTTATATTGGCTGAGGGGACATAGCGTGTAGTTCATCTTGTTTCCCCGCATATTTTGTATCATTTTCGGGGAAAAGATAGTAGGGAAGACTCTACTCCCCACTTTAAACTACAAAATATTCAAAAATGTATCCTATTTAACGGGGAAGATATGCTTTCTTTAGAATCGATCCCCATAAATGCGCATTGGGGTGGGGAACGGTAAAAATTCGACTCATTCACCCCGTTCGTTCCCAGAGAATGCCGCTGAATTTTTCCACTGCTCAGTTGACGGACTCTTCTGACATACTGATGAAAAAAAGGAGTGGAAATCATGAATTATAAGCAACGTATGCAGGAATTGCAGTTGGCGGAGTCTGAGCTCAATGACCGAATACAATCGATGCCAAGCGGAACAATCAGCCTGGAAAAGGACAGAATTCGTCGTTATTTGCCGGATGGAAAACGGATCCCGCTTAGTCCAGAACAGGATCACCTTCAAATTTCCGCACTGGTGTGCAAGGCCTATCTGGAAAAAGTTCTTCGAAAGGTTCAGCAGGAGTTATATGCATGGAAAAAATTAGAATCCCATATGCCCTCAGAGCTCTTTGAAAGCGTATTTGAGACACTGTCGCCCGAGAGGCAGAGATTGACAGTGCCCTATAGTCCTTGGGAAAAGATTCAGTCTGACTGGGAAAAGGCAGATTTTCGAGAATGCTGGAAATATCAGGATGAGAAAATAATCATGTGCAGAAATGGGATGAAGGTTCGATCAAAATCAGAACGGCTTATTGCGGACCGTTTGTTCTTTTATCATATTCCATTTCGGTATGAATGCGGACTCTATTTGAATGACAGATGGCTGTATCCGGACTTTACGATTCTGAAACTGCCGGAACAGAATGAGATTATTTGGGAACATTTCGGTATGGTGGATGAATCCGGATATCAGAAACAGATGATACGAAAATTAATGGCATATCAGAATTTAGAAATGGAAAAAACTCTTATTTTTACTATGGAAGCCAAACGTGCGCCATTAGTGCAGACCACAGTGGATCATATGATTCATAAATATATATTGCCCACAACAGTGAAAACTATTACCTGAGATACAGCGAGACCACGTAAAAGTAAGCCCCCCGGCTTCCGCCGGAGGGCCAAACTCAACTAATAAATCATTTTTCCCCGTCATCCACAAACGGCACGACGTCCCTGACGGCATCCGCGCAGGAAATAGGCGTATCGGCGTTGTCAATGTCAATCAGGGTGTAGCGGTCGTTGCCCATGCCAATCTCTTTCATGTAGGTGAGCTGCCGCAGACCGTGGCGGGATTCCATGCGCTCCACGAGGTCGTGGTTCTGGTCCGGCTTCATGGCGTAGACGAGGTCGACGCAGGCCTGGTCGGCGGCGAGGATGTCGCGGGAGGCGATGATGCCGACGTTCGGCGTGACAACCGGCATTGCAGAGGTGCCCTCGCAGTCGCAGGAGACGGACATGTTGCGCATGATGTTAATAAAGCAGGTGTGTTTGCCAAAATAGCCGAGGGTGGCATTGGTGGACTCGGTGATGCGCTCCATGAACTCCTCTTCTTTATTATCCCACTGGTCGTCGGAGCCGGGAGTGGTGTGAATCATGGCTTTGCCAATTCGGCCGTCTGCGCAGCCGATGCCCAGGTTCTTGTTGGAGCCGCCGAAGCCGCCCTGGACGTGGCCCTTGAAGTGGGTCAGCGCAATCAGAGAGTCGTAGGACAGCATATTCTGTCCGACCGACATCTCCTTGAACCACTTGCCGTTCTTGACCGGCAGCATCGTCGTGCCGAACTCATCCATGATATCTACGCCGCAGAAGGTCCAGCCGTTGACTTTCAGGGTCTCTCGGTGCTGTTCGGTGGTGTAGCGGTCTCCATCGTAGTAGGTGTTAGTCTCGACGATGTTGGCGTCGGGGAGATCCGCCATAAAGTCCATGACCCAGGTGCGGGGGATGATGTTGGGGCCGTGCTGCTCGCCGGTGTGCAGCTTAATGGCAATTTTTCCCGTGATGTCCTCATTGACATAGGTGTAAATTTTCCGAAGCCCGGCGGCGGAGAGGTCGCGGGTGAAATAGACGACGGAGAGCGGACCGGTGCGGTCCTCCATCGGAATGTAGTGGTTGCCTGGAACTCCCATAGCAGATAACCTCCTAAGAACAAATTGTGAGGTAGTTTTCCGGATCGGTATCGCCCTCGGTGTTGAACACGAGTACGACATCGTCCGGGCGGAATGAAGCCTGCAGGGCAGCGGCAAAGCCGGAGGCGCCGGATTCACCGGCGACGATGGCCGGGTCGTCCGCCAGCGGGCGGGCGAGTCTGCGCATACCCATTGCGCAGTCGTCATCGCCGATCTCCATGCAGGAAAAGGCGTAGGAGTGAATCAGATTCCATGCGAGGGAACAGGGGGTGCCGCAGTTGAGGCCGGCCATCATGGTGATGCCGCTGCCGGATGCGGTGTGGAGCTGCCCGTCGTCTGCCGCCATCGTCTCATAGATGCAGGCGGCCGCGTCGGCCTCGACAATGGAAATTCTGGGGATGGCATCTCCGAAAGCCTCATGCAGTACGGCGCAGACGGTGCCGGCCAGCGAGCCGACGCCGGCCTGGACCAGAACGTGCGTCGGGGGCACCGGCATCTGGGACAGCGCCTCGTAGACCATGGTGGTGTAGCCGAGCATGATCCATTCCGGGACTTCGGTGTAGCCGGGCCAGGAGGTGTCCTGAATGAGGTGCCAGCCGTTTTCCGCGGTCAGACGGGCTGTCATTCGGACGCAGTCGTCATAGCAGAGGTCTGTGACGGTGACTTCTGCGGTGCCGGCCTGGCGGACTGCCTCGGCCCGGGCGGGCACCGTGCCCCGCGGCATGAAGACATACGACGGACAGCCGAAGACGCCGGCCGCCCAGGACACCCCTTTGCCGTGGTTGCCGTCGGTCGTTGTGACAAATATCTGCTCTGCCGTCTTCGGGTTAGTCCGGATGTCCTGGAGCGTTGCGGCCGTGGGATCCAGCCCCAGTTCCCGACAGAGAATGCGGAACATGGCATAGCTTCCGCCGAGGCCTTTGAAGGCTTTGAGACCGAACCGGGAAGATTCGTCTTTGACATACAGGCCGCGGATGCCGAGCTCCGCTGCGGTGCCCGGAAGGCTGCGCAAAGGCGTTTCCGTATAGCCGGGCAGCATTCGGTGCAGGGCGCGGATGTCAGCGACCCGGTCGTACGCATACGCAGAGGTGTCGGCCGGTACCGGGCCGCCGCCCGGATTGCGGATACTCGAAAACATGGCTATCCCTCCCAAAATTAATGTAGGGGATTTCGGCACAAAAGTCAAAGAAAACGCAAAACCAGCCACCCGGAACGGGCAGCTGGCCATGCGTTAATTCAAGGGGAATTAAATTGGATCTTTCCACCGCTTTGCAGAGCGGAAAAAGAACACAGGCACAGATGCTATCTTCTGCGTCCTGTTTATTACAAATGGCGGGTCATAAAAAGCTATCCCGTAAGAGTCAGGCGCCTTGGCCGCACCGTCATACTTACTTGACCATACCATCTGCAACCGTTGCATAATTTGAACGTTTCGACGTTCTGGCAAGATTGTAGGTTAAGTGTGCCGGAAAGTCAAGGTCAATTCCTTTAATTCTGGCTAGAATCGGATGATTGTGGTGGAAATGTTCTGCTGAATTCCTCGTAATCCCTCAGATTTTGGTCGGCATAGTGTTTGGCAAATTCGGTGACCGCCTCATCAAAAACGGTACTTTTCCCGAGATACCCGGCGATGGCGTGGCGGTTTCCGGTGCGGGCATGGGCATTCGCCAGCGTCCACGCGCAGAGACGGGAGAGGCGGATTAAATCCTGGTCGGTAATTTTATCCAGATCGATCGAGCCTTTGTTGTCCCAGAGCTGCCGGACGTAGTAGTCGTTGTAGGAGCCCAGGGAGGTGGGGACGCGCACCCATCCGGTCAGGAGGTCCCCGGCGTTCTGGATGGCCTTCTGGCCTGCTACGACCCGGTGCCCCGCCTCGCGGAACTGGCTCTTTCCCGCATAGGGCTCCAGGACGGACTGCGTCGCCTCTTTAATCTGCAGCACCAGCGGGTCGTCGTTGTCGGAGCCCACCATGACCACGATCCAGGCGCGCATGCCGACGCTGCCGACGCCGACCACTTTTCGCGCCACGTCGACCGGGGTGTACTGGTCAATCAGGAAACGGACCTCTCTCGGCAGCGACAGGCGATACCGGCGCAGGATGGTGCTCAGGAATTTCGCCGCATTTTCCTGCTTGATATCCACGCTGGCGAGGTCGCGGTACGGGACCAGGATTGGCGGGTCGCTGACGATGCGCAGCTGTCCGTCGACGTTTTCCGTCAGCTTGGAGACCGCCTTGTAGCTGTTTTTCCGCGACGCCTTTTTGACCGTCCGCAGCAGAAACTGGCTGGAATCCTGGTCAAGTTCCTCGTCGTGGTCGGCCAGCAGCTTCTCAATATTCAGATGGGCATACCAGACCTCCAGCGTCCCCATCTTGGAGAATTCCCGCATCGATTCACGGTATTCCCGCGCAGCGGCCATCACCGCTTCGGTGGTCCTGGCCTCCGAAAAATTGCGGTATCGACCGCAGATCTCAATGCTGGCGAGCAGGCGCTTGACGTCCCACTCCCAGGTGGCCGGCAGAGTCTCGTCGAAGTCGTTGATGTCAAACAGCAGGTTTCGCTCGGGTGATCCGAAAATGCCGAAGTTGGCAATGTGTGCATCGCCGCAGGCCTGGACCCGGATATCTGTATATGGGGTATGGGCCAGGTCATCCGCCATAATGATGGACGTGCCGCGGTAGAACGAGAACGGCGAATCCAGCATCCGCTCATGGCGGATGGGGATGAGCTCCTGCACACGGGAGGCCTCCTGCTTCCGGATGAGCTCAATGGGACGGGTGCGCCCTTCCTCTACGTTCCACTCTGCATGGGAGCTGCGGGGTATCTTCTTGCGGAGGGATTTGCCGAACGCATACCCCTCCTCGCGGTCGTATTTTTTCTCGGGCTGCAGCCCGATCTCCGCTGCGATCTGCCGGCGGATGTGGCCGCGGATCTGTTCCAGTTCATCGTTGATTGGGTTCAAACAGGGTCATCTCTTTTCCAAGTCTTGTCCTATTGTACCACGGTTTTTAAGTACTGTACCGGAACGCGCCGGACCAGCCAGACCCCGTTGACACTCCGGTAGAAGGGGATTCCGTCCCGCGCCATCTGCCCGGCGCGGACCTGGTAGATCACGGGCGTGCCATGGCGCTGTCCGACCGTTCGCGCGGTGGCGGCGTCGGCGGAGAGATGGACATAGAGCCGGGACATGGGGAGAAGCCCCTCACGGTCGATGGACGGGACCGATTTGGCGCCGGTGCCGTGAAACAGAATTTCCGGCGGCTGCACCTCGGGCAGTTCGACGTCGACGGGAATGGAGTGGCCCTGATTGGCACGGATCAGGGTGTGATCCTCGTTGAATGAATAGCGCTGTTTCGCATCTTCCGCGACGATCTGCTCCAGCATGGCCCGGCTGAAGGGCCTGCTTTTCGCAATGCCGCGGATGAGGTCGTCCACGTCGGCCCAGCCGTGTTCATCCAGCTGGATGCCGATGACCTCCGGTTTGTGGCGCAGAATGAGGCTTAGAAATTTGCTGGTGCTTTGCAGGGAAGGCATGTAGATTTCCTCCTTTATGCAATGCCATGCAGTCCAATGTGGTGATGGTGGTGTTCCCCGACGTGGTTCGCCAGGTGGTTATGGTAATGGGAGTGCCGCAACACGTAGGTATTGCCGTCCTGGTCGGTAATAATATGTTTATGGACATGCTTATGATGGACAACCATGGTGTCCCAGGATACGAGTCCGGTGCCGACAGCCATCACGGCGAGCGCCGCATAGAACAGCGGGCCCGGCCGATCGTGCAGTACGAGCAGGGAGAGGAGGGCACCGAGGAATGGCGCGACAGCATAATAGGCGCTGGTTTTCGCCGCGCCGATGCCCCGCTGCGCCGCAATGTAGACGAAAATACTCAGGCCGTACGCCACGAACCCGAGTAGAAGGGAGAGACCGATATAGCGGCCCGCCGGCAGGCGCTGCCCCTGCAGAAGCCCGATGAGAAGGGACCCGAGACCGGCGAAGATGCCCTTCAGCACGACAATCTCATAAATGTTGCGATCCGAAATCTTTCGCGTGCAGTTGTTCTCAAGCCCCCAGCATACGCAGGCGAGCAGGACAAACAGCGATCCCCTGGAAAACTGCAGACTGGATGCGTTTTCAAACGAAAGCAGCAGACTGGCGGCCGTGATCAGCGCAATGGCCGCCCAGAGCCGGCCTGAGATTTTTTCTTTGAATACGGCGAAGGCGATCAGTGACGTCGCCACAATTTCAAAGTTGTTCAGCAGTGAGACGTTGGCCGCCGTGGCTGTGGTGAGCCCGGCCATCAGGCAGACCGGCGCCGCAATGTCCAGAAGGATCATGCCGATGGTGTAGGGCAGATCTTTCCGGGTCAGATTCTTTTTTCGCAGTTCTTGTTTCTTTTTTCGGCACAGCCATAACAGCCCTACGCCGATGCCGGCACCGAAATACAGCAGCGCAGCCAGAATAGTCGAAGGCACCTGTTGCAGCAGCGCTTTGGAGAACGGCGTGCTTATGGCGTAGAGCAGGGCCGCCAGCAGTGCCAGAACTATATAATGTGGTTTCTTTTCCATATGGACTCCTATCTGTAAGGTCTCAGTTATTTTCAGTATGGGTGATGAAAAAATACATGTCAAATTTCTGGCTGGATTCGCTTGAGCTGGACGGAAAGCGCTGAGGGCGGATTCTGTCCAAACCAGGGGGTATTTTGCTGTAATAGCGGACCATTTTTTATCATTCCTGGCAATTTGTTATTCCAAATTTTCTGAAAATTAATCCAAATCACACATTTCAAATTTGGAATAACACTTCCGGAAAACTGTCGAAAGAAAAGGCTCCCAACGCGGCCGAATGAGTAGATTTTCATACTCTGGGACCACGGCCGCGGCGCAACCCGAAAATTTTCTCTTGCCATATACCCTGCTAGGGTATATGCTGTTTCCAGAGGCAAAATACCCCATAAGGGTATACGAAAGGAGATTTCCAAATGGCGGATTCCATCTTAGAGGTGCGAAACCTGACAAAACAGTATGAAACGAAATCCGGCAAAATAAACGCGGTAAAGGGGATCAATTTTTCCGTCGAGCGCGGCGAAATTTTTGGATTCCTCGGTGCCAACGGCGCGGGAAAGTCTACCACGATCAATATGGTGACGACGCAGCTGCAGCCGACAGCCGGTCAGATTATTTATGACGGCAAAGATCTCACGAACAATGTCGTCGAAATCCGGAAAAAAATCGGTGTTGTCGCGCAGCACAATAACCTGGAGCGCCGTCTGACTGCAGAGGAAAATCTCTATTTCCACGGTAAGTATTTCGGTATGGATGACAAAACCATTCAGGAGCGCTCGGAAGATCTTCTGCAAAAATTCGGTCTCTGGGAACGCCGCAAAGACTATGTAAAGAGCTATTCCGGTGGTATGGCACAGCGCCTGAAGATTGCGCGGGCCATGCTCCACGATCCGGAAATCCTGTTTCTCGATGAGCCCACCACCGGGCTGGATCCGAACTACCGCAATATTCTCTGGGAGCAGATGCTCAAGATGAATCGGGAGGGGACGACCATTTTCCTGACCACCCATTATATGGAAGAGGTTGAAAACTTCTGCGCCCATGTCGCCATCATGAAACAGGGCGATATGCTGGCATACGGCACCGCGGTTCCTACTTCTATGGACTTCCACAACCTGCGCGAAATTGAAGATCGCCTTCTGGCACCGGTCTCCACGCGGACGGTCGCCTATGCGAAAATGTTCGTCGGAGTTCTGGAATCCCTGATCGGCGGGCTGATCGTGCTGCCCATCTCACTCATCTTCATGGGCAGCAGCATTCACATTCATGTCGCCGGCGCCATGATTCCGGTTCTTATTCTCATTCTTCTCCTGACCGCCGCAGAGAGCGCCGCTCTCGGCCTGCTCGTGGGAACCATCATCAAACCCTCACAGATTGCGGCGATGTTCCCCGGCTTCCTGATGCCGGTCGTCTT
This sequence comes from uncultured Oscillospiraceae bacterium, assembly GCA_900542575.1. Lineage (GTDB taxonomy): Bacteria > Bacillota > Clostridia > Oscillospirales > Acutalibacteraceae > RUG420. The sequence continues at coordinate 22,708 of UQOE01000021.1, forward strand.
CCTGGGCGCCATCTTCTACACCTGGAAGCAGCTGGCCCCGCTCCCGGTCATGCAGGTCATTACCCTGCTCGATCCACTGACCTGGATCAACGAAGCCATCCGTGCACTGATGACGCCTTCGACGCCGAGTCTCCCGCTCGCGGTCTCTGCCATCGGCATGGTGGTCTGGACTGCCGTCATGGGCCTCGTTGCTATGAAGCGGTTCAACAAGATGGTCTATAACAAATAATAAAGAAGCGCACTGCAGAGAAATGATTCCCTGCAGTGCGCGAATTCTTTTTTCGTTCAGGTCCTTGTTTTGACTTTCTTGTAAATCCATAGAATGAGACAAGATACGATGGCCGCCACGATGGATCCGGTAATGATGCCGGAAGGCTTGTCCATGCCCATGGCGCCGAGGACGCCGGAGCCGATGGCCGAACCGATGAGGCCGAGCAGAAGGCTCTTCCACCAGGACAGATCTACTTTCATGATTTTTTCGGCGAGCCAGCCGGCGATGATGCCGACCAGGATGGTTGAGAAAAATCCCATAAAGCTTACTCCTTTTTAATAACCAAGTTCTTCATCGACAAACAGCACTTCCGCATCCATTCCCATGGGCGGGCGCTCCACGACGGTGACCACCCGGCAGATGCGTTCCGGGCTATTGCAATTATAACATTTGTCCCCACGGACTGCACAAGGCGTTTTCGCACCTACGCGCTGTGCGTTCCTCGGACATGCGATATTTTTCGCCCGCGAATAGGCGGCGGCCAGATCCGGAGCAATCTTATTGCGTCCGACTACATAGATGCAGAGCGACGGCCCGAAAGCGGTCATGGATACGCGGTTGCCGGTGCCGTCGATGTTCAGAATCTCGCCGGTCTCCGCAACGGCGTTGGCGCTGCAGATATAGACTTCGGCAGAGGAGGCGAGACGGCGTACCGCCGCGCTCGGAATGCGGTTGTGCCAGATGACCGTGTTGTTCTCCTGCAGGCGTTCATAGAGACCCATCTCTTTCAGGGTCACACTGCCGCCGAACCCGATGGTGCGGTGCTGCAGCTTTTCGGCCAGGTAGTCCGAGGCCTCCTCTTTCGTCTCGAAAACTTTCGTGCTGAAACCGTGTTTCGTAAAGTTTTTTTGTACTTCTGTAAAGTCCGTCATTTCTTCTCCTCCGGAAGATAGAAGAGCTTCCCGTCTTTTGCAATCAGCCGGATGGCCTCGTCATACGGATTCTTCTCGTCTGCTCTGGGGAGGTCTTTCGGCTCTGCGGTCTGCTCCTGAATCATATTGCGCGTGTTTTCATCCAGCTCGGTGTACTTTTGCCGGTCGTCAAAAAGACCGGGGACGAAATGCAGAGCTTCGTCGAAGCCGGAGCGGCGGCGACGGCCGTGTTCGGTGTCGATATCCAGTCGATCGAGCGCGTCGAAATGCCAGGCGCGGAGCTCGTTCCGCGCTTTGGCTGACTGCCTTGCATAGATGGGCAGCAGCGCGCCGCAGTGCTGCCGGGACACGGTGCCGAGATTCAGCGTGTAGCGCAGATCGGCGATCTCGGTGAGAATGTTCAGAAGGGCTTCCTGGTAGAGCAGCCATTTTTCGGCCTCCGTCAGCTCTTTTTCGTAGGCGGAAAAGCCGAGGACCTCTTTCTTTGCGTATCCGGCGAGGGTCAGATTCGCCTGCCCGAGCAGTTTTGTGCACTCTTCCTCGAGTCCGTTCAGCTGGGACAGCTTCGACTGCCGCAGAGATTCGCTGCCCAGAATCTCCCCCTGGAAGTCGGTGTACTCCCGGATATGGGCCAGCAGCGAATAGACCCGACTGCGGTATTCATTGTCCTGGAAATCGGTGATTTTCGAGATGCTGTCGCGGATGCCGTTCAGCGAATCATCAATTTTCTTCATTTCCACTGCACTCACCACCATGAGGCTCAGGTTGACGGCCGACACCGCGCCGGTGGCGCTGAGAGCCAGGCCGACGGCGTCGTCGCCAAGTTGGACCAATTTCCCGGCCGCCGAGGAGGACGTTTTCTTCGCCGCTGTTTTCGCTGCCGTCTTTGAGGGGATTTTTACCTCCATCGCATCTCCGCCTTTGCGTATGGCCTTCTGCAGCCATTCGGTAACCTGCTGTGCATCGGGCAGGAGATTTAAGAGGAGGTCCCGGATGCCGGAATCCGGCAGTTCCACCATTTCCTCTTCGGGCGGAACCTCTTCTGCCGGGACCCGCTCGATCTGCAGACTGGGCTCGTCCGTCGGTACGGGTTCCGGCTCAGGGGTTTTTGTTTTTTCTCTGCGCCGCAGGAGCAGTACCATGCATGCTGCTGCAAAGATAATGCAGAGAATGAGAATCACATATTTCATCAGACGTCAAATTCCTCGATTAAATCCATCATCCCGCGGATTTCTGCATGGCCATTTTCCAGGTAGAACAGACCCATTTCCCAGCCGTTCTTATCGTACATTGCCATGGTCTGCGGAATTGCTTCACGTACCTTCTGAAGGAGGGCGTCGTCTTTTACAATTTTGACAGTGCCGTCATAACGAAGGAATTTATTGTTGTTCACCGCCAGAATTTCCACCTTTGGATTAGCGGTCAGCTGTTGGAACACATTTTTGAACGTACCGCAGCCGAAATAGAGCTTATCTCCATCCAGCAGATGAAGGCCGAATGGCCGGCCTTTGGGCTGATCTCCATCGGTCGTCAGGAAGCTGAAAACCTTTGCCTCATCCAAAAACTGATTGATTTTTTCTACGGTCGTCATTGTGAAATGCTCCTTTCATGCCGTGCTCTCTGTGTGGTTCCATCATACAACCGGATGGAAAGACGGACAAGTTTTTCGAGGATGAGCGGCTTTAGGGAGACGGGAAAATTTGTAGAGAGGCGGCAGATCACTGTGAGAACTCGCTCACAGATGCCGGAATGCTGGACGGAAAGTCCCCAGGCACGAATTTGGTCCAAAGCTGCCTGAAAACCCTGGGGGAACTGCCCCGGCAGCAGGCAGCTTTTTATCATTCCTGGCAATTTGTTATTCCAAATTTTCTGAAAATTATGCCAAATCTCATTATTTCAAATTTGGAATAACACTTTGAGTGAACTGTCGAAATAAATGGCTCTCCACGCGGCCGAATGACCGGTTTACAACTTTAAGATTTTCCGGTACTGAAGGCTTTCGGGCTGACCGCAACATCTGGGCCGTGCACGACTTCTTCGAGCTGATCGCAGCCGCTGAAGGCCCAGCCGTTAATTTTGCGCATTCCTTTTCCGCAGACGACTCTTTTCAGATTTTTGCAGTCTTTGAAGGCAAATGGTGGTATGGATATCAGCTGATCCGGCAGAGTGATTTCTTCCAGCCCGCTGCGGCAAAAGGTGTATCCCCATAGGGATGTCAGGCTGGCGGGGAGATCAATGTGGTGGAGATTTTCGCAGCCGTCAAAGAGAAATTCGCCCAGATCGGTTACAGTATCCGGGATGCGAACGGATGTAATTTCTCCGTGACCCGCAAAGAGCTCGTCGAACAGAATGGTTACATTCCGGTCTGGAATGACAACTTCCGCCTCATCGCCATGATACGATGTGATGCATTGGCTGCCGTCTTCCATCATTCTGGAATAAAATTTCTGCATTTCTCTTGTTCCTCTCTGTCATTTTGAAATATTTTGCTGATACAGGGAAGGGCAGCTTAGATGGGTTTTATCTGGTATCCCGCCTGCTGTAATACCTGCAGTGCCTGCTGAAACTGCGCCTGCCGTGTCAGAATGTAATCGGTGTTATAGGTGGAAATGGCAAAAATACCGATCTTGTTTTCGGCCAGAATATTGCTGATTTTGGCAAGGATGCCAATCAGGGAAAAATCCAGCGTGCCCTGAATGCGAAAAGCGCGCCAACCGTCGTCTCGGTGGATGGTGTTTGGCGGGACATCTGTTGTGCGGCATACGAGAGAATGTTCCTCGTCCGTCTTTTCGGCGAAGCAGAAGGGGGTCTCCAGATTAACCTGGGAGAAGTCCTCTGTCTGGCACACCGAAAAAGTATAGGGCAGAGGATTAACAGTTAAATATTCCATAGGCAGAGTCTCTTCCCAAGTACATGGATGATTAATTACCAATATATTTTTCTAACAGTACCAATTGGACATCTGGAATTCCATTGAACGGTGTTGGAACGATCCCAACTTCGGAATAACCATGTTTTCGATACATTGCACGCGCTGCCATGTTTTTCTCGTTTGTGTCAATTCGAAGTTCCGAACATCCATGTTCTGTCGCATAGGTTTCATAAAAAGCAAGAAAGTTTCTACCATACCCCTTCCCGGCGCTTGACGGGGAAATCACGAGCGTGTGCAATACGCAGACTTGATTGTCTGGGACATCATATTTCCAATGGCCAAGGGAATATGCATCCATTTGTATGCGGTTTATAATGCCGCTGCCGTATATTTTGCCATGATCTTCAAGAACGAATAAATCATCACGCTGCAATGCTGCCTCTGCCGTGGCCTGTACCGGGTAGATCCCCCGGATCCAGCCGATCTGCTGTTTGTTTTCTTCTTCCGCCGTGTGAATCTCATCATATATTTCGGCTACGGAATAAAGATCCTCTATCGTTGCTTTTCGAATTTTCATTATTGTTTCCATTCTGTTCCATGTGCGTGCGGGCCGCTCTGGTACCTGATTCCGTTTTCTCGCAATTTAGGCCCGAATTTTGAGGCGTTTGCCGGTACCTGATTACCATATTGGGGAGGTCGGTACCGAAAAATCAATCATTATCTGTGTTTTGATTGAAAATCGTGGTACCGAGTCACTCTATAAAGCTGTATCGGTACTATTCTGCCTGGCCTGTCAGCAGAACCACCGTCTCCACATGCTCCGTATACGGGAACATATCAACGGGCTGAATCCGGCGGACTTCGTAGCTGTGTTTCGTCAGATATTTCAGATCGCGCGAGAGGGTCTCGGGATTGCAGGAGACATAGACCACTTTCGGCGGGCCGAGGCGGACCACCGAGCGCAGGAAGGTTTCGCTGCTGCCGGCCCGGGGCGGATCCATCAGAATGACGTCGACGGACTCGCCGGCGTCGGCCATGGCCTCCAGGAATTCCCCGGCATCGCCGCCGGCAAAGCGGATATTTTCCACCTGGTTGCGTTTGGCGTTGGCAATGGCATCCCGCACCGCGTCTCGATTCAGCTCGACACCAATGACCTGTTTCGCATGGTCAGACGCAATAATGCCGATGGTGCCGGTGCCGCAGTAGGAGTCAAATACGGTTTCTTCTCCGGTGAGCCCCGCGAAGTCAATGGCAGTACGATACAGCTTTTCGCACTGGACCGGGTTGATCTGGTAGAACGACTTCGCAGAGATGCGGAAGGTTTTTCCGCAGAGCTCGTCCTCAATGTACCCCGGTCCGTACAGGACGGTCTCCTGCCTGCCGAGCACCAGGTTTGTGTGGTACGGATTTACGTTCTGCAGGATGGTCGTAATTTCCGGGTGCTGTTCCAGCAGTGCCCGGATGAAGTTTTTCCGCGAGGGGAACATCGGCGTGCCGGAGACCAGAACCACCATGATCTGACCGGTGGAGAAGCCTCGCTTGACCAGAACGTGGCGGATGAATCCGCGATGCGTATCCTCGTCATAGGCGGTCATGTGAAAGCTCTGCATAAGGCGGCGGATATCGACAATGATCTCGTCTGCCTTTTTATCCTCGATCTGGCAGTCGTTGACGGGCACAATCCGGTGGGAACCGGACTGGTATACCCCGGAGATGAGCTTCTTCCGCCGGGCGTCCCATGCGAAGGCGGCCTGCACCTTGTTGCGGTAGTGATGCGGGTTCTCCATCCCAAGAATGGGCTTCACTTTTCCGTAGCGGCCCAGCCAGCGGATCTCCTTCTTCTGCTTGAAGGCGAGCTGCTGCTCGTAGGTCATATTCTGCAGCTGACATCCGCCGCATTTTTTATAGAGAGGGCACTGGCCGGGAACGGCCGGTTTTTTTGTGCGTTTCTTACCCATTGGGGTCTCCTTCTTTTGGAATGATTTCGGCGGATACGATGAAATCTTTTCGTACTTCCCAGATCGTCGCCTGAATGAACTGGGAATGACCTGTCTCAAACACGTGCTCCCAGCTCTGCTCAATTTCAGCCCGCAGGGCATCGCCCTCCAGAGAGTCGATTTTTTCGTCGATCTCGTCCAGTTTCCCGGGGTCCGTTTCCGTAATCAGAAATCCGCCGTTTAAGACGACCTGCCAGGAGTCGAAGTCGGTGAGGCACACCTTCGATTCCGGAACTTCCAGGGTCAGCAGGACCTTGTCCTCGGTCCGCTTCAGGAAGGCGGCACTGTTGACATCCGGAGCCCGGTGCTGCCCTTTCCAGGTATGCCAGCACCAGACGGGATATTCCACGCCCGCCGGCGCCGGGCCGATCCGCTGTTCCATCCGCGCCATCAGCCATTCGTATTTGCCGGAAAGCGAATCGGCCTTGCTCAGATTAAATGACAGGTCCTTTTTGCAGCGATACGTTCCCGATGCATCTATCTCATCCAGAGCGGAGAGCGGCTGAAGAGTCCAGAGTTTCATCGCATCCCTCCTTTTTTAGCAGTATACCATACTTCGCCTTTGCGGTTGACACCCCGGCCCGCCCCGCGCTACACTTTTCCCGAAAGGGCGGACGCCCGATAACGTCAGATTAGAGGAGCAGAATTGACATGCAGTTTTCAAAACGTCTGGACCGGTTTGGACCGGAGATCTTTGCCGCGCTGGACAGCCGGCGGCTGGAGCTGGAGAAGGAGGGGAAGACCCTCTACAACATGAGCGTGGGGGCGCCGGATTTTGAGACGCCGGAGCACATCCGAAAGACGCTCTCGGAGGCGGCGATGAATCCTGCGAACTGGAAGTACGCCCTCCACGATACCCCGGAGCTTCTGGATGCCGTGGTCCGCTACTACAAAAAGCGCTATGGCGTCGCCATTACGCCCGACATGGTCTGCAGCTGCTATGGCACGCAGGAGGGCATGGGCCACATTGGCATGGTGCTCTGCGACGAAGGAGACACAGTGCTTCTGCCGACGCCGTGCTACCCGGTATTTATTGCGGGGGCGAAAATGGCCGGTGCAGAGCCGTGGTATTATCCGATGACAAAAGAGACGGACTTTCTGCCGGATGTCTCTACCATTCCCGAAGACGTGGCGAAGAAGGCAAAATACATGGTCGTTTCGCTGCCGGCGAACCCGATGGGCAGCGTCGGCGACCGGGCGCTGTATGAGAAAATCGTCGCGTTTGCGAAAAAGTATGACATCCTTATTCTGCACGACAACGCCTACAGCGACATCATCTTTGACGGCGCCGTCGGCGGGAGCTTCCTGGATATTCCCGGTGCGCGGGACGTCGGGGCCGAGTTCTTCAGCCTGTCGAAGTCGTTTGACGTCACCGGTGCACGGATCAGCTTTTTGATCGGGCGGGAGGATGTCGTCGCCGCTTTCCGGAAACTCCGGAGCCAGATCGACTTCGGGATGTTCCTGCCTCTGCAGAAGGCGGCCGTCGCCGCGCTGGACGGACCGCAGGATATGGTGAAAGAGCAGTGCGCCAAATATCAGGCGCGGCGGGATGCCCTCTGCGGCGGACTTCGGGATATCGGATGGAAGGTAGCCGACAGCAAGGGCAGCATGTTTGTCTGGGCGCCGATCCCGGAGTCTTACCAGAGCAGCATGGCGTTCTGCCGGGACCTCATGGAGAAGGCCGGCGTCATCGTGACCCCGGGCGTCAGCTTCGGCCCGCTGGGAGAAGGCTACGTGCGGTTTGCGCTGGTCCTCCCGCCGGAAGAGATTGCAAAGGCGGTACAGGCAGTCAGAGAAAGCGGAATTTTAACCGAATAGGAGGCGCCCTATGGCCCGTACCAAATCTGTTTTAAGTGAAGAGGAGCTGGTACAGCTTAGCAATGCCGGCATCCGTCTGCTGCGCGGTCTCCCCTATGAGGAGCGCTATGAGCTGCTGCGGACCTCTACTTATGTCCGCTTTGCCAGGAATGATACGATTTTCCAGGAGGGGGACCCGGTCGAGGCCATCTACGTCATCAAGAGCGGGCAGGTTAAGCTCTGCACCTTCAACAGCGAGGGCGAGGAGAAGATCGTCGGTATGTTCGGGCAGTACGGCGCTATCTGGGAAGGGGTTTACCTTAAGGACAGCATTTACCCATACGACGGAGTCTGTGTGACGCCGGTGGATATGATCATTATCTATAAGAAAAAATTCGAGGAGCTGCTCCTTCAGCCGGAGGCGGCCATTCGAACCATCGGCTATTTGAGCCACAAGCTGCACGACGCAAATGAGCGGAACAAGATCCTGTCGGCACGGAATCCGAAGCAGCGGATCGCTGGGTTCCTGCTTTACTGGTTCGAGCACAACCGGGAAGAAGTGATGGAGCTGCAGCTTCCGGACATTGCGGCGAGCACCTGCATGCGGCCGGAGACTGTGAGCCGAAAAATTGCGGAGCTGGAGCGGGAAGGACTCATTGAGCGGGTCGGCCGGAGCGGCATCGTCATCCGCAACTACGAGGGCCTCCAAAAAATTTATCGAATTTGATTTAAATCAAAGTAAGTCCAAAATGAAAGTGTTACGATAACTGCGCTGAAGGGAATTCATCCCCGAAGGCGCAGTTTTTTTTTGGGAGGTGTTCGAATGGCTGCGACCGCTTATGTCCACTCCACGGAATCCTTTGGCTCGGTGGACGGGCCCGGCATCCGGTTCCTGATTTTCCTGCAGGGCTGCCGAATGCGATGCCGCTACTGCCACAATCCGGACACCTGGAAGCAGCACATCGGAGAACAGCGCACAGCGGACGATCTTCTGAAGCAGGCCCTGCGCTACAAGACCTACTGGGGCAGCGAGGGCGGCATCACCGTCAGCGGGGGAGAGCCCCTGCTGCAGATCGATTTTCTGATTGAGCTGTTCCGCAAAGCGAAGGAGAAAGGCATTAACACCTGCATCGATACGGCGCTGCAGCCGTTCACCCGTGAGGAGCCGTTTTTCTCCAAATTTCAGGAGCTGATGGAGGTCACCGACCTGCTGCTGGTCGATATCAAACACATAGACCCTGCGGCCCACAAAGATCTCACCGGATGTCCCAACGACAACATTTTGGACGGGCTCCGGTATCTCTCGGAGACCGGCAAGCCGATCTGGATCCGCCACGTGCTGGTCCCCGGCATCACCGATGACGACCGCTGGTTAAAGCAGACCGGGGCGTTTATTCAGACCCTGTCCAATGTGAAACGCGTCGACGTCCTTCCCTACCACAATCTTGGCGTGTACAAATGGGAGGAACTCGGCATTCCCTATACACTGAAAGAGACAAATGCACCGACAGCAGACCGCGTGGAAAACGCGAAGAATCTGCTGCAGTCAGGATGAGAGGAGCTGTCAGACAATGAAGAAGCAGATTGAGGCATGGAACGGGTTCAAAGGAACCAAATGGCAGGAGGACATCAATGTCCGCGAGTTCATCCAGAGCAACTACACGATGTACGACGGCGATGAGAGCTTCCTGGCCGGCCCCACCGAGGCCACCGAAAAGCTCTGGGGACGTCTTCAGGAGCTGCAGAAAGAGGAGCGCGCCAAGGGCGGCGTCCTCGAGTGCGAGACCGAGGTTGTCTCCGGTCTTACCTCCTATGGTCCGGGATACATTGACGAGTCCATGAAAGACCTGGAGCAGGTCGTCGGCCTCCAGACCGATAAGCCGCTCAAGCGCGCCTTTATGCCCTATGGCGGCATCCGCATGGCAGAGCAGGCGGCAGAGACCTACGGCTACAAGGTCAATCCGAAGTTCCACAAGATTTTCACAGAGTACCACAAGACCCATAACCAGGCTGTATTCGACGCCTATACCCCCGAGATGCGCAAGGCCCGCCACGCCCATATCATCACCGGCCTGCCGGACACCTACGGCCGCGGCCGCATTGTCGGCGACTACCGCCGCGTGGCACTGTACGGCATTGACTATCTGATTCAGAAAAAACAGGAGGATATGACGACCCTCGACGGCCTGACCATGACCGGCGACAAGATCCGCCTCCGCGAGGAGGTCGCCGACCAGATCCGCGCGCTCAACGGCATGAAAGAGATGGCGAAGATCTACGGTTACGACATCTCCAAACCGGCCACCAACGCAAAAGAGGCAGTTCAGTGGCTCTACTTCGGCTACCTCGCCGCCATCAAGACGCAGAACGGCGCTGCAATGTCCGTTGGCCGCATCTCCACCTTCCTGGACATCTATATCGAACGTGATCTTCAGAACGGCACGCTCACGGAGTCCGAGGCCCAGGAGCTCATTGACCACCTCGTCATGAAGTTCCGCATGGTCAAGTTCGCCCGCATTCCTTCCTACAACGAACTTTTCTCCGGCGACCCGGTCTGGGTCACCCTCGAGATGGCCGGCATCGGAATGGACGGCCGCCATATGGTCACCAAGAACGACTACCGCTTCCTGCACACCCTGGAGAACATGGGTCCGGCTCCGGAGCCGAACCTCACGGTCCTCTACAGCTCCCGTCTGCCGGAGAACTTCAAGCGGTACGCCGCCCACATTTCGGTCACGACTTCCTCGATCCAGTATGAAAACGACTGCGTCATGCGTCCGGTCTGGGGCGACGACTACAGCATCTGCTGCTGCGTCTCTGCAACGCAGACCGGGAAAGAGATGCAGTTCTTCGGTGCCCGCGCAAACCTCGCCAAGTGCCTCATCTACGCCATCAACGGCGGTGTGGACACCAAGACCGGCGACCAGGTCGGCCCGGAGATTGAGCCGATCCGCTCCGAGTACCTCGACTATGGCGAGGTCACTCACAAGTTTGACTTCATGATGGACTGGCTTGCAGGTCTGTATGTCAACACGCTGAACCTCATCCACTACATGCATGACAAGTATTACTATGAGGCCGCCGAGATGGCTCTCATCGACACGAATGTCCGCCGTACCTTTGCCACCGGTATTGCCGGATTCTCCCATGTCGTCGACTCTCTCTGCGCCATCAAGTACGCCAAGGTCAAATGCATCCGTGACCCGGAGACCGGTCTCGTCACTGACTACGAGATTGAGGGCGACTTCCCGCGCTACGGCAACGACGACGACCGCGCCGACGATATTGCCGTCGCCCTGCTGAAGAGCTTCATGAACAAGATCCGTACGCACCACACGTACCGCAACTCGGAGCCGACGACCTCCATCCTGACCATTACCTCCAACGTCGTCTACGGCAAGGCCACCGGCGCACTGCCGGACGGCCGCAAGGCGTTCACCCCGTTCGCACCAGGTGCCAACCCGTCCTATGGCGCCGAGAAAAACGGCCTGCTGGCATCTCTCAACTCCGTTGCCAAGCTGCCGTATGAGTATGCACTGGACGGCATCTCCAACACCCAGACGATCAACCCCGGTGCCCTCGGCCACGACGACGAGGAGCGCTCCAGCACCCTCTGGCACATCCTCGACGGCTACTTCGATCAGGGTGCCCATCACCTGAACGTCAACGTCTTCGGCGTTGAAAAGCTCAAAGATGCCATGGAGCATCCGGAAAAGCCGGAATACGCAAACTTCACCATCCGTGTCTCGGGCTACGCCGTCAAGTTTATCGACCTGACCAGAGAGCAGCAGCTCGATGTCATCAGCCGTACCTGCCACGAAGTTCTGTAAACGGAATAGAATAGAAGTAAAAAGGGGTCGTGTCAAAACGGTAATTAAACCGTTTTGGCACGGCGCCTTTCTTTTTCACCGGTTTTGTAGAAAACGGGGCTCATTTTCCATAAAAAGAGAGTACACCAACTTAGA
>UQOE01000022.1 GCA_900542575.1 uncultured Oscillospiraceae bacterium
TGACGCCGCTGGAATTGCGACGTCAGTTTACAGATCAATAATGCCCTACAGGGGGCTTTTTATGCAGTCCGAATAAAATGGTTCGGTCCACTTTCGGAGGCGGTTTTTCTATGCCAGGATGTAAAATTGAGCCCCGTTCGAAAAGGCTTCGAGCGGGGCTGACATCTTTATTTTAATGGAATGGTCTGCTGGTAGGTCAGATCTTTTGCCTGAACTTCTTTCATCTTCTTCCGTCCGGAAGTGATGATATTGTCAGCCGACTCGCCTGAGACTTTGTAGAGCGCTCCGCAGCGTTTGCAGATGGCAAACACATCATGGTCATAGTGGAAAAGCGGCACTCCGTCTATGCCAAGTCCGTTATCGGCTTTGAGGACCAGCATTTGGCCGGTCTTTTCACATTTGGGGCAGGTAACCTGGATGGTCTGTCCATATTGTTTAATGGTGTCGACCGTAAACTTCATGTTGGTACTCCTTTTCTGTGTGACAGTTTCTTAACATCATATTATCCGGATTTCCAAATCCTGTCAACGAACAGGGGAGAGACAGCCGTCTCGATTTAATCGTTGGCACTGTACTCTGCAATAATTCCATGCCGGTAGGCATAGAGAAGCATTTGAAGATGGTCGATCTCCGCCTGGAGTTTTTTCCCGCGATCCATTTCACTGATCTTCAGACGGTGGTCCAGCTCTTCGGAGACAATGGTTGCAGAGAGAATATCTTTATTGTTCTTAATGGCATTTTTCTTGCCGTCAAAAGGCTCATGGGCGGACAGACGCATGTAGTGGGAGTTGTAGATCAAAGTATAGCCGGCAATGCCTGTGGTCTTCTGGTAAGCACGGCAGAATCCTCCGTCGATGATAAACAGTCGGCCGTCACCCTTGATGGGGCTTTCACCATTTTTGCTCTTGACCGGGACATGGCCGTTGATAATGTGGCAGTTCGGTCCGTCCAGCCCAAACTCGTGCAGTACAGTCATGCAGCCCTCTTCGGTCTTGGTGATCTCATAATAAGGATCTTTTGCCTCTTTCCAGGTGGACTTGTCGTCGATAAGACGGCGCTCAAATGTGGTAATCTTGGAACGTGCAAAAAGGGGAGACCACTTACCACACCACAGGTACCACATGAAGTCCTGGCCTTTTTGCCGGGCCTCACTGCCTTCCGGTGAAAAATAGCCCTGTCTGGCGCGCTGCTCGCAGTAATCCATAAGAGCGCGGCCTTTGTATGTGACGCCGTCAAAAGTGAATTCTTTAAAGGTGCCGTCCTCGTTCATCGGAACACCGCCGTGCGTCAGGAAATTCCCGTTATAGACTTTATACATGTTGCCTTTCCGGAAAAGGAAGCGAATGTGGTTCTGCAACTTTTCGCTCTGCTTAAAGGAGCTGACCAGCTCATTCATGACCTCTTCTTCTTCACTGCTGAGTTTGTAGGGGTCATTGATGTCGACGGTCGGGAAATCTGAGTCACGAAGCAAGTAGGTCTTACCGTCGTTCAGAACAACGGTTCCTTTGTCGTAGTCAATCTTGTCGAGCAGAAGACGGTCGTCCATCTTGAAGTCCGGATTGCGCTGAACCAGCTGGCCCATAAGCTTGAAGAGAATAACCGTGATGGCCTTCGACATGCGGGCAGTCCGAACAAGATCTTTCGGCTTGATGGTGATCTTTTCCTCCTCATCGATAATCCGAGTCGCAAAGCTTGAGAGGTCGGTCAGACTGTAAGAATCATTTGCAAAGACGGCAAGGGGACGAAGACTAATGCCATAGCCGTTTTCAATAACATGCAGATTGTTATAGAGTATGGAGTTGGAGAGGACATTGGCAATGCAGATGGGACTGCCGGAAGCGGCACCCATCCAGAGAATGTCGTGATTGCCCCACTGGATATCCACTTTGTGGTGATGCATAAGGGCTTCCATTACGATGTCTGCACGGGGACCGCGGTCGAAGATATCTCCGACAATGTGAAGGCGGTCAACAATAAGCCGTTTAATGACGCCGCAGACTGCAATGATAAAATCGTTGGCTTTCCCGATATCTATGATAGTACTGATAATATTGTCATAATAGTTGCGCTTATTGTGGAGCGTGAAGTCAGTATTCAGCAGCTCGTCGATAACGTAGGCATACTCTTTCGGAAGTGCCTTACGGACTTTGGAACGGGTATACTTGGAGGAAACAACATGGCAGATTTCGATGAGGTAATTCAAAGTTCTGCTGTAGAAATTATTGACGTCGTCCACAGTCGGCAGCAGTTCCTCCAGCTTTTCTTCCGGATAATAGATGAGCGTGGCCAGCGTAGCCCGTTCTTCCTCGGACAGCTCGTCGGAGAACAGCATATCAATTTTTTCACGGATAGCACCGGAAGCACTTCGTAAAATGTGGTTAAACGCTTCATATTCACCATGAATGTCCGACATGAAATGTTCGGTCGCCTTAGGCAGATTCATGATGGCATTCAGGTTGATAATTTCTGTTGCAACGGATTGTTCTGTCGGATATTGCTCTCCAAGCAGACGAAGGTAGTCAAGCTCCGCAGCACTGAAAGAGCGTTCAGTTTCCGTCATGTTCCATTTCCTCCTTGAATCTCCAGGTAAACAGGCATTCTTACATGATTCCCTTTGCCTGTTTTCGTTCGAATTTAGTATACATCAAAAAAACAGGCCGAACAATGGAAGAAAGGGGGTTGATTTTCGTGAGCGACTCTGTTATTATAGATGACGTTCCACGGGGGCGTAGCTCAGTTGGGAGAGTGCTTGAATGGCATTCAAGAGGTCGTCGGTTCGATCCCGATCGTCTCCACCAGGAAAAAAGTCTTGAAATCCTGTTTTGAAAACGGGTTCCAAGACTTTTTCTTTTTGCTTTTTTTGAAAAGATTTCTGCATTAAAAAAATGAAGCTGAAACATACTGATTCATTTGATATATCACAGAATCAATATTTTCAACACTTAATATCACAATTTTCAACATTTTAAACATTCCCTTTATCTACGTTAATTTATATATTTATTATTTGTTCTATCACATATAGTAATTATTTCATCAAAAGAAATATGCCGTAAAAAGTCCGGATGGTTTAACCATCCGGACTTTTTAGTCATTATTTAATTTGCTCAGCGCTTAAAACTGGTCTTATAGACATATTTTAGCTTCTCACGGGCTATCTCACAGAGCTTGTCGATGATAAGCATATTGGTGGGATATTTGTCCAGCATTTTATAGGCCGGGAAAAAGCGGGAGATGTGCAGGGGAATTTCCTGGTGATATTTTTGATTCAGGGAGGCAATCCACGCGGAAATCATACGTATCGTAGTTTCATTGTCGTTTTCGTTCGGCACGACCAGCGTTGTAATTTCCACATGACAGCTCTGAATGGCCCGCTCAATAAAGCGGATGACAATATTGATGTCACCGCCAAGCGTCTTTTTATAGTAATAATAGTCGAATCCTTTGAAGTCGACATTCATGGCATCTATGTAGGGGAGGAGTTCCTCCAGAACATCCACTTCCGCGGTCCCGTTTGTAACCAGAACGGTTTTTAGGCCTTTCTGTTTTGCCAGCATAGCGGTGTCTCTTACAAATTCCATACTGATCATCGGCTCATTATATGTAAATGCGACGCCAATATTTCCTTTGTCCTGCAGTGAGACGGCGCGTTCCACCACTTCTTCCGGAGTAAAGTGCATCGTGTAGACATCGCCTGGTTTCGCCTGAGACAGGTTATGATTCTCACAGAATGGACAGGAAAGGTTGCAGCCATAGCTGCCAACAGAGAGAATTTTGCTCCCGGGGCAGAACTGACGCAGCGGCTTTTTCTCAATAGGGTCCAAAGTAATTGCAGTCAGCTTTCCGTAGTTGTCACAGATGACATGCCCATTTACCATACGTCGACCACGACATGCCCCAAGTTCTCCCTCGGGCGGAGTACAGTGGCGAAAACAAATGGGACAGCTTTCAGGCATAATTTTGGCTCCTCTAACTCACGTTAAAAATATGACAAATTTGTCAGCTTTTATTATATACGATTTGGGTCCCTTTTGTGCGTAAAAATCCTAGGAAACATAAATTTTCCGCTGTAAGGTATCCATGCAAATTTTTGTATAAATCAGAAAGTGGGATTCGAATGAACGGAAAACGACCTATTATTGCCATTTCACCTCTGTGGGACGAGGAGAAAAAAAGCATGTGGATGCTGCCTGGTTACTTCGGCGGTTTGGAGCAGGCGGGCGCAACGCCCATTATGCTTCCCCTGACCGACAATGAGGAGGAACTTCGACAGCTTGCAGATCTGGCGGACGGATTCCTGATTCCTGGCGGCCAGGACGTCAATCCTGCCCTCTACGGTGAGGAGCCGCAGGAGAAGACGATTGAGATCTCTCCCATCAAAGACAGCGCAGAGCAGACCTTCCTTACCTTTATGCTTCAGCAGGACAAACCGGTGCTCGGCATCTGCCGCGGGATTCAGCTGCTCAATGTCAGATACGGCGGAACACTCTATCAGGATCTTCCGAATGAGATTCATCAGAAGCACCATATGGACCCGCCGTACAATATGTTCTGGCACATGGTCAATCTCATTCCGGACACGCCGATTTCTGATATCATCGGACGGGATACGCTCGAAGTCAACAGCATTCACCATCAGGCTATTCACGAAGTGGCGCCTTCCATGAAAGTGATGGCGGTCACCGAGCAGAATGTGGTGGAAGGTATTTACGATCCGAACCACAAATTTGTTCTCGGCATCCAATGGCATCCGGAATATCTCTATGAGAGGGACAAGGAGAGCCGTAAGATTTTTCAGGCTTTTGTAAACGCCTGCCAAAACTGAAAAAGGACAGCGGCAGGTGAGAAACTCACCTGCCGCTGTTGTTTATCTGGCCAGCTGAACCAGTGTGCACAAGGTATCTTCCTGATTCGAAATAGAAATCAAATAGCCTGCGTTGATCTCCTGGCACCGCACCACTGCAGAGTCTCCTTCTTTCAGCGGAGCATGGTAGAGAAGAGTGACGTCAGAAATGCCGGCATTCCAGTAATCCTTCTCGTCAATGCTCTCCAATGCCAAATTTAAATAATAGGTGTTGTGAACATGCCCATTGTAATCCAGGTCACTGCGGCGAAGAGGAATCCGCAGCTCACGGGCCCAGGTCTCCGGTGCGCGCAGACGCGGCAGGCGCCGCTTATAAAAGCGCTCTTCTTCCGGCTGATACATATCATAGAATTTTGTGCCGATGTGGACGGACTGCTGCATCTGCCAGTTATAGATGGAATAGGCTGCTTCCGCTGTTACCAGGCGGGTTCCCTGCTCATCGGCAAGCTGAAAGGAACGGGTCAGTATCATGGACGGTCCCTTTCCGGTCACCCAGGTAGAAGCGCGAACGGCTTCCCGGTAGACCGGACGCCGATGGATGTGAAACTGCCAGGCGAGCTGAATCCAGGCTTCCCCGTCGGCCATGCGGTCATCCATATAGTCTCCGACATATTCGGAGTGATGCGTTCCGAGACTCTCAAACTGGTAGAGAATGGACATAAGTTTTATCTGCTTGTTTTCCAAATAGTCATTAAACTGAAAACTGCAGGGCTCTTCAAAAATCATATCAGCACATCCTTTTCTGTATCTGTTCGAATTATAACATAAAATCAATCAGGGGAATGGCCCGGATTCCGGTGACAGAATTGAATTTGTCCCGGGGCTATAGTAGAATAAAACAGTTACAAAAGGAGAGAAATTTATGGCCCGAAAGCGCTGGAATCCCTGTAAACTGAATAAGAACAAGGCTGCGGAAATTGCCCAGTCCCGGGGTATCGATCCTATCCTGGCACTGCTGCTGCTCAACCGCGGCGTGAACAGTCCCGCTCAGTTGGACCAGTTCTTTTCGGAATCGGAACCGCTGCTGGACCCCATGCTGCTTCCAGACATGGGAAAGGCTGTGGAACAAATTAACCGGGCGGTCTTCGACGGAGAGCGCATCTGCGTCTACGGAGACTATGACTGCGACGGCGTTACTGCAACTGCGCTGCTCTATTCTTACCTTGAATCGCAGGGGGCCGATGTCACCTACCTTCTGCCGGACCGCCAGAAGGACGGGTACGGTCTCAGCCGTGGTGTCGTCGAGCGCATCCATAAGACCGGCACGCATCTGATTGTCACGGTTGACAACGGTATTGCTGCGGTCGAGGAGGCTGACTATATTTATCAGCTGGGAATGGAACTGGTGGTTACCGATCACCATCTGCCCGGCGAGCACCTTCCGCGGGCGGAGGCCGTGGTAGATCCTCACCGTTCCGACATAGAACAGCCTCCTTATACCGAATACTGCGGTGCCGGCCTGGCTCTGCTGCTTTGCTGTGCCATAGAAGGAAATACGGACCGGGTTATGGAAGAATTTTCAGACTATGCCGCCATCGGCACGGTGGCCGATATGGTTCCCCTTACCGGTGAAAATCGAAAGATTGTACTGTATGGACTTCACCTTATGAATGAGACGCCGCGACCGGGCATTTCCGCTATTTTGGACAAAGCGGGCGTTCACGCCGGTACGGTAGATTCCACCAACATTTCGTTTGGTATTGCACCCCGTATCAACGCGGCCGGGCGAATGGAAAACGCAGAACATGCGCTGGATCTCCTTCTGGCGGAAGACCCGGAAGAGGCCCGGAATCTGGCGGAAGAGGTCAACCAGCTCAATGAGAACCGGCACGAGGAGGAAAATCGGATATACCAGGATGCACTGAAGTACCTTGACGCCCATCCGGCGCAGACCCATGCACCGGTCCTCGTCGTAGCGGGGGAGGGCTGGCATGAAGGCGTACTTGGCATTGTCGCCTCAAAGCTGCTGGAGAAATATCTCCGCCCGGTCATTGTACTGAGCATTCGGAAAGACGGGTCTTCAAAGGGCTCTGCCCGGAGCATCCCAGGCTTTTCTATCTACGATGCTCTCTGCGCCTGTGCAGAAGACCTCACCATGTTCGGCGGCCATACACTGGCGGCAGGCCTGAGCCTCCCCGCGGAAAAAATTGACTCATTTCGTAAAGATATCAACCGTTATGCGGCAAAAACAGAGCGCCCGTATCCCACTACGCAGATTGATATTCGGCTGAATCCCGCGGGAATATCTTTGGATCTGCTGGACTCGCTGGAGACGCTGGAGCCATTTGGAATGTCCAATCAGGCCCCTGTCTTCGGGCTTTACCACATGGTTATTGACTCAGTGTCCGCAATTGGAGAAGATGGTTCCCATCGCCGCATTCAGATGCACCGGGAGGGAAAACCCGGACGCTGTACGGCAGTCTATTTCCGGGTTCCCGATTTTCCTTATCTGCCTGGTGACCAGATAGATACAGTTGTTACGCTGCACCGCAATTTTTACAACGGTGTGGAGAGTGTCTCTATCTTTATTGAGGATATCCGTCCCGCCGGAACGGATGATGAATCTATGGTCCTCAGCGAAACGCTGTTCGACCGGCTGATGTCCGGACAGACCCTGACGCCGAAGGAAGCGGCCTTCGCTTTCCCGGACCGGCGGGTTTTTGCCAAGGTATACTCATTCTTACGAAAAAATCCCTGTTCCATTCGGAACTATGAATACATTGATGCAAAAAGCGGCGGGGGACCCGGGCCGAACGGTCCTCGCAGACCGCTCATTCAGACCAGAATTGCGCTGGAGGCCATGCGGGAGCTGGGGCTGCTCGAAATCAATCAAGAGGGTTGGATCCTCCTGCCGCATGTCCAGGAGAAAGTAGATCTCACTACGGCACCCATTCTGCAGAAGCTCCATATCAGCCGAGAAAAGAGGGGATAGACCATGGATGATAAAAGACGAACTGCCATGGAAGAACAAAAGAAAAATGAAGAGGCGCTCGCCAAACGCAATGTTGAAGTGAAAAAAGAGGCGGCTGCAAAGCAAAAGGCCTACTCTCAGCTGAGTCACAGTTCAAAATCCGACCCCTCTGCGCCCTATGACGACCGTTTTCATGAACTCTATGACATGATGGTCAAAGAGTACAGCCCGGAAGAAATTCAGCTTATCCTCCAAGCTTATCACTATGCCAAAGAGCAGCACAAAGACCAGTTCCGCTACTCCGGTGAGCCGTACATCATGCACCCCGTTGCCGTTGCACGCATTCTGTTTGAGCTCGGTATGGACTATCAGTCCGTTATTGCTGCGCTGCTGCATGACACGGTGGAGGATACCTCGACCTCTTTGGACGACATCCGGAGTATGTTCGGTGACGACGTCGCCACGCTGGTTGACGGCGTCACAAAACTCGGTAAAGTTCCGCTGGCTACCCACGAGGAACGACAGGCGGAGAACGTCCGGAAAATGCTCATCGCCATGTCCCAGGATATTCGGGTCATTATCATCAAACTGGCTGACAGGCTGCACAATATGCGAACCCTTCAGTTCATGCGGCCGCAGAAACAGCGGGACAAAGCCCTGGAAACACTGGAAATCTATTCTCCCATTGCGCACCGCCTTGGCATCAATACTGTCAAAGATGAGCTGGAGGATCTCTCTATCCATTATCTGGACAGCTATGGCTATGCACATATTAAATCGCTTCTGGAAGAGAATGATACCCGGCATCCGCGCTTTATCCCGGATACCATTGCCAAGATCAAAGACCGCGTTCACCAGTATATTCCGAACGCCGAGGTCAACGGCCGAAAAAAGAGCATTTACGGCATTTATCGCAAGATGTACCTGCAGGGAAAGTCAATTGACCAGATTTACGATATCTATGCTATTCGGGTTATCGTAGACAGCGTGACGGACTGCTACAATGTCCTCGGCATCATCCACGATATGTACCATTCCCTGCCGAACCGGTTTAAGGATTATATCTCCACGCCGAAATCCAACATGTACCAGTCTCTCCATACGACGGTCATCAGCGAAGAGGGAATTCCGTTTGAGGTGCAGATACGCACATGGGAAATGCACTATACGGCAGAATACGGAATTGCCGCCCACTGGAAATACAAGCTGGGCGTCAAAGGAACCGACAAGTTTGAAGAGCGCCTGACCTGGATTCGCCAGCTGCTGGAAAGCCAGAAGGATGCGGACGATGTGGAGGACATCGTCAAGACCATCAAAACGGATTTTATTCCGGACGATGTCTTCGTTTTCACGCCGAAGGGCGACGTTATCAATATGCCGAACGGCGCAACCGTCATCGACTTTGCTTATGCCATACACACTGAAGTTGGCAACCGCATGTATGGTGCAAAAGTGGACGGAAAAATCGTCCCGCTGGACTACAAGGTCAAGACCGGTCAGATTGTCGAAATTCTTCGCTCACCGGACCCAAAGAAAGGTCCTTCCCGCGACTGGCTCAATATTGTTACAACCAGCAGCGCGAAAAGCAAGATTCGCACCTGGTTTAAAAAAGAACGCCGCAGCGAGAACATCGAACAGGGCAATATCACTCTGGAGCGTACGCTGCGCCGGAACCATATGCAGCTGGACAGCAACCAGGAGTACGCAAGGATTGTCCATAAATTGGCAGATCGCAAAGGCTTTGAGAACGACGATGACTTCATTGCAGCTATCGGCTATGGCAGCATAAATATGGCAAATATAATGCCGATCATCCGTGAGGAGTACAAGGCGATTCAGGAGGAGAAACACGCCGAAGAGCTTGTCTCCGAAGCGGAATCCGCCGAGAGCGATCTTTCGGTTCCTGCTGCCCGCGGCACCAACAGCAGCGGCATTATCGTCGAGGGAATTGACGATGTACTGGTCAAACTCTCAAAATGCTGCAATCCGCTGCCGGGAGATGACATTATCGGATTTATCACGCGCGGCCACGGCGTCTCCGTCCATAAGCGGGACTGTACCAATGTGCCGAAAGATCTGAAACACTGTGCAGAACCTGAACGGTGGGTCAATGTCCAATGGGCACAGCAGGTTCGAAAGGAAAAATTTGACGCAACGCTCCGGATTCTGTGTGAAAATAAAATCGGCATGATGGCTGACATTGCGACGGACCTCGCCTCCATGCATGTCAATATCTCCAGTATTGCCCAGCGCAGCGGGAAGAACGACAATTCCGCCATTTATATGACCATTGTGGTCAACAGCGCCGAACACCTGAATTCGGTTATCGGCCATCTGCAGAAAATTGACGGAGTACTCTCCGTAGAACGGACAGGAATGTAACAAATGAAAGCAGTTATCCAACGAGTTGCCGAGGCTTCCGTCTCGGTTGAAGGTGAGATGATCGGTGCCATTCAGAATGGATTTCTGATTTTGCTCGGCGTCGACGAGACGGATACCAGAGCTGACGCGGAAATTCTTGCCAAAAAGACGGCCCAGCTCCGTATTTTTGAGGACGAAAACGGGAAAATGAATCTTTCTCTGCTGGACCTCGGATACGGTGCCCTGGTAATATCCCAGTTCACACTGCTGGCCGACACCAAAAAGGGCAACCGTCCGTCTTTTATTCACGCCGCAAAGCCAGATCTGGCCGTTCCGCTCTATGAATACTTTATGGAATGTCTGAAACAGAATGGTGTCCGTCCGGTGGAACACGGTGAGTTCGGTGCAGATATGAAGGTCCGCCTCCTCAATGACGGACCTGTTACCATTGTTTACGACACAGAACAGTGGATCCCGCGGAAGGAGCGTTCACAATGAGTCAATCCGGTCTCTCTGCGGCGCAGCTGACGCTGGGCCCCATCAGCACAAATTGCTACCTTCTGGTGGATTCCTCAAACGGGGACGGCGTTGTCTTTGATCCCGCAGTCGAGGATTCGCGCATTGCTGCAACGCTGCAGGAGATGGGCATCCGACGTCTTCGTTACATCTGTCTGACCCATGGCCATTTTGACCACATCCTGGGTGTACCTGCTCTGAAAGCTGCATTTCCGCAGACCACGGTTGTTGCTCCGAAGAAGGAAAAGGCCTTTTTCTCGGACCCCGTCCTGAATCTCGCCGCACAATACAGTAATTCTTTTACGCCGATCTCAGTAGATCGCTATGTAAAAGAGGGGGACGTTCTCCCACTCGGCTCTGTTCAAATCCGGGTTCTGGAGACCCCGGGCCATACTGCGGGAAGCGTTTGCTATATTCTGAATCAGATCTTGTTTTCAGGAGACACGCTATTCCGCGGATCTATGGGGATCACCTCGCATCCGACGGGAGATGCAGAAAAAGAGCTGGAGTCTCTCCAAAAACTGGCGGCCCTGCCCGGCGACTACAATGTGCTTCCTGGTCATGGGCCGCTTACCACGCTTCAGCGGGAGCGTGAGACCAATCCCTATATGAAGGACCTGAATTCATGATTATTCGACTGTTTGGAAATTCATTTCGCTATGAGATGGAAAAGCTCTCAATGGCTTTTTTCCCGGATCGAAAATTTCATATTGAAGAAGGTGAGGAGGCCCGTTCGCTCTCCTTACCAGAGGACGAACCAGTTATAACCGTAGACCTCCAGGATTCTTCCGTTGTCGCTTCTTTTGAGAATCAAAGCGAAAATCTCCGCGAGGCATCGGAAGAGCCCATTTCGCCCGAGACGGATCCGGAGCTCGCCGCAGGACGTGCTCTTTATCGGACGCTATCCCGAATTACAGGGATCACGCCGAAATGGGGAATTCTGACCGGCGTCCGTCCGTCTAAGGTCATGCGAAAGCATATGGAGAAAGACGGAGCAAATGCGGCAGAGCAGTATTTTCGGGACCAGCTCTATGTCGCTCCCGAAAAAATTCGGCTGGCAGAGGCTGTTTCCCGCAATGAGGAGCCGATTATAGCGCGTTCCAGGCCCGGTTCTTTCAGCCTATACATCTCAATTCCTTTTTGCCCCAGACGGTGTTCCTATTGTTCCTTTGTTTCCCACTCCATCTCCGCACCATCTGCCCGGAAATTATTTCCCCAGTACTATGAAAAGCTTCTCCAGGAAATTGCGGAGACTGGGAAAATTGCTGCGTCCTGCGGCTGGACCCTGCTCTCTGTCTATATCGGAGGGGGAACGCCTTCCACGCTCTCTGCGGAACAGATTACCGGACTCCTGTCCTGCGTTCGAAGTTCCGTTGATCTCTCTTCCTGTGAGGAATTCACCTTTGAGGCGGGGCGCCCGGATACCACAACACCGGAGAAACTGAAGGCAATCTATTTCGGCGGGGCAGACCGCATCAGCATCAATCCGCAGACCATGACCGATGAAATCCTGCGTTCCATCGGGCGAAACCATACCGCCGACGATATTCGGAGAACCTTCTCCGATGCGCGATCCATCGGTTTCACCAACATCAATATGGATCTGATCGCCGGTCTCCCCGGAGACACGCCGGAGAACTTTGAGCGGTCTCTCCGGGAAGTCCTGGCACTGGATCCGGAATCGGTTACGGTCCACACACTTGCCTATAAACGCTCTTCCAGCCTGATTCCGACCGCTGAACTTTTTTCCCGCGGAAAGGACACTGCAAAAATGGTTGACACTTCGGCCGAGTTGCTCTATAACTTTGATTATGCTCCTTATTATATGTATCGACAGGCGAGGTCAGTCGGCAATTTGGAGAATGTCGGCTGGGCTAAAAAAGGCTGTGAGAGCGCCTATAATGTCTATATGATGGAAGAGGTACACCCCGTGCTCGCCTGCGGCGCAGGAGCCGTTACCAAGCTGAAGGCAGATGGCTGCGACGATATCACCCGTCTGTTTAACTTTAAGTATCCTTACGAATATGTCAATCGGTTTTCTCAGCTGATTGCGCAGAAATCGAAGATACTCGATTTCGCGAGGGAGGCGTCCAAAGTTGCAGAATAACAGAAAAACAGCTTCGAGGCCGCAGCAGATCACACTCAGTGAAATCAACCGCCGCGCCCGAATTGACCCTCTTCAGTTTACGAGGGACTGTGAGCGCTCCTATGCCAAGCAGCTGCGCGGAATCGCCCGGCGCTTTGCCGGCGACAACGGACGGCATGTCCTCATGCTCGCCGGACCCAGTTCGGCCGGCAAGACAACCACGTCAATCAAGCTGGCGCGCAGTGTGAGGCTCCTTGGAAAGAACTGCTCCATTCTCCACCTGGATGACTTCTACAAAAACCGAAAGGATATCCCAAAGGACGAGAACGGCAGACAGAATTTTGAGGGCATCGATGCACTGGAGCTTGACCTTCTGCAGGAGACGCTCCGTGCGCTCCTGAAAGACGGCCGCACTTCTCTCCCTCAGTACGATTTCACTACCGGCCGCCGCAGAGACTATGTCCGTCCCATTCATCTTCATCGGGGCGACGCAGTTATTATCGAAGGTCTGCACGCTTTGAATCCGCAGATTTTTGACTCTATACAGAGCGGCAGCCTCTACAAAGCATATGTCAATATCGGCTCCAGCATTCTTGACAAAGATGAAAACGTCTGGTTCGGCCCGCGGGATATCCGTCTTCTGCGCCGAATCATCCGGGACTACAATTACCGAAACAGCAGCGTCATCAATACGCTGACCATGTGGCCCGATGTCGTGAGGGGAGAGGAGAAAAACCTGTTCCCGTATCAGAATGAAGCAGATTTTCAAATTGATTCTTTTCACCCGTATGAAATCTGCGTCTACAAAAAAACGGCGGAAACGCTTCTGAACCGCGTGTCCCAGAGCGGACCGTTTTATATGCAAGCGGAGAGACTGATGGATCTCCTACAACCCGTAGAGCCTCTGAGCTCGGTCATTGTTCCGCGCTCATCCCTTCTGCAGGAATTTATCAAGTAAATGGACTAGGATGGTGTAATTTGGCTACTCAAAAAAAGCAGGGACAGTCTCTGGTAAGCGGAGCCATGTTCCTGATGGTGACGACCGTTATTGTACATATCATCGGCGTCATCTATAAAATTCCTCTGACAGCCACCATTGGCACAGTAGGGCGCGGTTATTTCACTTCTGCTTACGAAATCTATACGCCTATCTATGCAATCTCCATGGCCGGCCTTCCGGTTGCCGTCTCCAAAATGGTCTCCGAGCGCATGGCCACAGGAAAATACCGGGAAGTCCGGGAAGTTCGGGCGGTTGCGCGAAGAATCTATCTGGCTACCGGCTTAATCGGCACGGCAATTCTGCTGGGTCTCGCATATCCATATACGCATCTGGCTTTCTTTATCCATACGCCGAATGCATTCTGGAGTGTTATCTGCATTGCACCTTCTATTTTATTCTGCTGCATGATGTCCTCCTATCGCGGATACTACGAAGGTCTCCGCAATATGAACCCAACCGGATATTCGCAGGTTCTTGAGACTGTCGGCAAACTTGTATTCGGTCTGGTACTGGCCAAAATGGTTCAGAACCACGGACTTGCCCAGTTCCATGAAGGGGAAAAGGTTTATGGCGTAATGTGTCATAACCTTACCGAGGCCAGCAGTGCCATTGCGCCGTTCAGCGCCGCTGCCGCCATTTCCGGCGTTACAATCGGTACCATTCTCGGTCTTATCTATCTGCAGATCCGCCACCGTGTGGTCGGCGACGGCATTACGCAGGAAATGCTTCAGGGTTCGCCGGAGCCAACGGACCGCAAGACGATTCGGAAAAGTCTGATTAATCTTGCCATTCCGGTTGTTCTCAGCTCTCTGGTTTTAAACATTACCAACCTCATTGATACCTGGTCCATTCAGAACCGTCTCTATTCCGCTATCAACAAAAATGTTGGTGTTATTAAGCACATGTATGCGGCACAGCTGACGGCATCTCATATCATGGACAAAGATATTAAAGACTTCCTCTATGGCTGCTATGGCACCGCATTGGACTTCCGGAATATCATACCAACCGTAATAATGACACTGGGCGTCAGCGCTATCCCGGTTCTGTCCGGTGCCTATGCAACAAAAGACAAGAAGGGAATGACAGAAGCCATTTCCTCCGTTTTGAAAACGGCTAACTGTATCGCCATTCCCTGCGGTCTTGTTATGGCTATTCTGGCTGAGCCGATTCTTCGTGTCCTTTATACGGGTACCAACGCAGAGGCATCCATCTCTATCTCCGCACCGTTTGTCGCTGTTTACGGTGTATTTGCACTTCTGCTTTCCATTTCTACTCCGGTTACCAACATGCTTCAGTCCATCGGCCGCGCCGATGTTCCGGTAAAGAGTCTTGCTGTCGGTGCCGTATTAAAGATCGTCTGCAACTATATTTTGGTCGGTATTCCGAGCATCAATATTATGGGTGCACCTATCGGTACCCTGGTCTGCTATGCCTATATCGTCTGCCGCAATCTCTACACGCTGCTCCGAGAGACCGAAGTTAAAATTTCCTGGAGAAATGTTCTCTGGAAACCAATGGCTTCTGCGCTGGCGACTGCCTTGGTTACCTGGGGTTCTTATGAACTCTTCTTCTATCTGCTGCCCGCCGGCCAGGCAGGTTCCCGCAATGCAAATTTCACCTGGGCTACGCTGATCGCCATCGCTTTCTTCCTGCTTGCATGGATCGGCACTTTGATTGGATTCCATGTTCTCTCCAAGAGCGATGTTCTTGGTTTGCCCAAGGGTGAAAAAATTGCGAAAAAACTTGAAAAAAGAGGACTTATCCATTAATATAGGTTTAGCTTGTTTTTGTACGAGTGGGCAATAATATACAAACAATTGTATGTTTGTTCCGTATCCCATCATTTGAAATTTTGGAGGATAAGACAATGAATAAAACCGATCTTGTCAATGCAGTTTCCGAAGACACCGGGCTCACCAAAAAGGAAGCTGAGAAAGCCGTTGCTTCTGTCATCGACACCATCACCGCGGCGCTGAAAGACGGTGAGAAAGTTCAGCTTGTCGGTTTTGGCACTTTCGAGGTACGCAACCGCGCTGCAAAACAGGGCCACAATCCGCGCACGGGAGAGCCCATGATTGTTCCTGCTTCTAAACTTCCGGCATTTAAAGCCGGTAAAGCTCTGAAAGACGCTGTCAAATAATCAGCAGTTTAGAATGAACCAATCGTAATCGGGAGAGGCGAGTGCCCCTCCCGAATTTTTTCCAAAAGGGGTATTTTTATGCGTCTGGACAAATTTCTAAAAGTTTCCCGACTGGTCAAGCGCCGCACGGTCGCCAATGAACTTTGCGATGCAAAGCATGTCTCTGTTAACGGCTCCGTTCAGCGTGCATCTTATGCCGTCAAAGAAGGAGATATTCTTGAGATAACCATGGGCAGCCGCGTCATTCGTGCCGAGGTCCTCTCGGTGCAGGAATATGCGACAAAAGATACTGCATCCGATATGTACCGTTTGCTCTCATAAATATCGACTTTTACAGGCAGAATATCTTGAAAACTCACAAAATGTTTTTTATAATAAGAACAACTGTTTTTGTG
This sequence comes from uncultured Oscillospiraceae bacterium, assembly GCA_900542575.1. Taxonomy (GTDB): domain Bacteria; phylum Bacillota; class Clostridia; order Oscillospirales; family Acutalibacteraceae; genus RUG420. The sequence goes on from UQOE01000022.1 coordinate 16,277, forward strand.
GGATCTATCCAGGAGAAAGAAGGTATTTTTCTTGGCTAACAGCAAAGCAAAACGGAGCAGAAGAAAGCAGAGGAACCGCAGAAGCTTTATTCTGACTCTCGCGCTCATTGCGTTAATCGGATACTTTACCATCTCCCTGATATCACTTCAGTTTCAAATTAATGCAAAACAACAGGAACTGACGATTGCGCAGCAGACGCTTCAGCAGGAGGAAAAGAAAAACACCGAGCTGAAAGAAATCGCAAAGGAAAATGACCAGGACCGTTATATGGAGCGCATTGCGCGGGACGTTCTCGGTTATGTCAAACCAGGCGAAAGCGTCTACTACGATGTCTCTTCCGGCAGCGGACACAAATAGGAGGATTTTCTGCAGTTTATGGCAATGGAAATAGGGGATATTGTCGAGGGTAAAGTAACCGGACTCACCAACTTTGGTGCTTTCGTGGAGCTTCCGGAGAATAAAGTGGGTATGGTACACATCTCGGAGGTTTCCAATTCGTTTGTAAAAGAAATTTCTGACTTTCTGGAAAAGGGACAGGTCGTCAAGGTTAAAATTCTGAATATTGACGATGCCGGCAAAATCAGCCTGTCTATCAAGCGGACCGGCGAAGAACTTAAGCCGCGAAATACGGAGCATGTTTCCGGAGACCGCCACTCCGGCGGCACAGAAGGCCACCGGGACGGCAGAAACAATGACCGGCGCAGAGGCGGAGACCGTGCACCGGAACGCCGAAACCGCAAACCTTCTGCACCCCGGGTTTGGAATGGTCAGAAAAAGACGTATTCCGATGACAGGGAACTCTCTTTTGAAGAGAAAATGGCAAAATTCAAGGCGGAGAGCGACGAAAAACTCACAGACCTGAAACATGCCACCGAGTCCAAACACGGCGGTTTTTCCCGCCGGGGCGGAAACAAACGCTATTCTTAATGAAAATCATCCAATACAGAGCAGGCAGTCTGGTCTGCTCTGTTTTTTCTCTGCCATTTTATTTTTTGTTCGGCAAATCTTTTGACATCTGGTATACTTAAGATGAAATCAGTGCCAAAGGAGGCCTAGTTATGAATATTAGCATCGTTGGTAGAAAATGCACTCCGAAAGCTTCTTTCAAGGAGCACACCGAGAAAAAGCTTGCGAAAATTGACCGTCTTTTCAGCGGGGAGGGCGAAGCCAAGGTAACCTGCTCAGCTGCCCACAATCAGGCAAAAGTTGAGCTGACCATTCTGAACAACGGCATGTTCTATCGCACTCAGGCCACGGCAGATGACATGTCGGACGCACTTGACCAGTGCGTTGACCTTATGATCCGCAAAATCCGCAAAAACAAGACCAAACTGGCCAAGCAGCTGAAAACCGGCAGTCTTGACGATCTCATTGCAACTGATACGGAAGAAGAAGAGGTGGACTACGACGTGGTTCGCCGCAAAAAAACCGCCATCAAGCCGCAGACTGTCGATGAGGCCATTCTTCAGATGAAAATGCTGGGCCATAATTTCTATATGTTTGAAAATAATGAGACCGGTGAAATCAATGTCGTATATGTCCGTCATAACGGCGGCTACGGCGTTCTGGAACCGGACCGATAATTTGAGAGAAGGAATCCATTTTTTCTATGAAGATGAATTTTGTTGTTCCCTGTCTTATGGGTGTGGAATCTCTGATTGCCGCCGAGCTGAAAGAGTTCGGGGCAGAGAATGTCCGCGCCGACAATGCACATGTCTATTTTTCCGGAGACGAATACATGCTTGCCCGCGCCAATCTCGGGCTCCGGCACGGGGAAAGAGTTCAAATCGTATTGGGACAGTTTGACGCAAGGACTTTTGACGAGCTCTTCCAGGGCGTCCAGAGCATTCCGTTCGAATCATTTCTCGGCAAAGAGGATGCATTTCCAGTCAAAGGTTATTCTCTGAACTCCAAACTTCACAGTGTGAGAGACTGCCAGTCAATTGTCAAAAAGGCAATTGTCGAGCGGCTGAAACGCACCTATAAAGTTCCATGGTTCTCGGAATCCGGGACAACTTTTCAAATTCAATTTTCCATTCTGAAAGACCATGTTTCCATTCTGCTTGATACCACCGGAACCGGTCTTTATAAGCGCGGCTACCGACTGCAGGCCAATGAAGCTCCTATCAAGGAAACGCTTGCTGCATCGCTTTGCAGTCTGGCCCGTCTGCGGCCATACCACACATTGTATGACCCTATGTGCGGCTCCGGTACGATCCTCATTGAAGGAGCTATGGAAGCGCTTCATATGGCTCCAGGGCTGCACCGTACGTTTGCTGCGGAAACCTACCCGCAGATTCCGAAAGAGGTCTGGCAGGAGGAGCGCGCCCGTGCAAGAGACCTTATTGACTTTGACTGTCCCTTTCATGCCTATGGCAGTGACATTGACCGGCGGTCTGTTGAAATCGCCGAGGCCAATGCCAGACGCGCCGGCGTTGACAAGCGAATTGACTTTGAGGTCCGGGACCTGAAAGATTTCGAACGCAGAAGCGAACGAGGTACGGTTATCACCAATCCTCCTTATGGAGAGCGGCTTCTGGAAGTCCAGGAAGCTCAGGAGCTGTACCGAATTATGGGACAGAAATTTCCAAAAGAACGCGGCTGGTCCTACTATGTCATCAGTCCGGACGATGACTTCGAATCCCTTTTCGGCCGTAAAGCGGACAAACGGCGAAAGCTCTATAACGGCATGATTCGCTGTCAGCTCTACATGTATTACAAAGGATAGTCTGAAATCCCTGGGACCCGTACGATCTTTCGTACGGGTCCCTTTTCCATCTCTGGTATAATAGATGCAGATTGTGACGATCGGGAGGAATTTTATGGCAAATAAAATAAAATCAGTTTTTGTATGCAGAAACTGTGGTTATGAAAATCCGAAATGGTATGGGAAATGTCCCCAGTGCGGGGAGTGGGACACCATGGAGGAGGCTGCCAAGGTCCCGGAGTCCGCGGGTTCCGGGAACAGCACCCGTACTGCCCGACGCGGCATCACTCAAAAAATTTCGGACATTTCCACAAAAGGGGAACAGCGCTACAAGACCGGACTCTCGGAATTTGACAGAGTTCTGGGAGGAGGTCTGGTCAAAGGGTCACTGGTTCTGCTCTCCGGAGACCCGGGTATCGGAAAATCCACCATTTTGCTTCAGGTCTGTCAGACGTTGGGACAGAGCCTGAGTATTCTCTATGCCTCCGGCGAGGAATCCGCCCATCAGATTAAACTCCGGGCAGACCGGCTTGGCGTCCATTCAGACAATCTTTATGTCATGAGTGAAAACGATGCAGAGGTTGTCGCCGAACAAATTCGAACGCAGAAGCCAGATGTTGTCATCATTGACTCCATTCAGACCATGACGCTCTCGGAACTCACGTCCTCCGCCGGAAGTATCACCCAGGTTCGCGAATGCACCAACCTGTTTCTCCGTACGGCAAAAAGTCTGGACATCCCCACTATTGTCGTTGGCCATGTCAACAAAGACGGAAACATTGCCGGACCAAAAGTGCTGGAACACATTGTAGACACAGTACTCTATTTTGAAGGCGAACGAAATCTCTCCTACCGCATTCTGCGTGCCGTCAAAAACCGCTTCGGCTCTACCAATGAAATCGGCGTCTTTGAAATGATGGACCGCGGTCTCCGCCAGGTAGAGAACCCGTCAGAAATGATGCTGGAAGGCCGCCCAATTGGTACCTCCGGTACCTGCGTTGCCTGTGCAATGGAAGGCATGCGGCCAGTTATGGCCGAAGTACAGGCATTGGTAACTTCCACAGGCTTTGGGAATCCACGTCGAATGGCCTCCGGGTATGACTATAACCGTCTCAATGTCATTCTGGCGGTTCTGGAAAAACGCTGCGGTCTGTACTTTTCCAATATGGATGTCTATCTGAATGTCATCGGCGGCATCAGGCTCTATGAGCCGGCGGCCGACCTTACGGTGGCAGCGGCTCTGGTTTCTGCACTCCGTGACCAGCCCGTTTCTGAGAAAGTATTGGCATTTGGTGAAATTGGGCTGGCCGGAGAAATCCGTTCGGTTGGATTCTGTGAACAGCGCATCAAAGAGGCCATTCGTCTGGGCTTTACCCGTATTATCATACCTAAGGCCAATCTGCGCTACATTCCCAAAAGCATGAAGGAAAAGGCAGAAATTATCGGCGTAAGATATCTGTCACAGGCATTTGAGGCGGCGCTGGCCTGATGAAATCGGTACTTCTCTGTGGAACCGCCCCTGTATGGCTCCAGAAAGCTTTTTCCGAGTATGGATATAGCCTGATTTGCCTTGGTACCTGCAGGGCACTCCCAGACCCGACAGCGGGGCATATAGACCTCATGTCTGCCAGCATAGCAGGAACCCTGTTCTTAGCTAAGGAGGCGGAGTCTATGTTTCGCCCATATATTCCATCTGAGCAGAAAACCGTAATTTGCACCCGTACGCTGGGAAAGAAATATCCCAAAGATGTGCTTCTCAGCGTACGCCAGTCCGGTCGTCATCTTATCTGCCATCCACGCTATTCTGCGGAAGAAATCCGTTTCTTTGCAGAAAAATGTCACTTAACGTGTATTCCCGTACACCAGGGTTATGTTGCCTGCACGACACTTGCTATTGCGGACCGTGCGGTCATTACAGATGACCCTTCCATTGCAAAAACACTGCAGGCATCCGGTCTGAAAGTTTTGCAGGTATTAAAGGGAAGTGTGAATCTTCCGGGCTATAATTATGGCTTTCTCGGAGGCGCAAGCGTGTATTTGAACGGAACCGTTTACTTTTTCGGAGATCTCCGCTGTCATGCAGATTTCCGAAAAATAGAGGCCTTTTTAAAACAAATCGGGGTTCCCTGGGTCAGTCTGAAAGCGGGAATGCCGCTGCAGGATATCGGCGGCATATTGCCTGTAAAGGAATTCTCTTAATAAAAAAGACCGGGAAAATGCTATAGCTGCGTGCTGTAAAGAAAATAACTTACAAGATCAATTGCTTTATTGAGGTATCGCCATGACTGTAAAGGAAAAATATTCACAGTGGATTTCCCGTCTGAGTCCGGAAGATCCGATGTTTCAGGAACTGCAGAAAGCAGCTGACGACCCGGCGGAAATAGAAGATCGCTTTTATTGCGACCTTATATTCGGCACCGCAGGACTTCGCGGCAAATGCGGAGCCGGAACAAATCGAATGAATCGCCTGACGGTCGCCCGTGCCACACAGGGAATTGCAAATTTTTTGAAAATATCCGGAAAGCCTCTCTCACGCGGAGTGGTTATCGCCTATGACTGCCGGCACTTTTCCAAAGAGTTTGCTGTACTTACCACTGAAATACTGACAGGTAACGGCTGCTCGGTTTACCTGTTTCCCGAACTTCGTCCGACACCGGAACTCTCTTTTACTCTTCGCAGGCTCCATGCTGTTGCCGGAATTAATCTTACGGCGAGTCACAATCCAAAAGAATACAACGGCTATAAGGTCTACTGGGAGGACGGTGCACAGATTTCCGGTGAGGTCTCTGTCGGCATACAGAGACAAATATCCGCTCTCTCCATCTGGGACCGCCCCAGTCAATGCTCATGGAAAGAGGCGGAAAAAGCCGGGCTGCTCCATATTCTTGGCGCCGAAGATGACCGTGCTTATCTCAATTATGTCGAAGCACAGTCTCTTCGGCCTTCCGAAGAGCTGGACTTATCCATCCCTATTGTCTATACGCCTCTGAATGGAGCTGGCTCCATTCCCGTTCAGACTGTTTTCTCTGAAATGCATTACAACAATTTCCACATTGTCCCGGAACAGAAAGATCCAGACCCAAATTTTACAACCGTCGGCTATCCGAATCCGGAAGATCCCAGGGCGTTTGCTTATTCCGAGCGGTTGGGAAAACTCTGCCATGCTGAGCTCCTTATCGCGACAGACCCGGACAGTGACCGCATGGCGGTTGAGGTTATTGACCAGCGTGGAAACTATCAGTTCCTGAATGGAAATCAGACTGGCGGATTGCTTCTTTACTACCTGGCAAAGAGCAAAGCGGAAAAGGGTACTATGCCCAGTCGCCCTGCTATGGTTAAGTCTATTGTTACCGGTGACTTTGGCCGTGCAATCTGTCGAACGTATGGAATTGCTGTATTCGAGGCACTGACTGGCTTCAAAAATATCTGCGGCCGTATTCCGGAACTGCAGAAAAAGGGATATTCCTACTTTTTCGGCTACGAGGAGAGCATTGGATGTGCCCCATCCGACTGTGTACGGGACAAGGATGGAATCACAGCGGCGCTTCTTATTGCAGAAATGGCTGCCTGGTACCGGAAAAAGGGACTTACCCTGCTGGAGGCGCTCCACAGCCTCTATCAGCAGTATGGCTGGTTTGCGGAACAGCAGACCAGTATTATCCGGGAAGGGGAGGAAGGCGCTAATGAAATCAGGAATATAATGCAGGCGCTCCGTCAGAATTTACCGAAAACCATCGGGCCTTTTACGGTTCGGCAGATCATTGACTACCAAAATGGATATCAGGACATCCCCGCTTCCAACGTGCTGAAATTTCTTTTGGACGGGGATACCTGGTTTGCGGTACGCCCCTCCGGAACCGAACCGAAACTGAAGTTTTATTTCTACACCTGTCAGAAAACGGAGGAGGAGGCAGAACAAACCATTCAAACCCTTTCCAGGCAGGTGCTGAATGATGTTAATCAAATATAGACAAATGAGACTCCGTCGCCAAAATTGAGAAAGGCTCCTGCGGACCGGAAAACCGGACCCGCAAGAGCCTTTCCCATATAACGTCAGATTGGAGGGAGCTGTCAAAATTAGGATTGGTGCACGGACTTATTCGCCGCTGGCACCATAGTTGGAGAGATACCGTGCAGACGGGTCATTTACGTCACAGCCGGTCCATGAACGGTTCGGCATCCAATAGTCGACGATCATAGCAGACTGTCCGGGGTAGTACTCCTCGAAGATTTCACGATACAGAAGAGATTCCTTTGTGAAAGGCTTCGGATTATCGTAGAGCTTGACCTTACGCTCGAATTCTTCGTCCGTATAGACGGTTTCAGCGTACTCCTTGAGGTCGTCCACCATAGAGTGGCCAACTGCGTCGGAGAAAGCGGCCTTTTCTCTCATCAAAATGGATTCGGGCAGATAGTTTCCGTCTTTGAAAGCCATTCGGAGCAAATATTTGCCCTTTCCGTAAGTGTTCATTTTTTTCGCCGGATCAATGCTCATGACGTATTTGACGAAGTCAAGATCGCCAAAGGGGACACGGGCTTCGAGGGAGTTGACGGAAATGCAGCGGTCGGCGCGGAGCACATCGTACATATGAAGCTCACGCATCCGTTTTTCTGCTTCTTTTTGGAACTCCTCCGGCGACGGAGCGAAGTCCGTATATTTATAACCGAAGAGCTCATCGCTGATTTCTCCAGTCAGAAGGACCTTGCGGTCCGTTTTTTCATGAATCTGTTTACAGAGCAGGTACATGCCCATGCTGGCTCGAATGGTAGTAATATCATAGGTTCCGAGCAGCTTAATGACCTCTGGAAGAGAGGAGATGACATCATCTTTGGTCATGTAGTACTCGTGGTGGTTGGAGTGAATATAGTCAGCAACCTGACGGGCGTATTTAAGGTCGATGGCGTCGGTGTCCATACCAATAGCAAAGGTCTCAATTGGCTTGTCGGTACAGCGCGCCGCAATGGCACAGACAAGAGAGGAATCCAGGCCGCCGGAGAGCAGGAAGCCGACCGGGGCGTCTGAGTCCATCCGTTTTTCAACCGCAGCTGTCAGTTTGTCGTGGATGTTGGTAAAAATTTCGGGGAGATCATCATGGCAGACTTCGTCCACTTCCGTGACATCGTAGTACTGAATGAACTCACCATGGAAATAGTAATGTCCGGGCGGGAATGGCATAACTTTGTCGCAGAAGCCCACCAGGTTTTTCGGCTCAGAGGCGAAGCAAATAGCGCCTTCCTCATCATAGCCATAGTAGAGCGGACGAATTCCAATTGGGTCTCTTGCTGCGACGAATTCATCCAACGATGCATCATATAAAATCAGTGCATACTCTGCATCCAGCATTGCGAACATGGAAGTACCATATTCATACCAGAGGGGAAGGAGGATTTCACAATCGGAATCACTCTTAAACTTGTAGCCCTTGGCTTCCAGGTCATGCTTCATGGCTCGAAATCCGTAGATTTCGCCGTTGCAGACCAGGTAATCCGTTTTCCCTTCCTTATTAATACGGGTAAACGGCTGCATACCTGCTTCAGTCAGGCCCATAATTGCGAGGCGGTGAAAGGCGAGGACGCCTTTTCCCGGTTCCATAATACGGGTCATGTCAGGGCCGCGGGAGATCGTCTCGTCAAAGCCCTCTTTCAGTTTTGCCCGGTCGACTTTGTCGCCGGTGTAGCCAAAAATAGAACACATGATCTTTTTCCTTCTTCTTTCCAATCTAAAACGTTATAAAAACAACAGTGAAAAGGGAGAGCATATCTGCTCCCTCCGAAGACACCATTGTCGAATCCAAACTTATATTTGGAAAATAAAAAAAAGACAAAAGCGCAGCCAAATAGAATTTGGAAGACGCCTTTGTCTTTTACGCTCATTATTATAGGCAATCGGTCCAATCCTGTCAACTGGTTTTTCAAAAATCTGGCCCGTGCACATTCTTGCAATTCATTTTCAATATCGGTATGATATTTCATATAAACTTTTGCGTATTGGAGGAGCAGTCCCTATGTTTACCAAAGAAGACGTCCTGACTTTTGTCGAGGAGGAGAACGTTCGTTTTATTCGACTCGCGTTCTGTGATATCTATGGAACCCAGAAGAATATTGCCATCATGCCGTCTGAGCTGCGCCGTGCATTTTCGGAAGGCTTTCCGTTCGATTCCTCAAATATTGACGGTTTCTCCTCTTACGTAAAATCCAACCTTTATCTGCATCCAGACCCGTCTACACTGTCCATTCTGCCCTGGCGCCCATCGGACGGGCGTGTCGTACGCATGTTCTGCAATGTAACCTATCCGGACGGCACACCTTTTGAAATGTGCGGCCGCAGTATTTTGCAGAAAGCAACCAAATATGCCATTGAAAACGGCATCTCCTGCACCTTTGGAACGGAGAGCGAATTTTACCTGTTCAAGACGGATGACGACGGAAATCCAACCAAAGATCCTTTTGACAATGCGGGATATCTGGATATCGCTCCCGAAGACCGCGGTGAAAACGTACGCCGTGAAATCTGCTTTACTCTCTCCGATATGGGCATTATTCCGGAGTCCTCCCACCACGAGTCAGGTCCCGGCCAGCACGAGGTCGACTTCAAGTACTCTGACCCTCTGACTGCTGCTGAAAATGCTATTACATTAAAAGGTGTTGTTCGGACGGTTGCCATGCGGGAAGGCCTCTATGCTGACTTTTCTCCGAAACCGTTGGAGAAAGAGAGCGGCAACGGCAGCCATATCAACATCAGCGTCAAATCCTCGGATGGCCGGGACTATCTGCTCCCGTTCATGGCAGGCGTTATTGATCATATTGAGGAGCTGACTTTCTTCCTCAATCCAACGGAAGAGTCCTACAAGCGTTTTGGAGAGAAAAAAGCCCCGATCTTCATCTCATGGTCGCCGGAAAATCGCAATCAGCTCATCATGGTGCCGGAGACGACCTCGGAGCGTCGTCACATGAAACTGCGTTCCCCGGACTCCAATGCCAATCCTTATATTGCCTATGCGCTCCTCATCTACGCCGGCATGGACGGCATTTCCCGCCAGCTGGATCCAGGAGCTCCCACAAATATCGATCTCATCGCCTCCGGCGATAAGACAAGTCAATATAAGAAGCTGCCTTTGACGCTTCTCGATGCACGTTCCATTGCCTGCCAGAGCAGCTTTGTACGCAAAATACTGGGTGACACCTATATGAATCTCATCTCATCTCTCTGATGCTTCCGACTTTATGGTCTTAACCGCAAAGAACACAGATTCAGACCAATCCGAAGAATGAAGAAGAAGGGAACGATGCGGAATGAGAATGGATCTATCTGCGAGCGTACTGGTGGTCTCACAGACGGACAAGCTCTATGAATTTTTTAAAAAAATACTGCCTCAGAACCAGTTCTCTCCGATTCTCTCTGTCCACAGCGGGGGGGAGGCAAGGCGTTTTCTGGTCAACCGGCCGGTCGACATCGTCGTTATTAATGCACCTCTGAAAGATGTATCCTGTACCGACCTCGCCATCAATCTCTCTCAGGATTTCAGCGTCGGTGTACTCCTTATGGTCAAATCCGAGGTTTACGACCAGGTTACCTATCAGGTCGAGGACTACGGTGTGCTGACTATGTCAAGGCCCTGCACCAGCAAAGAGATCTTTCAGTCTATGAAGCTTCTTATGGCAACACAAGCCCGCCTTCGGAAACTGGAACGCAAAACGGCCAACCTGGAAGAGAAAATGGAGGAGATCCGCCTGGTCAACCGTGCCAAGGGTCTCCTGATGGACAATCTCAAGATGACGGAGGCGGAAGCACACCGCTATATCGAAAAAGCGGCGATGGATAACTGTGAAAAGAAGTCTGTCATCGCCAAAAATTTGATAAAGACTTACGGAAATTGAGAAATTTGCCGTCCATCTGTACAGTTTTATCTGGAAATTTCACCATTTTTTTGAAAGTATGGTAGATTTCCGCCCTTTATTCGCGATTTATTCATATTTATATTTGCATTTTATTGGACATTCCTTTATAATTTGGGGTGTACATGAAAGCAACGCCTTTTATGTCACAAAGCTAAAAACATTAGAAAGAAAGGAAGAGTAACATCATGAAAAAAGCTACCAGAATTCTGGGCGTGATCCTCGCACTTGCACTTGTTTTCACTTTTGCAATCTCTGCTTCTGCAGCTGGCCTGAGCGACCTTACCAAAAAGGCCTCCGGTTCTTCCAGCCTTGCTAAGCTCACTGCTACCAAGAACCTGACTGCTACCAACAACATCACTGGTACCAAGAAGGCTCAGGAGCCGTCCGAGAACGTTCCGACTCAGGCATCTGAGGTTGTAAGCGAAGAGGCTTCTGACAAAGCTGCTTCTGACGCTGCTGAGACCACTGGTGCTAACGCTAACAACAACGCTTCTTCTAAGGGTAATACTAAGAAGACTATCGCCAACACTGGCGATGCTGGTCTTGCCGCTGCAGGCGCTGTTGCTGCCGTTGCTGCTGCTGCTTTCGTTGTCTCCAAGAAAAGAGCATAACTTAAGCGCGTAAGTTTTACTTACAATTGCTATATTTAAAACCCAATTCCTTTTAAATATCGCACTGCTCCGTGGGGGTTCCCCACGGAGCTTTTTTAAACCTTCCTGTCAAATTTGTACTCTTATTAATAGAAAGATTCAGGAGGTATGTTTCATGAAAAAAAGATTATTTTCCGCCATTCTTGCCATTTGCCTTATTCTGAGCCTTGCGGTTCCTTCTTTTGCTGCAGATACCTCTGCTCAGCAGCAGCTTCCACGAAGAGCCAAAGATGGGGAAGAGGTGGTCCTGGTCAAAGGACAGGACGGAAACTGGTATACTTGTGTCCTTACACATACGCTGCAGCTGGACGGGAAAGACAGTCCCGCCAATCGCATTCAGCTCGTCTCATCCGATAAAAAAACCAAACGCACAGTTACAAAGGAAAACGGTGTGTTCACTGCGAAAGATCTTCCATATGGCACTTATACCGTCTATCTGCCGGTTTCCTATGATAAGAAAACAGGACAGGGCAAAATTGACAACAGCTCTTCGCAATGGGGCGAGACCGAGTCCAGGATTAAATTCGATGAAACTTCAGATTTGCCTGAACAGGTGCTTTATATGGGCAATGCCCGTAAAGTCGGTGAGCCGAATGGAAAGAGTTATTTTGTCATCAATCGCATGACAGAACAGGCCTAAAAAATTATATTATTTTTTTGCATCATTCTTTTTTTCCCAGCCGTATCTTAAGATGGCGAATTTACAATGTAAGTGCAACACATAGAAATGACACATAGCTTTCCTGTAC
>UQOE01000023.1 GCA_900542575.1 uncultured Oscillospiraceae bacterium
CTACCAGACTGCTGTCTAGCGGAGGGTGTCCAACTTGTTATTGCAATTTGCGAAAGATAAAAAACTTTAATTTTTGTAAAAAATTGACAGCAGGGAGAAAAAAAAGAGAAATCCGTTGACAGGATTTCTCTTACCGAACGTGATTAATCCAGGGGAATAGAGATTCCGCGCGGTCGGTTTGCCCAAATACTGATTCCGAAAAGGGTGCCGGCGATGGCCGGGAGCAGAATCGAAGTAATGAGAAAAGATATGCGGATCTGTTTTTTGATCATTTATGCAAGACCTGCCTCTTCTGAAGTTTCCAAATTCATTATAACATACCTAAAATGATAAAAAAGTTGAAGATTGAAAAATTAATGCTTGCATTGAATATAAGTCGATGCTATAATACATCATGTTCTCAGGGAAACACATTCCTGAGTCGGTGTTATTGGCGATGAGGGTCCACCCGTTCCCATTCCGAACACGGCAGTTAAGCTCATCAGTGCCGAAGATACTTGGGGGGCAGCCCCCTGGGAAAATAGGGCAATGCCGACATAAGAACAGCAGCCGGTCCAATTTGGACCGGCTGTTTTTTTGCATAAAAATAGAATTCTTTCATGGGGCCATACGCAGCGGGCTCCTCAATAATGACCGAACAGGTGGAATTTTCGACCACCTGTTCTTTTTTATTGGATTCCGGCGGCAAGACGTGTTAAATAGGAGTACCTCATAAATTTGGAAGGGGGAACGCCAAATGAAAATTGGAGTGGTAACCGATATGCCAGTGTTTTTGGAACGCCTTCAGAACGGACTGAATCTCGACGCCCCCGGTCAGTATCAGCTGCTCCCATTTCCAGACCTTGCCCGTGCTGCAGCTGCCCTGAAAAATAATCAGATAACGCTGATTCTCTGTGATTGCCGCTATTGGGAAAGACAGTCCGCAAACGATCTCCCATCTGAGAATATCTTTTATCTCGTAGAGACCGCCGCCGAAGAGAAGAGAGATGCAGATCCGCCTCGTATCTGCCGCTATCACAGTGTCCCCGAATGGAAAACCCTGTTCAGCCGGGAAGGGAAATCTCATCTGACATGGAATGGCTCTCAGGGGCAAATCTGTGTGTTTACTTCCGGAAGCGGCGGGACTGGTTGTTCTACGGCAGCTGCCGCTTTTGCGGTTCACTGCGCAGAGCATGGAAAAAAGCCGGTCTACCTGAATTTCGAGGTGGAAAACAGCACTCCTTTTTTCTTTCAGGGAGAGGCACTTTACGGTATGGAGGAATGCCTGTTTGCCATGCGTTCCGGCCGATTTTCCATCGACAGTCTGCTGGCCAGCTGCCTGATCACCGACCGTTCCGGTGTACGGTTTCTGCAGCCATGTCGGACCATGCAGGATGCTCTCACGATCAGCGGAGAAGAGGTCATGGAATTGACCGGTCAAATTGCGGAGAAAAACAAGGGACCTATTATTCTGGATGTAAAGTTGGACAGCTCCCGCCGGCTGATTCTGCCGGTCATCGCCTGTACCAAACTCATTTATGTTGCCGACGGGGAGGAGATTTCCAACTGGAAGACGCAGGAGCTTATCCATATGATGCCCTCGCTGTGTGATCTCTCCAAAGAGCAGCTTCTGCAGAAGAGCTGTCTTCTCTACAACCGGTTCCGCAAAGGGGTCGGCACTCTTCTTGAAAAAGATGGGATGGAGCGGCTGGGGGGAATCCCTCTGCAGAACACGGCTGATCCCCGGAAACTTCTGGAGGATCTCCCCGGGTTCGACGTTTTTTCCCGTCTTAGGGAGGCACTCTATGTATGAAGATCTTCGAGAGGAAATCTACCGCAACTATACCCTGTCCCTTTTAAGTGACGATCAGCTCCGCGACGTCATTCGGCAGACCATATCGCACCGCGGCCGGTATCGAAACAGAGGGGAAGCAGAGAAAGAAGAGATGGTTCAGACTGTCTTCTCCTCGATCCGGGGTCTGGGCATCCTGGACAAGCTGCTGCAGGAAGAGGAGCTTACGGAGATCATGGTCAATGATTACAACCGTATCTTTATAGAACGGGGAAGCCGTGTGGAACGCAGCAACGCATCCTTTTCGTCGGAGCAGGAGCTTTTTGACTGCATCCAGCGCATGGTGAGCCGGGCAGGCCGGGAGGTCAATCAGGCAAATCCCATCGTCGACCTCTGGCTTCCCGGGGGAGAGCGGGTCAATGTGGTGCTCCCGCCTGTCTCGCTCGATGGACCAATTGTCACCATAAGGCGGTTTCCAAAACAGCGGATTACAATGGATCGTCTGATCTCGTTTGGTTCCATCACCGCTGAGGCGGCGGCCTTTCTTCAAAAACTGGTAGAGTCCAAATACAACATCTTTATCAGCGGCGGTACGAGCTCCGGAAAAACCACTTTCCTGAATGCGCTTTCCGACTTTATTCCAAAGGACGAGCGCATCATCACAATTGAGGACTCTGCGGAACTCCAGATTACCGGTGTGGAAAATCTGGTCCGCATGGAGACACGCAATGCCAATTCATCGGGCTCCGGTGCCGTTTCCATGCAGCAGTTAATCAAAACATCGCTTCGCATGCGGCCGGAACGCATTATTGTGGGAGAGGTCCGCGGAAAGGAGGCTATGGATATGCTGAATGCTATGAACACGGGCCATGACGGGTCTATTTCGACGGGCCATGCCAACAGCAGTTTTGATATGCTGCGGCGTCTCGAGAGCATGGTTCTGCAGGGAAATGCAGCTCTCCCGCTCGCCGCGGTCCGGCGCGATATCGCTTCTTCCCTGGATATCCTGGTGCACTTGAAACGGATTTCCGGTCGAAGGCGCGTGGTTGCGTCCATTGAAGAGGTAATCGGTCTGCAGGACGAGCAGATTCAGCTCAATCCCCTGTATCTCTGGCAGGGGGATTGCCTGTGTGCCACCGGAAATGCACTGGTCCACACATTTAAAATCGAAGAGTACCGAAAGGAGGACGCCGATGAAGCAGTGGAAGCAGATCTGGAAACGAATGCTTGACTTATTTCAGCCCATGGAATACTGCGGCATGACGATCGGATGGAATCTAAGGCTGATCGGTCTGTTCCCAGGTGCAGCGGTCGGACTTATGGTTGGAATGGTGCTGTTTTCCAATCTGGCTCCGGAACTGCTGATGGCGGCCATTGGCGCAATTGCCGGCAGTGTCTGGTATGGAAAATACTGCAGAGAAAAACGGAGGCGGGACTTCCAATATCAGTTCTGTGATTATCTGGATGCCGTCAGCACCTGCCTCTCCTGCGGAAAGAACACCTATGATGCCTTTTTAAATGCAGGGGAGGAGATGAATGAGCTATATGCGCCGACTTCACCAATCTGCTGGGTTGCCGGAAAGGTGACGGAGGGTCTGCAGAATGGCCGAACGATGGAAGAGCTTCTGCATCATACTGCAAAGGAAGCCGCGTGTATGGATGTGCAGACTTTTGGAGAAATTTACAGCACCTGCAGCCGGGCCGGCGGCAATTTAAAGCGTGTGACCGATGAGAGCAGACGAAAACTGGCAGAGAAGCTGGAAATGGAATCGGAAATCCAGACGTTCCTGTCCGGACCGAAACATGAGCTGAATCTGATGGCGGTTATGCCGTTTGTTATCCTGGCGGCACTTCGGGCAGCAGACCGCGAATTTCTGCAGGCGGATGGCCTCTCTGTGACGGTCAATCTGATTGCTCTTGCCATATTTGTCGTCTCTTACTTAATCGGTTATCGCATGGTCCATATTGAACTTTAGGAAAGGAGGTGATGCCATGCTCCAGGACACCGCAAAACTGGTGCTGCTCGGAATTTCTACCGGGCTTGCGGTCATGAGCGCCGTACCGGTAATTCTCTGTCGAAATCGGCCCGGCCATGTGACCGGCCGTCCGGAATTTTTCCTGGAAGAGCTGTATCCAGTCGGCGGGTGGATTAATACCCGACTGCGGATTGGCGGCAAGCGGGAACGGGTCCGCATGGAAAAACTGCAGGAACTGGTGCCTTTTGCCGATGCGCAGCAGATTGCGAGAAATGCAGATGAGGCACCGGCTGCCTATGCGGTACTTCTCACGCCGCTGATTCTTTTGGTATTCGCCTGTACCGGAAGTTTCGGCCTGTTGGCGGCAGGTCTGCTGACCCTTTTGTTTCTGTCCTTGTATTTTGACTGGAAACTTGATCAGACGCTGAAGCAGCGCCATCGAAAAATACGGGCGGAATATCCGTCCATGCTGATGGATTTTTCAGTCATGATCCGGGCGGGTCTGACCGCAACAGCGGCCTTTTCCAAAGTTGCCCGGGCATCCGACGGCATCCTGTTTCAGGAAATGCAGCGCTGCGCGGCCGATATGGAAAATGGAATGTCCATTGACGCCGCACTCCGGCTATTGACCGTCCGCTGTCCGCTCCGGGAAATCAATAAATTTGTCTCCCTGTTTCGGCAGAACCTGAGTAAAGGGGGGACCGATTTTCCGGAGGCGCTGGATGAACTGGCCGAGCAGGCCTGGAGCCGACGAAAAAATGCAGCCCGGGAACAGGGGGAACTGGCAGAGCAGAAGCTGCTTCTCCCGACCATTGCCATGTTTCTTGGAATTCTGATGATGGTAATAGTCCCGGCCTTCCGAAGTCTGTTGGTCTGAGAGAAAAGGAGGCAGTTATGCAGGAAAACAGAACCTGGATGCAGGATGTAAGCGGAGAAGTCAATATTGTGGCACTTGTGCTGCTGATTCTGGTGGTAATTGCACTCGTGGCAATTTTCCGAAGTGAGATGACCGATATTGTATCCAAAATGTTTGATAAGATCCGCAGCGGGATGGAAGTCCGGGTTGCGCTTCCACAGACGTTTCCGGGATGATATTACCGGATCCGTACAGGTGATCTCATTTTCCTGGGTCTTTCCATTTGCGGCCGCCGTCGTACTCTGTCTGATGCTGCTGTCATTTCTGCTGGTTTTCTATGTTTACTCCTTTCATATTGCGGAGGAGACGGCAGATCAGTCCTGGCATGCGGCGGTCAATGAGGCCGCATGGACCGAAACAGACGGAAAGACGCACGAGGAGATCCATGCGGAGATGGAAAAGAAATTTACCCGGATTTCTTTTATACCCGGGGTTTCCATATCTCGTCAGCTGACCGTCCATTCAGGATCCGTTACAGCGGCGGCGGAATGCAGTTATTTTGGAAAACATCTGTTTTCGGTTCGCGTCCGGCGAAATCTGCCGCTGCCCATTGACGGTGCGCGAAAATGGGATCTCATGCAGTTTCTGAAAAAGGAGGCGGTCTCATGACTCAGCGGGAGCGGATCAACGGCTCTATTTCAGTCTTCCTGATTCTGGTGCTGCTGCCGCTCTGCAGCTGTTTTATCCTGGCTGTCAGCTCGGTCCGCTACACCGCAGGACGTGCCCGTATGGCGGGACTGCTGAATCTGTGCGGAAATGCGGCGCTCAATGATTACTGTGTTCCTCTGAAACAGGAGTTTGATCTGTTTTCCACCGGGCTCTCCGAGTCCGAACAGCAGCAGGCCCGTTCGGCACAGTTTGACCGTATGGCCTGTCCGGAGTACAGCAGAACCGGCCTGACGGGAGAAAATGTGGTGAAAGTTGTTCCAGGCTCTTTTCGGATACACTACCCGGAACGTTACATGACCAGCCGCCCGGAAACCCTGGAACAGATTCTCCATTCCTATATGAAAGTTCGCGCTCCGATTCTTTTTCGAAAAGAGCTCGCAGAAAAGATACCAGATCGTGCTGCTCCTGGCGACAGCAAGGAAAATGTCCCGGCCGTCTCCGGCAGCAACGAGCTCTCTCTGGAGCGCCTGAAAAAGATGGCAAAAGGTGACGATCTGAAATCATTACAGAAAGGAGAGGTCAAATCGGTCTCGGGGCTTATTTCCCCGGGCATTCGTACCAGACTGCTTGCCCAGGCAAAAGAGGAGCCGCTTCCCGACAGCGGAACGGAGACCTCTGCCAGGCGGGTAGGAAAACCGCTTCTGCGGCAGCTGTCCGCTGTCAGAACCGGCCTGCCGGTAGAAACAGAAGAGTATGCCAGTCATTTTTTCAGCTGCAGAACCGACGGAGCCGAAGAGCATTCTCTGAAAGGAAAGTCGTATGCTGAGCGGGAGATGTACGGTGCCGAACTCGAATATCTGCTGACGGGGAGCGATCAAAAACAGGAAACCATACGCCGGACTGCAGCTCTGCTTTTTGCAATTCGGGTCTGTCTGAACGGCATGTATGCCCATAGCAGTCCTGCAATGCTGGAAGCCTCCGCCGCGGCAGCTGCTCCGCTGGCAGAGGCTGTTGGGCCAGGTGCTGCGCTGGGCGCAGAGGCCATTCTGGAACTCTGGATTCTCGCCGAATCCTCCGCCGATCTCTCGGAGCTGCTGGACGGCGGGGCAGTCCCCTTTTACAAGACAAATGCCACCTGGCGGACGTCCCTTTCCGGGGGAATCCGGCCGGCGTCCCCATCGCCGAAGGATCTCACTTATCGGGACTATCTTCGGCTTATCCTGCTCGCAAAATGTGTTTCATCGGCTTCCAGAAGGGCAGTCCTGGGTCGGATGGCTGTATTAATGCAGTTGGTCTGTCAGAAACAGCAGCCCGGATTTGACTTAAGCCGCAGTGCCCAGCAGGTGGAGCTGGAGGCATCCGTCTCTGTGCTCCACCGCCCCATTCAGAGAAAAGAGGTGTATGCCTATTGAGCGGAGAGGATCCTATTGCATAGAAGGTGCGCTGACTATCTTTATCTTTACGGCCTGTATGATGGCACTGCTGTCTCTTCTTCTCATTGTAAAAGTGGAAGGGGAAGTTCAGGATGCTCTGAATGCAGCGGCAATCCGACTGTCTTCGATCTCCTATGAAATCGGAACAGCGGAATCGGCTGCGCTTCCGGGCCAGCTCCGGACGATTTTTGTCCAGTCTGGCGGACAGGGAACGGGCGTGCCGGCGGCTGCTCTGGCAAAAGAGGAGACCCTTCGTCAGTTACAGCTCAGCGGGCTCTCAAAATGGCTGCGGCTTCGGGGTGTACGAGGCGGCATGGGCGGGCTCTCCTTTGCGGGAAGCAGAATGTACGGACAGGGAAAAACGATATCCCTGCAGGTCTCCTACCGGATTCGGGTGAATACCTATGGCCTGTTTCGGAAAGAATTGCCCATCTGTCAGATTGCAGAGACTGAGGCACTTCTCCCGGAAAATGCTGCTGCCCTTTTAAAGGGATCCGCTTTTGGAGACGGCAGAGATTCTATCTGGAAAAAGCCGCCTTTTGTCAGAGGCCGTTTCTTTATGAAGACGCTTCGTAGAAGCCAGTTTTTCCAGTCAGCACTTCCCGATACGGGCATCGATTTCTATAATCCGGCCACAGGGCAGATTATGGAACAGTATTCCATCAATCTGTTTGATCCCTATTATTCTATCCGGGCCGGAGCGGCCGAAGATCCGGGGGCATATACCGTCAGCTGGCCGGCGTTGGAGCGGGAGGTCCTGTCCTACGGACGCGATCTGAACCGCCATATCCGACGACTGAAAGGGAGGGTGAAAATGAAAAATGGGACCGTTTATCCACTGAAACCGGGCCGGAAACAGATTCTTCTGACGGTGCCGGAAGAGACAGAACAGAATACTTCTATGCAGCAGGCTTTGAAGCGGCTGCAGAGTGAGATAAAGGAGCAGTATGAAATCTCTGTAACCGTCCGTTATCTGGAAGAGGCGCTGGTATGACATTGCTTATGAAAGAGTACGGCGATATTCTTCTGCTGCTGGCCATCCTCATTCCCGCCTCGGTCATCGATTTTCGAAAAAAGATCATTCCCAACTGCTTTCCGGTTCTGCTGTTCTGCTGCGGGACGGCCTATGATGGTATCCGGTGTATCTTCTGGGATTCCTCCTGGGGCCGGACTTTTCTCAGAGCGGCGTTTGGACTGGCCGCGGCAGCGGCCATCTGTGCCATCTGCCGTGCCATTGTGCACGAGGGAATCGGCATGGGGGATATCAAGCTTTTGCTGGCGCTTGGGTGGTACCAGGGGCTGGAAGGAATTCTCGGCTCCATGCTGCTGACCTCACTTTTGGCTCTGCTGACAGCGGCGGTTCTGCTGGTCAGTCGAAAGATGGAACGGAGCACCCGGATGCCGTTTGCCCCTTACCTGACGGCTGGTGCCGCGGCAGCGGAGATTCTGCTCCAGAGAGGAGGCGGATGGTCCTGAACAGCCGAACAAAAATATCGGCTTGGGTCTGCTACCTGCTGATCCTGATTGCGGTCGTCGGTCTGTCGTGGGGCGGCTTTTATTATGGGAGAGCACGGCAGGAAAAAGTCTATCAGCAGACCTTCGCAAAAGCAGAGAGCTGCTTTCAAAAACAGATTTTTGACGAGGCCGAAGAGCTCTACCATAGCTGTGCAGATATGCACCCCAAAGATCTGCGTGTTCCGGTTCGTCTGTCGCAGCTCTACTATGCTACCGAACGATACGACAAGGCAATTAGCGAATGCAATGAGATTCTGTCCAGACAGCCGAATCGCGCGGATGCGGTTTGCCGAAAGGCGCTCTGCTACGAGAGGCAGAGAAAATGGCCGCAGGCCTACCAGACGGTCTGCAGCTGCCCAAAGTCGGCAAAGGCACGCTCCATGGCAAAACGCCTGCGGGGCAGATATGAACTTGAATACCATATGGCCCAGTCGGTTTCCGGGTGGTTTCCCGGTCCGGACGGCAGTCAGCAGTGTTTTTTCCGAAAAGAGAAGTCCGCCGGTATCTGCGATGCAAGGGGAAAAGAACGCTTTCAGGGCTCCTACCGGCAGATTGGACCGGTGTCAGAGAAAAGGGCGCTGTATCCGGCCTGCACAGCAGATGGAGAATGGATTTATCTGGATACCGATGGAAAGCGCCGGATGGTTCCGGGCAGAGGATGCAGCCATCTGGGCCCGTTTGTCGCAGGTTATGCGGCTGTCAAAATGGGTGAGCAGTATGGCTTTCTCGGGAAAAGCGGGAAACCGTTCCGGGTTGGATACGACAAAGTCTATCGCATGCCGGACGGCAGCTCACTGGTCAGCCGTTTTGGGCTCTGGCAGTGGATTGGGCCGGATTGGAAGCTGCAGCGGCAGGCCGCATTTGAGAAGGTCGCCGAGAACGAGTTCGGCGAGGCGGTCCAGAATCAGATTCTGATCGGCATCTATCACGGACAGTGTTATCTGCTGCATCCGAACGGGAGTCGATGTTCGGACTTTCATGCGGATGAGATCCGCTTTCCAAATGAGCGGAACGGACTGCTGGCTTTCCGCAGAGGAAAAAAATGGGGATTTGTGACGGAATCCGGACAGGTGGTCCTGGAACCATATTTTGAAGATGCCAAATCTTTTTCCCATGGCTACGCAGCAGTCAAGCTGAATGGGCACTGGGGCTATCTGTACCGGGACGGAAGCATTGTCATTCCCTGCGCATTTGACGATGCAGGTCCCATGTCCCGGGCTGGAACTGCCTGGGTGGCGAATCGGGCCGGATATCAGCTTCTGCGGCTGAGTATTGAACAAAATCATTCTATTTGAGGTGAAGAACATGGAACTGGAACGAATTTATACAACGCAGCTGTATCTGGAAAAACTGTCCAACGGAATCGACCCGTTTACCGGGGAAGATCTGCCGGAGGATTCCCTTTACAACAATGTCAGCCTCTGCCGCAGCTTTCGGACAGCGGCGGATCTTCTCGGGGAGATCATCGCCAACCGCGGCTGCGTCACCCCCATTTCCGGACGGAAGAAAAAGCCGTTTGTCATTACGGCGGAAGAGCGGGCATCTCTGCCGCTTTCGGAAAAGCCGATCGGCATCTCCGGTATTGCTTTTCGCCTGCACAAAGTGCTTCCCCCAGATGTCAAAAGCATCTCAGCCATGCAGATGACCGCCTGGCTGGAATCCCTCGGGTTTCTGGAATCTGTCCACGACGGGGAAAAAGGCCGCCGCAAAGTGGCAACCGATCTGGGCCGGGAACAGGGGATTGAGACCGCAAAACTGAAGACCCGGGACGGCAGGGAATATGAGAAAAATCTGTACGATAAAAAGGCACAGCAGTTTGTATTTGACAACTTAGAGGCAATCAGCGCTTACTCGGAGCGAGTCCGAAAAATGGCCTGAACCGAAAAAGGACCATCCGCTGAAAGCAGCGGATGGTCCTTTTTATAAATTGAAGTTCTTATTTTCAGCTGACGAGCTGACTCTGCAGGCTCAGTGCGCTCTGCATGACGTGGTTTGCAACCGGGATGGCGTTGGTCAGACCGTAGCCGCCGCTCTTCTCGAGGACGACGACAATGGCGAGGGGAAGATCCTCCCGCTGGGAATAGCCGACGAACCAGGTGTGCGGTTTGCCGTTGGAGATCTGTGCGGTACCGGTTTTGCCCGCCATTTGCAGGTTTGGAAAACGGGCGTCGGTGTAATAGTTTGTGACGTTGGAGCGGAGAAGATCGTCCAGCGTGCGGGCAATGTCTGGTTTGCAATAGGAAATGCTGGAAAGATTGATCCGCTTTTTCAGAATGGTCGGGGACGGGGTTCTGCCGTTTCGGTTTGCGATGGCGCCCATGATGGTAATGGCGTGGCACGGATTTACCATGGTGGTGAACTGGCCGATGCCGGCCCAGGCGCGGTCCAGCGTGTAGGCTTTGGAGAGATCAAAGTAGCTGGCTTTGCATTGGATGCCATTGACATCGATGGACTTGTTAAAGCCGAATTCGTCAGCGGTTTTGTCCATCTCCTCGTTGGTGAGCTCTTCAGCCGCAATCTTTGCAAACTGCGTATTGCAGGAGTGGTTCAGACCGGATTCAAAGCTCTCCCGGCCGTGGACGCCGTTGCATTTGACGGTGCCGCCGGAGCGGGTGGTGTAATAGCCCGGGCAGTAGAAGGTCTGGTTCAGGATGTCGCTGACATTTTCCAGTGCGCAGGCCGTGGTGATGGTCTTAAAGGTGGAACCTGGCGTAAAGCTGCCGCTGAAGAAGCGGTTCATATAGACGCCATCCCACTGGGAACTGTTGGTGTCAATATTCGGCTTGTTGTCGATGTCGAAAGTCGGTGCGGAAAAGGCGCAGAGAATTTCGCCGGTCTTGTAGTTGTAGACGCCGATGGTGCCGTGATAGGAACCCATTGCCTTCATGGCGGCGACCGAGAGGCCTGCATCAATGGTGAGTGCCAAGTCGTGTTTGTTGTCTTTGTTGAGACCGTACAGGCCGTTTAAAAAATTGTAGCCGGTGAGCTGGGATTTAAAGGCGGTCTGGGCACCGGTGGAGATGAACCCGTTGGCGTCGCCCACGACATGGAGCGTGGCTTTTCGGACGTCGGCGCTACTGTTGTAAACACGTTTGTTTCCGACGGTTTCGACAAGCCGTTTGCCGGTGCGGTCGGTAATTTTACCTTCGCCGATGAGTTCACCGTTGTGGTAGATATGCTGGTTGTACTCCTTTACGACCCACTTGTTTGCATTGACGTCCATCGTAATGAAGAGGGTGATGAGCGTAACCAGAAACAGGATGCCCAGGAGATACAGCCATTTTGCCTTATTTGAGAGTCGATTCATGATTTCCCTCCTGCCCACGTCTGGTTATCCGCTGCCTTGATAAAGGCGAGAAGACCCCAACAGGAGACGGTACTCGAACCGCCGCGGCTGATGAACGGGAGCGTAATGCCGGTCATCGGCAGGAAGTCGGTGACGCCGAAGATATTGAGCGCTGCCTGGAACAGCAGGAGACTTCCGGCTGCACAGCTGGCGATGGAGTAGAAAGTGCTGTGTGCACCTTTTGCATTGCGGATACTGTGGATAAAGAGAATAATGTAGGAGATGCAGACCAGGAATCCGATGATCAGACCCCACTCCTCGCAGACGACGCCGAAGACAAGGTCTTCGGTGGCGGCGAAGATATTGCGGAGTTTGCCCTGGCCGATGCCCATGCCGAGCAGTCCGCCGCTGACCGAATAGGTCAGAACACGGGTCTGCTGCATGCCGCTGCCATAGGGGCTGTCCCAGATATGGCGGTAGGTGGCAAACCGGTTCATAACGTAGTTTCTCTTGACGAGGACGACCAGAACCGCAGCCATAGCGGCGGCGATAATGGAGAAGAGAATCGTCCGGGTGTCGCCGGAACGCAGAAATGCGAGGACGACAAAGGTGAAGAAGAAGATAAGAGCTGTGCCGAGGTCGCGCATCAGGAAGAGTAGCGCGACGCAGACAATGGCGAACAGCGCATAGTTGCGGATGTTTTTCGAGGTCTGGATTTTCTCGAGGGTCGCCGCGCCGACAAAAATGAAGGCAATCTTGACGATTTCGGACGGCTGGAACGAGAAGTTTCCGATGGAGACCCAGTTGTAGGCGCCGTTGGTATTCCGGGCAAAGATGAGGCCAAAGACCAGAAGTGCGACGGCGATGCCCGCCATGGGAATGCGGAATTTTTCCGCGCGATCGACATTTGCAATCATCCAGAGGATGAGGACGAAGAAGATAAAGCCGATCATGACCGCGATAAACTGCGTCAGCAGCATATTGGTGCCTTTATCGGTGACGATGGCAAGACTGATGCCGGTCAGGAAAAAGGCCATAAATTCCAGGGCAGGCGAGTGTTTTGGCAGGATAATGGAAGAGCCGATGGCGTAGATCCATTCGAATGCCATATAGATAATAAGGATAATGAGAGCCGTCGTGTCCATACCGGAGCTGGTAAACACAACCTGTGCGAAGGACACGAGCTGAAAGACGGTGATGAGAAGCAGCGCCGGAATCCATTTCGGTCCGTTCATACAGCGGTCACCTCACATTTCTCAGAGATTTGCATATGCGTAAGAGGTTCCTCCCGGTTAATTAGGATCGTTGAAACGGATTGTGTATCCGCAGATTTCAATAATATCGTTGTCGTAGAGCGGAGTGGCCTGCGTAATCGGAATGCCGTTCAGCAGGGTACCCGCCGCGGAGCCGAGGTCTTCGAGGATCCAGCGGCCGTGATTGTTCTTGGCCACCATGGCGTGGTACGGTGAAACCGACTTGTTCTGAATGCGGATCTGCGCCTCCGGTGCCCGTCCAATAAGGATGGAATCCATATTGTCGATGGGCATAATTTTCCCGGTAATGCAGTTTTCCAGGTTGCAGCCGGTTTTCCGTTTCTGCGGAATGACAACGTCGCCGCTGTCGGCCGGATTTGCTTCGGCCGCTGCCGCTTCGTGCTGCGTGCTGAATGTGCTGTCGGCGTCCGGTGTGCGGGTGCTGTAGGTCATCCGCCGCATTTCCTCCTGGGCTTCCGCTTTTGTGGGAAGTTCCTCGTAGAATTTAAAGATGGCGTTGCCGAATACCAGCGTGTCGCCATTTTCCAGATACTTTTTGTCCAGAACCCGGACTTTGTTGACATAGGACCCCGTTTTGGAGTTGGTGTCAAACAGAATCCATTTTCCGCCCCGACGGGCAATGACCGCGTGGAAGCGGGAAACGGTGTTGTAATTGAGAACAATGTCGCAGTGCTTGCTGCGCCCAATGGAGGTCTCATACGACTTCAGCGGCATTGTTTCGCCGGTAGAGGCATTGATAACATAGCCGAGCACGCCGGTTTTTTTATTTCCCCGAACCAGTACGGAACCGCAGACAACGTAGATAACAACCGCCAGGACTGGGAGCAGCCAGCGGCCAATCTCCGTTATGACAGTTACCGACACAGTCTCACCTCACTTTTCCCTTAATAAGGTATTAAAATTCATTTTATACAATGGCCATAATAGCATAGATAACCGCAAAAAAACAGAATTTTTGAGAGGATGCGGCCGGAAAAAAGGACTTTATTGCATTTTTTTTCGCAGTCTGCTAGAATAAAAACAAGATTATAAGTGTTTTTGGCTAATGAATCGCTTGAGCGGAAAAGAGGAATGGCACTATGATTACTGCTACCATTATTTTTATTTTAATGATTGTCTCCATCTCCATTATGCTGGGCGGCGTAATTTTCGCCTTCCTTGGTATTGTTTTTATGTATACCGGCCGCTCCGTCACCTACGACCGTGCCGCGAAGATGATCGAAAATGCCGGCACGCCAATTGCACCGGCTTCGGTTCAGCCCGTAAAGGAGCCGAAAGAGCACAAGAGTATTTTCAAACGGAAGGACTAAAGTTCCGTTTTGTTCTGAATTTCTACAGACCCGCTGCAGCAGATGTCAGCGGGTCTGTTTCTGTCACGGAGGAAGTTGTTTTCTATGGAGGATAACCAGTTTTTCGCCATGATGGCGAGAATGAAATATATTGACCGGTGGGCGCTGATGCGCAATACCGAAAACGAGTCGCTGTCCCAGCACTCTTTTGAGGTGGCTGTCCTGGCACACGCCCTCGCCATCCTCTCCAATGAGCGCCATGGAACCCACTATGACCCGGATCATGCTGCGGTTCTGGGTCTGTTCCACGACAGCTCGGAAATTCTGACCGGCGACATGCCGACTCCGGTCAAATACTACAGCCGGAAAATCCGCGGCGCCTATGCCGAGGTAGAGGAGGAGGCTACGGAGAAACTGCTCCACATGCTTCCGAAAGATCTCCGGGAGGTCTATCGTCCCATCCTGCAGTATGAGAAGACGGAGCCGGAGATGAAAATACTCGTCAAGGCGGCCGACAAACTCAGTGCGCTCATCAAATGCATGGAGGAGAAGAAGGCCGGAAACACGGAATTCTCCAAAGCGGAAGATTCTACGCTGGCGGCTATCCATGACCTGCATTTTCCGGCGGCGGAGGATTTTCTCAGCGAATTCCTGGAACCTTACAGCATGACTCTGGACCAGCTTAAGTAGGAGGCACCGAATTGGAAGAAAGTATCTCACAAAACCGCATGGGCACTACGCCAATGAAAAAACTGGTCTTTCAGATGGCCGTCCCCATGATGATCTCCATGATGGTTCAGGCTCTCTACAATGTTGTGGACAGCCTGTTTGTCAGCCATATTACCGACCCGTCCATTGTCAATGCGGGTGACAAAGCCGTTACGGCGCTGGCACTGGCCTTCCCGCTTCAGATGATCATGACGGCGCTTAATGTGGGAACCGGAGTGGGCATCAACGCCGTGCTCAGCAAGTTCCTTGGAGAGAAGAATGGGGAGGCCGCCAGTTGCGTGGCCGGAAACGGCGTCTTTTCCGAAGGGTGCCTCTGCCTCCTGATGATGCTGGTCGGCGGCCTCTGGGGCGACAACTATATAGCAACCCAGACGGCCGATCCGGTGGTGCTCGCTTACGGCACCTCCTATGTCCGCATCATTACGCTGGTCTGCTTTGGAACAATGTTTTACTTCGCCTTTGAAAAAATCCTGCAGGCAACCGGCAATGCGACCTATTCCATGATCTGTCAGATCTCCGGGGCCGTCACCAACATCGTGCTCGATCCGCTGATGATCTTCGGATACGGCTTTTTCCCGAAACTCGGCGTGGCGGGAGCTGCCTGGGCCACGGTCATCGGTCAGATCGTGGCAATGATCGTGGGCGGCATCCTGTTCTTTACGCGGACCCCTGAACTGAAAAAGGGTCTTCGGTATCTGCGGCCCGACGGCACCATCATCGGCCGTATCTATAAGGTGGGATTCCCGGCTATTATTATGAACGGCCTGACTTCTATCATGTCCTATGCCATGAATCTCATTCTGGGCGTGGTATCCGCCGATCTTGTCACCTCGTTCGGCATCTTTTACAAACTGCAGAACTTCGTCTTCATGCCGTCCTACGGCCTGAACAACGCTGTCATTCCAATTATTGGATACAGCTATGGTGCACGCCGCGCAGATCGAATCAAGTCGGGGAGCCATTGGGCCATGCTCTACTGCATGGTGATCATGGCGTTCGGAATTCTGCTGTTTCTGTTTTTCTCTCCGCAGATTGTCAGCGCGTTTGCGGTCTCTGCACCGGTGCAGAAGATCACGGCCCGTGCCCTTCGAATTATCTGCATCGGATGGCTCCTTTCCGGATATAACACTGTGGCGCAGGGCTATTTTCAGGCGCTGGGCAACGGGGTCTATTCTCTCATTGTCTCCCTGCTGCGCTTCGCGGTCATTCTGCTCCCGCTTGCCTGGCTGCTGTCGAAAACGCCGCAGCCGGCGGTGACCATCTGGATAGCCTTTCCCGTCGCAGAGCTCCTGGCTTCCGGTGCTGCCTTCGGTATGCGGCGCCGCATTGACCGCAAAATTGTGGCAAAATTATAATTCATATTTCAAGTCCAGATACAAAAAGAACGACGACTGCCCTTGTTACGGGCAGATCGTCGTTCTTCCTTTTTTCAGGCAGTTTTATTCAACCGTGACGCTCTTAGCAAGATTGCGCGGTTTGTCGATGTCGCATTTTCTGGCCTTGGCGGTGTAGTAGCCGAGCAGCTGG
This sequence comes from uncultured Oscillospiraceae bacterium, assembly GCA_900542575.1. Classification (GTDB taxonomy): domain Bacteria; phylum Bacillota; class Clostridia; order Oscillospirales; family Acutalibacteraceae; genus RUG420. Next base: position 16,326 of record UQOE01000023.1, read on the forward strand.
AGCGGGACCACTTCAATGGAAGGCTGAAACAGCGGATGGGTCTTCGGGAGATAGATGGCGTGGTCGCAGATGCTTCCGACGTTCTCGTTGCCCTCATTGGCGACGGCAAAGACCTGTGCTCCGCGGGCAAGGACCTCTTTGGCGTTGCTGACGGTTTTGTCGACCAGGCGATCGCAGCAGCAGAGGGCGATGACGGAGGTTCCGGGCTCAATGAGAGAGATGGTCCCGTGTTTGAGCTCGCCGGCCGGATAGGCCTCGGAGTGAATGTAGCTGATTTCCTTCAGCTTCAGAGACGCCTCCAGTGCGACGGCGTAGTCGAGATTGCGGCCGATGAAATAGGCGTGGTGCAGATAGGTGTAGGTCTCAGCAACCCGCTGAATCTGTGGCTCCAGGGCGAAGGTGGATTCAATTTTGTCTGGAATAGTCTGCAGCTCGGTCAGGAGTTCCTGGGAATAGCTCTCCGTGATGGCGCCGGTGGCCAGGGCAAACCGGATGGCCAGTAGATAGATGAGAGAGAGCTGGGTGCTGTAGGCTTTTGTGGTGGCGACGGAGATTTCCGGGCCGGCCCAGGTATAGAGGACATCATCCGCTTCGCTGGCGATGGAGCTGCCGACAACGTTGACGACGGCCAGTGTCCGGGAACCTTTTTTCTTGGCTTCCCGCATGGCCTCCAGGGTGTCGGCGGTCTCACCGCTCTGGCTGATGATGATGGTCAGCGTCTTATCGTCTACCAGCGGATAGCGGTAGCGGAACTCGGATGCGATGTCGACTTCGACGGGAATGCGGGCGAGCTGCTCAATGACATACTTGCCGACGACTCCGACGTGATACGCGGAGCCGCAGCCCAGAATATAGATCTTGTTGAACGAGCGGATCTGCTCGTCGGTGAGCTGAATGTCGTCCAGTTTAATATGGTTGTCGTCGGTGATGCGCGGAGACAGGGTCTTGCGCAGGGCGTCCGGCTGCTCCTTGATTTCCTTCATCATGAAGTGCTCGTAGCCGCCCTTTTCTGCGGCGTGGACGTCCCAGTCCACATGCTGGAGATTTTTGAGCACCGGGTCGCCGTCTTCGTTGTAGAATGCGACGCTGTTCGGCTTGACGACGGCGAGCTCGCCGTCATTCAGCTTGTACATGTTGCGGGTGCGGTTGAGGACAGCAGTGATGTCGGATGCGATAAAGTTGCCGTCGTCGCTGACTGCGACGATAAGCTGATTGCTCTTTTTGACGCAGATGATGGTGTCCGGGTCGCTGGTGTCGATGATGCCGATGGCATAGGAGCCCTGGAGCATATGGATGGTCTTGAGAACGGTCTGCAGGAAGTCGCCGTTGTCGTTCTTGTCCATGAGCTGGGCAATGACTTCGGTGTCGGTGTCGCTGTGAAAGACAAAGCCCTCTTTCTGCAGCTGTTCCTTCAGCGGAATGAAGTTCTCAATAATGCCGTTGTGGACGACAGCAAACTTGCGGGAGTTGCTGAAGTGGGGATGTGCGTTGGCGTCACTGGGCTCGCCGTGGGTGGCCCAGCGGGTGTGGCCGATGCCAATGGTGCCCTTCGGCGCGCGGGTTCGGGCAATCTTTGCTCGAAGGTCGGCAATTTTGCCCTTGGATTTGACGATGTCGATGGCGTCGTCGCTCTCAATGACAGCGATGCCGGCGGAGTCGTAGCCCCGGTATTCGAGTTTTTCCAGCCCGTCGAGCAGCAGAGGAGCGGCGTCCGACTGACCGGCGTAACCAATAATTCCACACATTTTCGGGACCTCCTTCAGGAGAAAAAATAGAGTGTACGGATGTAGTATCGTACCCTGTTAAAAACTAAATTATCATAGCATAACAAAATGTCAAGTACAAGAACGACAGCGGCAGACGGCCGCAAAGAGACCTGCCGCAGGACGTAAATTTACAAAGGCGCGAACCATTTGCTGCTACAGATGCATCTGCCATTCAGAATAGAGAAACTATGGTAAAATAACAGAGAGGAGAAATTATCAAAGCTACAGAAGTTCGAGAGATGGCGCGCGGCAGTCTCTACGACCGGTGGGGCGGTGCCGTTCTGAACACATTTTTGGCGCTGCTGATGGGTGCAACGGTTTTAGGCTATGCGTCCGGGTACGCAAGCGTTTATGGCCATATTGCCCAATGGACCGGGAAGGGCTACAGCGCAGCCACTCAAATTCTCGGAGTCATCGGTACGATTCTGTCCATTGTCTCGCTGATTATTGGCGGAGCGGTGAATCTTGGCATTGTGGAGTATCATCAGCGGCTCGCCTTTCACAAGGAAGCCGACACCTATGTGCTGGTCTCCTATTTTAAGGACCATTTTACCGAAGCATTTCTGACCAATCTTCTGGTAGATCTTTTTGTCCTTCTGTGGTCGCTTCTTCTGGTTATTCCCGGAATTGTCATGGCCTATGCCTATTCCATGACCTTTTTCCTTATGCAGGAGAACCCGGACCTGAAAGCCATGGATGCCATTCGTGCGTCCCGTGCAATGATGAAGGGCAGAAAGTGGAAGCTGTTCTGTCTGGACCTCAGCTTTATTGGCTGGGCACTTCTCTGTGCACTGACCGCGGGCCTCGGCAATCTTCTCCTTATGCCCTATGTCATGCAGGCCCATACCATATTTTATAATAATGCCCGATGGGAACAGACGGCGGCGCAGCAGGCCGATGCCGTTTCCGAACCCGCCGGAAGCGGAGGAACCGTATGAATTCGTGTGACACCTGTCTGAATTTAGAAACCGATGAAGACAACAGCACTTACTGCACTGTAGATATGGATGAAGATGAATATCTTCATCTGCTGCAGAGCAGCTACAAAGGATGTCCGTATTACCGGCCCGGGTCGGAATACGACATTGTGCGGAAACAGAACTGAATGGAGCTGGAGCACGGGTCTCTTCCTACGGGAAGAGGCCTTCTTTTTTACAAGAATTTGATGATTCTATGCTATCATATTCAATGAAAAATAATTTTAATAGGAGATTAACGGGGGGAGACATTTTATGTACGGCGTAGTAGATATCGGCTCCAACACCATTCGTCTGGTCATTTATCATGTTCACGGAAACAAGATTCAGAAGGCGGTCAACAAAAAATATATGGTCGGCCTTGCGGGCTATATCACCGATGAAGGGGAGATGACGAAATTCGGCGTCGCGAAATTAATCGATACGCTGAAAGATATCCAGCTTCTGCTGGAGAGCATCCATGTCCAGAAACTTTTTATGTTTGCGACGGCTTCGCTGCGCAATATCAATAATACGGAAAAGGTTCTGGATCAGGTTAAAGAGGAGACCGGATTTGATATTCGAATTCTGAGCGGCTCCGAAGAGGCGGAGTATGGCTATTACGGCTTACTGCTGGAGGGCGCCCGACCGACTGGTATTGACATCGATGTCGGCGGCGGAAGCACAGAGCTGGTACTGTTCAACAACTCGAAGATTGAGTTTGAGGCTTCTATCCCGCTCGGCTCTCTGGTGCTGTTTGACGAGTATGTCTCGAAAATTGTCCCCAAGAAAAAAGAGGCGCAGGCCATCCGCAATGCCATGGAGCGGAAGCTCTGCGAATTTGAATTTCCGCAGAAACGTTCCACCGACACCCTGTTTGTAGAGGGCGGCTCCGGCCGGGCAACGCTGAAGCTGCTTCGGCAGAAATATCCGGACGCCATCCGCGGAAACACCTATAACGTCCGGTACCTCCGGAATTTCCTGAACTTTTACTTTGAAGAAAAGGAAGAGTGCACCCGGCTTATTCTCAAGACTTCGCCGGACCGCATCCATACGGCTATTCCAGGTATGATTGCCATTGATACGGTGGTCGATCATTTTGACAGCAATACGATCACAACAATCAGCAACGGCGTTCGAGAAGGTTTTCTCTGGCATATGCTGAATGAGGAGGAGACAAACACATGAACTATATGCAGAACCGAGAGCTCTCCTGGCTCAAGTTCAATGAGAGGGTCATGAATGAGGCGAAAGACGAGACGGTTCCCATTTTGGAGCGGCTCCGCTTCCTCACCATTTTTACCACCAATCTGGACGAGTTCTTTCGGGTCCGCGTCGGGAGTCTGATCGACTTAAGTCAGGCCAAGAAAGACTATCATGACAACAAGTCCGGCATGACGGCCGATGAGCAGCTGAGCGCCATTTACTCTGCTGTCCGCCCGCTTTACAGCAAGCGGGACGCCATCTACTATGAGCTGGAACATCTGCTCCGCTCCTATGGCATTGCACGGCTCTCCTTTGCTGAACTCAGCGGGGAAGAACAGGAGTGGGCCGAGGACTATTTCCAGCAGAACATTCTGCCGGCGCTCTCCCCGGAAATCATCGATGCCCACCATCCGTTCCCCCATCTCCAGAACAAGGTCATCAATATTGCCTGTCATCTGATCAGCCGAAAAGGGGACAAAACGCTGGGCCTTATCCCGGTCAATCCGGCCATGCCGGAGGTCATTTACTTCCCGGGCAGCGACGTCCATTTCATTGCGGTCGAGGACCTGATTCTCGAATTCGCAGACCTCGTATTTGAAAACTACGATGTCATGGAGAAGACGGAGATCGTCATTACCCGGAATGCGGATATTCACGCCGAGGACGAGGATTTCGACATCTCGGAGGACTTCCGCAAGGTCATGAAGAAGATGCTGGTTCACCGCCGCCGCCTGTCTCCTGTCCGCCTGGAGCTCTCCGACGCCATCAGCTCCAAGTTCTATGACCGCCTCAAGGACCGTTTTCGCCTGAGTGACCGGCAGATCTTTTTCTCCAAAGCCCCTCTCCGGCTCAACTACGCCTATCCGGTTGCAGATAAACTCTCGGATCAGGTGCGTGAAAAACTGACATTTACCCCTTATACGCCGCTGATCCCCAAATCCATTGACGCCAATAAATCCATGTGCCGGCAGATTGAACAGCATGATATCCTGCTGTCCTATCCCTATGAGAGCATGGATCCGTTCCTCCGCATGCTGGAAGAGGCGGCAGAGGACCCGGACGTCCTCTCCATTCAGATTACAATTTATCGCCTTGCGGGTAAGAGCCGTCTGGTCCATGCTCTGACGACTGCAGCGCAGAACGGCAAAGAGGTCACTGCTCTGGTCGAACTCCGCGCCCGGTTCGATGAACAGAACAATATCGACTGGTCAACCGAACTGGACAAATCTGGCTGTACCGTTATCTACGGAATTCCGGGCTATAAAGTTCACTCCAAAGTCTGCCTGATCACCCGCCATACACAGGCCGGCATTCGTTACCTGACGCAGATCGGCACCGGCAACTACAATGAAAAGACTGCGAAACTGTACACCGACCTCTCCCTGCTGACCGCCGACCAGGAAATCGGCGAGGACGCCAAAGTGTTTTTCCAGAACATGGGAATTGGAAATCTCTATGGCGAATACGATACGCTGCTGGTGGCACCGGTCTGCCTGAAAAAGAAGGTCCTGGAGTATATGGACCGTGAGATTGCCAAGGGCTCCAAGGGAAAGATTTTCTTTAAGATCAACTCCCTGACCGACAAAAAAGTCATCCAGAAACTGCACAAGGCCTCAAAAGCCGGCGTCCAGGTCCGGATGATCATTCGCGGCATCTGCTGCCTGATCCCCGGCATCCCCGGGGAGACCGATAACATTACGATTCGCAGCATCGTCGGCCGTTATCTCGAGCACTCCCGCATCTACTGCTTCGGCGAGGGCACCGATGAGGCAATGTTTATTGCCTCTGCCGACATGATGACCCGCAATACGGAGCGCCGCGTCGAAGTCGGCGTCCCCATTCGCGATGAAGCGGTCGCCGCGAAAATCCATAACATCATGGATATCATGTGGGCCGATACGATAAAAGCACGCCAGCTCGGTCCGGACAGCAACTACCGGAAGATTGAGGGGGAGCCGCTGGATGCCCAGGATGCGCAGATGAGGCTTGCAGAGAAGACCGGCCGGGCGCCCCGCGGGCTGGAACTTGGAGAGGAAAAGGAAACGAGACATGGCCGTATGCTGGTAAAACAGGAGCCGTATCAGATTTCCGTATCCCGTCTCCGCTCCCTCTGGGCGCAGACCATTCGGCTTTCATTCTGTGCGCTGGCGGACCGACTCCGCCGGCTGTTCCACCGGAATAAAAAGAGCGGAAAATGATTCCTGCAGAAAACTCCCCCGTCGGTTTCGGAAAACCGCCGGGGGAGTTCTGGTTCTGTATATTATTCTTAAACGTTCTGGTCTCCATGTGCGTAAGGTACAATGGTCGATGCGCTGGTGATGATATTGCTTCTGCCAAGTTTGTTTTCAATGGCAGATGCGCTGTTCTTTTTGTCGAAATTGCCCGGCAGGGAGGCCGGCGCCTTTTTCAGTGCGTAGACGATAATTTTATACCGGTGCTGGCCGCTCGGCGGATAGGGCCCTTTGTAGCGGGAGCTCTTCAGTTTTTCACCCTGCTTAATTTTGGTCTGGGCGGGTCCGACTTTGGCAATCCAATGACACCAGTTGTTGGCCGAAGTGTCCAGCATGTAGATGGCGTAGGCATTGGCGCCTTCGACCGGGGTCCAGGAGACCGCCGGAACCTGGTTCTGTCCGCCGGCGGACTGATAGGCGCAGGCGGTGAGCAGGCGGCCATTGGAGGCACGGGAAGTACACTTGACGGCCATAACCGGCTTTTTGGCTGTGGATTCGTTTTTCTGTTCCGCGCATGCGGAGACGGAAAAGACAAGTCCGAGCAGGACCAGAGAGAGCAGAATAGAGAGGAATTTCTTGGATTTCATGGGGGATCTTCCTTTCACCTTTATTTTTTTCTATTCTAACGCAGTCCCACTGATTGCGCAAAGATTTTAGGCACCCTTAAGGTGTGGGAATTAGTATAATAAAAAACAGGATTTATCGGGAAGGGGGACCCGCAATGCGGCTGCTGCTTGCAGAGGATGAAAAAATACTGTCCGAGGCTCTGGTGACGATGCTGACTCGCAGCCACTATTCGGTCGATGCGGTCTATGACGGCGAAGATGCCCTGGATTACCTGCTGAACGGCGAGTACGACGGTGCTATTTTGGATATTATGATGCCGAAAATGGACGGCATCACCGTTGTCAAAAAAATACGGGCGGCAGGGCTGTCCCTGCCGGTGCTGATGCTGACGGCCAAGAGTGAAATCGACGACCGCGTCGAAGGTCTCGACGCCGGCGCCGACGACTACCTGACGAAGCCGTTTGCGGCAAAGGAGCTCCTGGCACGCGTGCGGGCCATGACCCGGCGGCAGCCGGAACTGGCGGACAGCACACTGCGGTTTTCGGACCTGTCCCTGGATCGCGCGGGAGATACGCTGCAGGGTCCGGAAGGGGAGGCGAACCTCAGCAACAAGGAATTCCAGATTATGGAGCTGCTCCTGCTAAATGCGGGCGGGGTCCTCTCTGCGGACCGGATCCTCGAGAAGGTCTGGGGCTATGATACCGAAGCGGAGATCAATGTGGTCTGGGTCTATATCTCCGCTCTGCGTAAAAAGATGAAGGCTATCGGGACCTCGGTCCGAATCAAGGCGGCCCGCGGCATCGGCTACATGCTGGAGGAGACGACATGATTCAGAAACTCCGACACCGCTTTATTGCCGTCAGCATGCTGGCGGTCTTTCTGGTTCTGCTGGTGATGATGACGGCCATCAACGTGGTCAACTATCAGAGTATCGGCCGACGGGCCGACCCGGTCCTGACGACCATCGCCGACCACGGCGGGAAGTACCCGCGCCCGAAAAAGCACGATGCCCGCGATTATCATGGGGACCACGGAAAAGATCATGACCAGGACCATCCTTATGATCCGAAGCACGCGGAGGAATACCACGAGGAGATCCATCGCAACCCGTTTAAGTGGTGGTATTACTATATGCATCCCGACGGGAACAAGGAGATGCCGTTCGAGGTCCGCTATTTTACAGTTATTTTCGAGAACGGCGAGACCGCACACGTCTACGCCGACCACATTCAGTCGGTTACCGCAGAACAGGCCGAGGAGATCGGCCGCATCCTGGCTGCCCAGAAGAAAAAGACCGGCTACAGCGGGAAATACCGCTATATGATCCGCCGAAACGGTGCAGAGGTCATGGTCATCTGCCTGGACCGCACACGGGAGTTTTCCAGTTTCTATACCTTCCTGACAACGACGATCTTCATCTCCGTGCTGGCCCTGATTCTGATCTATCTTCTGGTCCTGCTCTTCTCCCGCTGGGTCACACGGCCGATGGCGGAGAGCTACGCCAAGCAGAAGCGATTCATCACCAATGCCAGCCACGATCTGAAGACCCCGCTGGCAATCATAGGATCCTGTACCGACGTGCTGGAGATGGAGCAGGGCAGCAGCAAGTGGACGGAGGGCATCCATCAGCAGGTGGACCGGATGACCCATATGACTAACGATTTGGTCAGCCTTTCCCGCATGGATGAGATGAGTGCGGCCGACCTGGAGAAAACCGCTTTCTCCCTTTCCAGGCTGGCAGAGGATACGCTGACGCCCTACTATCTGCTGGCCCGGGAGAAGGGCAAGGAGCTGCAGCTGGAAATCCAGCCGGAACTGACCTTCTTCGGGAACTCCAACACCATCCGGCAGCTCCTGACGATTCTCGCGGACAACGCGGTCAAATACACCTCGGACAGCGGAACCATTCAGATCTCGATCTGCCGAAAGAATCATAAAATGGTAATTACCAGCCGAAATCCGGCAGAGGGGCTGAAAAAGGGGAGCGCAGACAATCTGTTCGACCGGTTCTACCGCGCCGACGCTTCCCGCAGCTCCGGCGAGGGCGGTTCCGGGATCGGACTTTCGATGGCACGCAGCATTGTGACAGCTCATGGCGGAAAAATCTCTGCCTGGAGTGAGGACGGCCGCACTCTGACTGTTCAGGCCGTGCTTCCGGACCATGTCGGAAGGAAAAGACAAAAAACAGCGGCTCCAACGGCATAATTTTTAAGTTGTTTTTAGGTAGCAGGCGCAGGATAGAGGACAGATCGAACCGAACCGCTGTTCGACCTTATCTCAAATATTCAGGAGGTTGTTACCAATGAAACTGAAGAAGATCCTTGCCGCAGTTTTTGCACTTGCAATGGTCACCGTCATTGCGGCTGTCAGTGTCTCTGCACACGGCAGAAATCCGATTGCAGAAGTCACAAAGACCCAGGTTGCTGCTGAGGCCCAGGTCGGCGTCAAAGTCGGCGACAAAGCGCCGGCTCCGAAGAAAGACGCCCCGAAACCGGCTCCGAAGAAGGATGACTGCAAGCCTGCCCCGAAGAAGGGCGAATGCAAGCCCGCTCCGAAGAAAGACGCTCCCAAGCCGGCTCCAAAGAAAGATGCTCCGAAACCGGGCCCGAAACACGATGAAGGTGCCCATCATGACAACGGCGGACATCACGAAGACCACCATGGCGATCGCCGCTAAGTTTTAATCCCATTCCCTATTGCACATAAGACGCCTTGCAGATGTATTTCTGCAAGGCGCTTTCTATTTTCCATAATCAGGTAGAATACAGGAAAAAGTGGAAAGGAGAAATCCCTTATGAAAAAACTGATATCTGTATTACTTGCCGCCATGCTCTGCATGTGCCTCGCCGCGGTTTCGGTCTCGGCACATCAGATGCCTCCGAGAGATCAGCCGCCGGTTCCAATGATGTAGCAGCCTGCTCCGGCACCGAAGAAGCTAGCCCCGGCTCCGAAGAAACCGGCACCGGCACCGAAGCCGCTCCGGCTCCGGTACCCTATCATCATTGAGCAATTGAGTGACTAAGCTGGGACTTCTGCAGAATAAAAATTCTGCGGAGGTTCTTTTTTTGACTGCTTCGCTGACGGAAATCCACTGCATTTTCAGATTTTTTCAAAAAAATCAAAAAAATGTAAAAAATACTGTTGCTTTTTTACGATTTGGAGTATAATAAAGTAAAAAGAAGAGAGACCTTTTCACAAAACGAAAAATAATTGTTTCACAAAATAAAACATTGAATTTTCACAAATCGGTTTTGGAGGCATTCCTATGAAAAAGGCAACAAAAATTCTTTCGGTTCTTCTGGCATTAATAATGTGCCTGACATTTTTCTCTGTCGCAGCATCTGCGAAGGGTGTTGGTTCTGACCATGACAGAAGCCCCAGAGAGAGCTATCAGTGCAGTTCCTGCTCGGACAAAGACGAGCGGGTAAAAAGCAAGGACAAAGCGCGCTGCTCTCAGTCCGTTGAGAAAGCACGGGAAAAATCCCATGAAAATGCCATGCAGCGTCTCAATGACCTGACTCACCAGGGATGCTGAACGGGACTCCTGACATCTGAAATTTTAACCTGCAGAAATACCGCCCGATATTTCGGGCGGTATTTTTTTGTCTTTTAAGTATTTTTTATTTTTGGCTGGCAGAATAGAAACCGTCGAGAGGAGCTCCCCCAAACTCAGACAAATCTTTGAAACAGTTATTTTTGTGGAGGTTATTCTTATGAAAAAAATTATTTCTTTTGTTATGGCACTTGCACTTTGCGCCTGCATGGCAGTGGTCTCTGCTTCTGCAAAGGGACTCAGCATCAATCCCACCAAAAAGGTTCCGGCTCAGGTACAGATTCTGAATACGGCTCCGGCAAAGAAGGTTCCTGCCAAGAAAGCTCCGGCTAAGAAGGCGGCACCGAAGCAGGGTAAACCGGCTCCGCAGCAGAACCACAAGAATGTACCTGTAAAGAAATAAATACCGGTCATTTTAAGTAGAATTTAGTTTCACCTGGAGAATGGGAGGCAAAGAGAGAAGATCCCCTTGATTTCCTTCCTCTCTTCTCCACCCATTCCAAGGAGGTACCAACCATGAAAAATATCAAAAAAATCCTTTCCCTTCTGATGGCACTTGCACTTTGTGCCTGCCTTGCAGCGGTTTCCGTATTGGCAAAAGGTCTCGGCGAAGGCCAGAGAAAACAGGTTCCGGCACAGGTTCAGCAGCAGCCCGCTCCGAAACAGGGCGGTAAGAAAGCTCCGGCCCCGGCTCCGAAAAAGACCACCGCACCGATTCCGAAGAAGAACGGCAAGAAGGCCCCGGCTCCGAAGCAGGCAGGAAAAAAGGCTCCGGCTCCGAAGCCGAACGGAAAAAAAGCTCCGGCTCCCGCTCCAAAGAGATAAGGCAGAATAGAATTTATAAAAAAAGCAGCTGTCCACAATGGACCGAACCAGTAAAATCGGACAATAGCAAAAAGCCCCCTCATGTAGGATAAT
>UQOE01000024.1 GCA_900542575.1 uncultured Oscillospiraceae bacterium
ACACCTTATGAAGTCTTCTATTCGAAAGTGTTGCACTTGACTTGAAAATTCGCGATACAAAAAAGCCCTGCAGGCGACGTACCTACAGGGCTTTTCAGTGGTCGAGGTGACAGGGCTCGAACCTGCGACCCTCTGGTCCCAAACCAGATGCGCTACCAAACTGCGCTACACCTCGCCAAAATGCGAATCAAATTATAGCAACGGCGCGGATTCTTGTCAACTCAGCGCCGGGAAAACGGATTGCTGTAGTGAAATGGCAGACAAATCATGTATAATGAAAAGGATAAGAATCGCGCGGCAATGCCGCGTTTAAGGAGAAAGCATTATGGAAAGAAGCAGTGGAATTTTATTGCCCATCTTTTCCCTGCCCTCCAAATACGGAATCGGTACGCTCGGCAAAGAGGCCTATCGGTTTGCCGATTTCCTGGAACAGGCGAGACAGAAGTACTGGCAGGTGCTGCCCCTCGGCCCGACCGGCTATGGCAACAGCCCCTATACGTCGTTTTCCTCCTTTGCGGGGAACGCATATTTAATCGATCTGGACCTGTTAATCGAGGAGGGGCTGCTGGAGCAGGACTTCGTGGACTCGTTTGACTGGGGCGAAGACGATGAGGTCATTGACTACGGGAAGATCGAGCGGAATCGCCGGAAAGTGCTCCGCCGGGCCTACGAGAACGGGTTCGAAGAACGGCGCAGCCAGGTAGAGGCCTTTGCCGGTGAGAACCCATGGGCAGAATCTTATGCCATGTTCCGCGCGCTGCGGGACCGTTTTGACGGCGCCCTCTGGATCAACTGGGAGGAGCCCATCCGCCTCCGGGAAAAGAGCGCTATGGAGCTCTACCGCAGCGAACTGCAGGATGACATCAACGCCTATCTGTTTACGCAGTACCTGTTCGCCGAGCAGTGGGACCGGTTCCGCGACTACGTCCACTCCTGCGGCATCAAAATCATCGGCGACCTGCCCATCTACGTCTCCATGGACTCTGCAGATACCTGGTGGGAGCCGCAGTTCTTCCAGCTGGATCGGGAAAATATTCCTACCTGCGTGGCAGGCGTTCCGCCGGACTATTTTGCCAAGGACGGCCAGCTCTGGGGCAACCCGCTCTACAACTGGGACGCTATGAAGCAGGACGGATACGGCTGGTGGATCCGCCGGGTTGAGGGCGCATCCAGGCGCTATGATGTCATCCGAATTGACCATTTCCGCGCATTTGCCTCCTATTGGGCCGTGCCCTTTGGCGAGACCACCGCGAAAAACGGACAGTGGCGGGAAGGCCCGGGCATGGACCTCGTCAAGGTTCTCCGGGACTGGTTCTACAATGACGACTTCATTGCCGAAGATCTTGGCGAGCTGACGCCGGATGTCTATCAGCTGGTGCAGGATTCCGGATTCCCCGGCATGAATGTCCTGGAATTCGCTTTCTCGCCGGATGCGCAGTCCAAATATCTGCCGCATTACAACGACCCGAATTCAGTCTGCTACGTCGGCACCCATGATAACAACACCGCCATCGGCTGGCTCGAGGACCCGGATGTGGACGGCGCCAACAAGGCGTTTGCCGCAAAATACCTTGGCCTGAACAGCGAGGAGACCCGCAGCATCGGCATGATCCGCGGCGGCATGATCTCGCCGTCCCGCCTTTTTGTCGCGCAGATGCAGGACTGGCTCGGCCTCGACGGAAGAGCCCGAATCAATATCCCGGGGACGGCAACCGGGAACTGGCGCTGGCGCATGAAAGAGGGCGCCGACAGCGATTCACTGGCGAAAACCATCGCCGAATACACCAGAATGTTCGGGAGAGACCACTAATTTGCACAGATTTAACCCGTTGCGAATAGTTTTCGTTGCGGGTTTAATTGGAATGTGTTAAAATAGCGCCGTAAAAATTGAAAGAACATAAACCCTTTTATTAGCGGAGGTAAAGCTTTATGGCAAAGAAATACGTTTATCTTTTCAAAGAAGGTAACGCAAACATGCGCGAGCTCCTCGGCGGTAAGGGTGCAAACCTCGCTGAGATGACCAACCTTGGTCTTCCGGTTCCGAGAGGTTTTACCATCACCACCGAAGCCTGCACGGCATACTACGATGACGGCAGAAAGATCAACGACGACATCCTCGCCGAAATCTCCGAGTACGTCACCAAACTCGAAGAGCAGACCGGCAAAAAGTTCGGCGACAAAGAGAATCCTCTTCTTGTTTCTGTCCGTTCCGGTGCACGTGCTTCCATGCCTGGCATGATGGACACCATCCTCAACCTTGGTCTGAACGAAGAGGTTGTCGACGCCATCATCAAAAAGACCGGCAATGAGAGATGGGCTCGTGACTGCTACAGACGTTTCATTCAGATGTATTCTGATGTTGCAATGGGCGTCGATAAAGCTTATTTCGAGAGACTCATCGACAAGAAGAAAGAGGAGCGCGGCGTAAAGCAGGACGTTGAGCTTACCGCTGACGACCTCAAAGATCTCGCAGAGCAGTTCAAGGCTGTCTATAAGAAGGAAAAGGGCGAGGACTTCCCGACCGACCCGAGAGAGCAGCTGGTCGGCGCCATTGAGGCTGTATTCCGTTCCTGGGACAACCCGCGTGCCAACGTTTACCGCCGCGACAACGACATCCCGTATTCCTGGGGTACCGCTGTTAACGTACAGGAAATGGTATTCGGCAACTGGTCTGACAACTCCGGTTCCGGCGTTGCATTCACCCGTGACCCGTCCACCGGTGACAACCACTTCTACGCTGAGGTTCTCATGAACGCACAGGGCGAGGACGTCGTATCCGGTGCCCGCACCCCGATGAAAATTGAGGAAATCAAGAAGACTCTTCCGGAAATCTACGATGAGCTCCTTGAAATTGCACATAAACTCGAAGATCATTATCAGGACATGCAGGACATGGAGTTCACCATCGAAGACGGCAAACTCTTCATGCTCCAGTGCCGCAATGGTAAACGTACTGCCCGCGCTGCTATTAAGATTGCAGTTGACATGGTCAATGAGGGCAAGACCACCAAAGAGAAAGCTCTTCTCGGCATTGACCCGAGAAACCTCGACACCCTTCTCCACGGCTCCTTCGACCCGGCTGCTCTGAAGCAGGCTGAGGCTGACGGCCGTCTTATCGGCAAAGGCCTCCCGGCTGCACCGGGCGCTGCCTGCGGTAAGATCGTCTTCACCGCTGAGGAGTCCAAAGAGTGGAACGCAAGAGGCGAGAAAGTCGTTCTCGTCCGCCGCGAGACCTCTCCGGAGGACATCGAGGGTATGAAGTCCGCACAGGGAATCCTGACCGCCCGCGGCGGCATGACCTCTCACGCTGCTGTTGTTGCACGTGGTATGGGTTCCTGCTGCGTAGCCGGCTGCTCCGAAATCGTCATGGACGAGGACAACAAGCAGTTCCAGCTCGGCGGTAAGACCTTCAAAGAGGGCGACATCATCTCCTTCGACGGCAACACCGGTAAAATTTATGAGGGTTCTCTTCCCATCAAGGAAGGCTCCATCACCGATAAAGACTTTGCCACCATCATGGAGTGGGCTGACGAGGCTCGCGCACTTGAGGTCCGCACCAATGCTGATACTCCGACCGACGCTCAGAAGGCCGTTGAGCTTGGCGCAGAGGGCATCGGCCTTTGCCGTACCGAGCATATGTTCTTCGCCGGCGACCGTATCGACGCCTTCCGTGAGATGATTTGCTCTGACACCGTTGAAGAGCGCGTTGCCGCTCTCGACAAGATTGAGCCCATCCAGCAGGGCGACTTCGAGGCTCTCTTCACCGCTCTCGAGGGCAAACCGGTTACCATCCGCTTCCTGGACCCGCCGCTCCATGAGTTCGTTCCGACTGAGGAAGAGGACATCAAGAAGCTGGCTGACGCCAAGGGCAAGACCGTTGAGCAGATTAAGGCTATCATCGAAGGCCTTAAGGAGTTCAACCCGATGATGGGTCACCGTGGCTGCCGCCTGACTGTAACCTATCCGGAAATTGCCGTTATGCAGACCACCGCTGTCATCCGTGCAGCTATCAACGTCAGCAAGGCTCATCCGGACTGGAACATCGTTCCGGAAATCATGATCCCGCTGGTCGGCGAGGACAAAGAGCTCAAGTATGTTAAGAAGACCGTCGTTGAGACTGCGGACAAGGAAATTGCCGCTGCCGGCGTAGATCTTCAGTACAAAGTCGGTACCATGATCGAAATCCCGCGTGCCGCTCTGACTGCAGACAAGATCGCCAAAGACGCTGACTTCTTCTGCTTCGGCACTAACGACCTTACCCAGATGACCTTCGGCTTCTCACGTGACGATGCCGGTAAGTTCCTTGATGCTTACTACGATGCCAAGATCCTTGAGTCCGATCCGTTCAGCAGACTGGACCAGGAGGGTGTCGGCAAACTTATGAAGATGGCTCTCGAGCTCGGCAAACCGGTCAACCCGAACCTCCACTGCGGTATCTGCGGTGAGCACGGCGGCGACCCGACTTCCGTTGAATTCTGCCATGACATCGGACTTGACTATGTCTCCTGCTCTCCGTTCCGTGTTCCGATCGCCCGCCTTGCAGCTGCACAGGCTAACCTGAAGAACCCGAGAAAGTAAGAGAAACGGTTGTTCAAATAACAAACTGAAAAAGGGACGTACCGCTTGCGGTACGTCCCTTTTTTTGCGTGACAGAACTGTCTGCGGCGTTATTCGACAAACAATTCTTTTTCGCAATCGGCGCATTTTTTCAATAAATAGTAGATGTATTAACAAACTATACAAGATGTTGAAAAATGGCGCAGAATAGCGTTTTTTCTGCCAAAAAAATTGTGTTGAATCCATAAAATTACATGGTGCATCCCGCCGGGAGTGTGTTATAATCATATCGACTTATGGGTTATGAATATGCGGTGTTTTATTTTTGAGCCAGTTTGGTGAACCATCGAACGGGTAAAAAAGTAAGGCGTCCGCAGAATTGTGCTATGTAAAAAGGCCGTCATGCCCATGTTCAATCAGGGGCCTGACGGCCTCAATGTATTGCCTTTAGGGGAGGATATTATGGTAACACAACTGAAGAACGTCATTATCGTTGACGGTACTGGCTGGGAGCCCTATTGGGGCGACGTCCTTATCGAAGACGGTAAAATCAAGGACATCATCAGCGGAGAGAATATCGTCATTGCTGAGGAGAAGAACTTTGACAAAATCCTGAACTTCAAAGTTGGCGAGTTCCCGAATGCATGGCTCGTTCCGGCATTTGAAGATGGCATGACGAAGGAGAAGTTCCAGAAGGAACTCGACGAAATCAAGTCCGACATGGCTTCCGGCATGAAAATTCAGAAGTCCATCCGCAAAATGACCGGCTTCGGCGTAGGTCAGCGTGAGTATCTCGTCAAAGGCATGGCTGCCAATATCATGGTCATTGACAAAAAGACAAAAGAAATGCTCGCCGCTTTCGCAGACGGCAAGGAGCTGTAAATTACATAACTGCCAGAATTTGTTTATGGGGTGAAATTTTATGGCAAAGAAGAAATATACCTATACGCCGGAAGAGGCCATTATCGGTCGTACCGACAAATACGGCACGGATAAGCCGAATAAATATATCCTGAAATTCGCCAAGATGAACTCGGACCGTATGCTTCAGAAGATTGACGGCCATGAGTCCGACTACACCGGTATCGCTGCATTAACCACCGAAGAGCAGGCTAAGATCATGCTCAAGATGAAACAGCGCAAACCGAAGACTCTGGACGAAATTGCCAAGCTCTGCGGCGCTACGACTCCGGAAGAGAAACTTCATCTGGAAGACACTCTGGAGGAAATGGCTTTCAACGGCTATGTTGAGTTCAACCATGAGAATCCGGACGGTAAGAAACGCTACGAGGTTAAGACCTTCGTTCCCGGCATGGCAGAAATGCTGAATGAGCATTCTGAGTGGTTTGAGGATCATCCGGAGCTGGTCGAGTGGTTCGACATGGCTACCTACCTCCCGTTCCAGGGCTTTGGCCCCATGGGTCTGACCCAGATGATTCCGGAAGGCGGCGCCGGTACCGGCATGCACGTTATCCCGGTTGAGAAAGCTATTGAGTCTGAGAACAAGTCTGTAGACGTTGAGCACCTGTCTTACTGGATCGACAAATACAACAAGTTCTCCGTAGGTCCCTGCACCTGCCGTATGGAGCGCCATCAGCGCGGCGTTGGATGTACCGACGACCCGAACCACTGGTGCATCGGCGTCGGCGACTTCGCAGATTACTGCGTACAGACCAAGAAACCCGGCCATTATATTGACAAAGAAGAAGTTTACCGCATCCTCGCAAAAGCAGAGGACCTCGGCTTCGTTCATCAGATTACGAACATCGACGGCGAGAACAAAATCTTCGCCATCTGCAACTGCGACCACAAGATCTGCAATGGTATCCGTACCTCTCAGCTCTTCAATACGCCGAACATGTCTGCTTCCGCTTACCGCGCACATGTTGACCCGAACAACTGCGTCGCCTGCGGCCGCTGCGTTCAGTACTGCCCGACCGGTGCTGTCAAACTCGGCCAGAAGCTGAAACTCAAAGACGGTTCCGACCAGAGCTACAAGTTCATGGATGATCCGGCAGAGCATGTATGGCTCAAAGATCGTTGGGACCCGAACTTCCTCGACAACGAGCGCGACGAGTCCTGGGAAACCGGTACCGCTCCCTGTAAGACGGCCTGTCCGGCACACATCGCCATTCAGGGCTATCTGCAGATGGCAAAAGAGGGCCGTTACGACGACGCTCTCCGCCTCATCAAGAGAGAGAACCCGTTCCCGGCAGTCTGCGGCCGTATCTGCAACCGCAAGTGCGAAGAAGCCTGCACCCGCGGCACCATTGACCAGCCTGTCTCCATCGACGAGGTTAAGAAATACATCGCTCAGCGTGATCTCTTCGAAGAGACCCGCATGATTCCGAACATCGAAATCGAGTCCAACCAGCTGGAAAGATGGGACGAGAAAGTTGCCATCATCGGCGCTGGCCCTGCCGGTCTTTCCTGCGCCAACTATCTCGCAACTCTCGGCTACAAGCCGACCGTCTTCGAGAAGCATGAGAAGCCCGGCGGCATGATGGTCTACGGCATTCCTTCCTACAAACTGCAGAAGGATGTTGTTGACGCAGAAATCGACGTTATGCGTCAGCTCGGCGTTGAGATTAAATGCGGCGTTGAAGTCGGTAAGGACATCACCATCCAGCAGCTCCGTGACCAGGGCTACAAGGCATTCTACATTGCCATTGGCTGCCAGGGTTCCCGCAAGGCCGGTGTCCCGAACGACGACGCTGAGGGCATCATCTCCGCAGTTGACCATCTTGCAAAAGTCAACGGCTCCGAGGACTACAAGGTTCCGAAGAAAGTCATCGTTGTCGGCGGCGGTAACGTTGCAGTAGACGCAGCCCGTACTTCTGCCCGTCTCGGCGGCGAAGAAGTCTCCATGTACTGCCTTGAGCAACGCGACGAAATGCCTGCTTCTGACGAAGAGGTTGAGGAGACCCTCGCTGAGAACATCAGCATCAACAACGGCTGGGGCCCGAAGGAGTTCCTGACCGACGACAAGGGCCATGTCAATGGCGTTGTCTTCAAGAAGTGCACCCAGGTCAAGAACGCCGAAGGCCGCTTTGACCCGAAATATGACGAGAACGACACCATCACGGTTGAGGCAGACTATGTCGTAACCTCCATCGGTCAGTGCATCGACTGGGGCGGACTCCTCGACGGCGAGAAGATGGAATATGTACACGGCAACTATCCGAAGGCAGACAAGTTCACCTATCAGACGGCTACCGAGGACATCTTCGTCGGCGGCGACGTTTACCACGGCCCGTCCTTCGTCATCAACGCTATCGGTGAAGGCCATGAGGCTGCTGAGTCCATCCACCGCTTTGTCCGTCCGACCTGCGACTCCCTGACGCTCGCCCGTCCGCACAGACATTTCGTTGAACTCGACAAGAACAACATCTCTGTTGACTCTTACGACACCTCTAAGAGACAGCTTCCGGAGCTTGTCACCGACGTTGACCGCGCTAAGACCTTCGACGAGTACAAGAAGTGCTTCACCGAAGAGCAGGTTAAGATCGAGACTTCCCGCTGCCTGAGCTGCGGTGCTTCGGTTGTCGACGAGGTAAGATGCATCGGCTGCGGCGTCTGCACCACCAAGTGCGAATTCGACGCCATCCATCTCCGCCGCACGCATCCGCACGGCGCAGATATGTATCGCGCTGAGGACCGTATGGTTCAGCTTGCCAAGTACATTCCGAAACGTGTCGGCAAGATCATTGCCCGTCCTATCAAAGAGGCTATTAAAGGCAACAAATAATCGGAATTCGGTTTGAATCCAAAGAGAGAGGACCTGCCGGAAGCGGCAGGTCCTTTTTGCTCAGACCAGACGATTTTACTGCTTGTGTATCGTGCTTTCCTATGCTACGATGACAATTAGAAACTATTTTGGGAGCACACGATTATGCATGAATTAGGAATTGTTTTCTATATTATCCGCGACGTAGAGGACGTCTTCAACGAGCATGACGAGCTGACCGAAGTCAAATCTGTCACGCTGGAACTCGGCCAGGTCTCCGGCGTCATCCCGAGCTATCTGGAGGATGTCTGGAAATGGGCCATTCAGAAGCATGAGGTCATGAAGAACGCCGAGCTCAAAATTGAGAAGATGCCCGCGGTCACCTATTGCCGCAACTGCGGCGGTAAGTATGACACCGTCAAATACGCCAAAGTCTGCCCGTACTGCCAGTCTGAGGATACGTATCTGCTGACCGGCAATCAGATCAACGTCAAATCTATTGAAGCGGTATAAAAAATTGTATGAAACCAGGACGACGATCCGCCAAAGGGAAGGCGGGTCGCCGTTTTTTCTTTGTACGGGCAGCCGACCATCCCCGCATTCGGGAGAAATTGAAATATACAGAACTCCCAAAGAAATTTTTAGGGAAACTGTCCTATTATAAAAAATCCCTGCAAAATCGTCGGGAGAAGGGCATATATGAAGAAATCCCCAAAAAAGGAGTGGGGAAAATATCTTATTTGAATTTCTCCCGAAAAGAGGGGCCATTCAGAAACATGAGATCATGAGAACGCAGAGCTCAAAATTGAGGAGATGCCTGCGGTCACCTGTTGAAGCGGTATCAGACAGAAAAATAGAAGCTGCTGCAGAGTTGAAATGGGTCGCAGCAGCTTCTTTTACAGAGAATAAGTTTTTGCAGTATCCGGATACAGGGTCAGCGTGGTGGTGTGGTCGGTTCTTCCGACGACATCGTATTGTCCCCAAGTCTTCGGGTCCGCATAGGAAGTGTTGGAAATATCTGCATCCCCGCCTTTTTCCAGTATTTCCAGAAGACTGAGATAAGACTCACGGGAGGCGGTATCGAACAGACTGGAAGCTACGCGGTCATATTTGTCCACAAGTCGGATTACGCGGCCTTCCTGGCCGGAGGCACGGACCTTCGGGCTTCCAAATGTCAGCGCATTCAAAATGTGATAATTCTCTTTCATTCGGCTGTCTGCTGCAAGCAGTTGGGCGGTTTCTCCGCCGCGGCCGTGCCCGACCAGAAACAGATTGGAGCCTTTGGGAATCGAGTTCCAAATGAGATCGGCAGCCTTTTCCGCAGAAATGGTTTGGCTGGAGTCGCTGATAGCCACGAAAAAGACAGGGACATTATCTACAACGGGTTCCTCATAGCCCGCAATCTCATGCGGATAGTGGAGCACGCCCTCTGTAATGGAAAGAGCAGCCTCCTTTTTCGGAATAAATGCATAGACTTCCGGGGCTGTGGAAAGCGTAACTGTATTTTGTTCTGCTGCAGCTGCTGGAACCGTGAAAACCAATGTCAGCAGCAGAACGGCGAAAATAGAAATCAGTTTTTTCATTATGATTAGAAATTCTCAAAATTGGCTTTGTAGTACTTGGTGGTCTTCGGATAGAGAGTCAGAGTCGTGCCCATATCGGTTTTACCGGTGACGTCGTACTGGCCCCAGGTCTTTTCGCTGGCGTAGGAGGCGTCGTGGACGTACCAGATGGCGGCATCGACTTCGCCGGGTTTCGGCGGATCTTTTTTCTTCGAGACTTTGCCGAAGAGGGAGTCCTGCTCTTTCTGGTTGTCTTCTTTAATCAGATTTCCATAGTATTCAACCAGTTCCTGCAGGCTGAAGTGGGTCTCTTCGGAGGCGGTGCTGAGGAGATCCAGCGGATCGACGGTCTTCTGTACCAAGGTGTTGACGCTGGCGTACTGGACCCAGTCGTACTTGTCCACCAGACGGACCACATAGCCTTCCCGGCCGACCGGGGAGATGGCGGGGGAGCCGAAAGCAAGAACATAAAGGACATTGTAGTTGTCCTTGATGCGCGGATCGGCGGCGAGCTGCTGCGCGGTCATGCCGCCCAGGCTGTGGCCGGTCAGGAACAGGTTGGATCCTTTCGGCACGTCGTGGGTGATGGCCTCGACAATTTCCTCTTCGTACGGGGTATCCAGATTGAATCCGCCGAGTTTAATATCGGACAGCGGATCATTGTCCATGCCGCCGACCTCTTCGGTGCCGCCGATGGCAACGACGTAGACCGGGACATCATCGACGACCGGCTCCTCGTAGCCGGCGACGTCGTGCGGAAAATGCAGGACGCCCTGCGTAATGGTAAATGCTCCGACGGCGCCGTCCGTGTAATTCTTGTAGATCCAGCTGAAGACCTCCGGCGCGGTGGAGTAGTTGAGCTCGTCTTTGTCGGAGAGCTTCATAGCAGATGCAGAAATGGATGCGGCTGCAAAGGTCATGATAAGGGCCAGCAGCAGCGCACCCAGACGTTTGAATTTTTTCATGGATATCCTCCTTCTCAATAGCAATCCTATTATATTGTACCGGACTGGAATTTGGAAGCAATTGTAAAAAGCAGACACTTTGTTAGATACCAGGCGGATTCCTACAGGACTGTAGAATTATACAGCCGTAAAATGAAAGCCATTAATGAGAAAAGAGGAACCGTCTATGAAACATCGAACCACCGGCAGATCCGGCTCGCGCTGGACTGCGCTTCTCCTCTCGATCTGCATGGTTTTGACATGCGCGGCCGGAACGGCCGCTTCTGCTTATGCGGAGTCGAGTCAGCCCAAACAGGAATCCCTGAAGATTGCTTCGCTTTCGGACACCCATGTTCTGGCCAACAAGCTGATGAAAAATACCGAGGATTTCCAGACCGACAATGCAGTGGGACGTATTATTGATGAGGGCATGGGGGTTATTGACGCCCAGCTCGAGGCCATCAAAAAGCAGAAACCGGATGTCCTTCTGGTCTCCGGCGACCTGACCAAGGACGGCGAGCTGGAGAGCCATGAGCAGCTCGCAGAACGTCTGCAGAAATTTAAGAAAGAAGTCCCGGGCGTCAAGGTATATGTCATCAACGGAAACCACGACATCAATAATGAAAACGCGAAGAACTACAATACGAAAGACGGCAAAAGGACCGATGCGACGCGCACGACCCCGGAGAAGTTCCGGAAAGCCTGGAAATCAGTCTATGATGATCCAAGCGTAATCGCCCGCTACACGCCTCCGGAAGGGAAGACAGCCGGATGTGAGTCCTATGCCGCCCGCATCAAAGACGGCTACACTCTGATTGCCATCGATACCTGCCGGTACAGCAGCGACAACAGCGGCACCGGTAAAGATGAGCACAATACGAGCGGACAGATTACGAAAGATCTGGCCAATTGGGTTCTGAAGCAGATTGCGGCAGCGAAGAAGCGCGGCGACACTGTAATCGGTATGTCCCACCACAACTTTGTACCGCATTTCACGTTTGAGACCGTTATGGCTGTGGACTATGTGGTCCGTGACTGGGAAAAATACGCGACCGAATTTGCGGATGCCGGAATGCACTATATTTTTACCGGCCATTACCACGCACAGGATGTCTCGAAATTTACCACGAAGAAAGGCAATGATCTCTACGAGGTTGAGACTGGATCGGCTATCGGGTATCCGGCGCCGTATCGAATCACGACCCTGTCCCGGAGCACGGGCTCCGATGGAAAGCGGACGGAGCACATTGCAGGAAACTCCTATGAGCACCTGAAAGCGACTTACACCAGCAAGCTGGATGGCAGGAAGCATACGATAGACGACGCGACGGAGTACACGAAGAATTTCTATGCCGGCCCGAACGGCGTCAATGAGTCGATGGTAAACGCCAATGTCTATGGCTATGTGCTGCGCGACCTGTTCGATAAACTGGAAGATCACGACATCAAACTGACGGATACCGAAGTCAAATCCATCTATAAATGGATTGATGATACTGTAGAAATCAAGGTCAGCAAGGACGGCCACAACCCGATGGACGTCTTTAACTATTCTTACAGCCGCCATATTGACGGTACGGACCACGGCCCACGGGCGTCCTGGTACGAGGAGGCGCTGGACAATATTGCAACCGGCGAGCCCGTGGCGGATCTGGTGGAGACCTTTATCAAGGGCCTGGGCACAATGGGCAGAACCTTTGCCGCCGAGCTGCTGAAGACAATCTTCCCGCAGTCGGCCATGACGCTGTACGGTCTCAGCACCCAGGACGATATCATTAACCCGATTCTCCGCGGCAATCCGCTGAGCAAGTCCATCTGCAGGACCATCGGCCAGTTCCTGAAAGACTGGAGCGATTCCATCAGCATCGATACCAACTACCCGGACGACAACACCTTCTCTGCTACAGAGGTTGAGCGGGCAGACGGTACCATGAACGACGGCAGTCCGGCCCCGTATCCGGGCAATACCGACCACTCCGCCGTCAACAATCTTATGACTGCCATCATGACCAAAGTCGGCGACTACGTCTGAATCTTTCTCCCCGCAGAGCACCTGCGGCCTGTTTGGGCCGCGGGTGCTTTTTTATGCCATCAGTCCCGGCGGGGTGATGGCATTTTTACAGGGGAATAACAGAACGGGTTCGAACAAAGTACGCGAAATTTACATTCGATTTCTACAATGACCCCAAAAACCGGAAAAGGGGAATCATTGTCTATGGAGAAACATCGAATCGCGCACGCGGGATTGGCAGTTGTGCTGGCATTGGTGCTGCTTTCGGCGGCGTTTGTCTGCCCGCTGGCTTTTGCCGCAGGGAGGAAATCGAGTTCGGAAAAGCTGCATCTGGTGGATTTATCCGATGTCCATCTGTTTGATGAGAGCCTGATGGCGGACACCGAGGACTGGCGGAGAGAGGAGACCAATGACCTGAAGAAGAACTACTGCAACATTGCCATTATCGACAAAACGCTGGATTCCGTGCGGAAGCAGAAGCCGGAGGTTATCCTGATCAACGGAGACCTGACCAAGAACGGGGAATATATCAGCGAAAAAACCTTTGCTGCAAAGCTGAATGCGCTGAAGAAAGATCTGCCAAAGACGCACATCTATGTCATCAACGGAAACCACGACATCAACAGTGCCGACGCGACGAACTACAACACCAAAGGCGGGGAATCGGAGCCTGCTGCGCAGACAAGCCCGGAGCAGTTCCGCGAACTCTATGCGGTTACCTATCACGATCCCACGATCATTGCCCACTATACGCCGCCCCTTGGGGCGCAGGCAGGCCAGCTCTCCTATGTAGCTCGCCCCAGGCCGGGATATACGATCATCGCCATAGACGACGGGCGATATTCTTCCGACAACACGGTCAATGGAAAGAACGAGGCGATGAACGGAGGCCGGATTACCGACAGCCTTGCAGACTGGGTTGTAGCTCAGGCGCAGGCGGCAAGGGCCCGCGGCGATACGGTGATCGGATTCGAGCACCATGGTCTGGTGCACCACAGTCCTATCGAGGGCATCAACCTGAACAAAGGGGATGACAAAATTGCGCCTCGTTTTGCCGATGCAGGGCTGAACTACCTTTTCACTGGACATATGCACTGTGATGATATTGCCAAATACCGCTCTCCGAAGGGGAACGATCTCTGGGACATTGAGACCGGCACGCCGCTGTCCTATCCGTCGGCGTATCGGGTCGTGGATTTCAGCCGGCACCCGGAGCGGGACGGCACCGTGACAGAGACGCTGGACGGAAAATTGGTCGATCATCTGGGTTCCGTTACGTATCGGAACCCGGTGAATGGAAAGATTGAGACGATCGACGACATTACCGAATACAACCGTGCAAACTGTATTACTCCCGAGTGGGTTCTGTCCAAGGTGGAGAATCCGGTCCGAAAAGAGTGTAAAAAGCTGGGTATTCCCTACTCCGCCGAGCTGGAGCAGAGCCTGAACAGGATTGGGAATGATCTGTTTTCCATTCCGGTTGATGACAGCGGAGAACACACGCTGATCCAGTGGGCAAATTATCTGATGCAGGGCTGGTTCGCCGGCACAGATAACGGCAGAGATGAGCCGGCCTGGTTCCAGCAGGGGACGCAGCGCCTGAAGGACGGCAGGATGCTGGATGCAGCAGAAAATGTCCTCGCTGCAGATCTGGCGAAACTGCCGGACAGCACGGCGGAGTCCATTCGGAAACTGATTTATTCGGACGACGTTCCGAAGGTTTTGAACAGGGATGGCAGCAAAAAACTCAACGATACACTGGTCTACTGCCTGGAACAGTTCCGCGTGGATCCGAATGATCCGGACGACCGCGACTTCCATATTGAGACCCGGGTGTGCAATGGCGTGCGCTCGGATGGGAAGCCGGCGCCGGAGCAGCCGAAGACCGATAACGATATCGTTAAATTTCTTAATAAAGTAATGTGAATTTATAACGAACGTTTAACAAAAATACTGTCTGTTTTCTTTACATTGGCGCTGTAAATTGAAACTATTCATTTTTACAGCTGTCAATGAGAAAGAAGGAATTTGATGACAAAAGCGGAAAAACCGGTACTTGCCGGACGAAAGTTTCTGGCAGTCCTGCTTGCCCTTGCGGTAATTGCGGCTGTCATTCTCGTCCCAACGGTATCTGCTTACGCCAGGGACAAGGATTCACAGAAGCTACGTATTGCGACGATTTCGGATACCCATATCCTGGCACCGGAACTGATCAAAAATACTAAAGACTTCCAGGCGGACAACTCCGTCGGCAAGATGTTCGACGAGAGCCTGGGTATTCTCGACGCCCAGCTGGAGCAGGTCAAAAAGGAAAAGGCCGACGTTCTCCTGATTGCGGGAGATCTGACCAAAGACGGCGAGCTGGAGAGCCACCGCGCCCTGGCCAAACGGCTGAAGGAATTCAAAAAAGAGATGCCGAACCTGAAGATCTATCTGATCAACGGCAATCACGACATTAACAATAAGAACGCCAAGAACTACAACACGCCGGACGGAAAGGCCGTCAGCGCGACGCGCACCACGCCGAAAGATTTCTACAAGACCTACAAAGATCTTGTATATGAGGATCCTACCGTCATTGCCCGCTACACGCCGAAAGACGGAGCGAACGCAGGACAGGAGTCCTATGTGGCCCGCCCGGCAAAAGGCTATACGCTGATTGCCATCGACAGCTGCCGCTATAGCAGCGACAACAGCGGGAGCGGCAAAGATGAGCACAACACCAGCGGTCAGATTACAAAAGATCTGGAGAACTGGGTCCTGGAGCAGGCGGCAGCTGCCCGCAAGCGCGGCGACACGATCCTCTGCATGGAGCACCATAACATCATTCCGCACTTTACCTTCGAGGATGTTACTGCGGTTGACTATGTGATTCATGACTGGAAGCGCCTTTCCCAAGAGTACGCCGATAACGGTATGAAATACTTCTTTACCGGCCATTACCACGCACAGGATGTCGCAAAACTGACGACTGACAAACACAATGATCTCTATGATATTGAGACCGGTTCGGCTGGCGGCTATCCCTCTCCGATGCGCATCATCGATTTCCAGCGTTCCTGGGACAAAGATGGAAAACGCACGGAAAAAGTGGATGGCAAGACCATTGAACATCTTAAGGTAAAATACACCAGCAGCCTCGACTGCAAAGAAAAGACCATCGATGATCTGACCTCCTACGGCAGTGTCCTCTATGGCGGCCCGACCGGCATCAACACCCATATGATTAACGAAAACATTTATGGCTATGTTCTTCGCACGGTTGAGGACTGGCTGGATGAGCGCGGCATCTCGATTACGAAAGCGGAAGAGGACACCATCTACAAGTGGATTGACGACGCTTGCCTGGTCAAAGTCTCCTCAGATGGCCACAGCGCTCTGGACCTCATTAATTACTGCTACAGCCGCCACACCGGCGGTACGGACAACGGCGCTCTGGACAGCTGGTTTACGGAAGGCGTTAAGAACGTCGAGAGCGGCAAAGTTGTCACCGACTTCATCGACCAGCTTCTGGATGGTGCTCCGGCAGTGGGACAGGCCTTTATCAGCCAGATGCTTGGCGGTATCTTCCCGGCCGATGCCATGAGCAAGATCGGCGTCAATACGCAGACGGATATCATTCGTCCGCTGCTTCAGGGTCAGCCGCTGACCAAAGATGTCACTGGCAAAATTGGTGCTTTCCTCGCGTCCTGGGCCATGTCCCTTGCGGAAGATACCAACTATCCGGATGACCTGACCTTCCATACGGAACAGAAACAGCAGGCCGACGGCGGCGTGAACGACGGCAGGCCGGCACCGTATCCGGGTCACACATCCAATGACGATCTGACGAATACCGTTGAAAAGGTAATGCTGAAGATCGGCGACTACGTATAAACGTATTATTTATAGCAGTCTCTGGGAATTGCCCGGGGGCTGTTTTTGTATCTCGACCCCCCATGATTGCCGCGGGGTTCCGTGAAGTTATACATTTGAACATTAAAAAAGCCTCCTGTAAGATGAAGCTGCGACTGGCATTGCAGGATCAAATTAACAGGAGGTTACGTTTATGAGTATAAACGATATTTATAGTTTATCTCATTTAAAATAGAACTGCAAACACCATGTGATTGAAGCAGAAGCCTGCCCGGATCAGATTCACATGCTCCTGGAGATCCCGCCCAAAATGGTGGTTTTGAGATTCATGTTTTTTTGTTTTGAAAACCCCGCAATTGTTGCGTAGTTCCGTGAAGTTATAAAACAAGCCCGCCGCGCAACAATACTGCTGTGCGGCGGGCCCTGCTTTTTAGGAGATAAATCTATGGAAAGGTGTTGTATATGGGAGTGTTTCTTTATTCGCCGAAGAGAGCGGTGGAGAGGTAGCGGTCACCGCTGTCCGGAAGGAGAACGACGATGTTCTTGCCCTTGTTCTCCGGGCGGTTTGCAAGCTCTTTGCCGGCCCACAGAGCGGCACCGGAGGAGATGCCGACCAGAATGCCCTCAGCGCTGATGAAGCGGCGGCCGGTCTCAAATGCGTCTTCGTTTTCAACCGGGATGATCTCGTCATAGGCACTGGTGTCCAGCGTGTCCGGTACGAAACCGGCGCCGATGCCCTGGATTTTATGGGCGCCTGCAACGCCTTTGGAGAGAACCGGAGAAGTAGCCGGCTCAACGGCGACGACTTTGACGTCCGGATTTTTGCTCTTGAGGTATTTGCTGGTACCGGTCAGTGTTCCGCCGGTGCCGACGCCTGCTACGAAGAAGTCTACTTTTCCGTCGGTGGCGTCCCAGATCTCCGGACCGGTGGTCTCAAAGTGGGCTTTCGGGTTGGCCGGGTTGTTGAACTGGCCGGGGATGAAGGAGTTTTCAATCTGCTCAGCGAGCTCATTGGCCTTGGCGATGGCGCCTTTCATGCCCTTGGAGCCTTCGGTGAGAACCAGCTCTGCGCCGTAGGCAGCCATGAGCTTTCTGCGCTCAATGGACATCGTCTCTGGCATGGTGATGATAATTTTATAACCTTTGGCGGCAGCGACAGCGGAGAGACCGATACCGGTGTTGCCGGAAGTCGGCTCAATGATGGTGGCGCCCGGTTTAAGCTTGCCGGATTTCTCGGCATCTTCAATCATGGACTTGGCAATTCGGTCCTTGACCGATCCGGTCGGGTTGAAGTACTCGAGTTTGACGAGAATGTTTGCATTCGGAGCCTCTTTGGCTGCGAAATTGTGGGCGTTGAGCAGCGGGGTACCGCCGATGAGATCGGTAAGAGAATCGTATACTTTTGCCATAACAAATCACTCCTGTTATTTCAGAAATTTAGTTTCAATTGGAAGATAATAATCCAGTAATCCTATTATGTCAATAGGAAAATAGAAAAAACCGAAAAATTTGACGGTCTTCAAAAGACCGTCAAATCACATAATCGTTTCCGGCCATTTCCTGGTTGTGGTCGACCAGATTCTGCAGTGTAATGCTGTCGACATAGTTGAGGATGACTTTGTAGTATCCTTTCCAGAAATCAATTGTGGAACAGGTTGCGGATCGCTCGCAGCCATAGGGTTCTTCCTTCAGACAGGCGATGGGTGCGAGAGAGCCTTCTGCGGCGCGGAGGATGTCACCGGCGGTGATGCTCTCGGGACTTTTGGCGAGTTTGTAGCCGCCGTTGTTGCCGCGCAGGCTGTTCAGAAAACCGGCGTGGTTCAGCAGAGAGATGACCTGCTCCAGGTATTTGACCGAAATGCCCTCTCTTTTTGAGATGGCCTTCAGGGTAATATATTCGCCATTAGAATATGTGGCGAGGTCAATCATCACGCGGAGTGCATAGCGCCCTTTGGTGGAAATCATCATAAAATCCTCCTTTCCGATCAGTTTATAAAACTATTCTATATAGGAATGGTAGGAAAGTCAAGTGCCAGAGGTTTCACATAAAATTTACCTATATTATAAGACAGCCTGTCAGAAATTTTACGTTCCCCCGGTACACTGAACAAAATGATGAAGGAGGAAACAATTCCTATGAAAGTCAAAAAGCCGGCTACGGCCGTTCTGGCACTCCTGCTGCTGTTTGCTATGCTGATTCCAAGCGTCTCCGCTATGGCGAAGACCAAAGAGGAGGATGCTTCCCTCAAAGTAGTGCACATTTCCGATACCCATATCCTTCCGGGTTCCATGATTAAGGATACCCCTGACTACGACAAGGATCTCAACAGCGACCGTAAAATGTTTACAGAGTCGGACAGCATTGTCGACACACAGCTGGAAAAAGTGGTTGAGCAGAAGCCGGATGTCCTGGTTATCTCCGGCGACCTGACCAAGGACGGCGAGCGACAGGCCCATAAGGCGCTGGCGGCCAAGCTCAGAGAGCTGAAAAAGAAGCTGCCGAACCTGAAGATCTATGTCATCAACGGCAACCACGATGTCAACAACAAAAACGGCAAGAACTTCAATACGGCTGATGGAAAAGCAGTTGCGGCAGAGCGGACCAGCCCTCAGCAGCTGAAAGACATCTATGCCGATATCACTTACAAAGATCCGAGTATTATTGCGACCTTTACCCCGAAAGAGGGCAAGCAGGCGGGCCAGCTCTCCTATGTGGCCCGGCCGAAAAAAGGATACACCATCATCGCCATCGACTCCTGCCGCTACAGCGCGGATAATACCAAGGACGGTACCGATGAGCACCTGACTTCCGGTCAGATCAGTCTGGATCTGGAAGCATGGGTTCTGGAGCAGATTCAGGCCGCAAAGGCGCGCGGAGACATGGTTCTCGGTCTTGAGCACCACGGACTGGTTCCGCATTTTACTTATGAGCCCGTCGTTCTTCCGCAGTACCTTCTCAACGACTATGACCGACTCAGTAGAGAATTCGCCGATGCGGGCATGCACTTCGTCTTTACCGGCCACATGCATGCGCAGGATGTCTCCAAACTTCGCACCGACAAAGGCAACGACCTTTACGATATGGAATGCGGCTCCTCGCTGACCTACCCCTCTCCCATCCGCGTGATCCAGTTCCGCAATGACGGAAAGGGCGGCGGAACGGCCGACGGCTCCACGATTGAGCACCTGAAAGTGACCTTCCGCAATCCGCTGAACAACACGGTCAGCACCATTCCGGACCTTAACGCATACGGCAAGAGTGCGGAGCGCGGCATCAACGAGCATATGCTGCAGACTACGGTCAACGGCTATCTGGAAGACCTTTTCGATGAGAAGGGCCTGACCTATCCGGAGGCACTGGACAAGACGCTTAATCAGATTATCCATGATCTGCTCAATATAGAGATTACCGACCAGTATACGCTGATTGAATTCATCAATTACACCTATCAGACCCATCTGGACGGCACCGACAACGGACAGAATTCTCCGAAATTTGAGGAGGGCGTCCGGCAGCTGAAAGACGGGAAATTGCTGGATGAGGTGGTCACCGTGCTCGCCAAAGATCTGAAGAACGCGCCGGAGAACATCAGCAATCCGATTATTAAATACGTATTCTTCCCGCAGACACTGCTTGGCAAGCTGGGTATTCAGGACGATACGGATATTTCACCGGTCATCCTGGGCGCCGCGAAGTCCCTGGCGCCGGATGTCGCCAATACAATCAACGGTCTGCTCCTCAACATTGTCGAGTCCTTTACCGATGACACCAATTATCCGAACGATCTGGAATTCCATATTGTCGAAAAGCAGAATGCGGACGGCTCTGTCAGCGACGGGAAACAGACGAACCCCGCCGGTGCAGAGATGACCGATGTCAACCAGGCTGTTCAAAAAGCAATGGCCATGATTGAATAAATTTCTCTCTCATTTCTCCCTGTATATTCGAAAACCGGGAAGAGAGCCTCTTCTGTACGGAGAGGCTCTCTTCCTCTGTAAAAAATCAATATTTGACTCTGCCGACCGCTTGTGATACTATCTTTTCAAATATCAATATACCTATAAAGACGCAGACGGAGACAAGTAAGGCTTGGACGGCATCCAGAGCGAACCGGGGATGGTGAGAGCCCGGCCGGTGGACGCAGAACCCGAAGATCACTCCCGAGTTGCGGGCTGAACCGTTTTGAAGTAAGCCTCGCCGGACCCGCCGTTACCCGGGGCGCATATGTCAGTATGCTGTTTTTCAGGTGGTACAACGAATCGCAAAGCTTCGCCCTGTAAAAGCAGGTCGGAGTTTTTTTCGTTTTTGAAGGAGGAACTCGCTTTGTATAAGAAAGTGCCAACCGATATGGATTTTGTCGGCCGGGAACACGAGGTCTCCAAGTTCTGGAAGGAAGAGAAGATCTTCCAGAAGACTGAGGAGAAAAAGGGCCCGAGCTATGTCTTCTATGACGGCCCGCCGACGGCCAACGGCAAGCCTCATATCGGACATGTGGAAACCCGTGTCATCAAGGACATGATTCCGCGGTATCATACGATGAAAGGCTGCAACAGCCCGCGTAAGGCCGGCTGGGACACCCACGGTCTCCCGGTTGAAATTGAGGTCGAGAAAAAGCTCGGCCTGGACGGCAAGGACCAGATTGAGGAATACGGCCTGGAACCGTTCATCAAGCAGTGCAAAGAGTCCGTCTGGAACTACAAGAGCATGTGGGAGAAATTCTCCGACGCCGTCGGCTACTGGGCTGACATGGAGCACCCATATGTCACCTACGAAAACGACTATATTGAGTCTGAGTGGTGGGCACTGAAGGAAATCTACAACAAGGGCCTTATGTACAAGGGCTTCAAAGTCGTTCCCTACTGCCCGCGCTGCGGCACCCCGCTTTCCTCCCACGAGGTTGCACAGGGCTACAAGAACGTCAAAGAGCGCTCCGCTGTCGTCCGCTTTAAGGCAAAAGGCGAGGATGCCTACTTCCTGGCCTGGACCACGACGCCCTGGACGCTTCCGTCCAACGTCGCACTCTGCGTGAACCCGGAAGAGACTTACGCGAAAGTAAAATGCATTGACGGCTACACCTACTATATGGCAGAGGCGCTACTCGACACCGTCCTCGGCCCGCTCGCCAAAGAGGAGGGCCAGAAAGCCTATAAGGTCCTGGAGACCATGAAGGGCCAGGATCTTGAGTACCGCGAGTACGAGCCGCTCTATGACTGCTCGGTCCCCATTGTGGAGAAACAGCACAAGAAAGCGTATTTCATTGAGGTAGACGACTATGTCACCATGACCGACGGTACCGGCATCGTCCACGAGGCACCGGCCTTTGGTGAAGACGATGCCCGCGTCGGCCGCAAGTACGATATGCCGTTCGTCCAGCTCGTCGACGAAAAGGGCGACATGAAGCCGGAGACCCCGTTCGGCGGCCTGTTCGTCAAAGATGCGGACCCCGAGGTTCTCAAAGATCTCGACAGGCGCGGCCTGCTGTTCGACGCGCCGAAGTTTGAGCATGACTATCCGTTCTGCTGGCGCTGCGACACGCCGCTCATCTACTATGCTCGCGAGTCCTGGTTTATCAAGATGACCGCGGTCAAAGACGATCTGATCCGCAACAACAACACGATCAACTGGGTGCCGAAGAGCATCGGCAGCGGCCGGTTCGGCAGCTGGCTCGAAAACGTACAGGACTGGGGTCTTTCCCGGAACCGCTACTGGGGAACCCCGCTCAACATCTGGGAATGCCCCGACTGCGGCGAGCGCCACTGCATCGGCTCCATTGAAGAGCTGAAGAGCATGTCCGACGACTGCCCGGATGAAATTGAGCTGCACCGCCCATACATCGACCGGGTCCACATCAAGTGCCCGAAATGCGGCGGTAAGATGCAGCGTGTCCCGGAGGTAATCGACTGCTGGTTTGACTCCGGTTCCATGCCGTTTGCGCAGCACCATTATCCGTTTGAAAACCACGATCTGTTTGAGCAGCAGTTTCCGGCAGACTTCATCTCCGAGGCCGTCGACCAGACCCGCGGCTGGTTCTACTCTCTGCTTGCCATCTCTACGCTGCTCTTCAACAAGGCGCCGTTCCGGAACGTCGTCGTTCTCGGCCTGGTTCTCGATGAGAACGGCCAGAAGATGTCCAAATCGAAGGGCAACGCCGTTGATCCGATGGACGCCCTTCAGAAACACGGCGCAGACGCCATCCGCTGGTACTTCTACACCAACAGCGCCCCGTGGCTGCCGAACCGTTTCTACGACAAGGCCGTCGTGGAGGGCCAGCGCAAGTTCCTCGGCACGCTCTGGAACACCTATGCGTTCTTCGTACTCTATGCCAATATCGACGAGTTCGATGCCACCAAGTATCAGCTCGAATACGACAAGCTCTCCGTAATGGACAAATGGTGTCTCTCCAAGATGAATTCCATGGTCAAAGGCGTCGACCAGTGCCTGACCGACTACAAGATTCCGGAGGCAGCCGCTTACCTGCAGGAGTTTGTCGACGACCTCTCCAACTGGTATGTCCGCCGCTGCAGAAGCCGTTACTGGGCCCAGGGCATGTCCCAGGACAAGATCAACGCCTACATGACGCTGTACACTGCCCTTGTTACGGTCTCCAAGGCCGCTGCCCCTATGATCCCGTTCATGACAGAGGAAATCTACCAGAACCTGGTCCGCTCCATTGACCCGGATGCTCCGGAGTCCATCCATCTCTGCGACTTCCCGACCGTCAACGAGGGCTGGATCAATCCTCAGCTCGAATCGGACATGGACGAAGTTCTCAACATTGTCACGCTCGGCCGCGCATGCCGCAACGGTGCCAATATCAAGAATCGCCAGCCCCTTGGCAAGATGTTTGTCAAGGCGGAGCACGCGCTGGACAGCTTCTACACCGATATCATTGAGGACGAGCTCAACATCAAAGACGTGGAGTTTGTCTCTGGTGACAGCACGCTGCTCGACTATACCTTTAAGCCGCAGCTGAAGGTCGTCGGTCCGAAATACGGCAAGCAGGTCGGCGCCATCCGCAAAGCACTTGGATCCATCTCCGACGGTATCGCCGCCAAAGAGCAGCTGGACAGCGAAGGTGCTCTGAAGGTTACGCTGGATGACGGCACGGAGCTCAGCATGACCGCTGATGAGCTTCTCATCGAGGCCAAGCAGAAAGCGGGCCTGTATGCCCTGTCTGACAAGGGCGTCACCGTCGCCATCGACACGAATCTGACCGAAGAACTGCTCCAGGAGGGCTTCGAGCGCGAGGTCATCTCCAAGATCCAGACCATGCGCAAAGATTCCGATCTCGAGGTTACCGACCACATTGTGGTCTATCTCCAGGGCAGCGACAAGGTCCTGGATGTCGTCCGGAAGAATCCGGATGCCCTTCAGACCGCTGTTCTTGCCGATAAGCTGGTGCTCGACTCCGTGGGCGGCCAGTCCCGTGAGTGGGATATCAACGGTGAAAAAGCTGCTATCGGAATTGAAAAGGCATAAATCCGTAAAATAATATGGCGGTCCATCAATTTGGCGGATCGCCATTTTTAAACAAAAAGAGCCGTCGCACAGCCCATACCGGCCGTGCAGCGGCTCTTTCCATTTTTTGAAAAATGATTTCTTTATTTGTCGCCGAGTTTGTAGGCACCGTAGAAGCCGAGAACGGCGAGAACGACGCCGAGGATGTACTGGATGGCGGAAGTGCCGGCGAGTACGGTTCCGATGGAGGTCCAGGCCATATTCACCATGAAGAAGTTCTGGAGAATGATGAGGATGGCGGAGCCGATGACGAAGCCTATGATGCCCCAGTAGGTGCGGGCCTCATATTTGTTCAGCAGCAGGCGGATGAGCTTGGAGATGAAAACAATGCCGAGGATGATGCCGACGGCCCAGATAAGCAGAACCCCAACCGCATGTCCTTTGTCTGCGCCGGCAATTGTGAGGGCGGAGACACAGGCCATAACCGGCTTATAATAGCCGACGGTCATAAGGAAGGCAGAGCCGGAGATTCCGGGGATAACCATGGTGGCAGCGGCAACGGCGCCGAGAATAACCCAGAGAATGGCTTTGCCGAAGGTGATCGTGGAGACGTCTGCACTGCCCTGATGCTGGAACAGGAACAGGAGGCCGATGGTAATGGCGAAAGTTATGACGCATGTGACAATGTCGCTCGCGCTGGTTTTTTTCTCTTTCGTCTTTTGAAACAGCATCGGGAGTCCGCCGATGACGGCACCGAAGAAGAGCATGATAGTCGGGAACAGGTAGCGGTCCAGACATACGGTGATGACGCGGCTTCCGGCGAGGAATGCGATGACCACACCGATGAGAAGCGGAAGGATGAGGAACATGGCCCGGCCGAACTTCTTGAAGAGATTGCTCAGCGAGTCGATCAGCTTTTCATAAATACCCAGGATGAGGGCGAGCGTGCCGCCCGAGACTCCGGGGATGACATTGCCCAGTCCCATGATAAAGCCGTCGACAATGTAGAGCAGAAACTGTACAATTTTGGAATGTTCTTTCGGCGGCGTTTCCGGTGCATCCTGTCGGTTGGTGACAGGAGCGGTATTGGTCTGATCCATATTGATCTTCCTTTCTGACATCTAACGGGAAACCCTTATTCTATTGAAATTATAGCAAGTTCGCAAACGGAGCACAATGGGACAGTGCCGTATAGGACATGTTGTTTGCACTTTCAGGACAACTGGATTACAATCGTATCAGTAACCAAAAAGGGGAGGTTGATTGTAAATTGAAGTTGGACAACTGAATAACAAAAGATCCATGGCTGGGT
>UQOE01000025.1 GCA_900542575.1 uncultured Oscillospiraceae bacterium
CATCCTTGGTAAGGATGAGGTCACCGGTTCAAATCCGGTTATCAGCTCCAATTGAACCACCCGAATTTCTCGGGTGGCTTATTTTAAGAGAATATTTGCTGATATAGCTCAGTTGGTAGAGCGCATCCTTGGTAAGGATGAGGTCACCGGTTCAAATCCGGTTATCAGCTCCAATTGACCGTCCGAACTATCGGGCGGTTGTTTTTTTGCCCTCTCTGTCGGAAATGGCCAAAAATAATTGTTATTATATGAATAAAATGTTAAAATAGAACACGAAAAGTATCGTGCACGTTCACGGAATGGCGCACGTCGGTTTAGAGGAGGAATTACATGAAAAAATCCATTCGTCATATTCTGTCATTCGTATTTGCACTGGTCCTTGCCGCTGCAGTTATGACCGCTTCGGCCTTTGCAGCTGAGGCGCCGAAGAGCAAAGACGGATCCCGGTATATGGAACTGAAAAATATCCCGGACACTTTCCTGTATATCATGCAGGCCCATCCTATTATTGACCAGGGTCCCATCGTTATCTCACAGGCTACGCTGAAGGAAAATGGGACAGAGACTCCGGTTTATTTTGTCGCACTCCATGGCACTGAGGTAACCGATTTCGGAGAGGCTGTCGGTGTCAAAGAAGATCTCCAGTCCGGCTTTGACAAGGACAACACCTATGTCCGCTCTATTGTAAAAGCCATTGAACAGGATGTCCCGAAGGGGTCCAATCTTGTCCTCGCCGGGCACAGCCTAGGCGGTATGGCGGCACAGCAGGTCGCTTCCAATCAGACCATCAAAGACGACTACAATGTTCTCTATACCACGGCAATTGCCTCTCCGCTCATTGATAAAGATCAGCCGGAGGGTAAGCTCAATCGTCTCGGTGACAAAAATGACGCGGTTCCGTGGCTGAGTTCCTACACGCTTTCCGACCGGGAGACACAGGAGGGTACCTGCCAGAAAGAGGACAGCAACTATAATATTACCAACGCCCATACTCACAGCTATGAAGATACTTCCATTTGGGGCAATTACGATGCAGTCGGCAATAAGGGCGGCAATGCGGAATTAATTCTGGATACCGCCACTTCGAAAGTCCATTATGCACCTTCCAATGAGTCCAATTCCAACCCGCAGCGCATCTATTTTGGATTTCCGTGGGATGGAAATAACTATCAGGGTATTTCCGTTCTGTATTAATTTCGTATACAGATAGAATTAACATCTGTAAAAAACACGCTCGGTTCGGAGGAACCGGGCGTGCTTTTTGTCTGAGTTTACAAAACGGAAACAGTTTATCTGCGGACAATTCAGATCTGACAGGGATAATAGCGATGGCTTCAATTGGATAAGGAAAGGATTATATTACTATGAAACCTGTAACGAGGGGCCGCCGCAGGCTCCGAATGACCGCTTTATGTCTGCTTCTCAGTGCAACTATGTTTCTGTCTGCCGTCTCAGCGCTGGCGGCCGGAAAGCAGCAGAGAATCCCGTCCGCAGCTTCCGACTGGCGGACGGCCTACCGCAAAGAACTGGAGAAAGACCCGGAGAGGGCGAAAGAAAAATACGCCTTTCTCTATATTGACCAGGACAATGTTCCGGAGCTCCTGGTCCGCGGTACCAGCGAGGCAAAGGGAAACCGTGTCCTGACCTGGCACAACGGACTTCTTGATACGCTGCAGACGAATCGCCGCGCGTTTTCCTATCAGCCGCACCAAAATCTGTTTGCCAATTCCGACGGGCTGATGGGCGCCTATTATGATGATATCTACAGTATTTCAAATGGAATGTGGAAGCTCGTAAACGCCGGTGTCTACGGCGGGCAGGACTGCCGAAACTGGACCTATTACTGGCAGGGCAGGGAACTGTCCCAGGACGAATACGAGAAAAAACTCAACGAAGTCTATGATGAGAACAAGGCCGTTACGGTCAATCCGAGAGACAGCTATCGGACGGTAAGCAATATGCTTAAGTCTGGAAGCATTCAGGCCGCTGCCGAACAGAAAGCTTCTGTTCCAAATCGCACAGCTCCGGACCTGAAATAATAGATTCCAAAAGAATGGCGACCCGCTCTTTCGAGCGGATCGCCTTTTTTATGATTAGATTCTGGAACGGTAAATCGATTAATACATACCGCCCTGAGAAGCCTGAGCCATAGCGGCCTGTTCTGCGGCGTCCTTGGCCGGATCCGGCTTGTCGGTGACAAGAGACTCGGTGGTCAGTACCATGGCTGCAACAGATGCGGCGTTCTGAAGGGCCGAGCGGGTGACTTTGGTCGGGTCGAGAATTCCGGCCTCGAACATGTCGCCGTATTCCTCGGTCGCGAAGTTGAAGCCATAGGTCGGGCTGTCGTTCTTCTTGATGGCGTCGATGATGACAGAGCCCTCAAGACCGGCGTTCGTGGCAATCTGGCGGATCGGAGCCTCAATGCCCTTCATGACGATCTTAATGCCGGTCTTTTCATCGGCATCCTCGGTCTCATCGAGGAGTTTCTCGACTGCGGGGATGGCATTGACAAGTGCAACACCGCCGCCGGCAACCGTACCTTCTTCGACAGCAGCCTTGGTGGCAGCCAGTGCATCTTCAATACGGAGTTTCTTATCCTTCATCTCAGTCTCGGTTGCAGCACCGACATGGATAACGGCTACACCGCCGGCGAGTTTTGCAAGACGCTCCTGAAGTTTCTCTCTGTCGTAGTCGCTGGTTGCGGACTCGATCTGAGCGCGAATCTGGTCAACGCGGGCAGCGAGGTCGGCCTTGTTGCCGGCGCCGTCAACGATAATGGTATCGTCCTTGGTGACCTTTACGCTCTTTGCAGTACCGAGCATATCAACGGTAGCGGACTGGAGCTCAAGACCAAGGTCGGAGGTGATAACGGTGCCGCCGGTGAGGGTGGCGATATCCTGGAGCATCTCTTTGCGGCGGTCGCCGAAGCCCGGAGCTTTCACTGCAACACAGGTGAAGGTGCCGCGGATGTTGTTGAGAAGGAGGGTGGCGAGAGCTTCGCCGTCAATGTCTTCTGCAATGATGAGAAGTTTTCTGCCGGTCTTGACGACATTTTCAAGAAGCGGAAGGATTTCCTGGATATTGGAGATCTTCTTGTCGGTGATCAGAATGTAAGGATCATCGAGCTCGGCAACCATTTTCTCGGTATCGGTTGCCATGTAAGGGGAGAGGTAGCCGCGGTCAAACTGCATGCCTTCGACTACGTCGCAGGTGGTCTCTGCGGTCTTGGACTCCTCAACAGTGATGACACCGTCAGAAGAAACTTTGTCCATGGCGTCCGCAATCAGCTTGCCGACGGTCTCATCAGCGGAAGAGACGGTAGCAACACGGGCGATATCAGCGCTGCTCTGAACCGGCTTGGAGTTTGCCTTTACAGCATCAATAGCGGTATTGACCGCTTCCTGCATACCTTTTTTGACAACCATCGGGTTTGCACCTGCGGCGACATTTTTCATGCCTTCTGTAACCAGCGCCTGCGCGAGGAGAGTAGCAGTGGTGGTACCGTCGCCGGCAAGATCATTGGTCTTGGTTGCAACTTCTTTTACAAGCTGTGCACCCATGTTCTCGAACGGATCTTCCAGTTCAATGTCCTTGGCAATGGTGACGCCGTCATTGGTGATGAGCGGAGAACCATATTTTTTGTCAAGAACGACATTGCGGCCTTTCGGGCCGAGGGTGATTTTTACGGTGTTTGCAAGTTTGTCAATACCGGCCTGAAGCGCCTTGCGGGCGTCCTCGCCGTAGATAATCTGTTTAGCCATGATTTGTTACCTCCGAAAATGGATTGGAATTATTCAACAATTGCGAGTACATCCGACTGCTTCACGAGGGTGTACTCCTGATTCTCAAATTTAACCTGGGTGCCGGCGTATTTTCCGACGATGATCTTGTCACCGGGCTTGAGGTACATTTTAACCTCTTTGCCGTCTACGACGCCGCCAGGTCCGACAGCGACGACTTCCGCGATCTGCGGTTTTTCCTGAGCCGACGCGGCGAGGATGATGCCGCCTTCGGTGGTCTCTTCTGCTTCTACCGCTTTAATGAGGACACGGTCCTCAACGGGTTTGATCGTCATATCGATTCCTCCATATTCAAAATATTATTTACGAAGATGATACTTTAGCACTCCCTTTTCTTGAGTGCTAAGACATATTATAAGGCGATTTCCGTGAAAATCAACCCCTTTCGGCCAAAAAGTAGAATATTTTTAACAAAGTGTCTGCATTGACTTTAGGTTGCCGTACGGCTATGATAAATCCGAATCCGTTTCGATCCCATGCAAGAACAGGAGTAACGTTATGTCTGACAGCATGTTTCAGTGGCGAAAGGATGAGGAATCGGTCCTCTATCCGTTTCGAAAATTTATGGCAGGAGATGTCGCTCTGCTTACCCAGTTTGTGCTGGCATTTATTGTTGTATTATTTCATGCTTATGTTCCAGGGGCACTTTTCTTCGGCATCCTTCTGACACTTGTTCTTCTCCTCAGTGACGATGTCGTTTCGGCTTTCCCGACCTTTATGATGGCTCTCTGCTTCCTCATTCAGGCTCAGAACTCCTATAATCAGTTTATTATTTATCTGCCGTTTCTTTTTGTGCCGACA
Organism: uncultured Oscillospiraceae bacterium; assembly: GCA_900542575.1. Classification (GTDB taxonomy): domain Bacteria; phylum Bacillota; class Clostridia; order Oscillospirales; family Acutalibacteraceae; genus RUG420. The sequence continues at coordinate 4,602 of UQOE01000025.1, forward strand.
TTTGCAGGCGTCATGCATGCGGTAGTTTATAAAAATCCCTATAAGACAAAAATGGGCTCTCTGTTTGTGCCCATGGTTATTGTCTCTATTGTGGACATTCTCGGCGGTCTTGGAACCATCACGGCAAAAGAATTTTTCAGTACAACATCGCTCAGCTACATGTTTGCACTGGGCTTTATGATTGTCATCATATACTGGGCATTCAGCGGCCATATCAGTCCCGGCAAAAATTACACCGACCATATGGACGATCGCATCGCCAAACTGTTCTGCGCCGTAGCGGCATTCCTTCTGCTCTCTGTGCTGGAGGCCTATGCTGCCAACTGGTCTGCGTTTACGGCACATCCCGGTATTCTCTATCTCCAGTGGAGAAACAATGCCTGCACGTTGCTGATGATTGCTCTGCCGTTTACGTTTTATATGGCATTAAAACATTTTTCCTATATTATTCTGTCCTTCGGCAGTATGCTTGCCATGCTTCTGTCCGGTTCCCGCGGCGGGCTTATTCTGGGCGGGATAGAATTTGTATTTTTATTAATTGTATATTATCTTTTTGACCGGGAGCACCGGACGGTAATCAACTGGGTGGTCGGTTCGCTGTTTGTCATCCTGGCATTCTGCATTCCGAGACTTATGGACTTCATGAGCTATACCTCCGGCCGCTTCACCAGTATGTCCCAGTACTCGGTCCGCATTGGCCTCTGGCGCCGTTCCATCAAGGACTTCCTGACCAATCCCATTTTCGGGCGCGGCCTGGGTTACATGGGAAACCGTGACATCCACCCGTCTAAGACGGCAACCCTATGCTGGTATCACTCTTCCCTGCCGCAGGTCTGGGGCAGCTTCGGCCTCTGCGGCCTGGCCGCTTATGGGTATCAGTTCCACGCCCGTATGAATCTGCTGAGAGAGAATCACTCTCTGTTCGGACGCACGGTTCTGGCCTCTTTCTTCGGCCTGGAGCTGATGTCCCTCGTCAATCCCGGTATTTTTGCCCCCGTATATCTGGTCATCATTACAGTACTCTTCATTATTCTGGAGCAGTACTCCTTCCCGAACATGGAAGTCAAAGTGACCTTTACCGACCCCGAAGAGCCGGCGGAAGAGCCATGCGATGTCGGCCGGCATGAAATGGCATAACCTGAAAAGGAGTTGAGTTCCCACTTTTTATGGGCAGTACAGGCTTAATTATTATTCTGGCAGTATGCGTCATTCTCTCCGCTTTTTTCTCGGCGTCTGAGATGGCCTATTCCTCCAGCAGCGAAATCCGTCTGAAAAGCATGAGCCGCAGCGGAAATCAGGGCGCCGCACGGGCTCTGAAAATTCTGGCCAATTACGACTCCATGCTGTCCACTATCCTAATCGGCAACAATATTGTCAACATTGCTGCCTCTTCCATTGCCACAATTCTATTTGTGCGTGCCATGGGTGAAATCGGTGCAACGGTTTCGACTGTGGTGGTCACGCTGGTTATTCTCATCTTTTCTGAGGTAACTCCGAAGAGCATTGCCAAGGAAGTACCGGAATCGTTTGCCATCTCGGTCTCCGGTGTCATGCGTGTCCTTATCATTCTTTTATATCCGCTGAACAAGCTGTTCTCCTGGTGGAAACTGCTGGTAAAAAAAGTGCTTCACCTGGAACAGAACTCCAATATCACGGAGGGTGAGTTCCTCACAATGGTGGACACGGCGGAGAGCGAAGGCGGTATTGACAAGGAAGATCAGCAGCTCATCCACAATGTCATGACATTCAACGACCAGGAGGTCGGCGAAATCTTTACCCCGCGGGTTGACATCGTTGCCATCTCTCTGACGGAGGACAAAAAGGAAATCTACCAGGTTTTTCGGGAAAATGAGTACTCCCGTCTTCCGGTCTATGAAGAAGACTTAGACGACATTATCGGCTTTCTGCATCAGAAAGATTTTATCGACGCCGTCTATTTCGGTTCAAAAGCTCTGACCGATGTCCTGCAGCCGGTCATGCATGTTGCGCCTACCATGAAAATCTCGGCTCTGCTGACACAGCTTCAGCAGAAACACTCCCATATGGCGGTTGTCACCGATGAGTTCGGCGGGACCGAGGGAATCGTAACCATGGAAGATATTCTTGAAGAGCTCGTCGGAGAAATCTATGATGAGCACGATGAGGTGGAAAAGGACATTGTTCGGACCGGAAAGAATGAATATCTTGCCCAATGCAGCTGTGAACTGGAGGACTTTTTCGCCTATTTCCATCTGGAAGAGGATGAATCGGAATCCAATACCCTCGGCGGATGGGTATTGGAACGGTTTGAAGAAATCCCCAAACGGGGCGACCATTTCACGTATGCCAATCTGCTGATTACTGTAAATGACACCGATTCCCGAAAAGTAAAATCTGTAAGAATTAAGGTGCAGCCTGTTGAAAAGTCTGATCATAACGAAGAATGATTCCGGTCAGCGGCTGGACAAATTCCTGAGCAAGCGGCTCCCGAATCTGCCGAAGTCGCTGATGTACAAGTATATTCGAAAAAAGAGGATCAAGGTCAACCGGAAGCGGGCGGAAATCTCCACGCGGCTTCAGGAGGGAGATGTCCTGGACCTCTATATAAACGACGAGTTCTTTGAGCGCCAGGCTCCGCAGTACGATTTCCTTCATGCCCCGAAGCTGCGCGGTATCCTCTATGAAGATGAGAATCTGCTGGTTCTGGACAAAAAAGTCGGTCTGCTCTGTCATCCGGATAAACATGAGTATGTAGATACACTTATTACCAGGGTCAAGCGGTATCTCTATGAGAAAGGGGAGTACGACCCCGAAAAAGAGAACTCTTTTGCCCCGGCACTCATCAACCGCATAGACCGAAATACCGGCGGTATTGTCCTGGCGGCCAAAAATGCTGAGACACTCCGCATCATGAATCAGAAGATGAAAGACCGTGAACTGCACAAGTTCTACCTCTGTGTCGTCATCGGAACCCCAAAGCCCAAAGAGGGCATTCTGGAAGACTACCTCATCAAAGATGAGGCGAAAAATAAGGTTCGGGTCTATCATCACCCGGTGGGAGATGCCAAGCGAATCCGCACCAAATACCGGGTTCTGCAGTCTGCCAAAGGTTTAAGCCTGGTAGAAGTGGAACTTCTGACGGGGCGGACCCATCAAATTCGAGCGCATTTTGCCAGCATAGGCTGTCCGCTTCTGGGGGACGGGAAGTACGGACGCAATCAGGAAAACAAAAAATACGGGGCCTATAAAAAACAGTTTCTGTATTCCTATCGGCTGGTTTTTGATTTTCAGACGGATGCAGGCGCCCTGAACTATCTGAACGGGAAATCCTTTGAAGCACAGGAAGTCTGGTTTGCCAGACAATTTCCCAATTTTTAATTGCGCGTCATCTATAAATTTGCTATACTGTTATTCAGTTAGCGGGAGCTAATAATTGCTCCCGCTTTTTTCTTTTTTATTCAGTTAGAGTCAACTAATTTAGAAAGGGGAAACTATGATCGACAAACGTCTGCTACGCATGGTGGGCGGCGACCGCAAATATATCTATCTGAACGTTCTGTTTCAGTGGCTGTCCCTTGCGGCTAACATCGTAATGATGTACTTCCTCGCCATGTGGGTGCAAAACATCCATGACCACGGATTCATTGCCAGAGAGCTGACGCTGACGCTCTGTGTAGCGGCTGCGGCGCTTCTGGCACGTTTTCTCTGCACACGCACCTCGAGCCGTATGAGCTTCTTATCCAGCCGAGGCGTGAAGAAAACATTCCGGGCAAAAATTTTTCAGAAACTGTTCCGTCTGGGTCCATCCTACATGGAACAGACTGCGGGTTCCGCAGAATTGGTCCAGCTCTCCGTTGAGGGAGTTGATCAGCTCGAGGTCTATTTCGGCGCATATATCCCGCAGTTTTTCTACGCAATGATTGCACCTCTGACCCTGTTCGTCGTGCTGAGTTTTCAGGACTGGTTTACGGCGCTGATGCTCTTCCTTACCGTCTGGCTCATCCCTGTCATTATCATGGGCGTCCAGACCTGGGCGAAAAAGCTGCTCTCCTCGTACCTGAACCGCTATTACAAAATGGGCGACTCCTTCCTGGAAAATCTTCAGGGCATGACTACGCTGAAGATCTACCAGGCGGATGGCCGCAAGAGTGAGGAGATGGATGATCAGGCGGAAAAATTCCGCAAGATCACCATGAAAGTCCTGACCATGCAGCTGAATTCTATTGCCATCATGGACTTTGTCACATATGCCGGCGGTGCTTTGGGTGTTCTTTTATCCGTGCTCCGTCTGCGGTCCGGTGTCCTGGATCTCTCCGGCGCACTCTGGATCATCCTTCTCTCCATCGACTTCTTCCTCCCCATGCGCAGACTCGGAAGCTATTTCCATGTTGCCATGAACGGCATGACGGCCAGCAAGAAGATGTTCAAGCTCCTGGATCTTCCGGAGCCGGAGGAGGGACAGAAGTCTTTTGGCAGCAAGGGCGCACTCTCGCTCTCCGATGTTCATTTCTCCTACCAGGAAGGGCAGGAGGTTCTCCACGGAGTCTCCATGGACTTCCCGGACTGCTCCTTTACCGGTCTCGCCGGCGAGAGCGGCTGCGGCAAGTCGACCGTCGCCGCACTACTGATGGGCCGCAACCGCGGATACACCGGAGAAGTAATGGCCAACGGCGTTCCGCTCTCCCAGATTCAGTCGGAGAGTCTGCTCCGCTCCGTCTGCTATATCGGCAGCGACAGCTTCCTGTTCCAGGGTACCGTCCGCGATAACCTTTTGATGGGCAAACCGGATGCTTCGGATGAAGAACTCTGGGATGCCCTCGCAAAAGTGAAACTGGACGGATTCCTCCGGGAAGAACAGGGCCTGGATACACGGCTGCAGGAGCAGGCATCCAATTTTTCCGGCGGACAGAAACAGCGTCTGGCTCTGGCTCGCGCACTTCTTCTGGACAGCCGCGTCTATATCTTTGACGAAGCCACTTCCAATATCGATGCTGACAGTGAAGAGCAGATTCTTGATACGGTACGCGATATGGTGGGCCAGAAGACCATTCTGTTTATCTCCCATCGACTGGCTAACCTGGTCGGCACCGACCGCATCTACTGCATGGAGCGCGGTGAAGTGACCGAGCAGGGCAGCCACGAGGAACTGCTGCAGAAGAACGGCACCTATGCCAAACTATGGCAGACCCAGTATCAGCTGGAACATTTCACAAAGGAGGCGAACGCATGAAACGGAGCAATCTGCAGGTAATGGGCCGCCTCATTGGAGAGGTGAAGCCGCTTTCCGGCTATATGCTGCTCTCTATCCTGCTTGGCACTCTTGGCCATCTTGCCGCCACTTTTATCACGGTTTTCGGCGGATTCGCCATTCTTGACGTTTTAGGCTACTCCGCTCCCATGTCGGTCAAAGCCGTATTTATTACCATATTTGTCTTTGCAGCCATCCGCGGCCTGCTTCGCTACGGAGAACAGGACTGCAACCATTACATTGCTTTTCGTATTCTCGCTATTTTCCGGCACAAAGTCTTTCAGGCACTGCGGCGCCTGTGCCCGGCCAAACTGGAGACCAAGGAGAAAGGCAATCTGATCAACCTGATTACCTCGGACATTGAACTCCTGGAGGTGTTCTATGCCCATACCATTTCACCCATTGCCATTTTCATTATCTATACCGTCGTAATGACCGTATTCATCGGCCATTATCACTGGGTACTCGCTCTGATTGCCCTGGCGGCTTATCTTACGGTCGGTGCTGTTGTCCCTGTAATCGTATCCAGGACCTCCGGAAACGTCGGTCTGGAGTACCGCAATGCCAGCGGTGCCCTCGGCAGCAAAGTTCTGGAGACCGTCCGCGGCATGGACGAACTCATCCAGTTCGGCGCCGGGAAAAAGCGCATGGACGAACTGAACAATCAGACGGACGCCTGCTCGGCAGCACAGGAAAAACAAAATCGCTTTGAAGGAAAGAACGCGGCTGTCTCGGCATTGATCATCCTGATCTTCGACGTGATCCTTCTGTTTGCGGCTGCTATGCTGTATCGCGCAGGTCAGATCGACTTTGCCGGTGTGCTGATTCCCGCACTTGCTCTGTTCAGTTCCTTTGGCCCGGCCAGTGCTACCGCCGCACTCGGCAGCACCCTTCAGAACACCTTTGCTGCCGGCAACCGCGTCCTGGATATTCTGGATGAAGATCCGGAAGTGGAAGACGTCAGCGGGAAGCCCGCGGTCACTTCCTTTGAGGGCGTCTCTGTTGAGGATGTCACTTTCCGCTATCACGGCGAAGAGGAACCGGTACTGGACCATCTGTCTCTGGATATTCCGAAGCACGCCAGAATCGGTATCATCGGCAAGAGCGGCAGCGGCAAATCGACGCTTCTGAAACTGTTAATGCGGTTCTGGAATGTCCAGGATGGCTCCATCTCCATTTCCGGAGTTCCGATCAGCGAGATCAATACGGACGATCTCCGTAATATGGAAGCGTTCGTTACTCAGGATACCGAGCTGTTCCACGATTCCATCGCCAACAACCTGCGAATCGCGAAGGCGGATGCCACGCAGGAGGAACTGGAAGAGGCCTGCCGAAAGGCTTCCATCCACGATTTCATCCTCTCACTGCCGCAGGGATATGACACCCCGGTCGGCGAGCTGGGAGATACTCTCTCGGCAGGTGAGAAGCAGAGGATCGGACTTGCAAGGGCATTCCTCCACGGAGGCGAGCTTCTCCTCCTGGACGAGCCCACCAGCAATCTGGACAGCCTGAATGAGGCCATTGTCCTGAAGTCGCTCTATGAGAGCTCGGAGGATCAGACCATTCTCCTGGTTTCTCACCGGCCCTCTACGATGAAAATCTGCGAGAAATCCTATTCGGTGGAACATGGCCGGATGAGCTGAAAAAGCGAAAATCAAATGTTTGTAAAAAAGATCCCGGGTTTTTTTGACAGATGTGGTACGATAGAGCGAACAGAGAGGAGGACACAGAGATGAGACCGCTGATACTTGCACACCGCGGTGCCAATCAGACCGCACCGCAGAATACGCTCCCTGCGTTTGAGGAGGCGATTCGACGGGGCGCAGACGGGGTGGAATTCGATGTTCGAATGACATCGGACGGCCGCCTGGTTGTCTGCCATAATCCGACGGTGGATACGACTTCCAACGGGACCGGCCGCATTGAGGCGATGCCGCTGGCTGAGCTCCGTTCGCTTGATTTCGGATCCTGGTTTGACCCTGCCTTTCGCGGCACCCGGATCCCCCTTCTGGAAGAGGTCCTGGACCTCGTGCGCGATCTGGAGATGATCAACATCGAGCTGAAACGTCCCCGAACGCCGCTCCGACAGGATGTAGTGGAAAAGACGATTCTTACCGCAGAGGCTTTTCATCTGGAAGACCGGGTTATCTACTCCAGTTTTGATCTTCCAACGCTGGCGGCGGTAAAATCATTCCGACCAAAAGCCAGAACCGGAATCTTATATTCTTTTCACACCGCAAAGGAGCAGGGGATGCAGCGGGGAGGAGCTTTTCGACAGGCCAGAACGCTTCGTGCGGATGCTCTTCACCCGTCTCTGAACTATGTGATAAATCCGATGTATCTGGCACGCTGCAGAACGGCCGGCCTGGAGATCAATACCTGGGGCGTCCGCAGCGAACAGGAGATGCGGATTGCAAAAAAATTGCCTCTGCACAGCATCATTACAGACTATATTGACGTGTAGAACATTTGTGCGGTATAATGCTGTCATTTAGGAGGTGAGACGATGGATCATTTTGTCCTGAAATCCAAATTCCATCCCACCGGCGACCAGCCGCAGGCAATCGAAAAGCTGGTAAAAGGAGTTGAGAGAGGAGACCGGGAACAGACCCTCAAGGGCGTCACCGGTTCCGGCAAGACCTTTACCATGGCGAACATTATTGCACAGGTCAACAAGCCGACCCTGGTGCTGGCCCACAACAAGACCCTTGCGGCGCAGCTCTGTTCCGAGTTCAAGGAAATGTTCCCGGACAATGCGGTGGAATACTTCGTCTCCTACTATGACTACTATCAGCCGGAGGCCTATGTCCCTTCTACAGACACCTACATTGAGAAGGACTCCTCTATCAACGATGAAATCGACAAGCTTCGGCATTCTGCCACGCTTGCGCTCTGCGAACGTCGGGACGTTATCATAGTCTCTTCTGTCTCCTGCATCTATTCCCTCGGCAGCCCCATTGACTATAAGAACATGGTCATCTCTCTGCGACCGGGTATGGAGTATCCCAGGGACGACCTCATCAGTAAATTGGTGGAAATTCATTACGAGCGGAACGACATCAATTTTGTCCGTACAAAATTCCGCGTACGGGGCGACACCGTGGAGGTCTTCACCTCGGGAGAAACCGAATATGCGCTCCGCATTGAATATTTTGGTGACGAAATTGACCGCATCTGCGAAATCAATGCGCTGACCGGAGAGGTGGTCGGCGTGCTCTCTCATGCCGCCATCTATCCGGCGACGCACTATGTTGTAGACCCGAACTATATGCAGACGGCCGTCAACGAAATCCTGGCTGAGATGCAGGACCAGGTGGCCAAATTTGAAAAAGAGGGCAAGCTCCTGGAGGCACAGCGCATCCGACAGCGCACCGAATACGACATGGAAATGCTCATGGAGACCGGGTTCTGCACTGGCATTGAGAACTATTCCCGGGTCCTTGCAAAACGGGCTCCGGGCTCAACACCTTATACGCTCCTGGACTTCTTCCCGGACGACTGGCTTCTTTTTGTCGACGAGTCCCACGTCACGCTGCCGCAGGTCCGCGGCATGTACGCCGGCGACCACGCTCGGAAGGAGTCTCTGGTTAAGTACGGATTCCGGCTGCCCAGCGCTTTTGACAACCGCCCTCTGAATTTTGACGAGTTTTATGATCATATCCATCAGGTTATTTTTACCAGTGCCACGCCGGGTGACTTTGAACAGGAGCACAGCACGCAGATTGTGGAGCAGCTCATCCGGCCCACCGGTCTGCTGGACCCCAGGATTACCGTCAAACCCATCGATGGGCAGATTGACGATCTCATCTCGGAAATTCATCTCCGGACCGAGCGAAAAGAACGGGTTCTGGTCACGACTCTGACCAAAAAGATGGCAGAGGATCTGACCGAATTCTTTGAGGCCCGCGGCATCCGTGTCCGGTATATGCACAGCGACATCGACACCATAGAGCGTATGCAGATTATCCGTGACCTTCGCCTCGGTGAGTTTGACGTCCTGGTCGGCATCAACCTGCTGCGGGAAGGTCTGGACATTCCGGAGGTCTCTCTTGTCGCTATTCTGGATGCCGACAAGGAAGGATTTCTTCGTTCGGAGACCTCCCTGGTTCAGACCATCGGCCGCGCCGCTCGAAATGCCAATGGCGAGGTCATCATGTATGCGGACAGCGTAACACCTTCTATGGAACGAGCCATCACGGAGACGCTCCGCCGCCGCCAAATCCAGGAGGCGTACAATAAGGAGCACGGCATCGTCCCGAAGACCATTGTCAAAGATGTTCGTGAAATTTTGGAGATTACCTCCAAAGTCGATACTAAAAAGCACAAGGGGCGCCGCCTGACCAAAGCAGAACGCACGGAACTCATTGATAAGATGACAAAAGAGATGCGCGCAGCCGCCCGTATTCTCGACTTTGAGACGGCCGCCTACTACCGGGACAATATTGCAAAACTCCGGGACGGCACATATCTAGATGACGATACCCGTAAACCAGCTAAAACCGGCCGACGCACCCGTGCCAAAAAGAATGGTCAGAGCGCCGCAAAAGACGGACAGCTGTAACAAAGGAGAACAGAGATCAGCTTATGGCAAACAAAGACATTCACGTTGTCGGTGCCAAAGAGCACAACCTGAAAAATATTGATGTCACCATCCCAAGAGACAGCCTGGTGGTTTTTACCGGCCTCTCCGGCTCGGGCAAATCCTCCCTGGCATTTGATACCATTTTTGCCGAGGGACAGCGGCGCTATATGGAGTCGCTCTCTTCTTATGCCCGCCAGTTCCTGGGACTCATGGAAAAACCGAACGTGGAATCCATTGACGGGCTCTCGCCGGCCATCTCCATTGACCAGAAAACGACATCCAAAAACCCGCGTTCCACAGTCGGCACGGTTACAGAAATCTACGACTATCTCCGACTTCTCTATGCAAGAGTAGGCGTGCCGCACTGCCCCATCTGTGGCCGCGAAATTCACGCTCAGACGGTTGACCAAATCGTTGACCAGGTCATGGAGCTCCCGGAACGGACCAAAATTCAAATCCTGGCGCCGATTGCGCGGGGGAAGAAAGGCACCTTTGCCAAGGCTCTGGAAGATGCCTCGAAAGCCGGTTTTGTCCGAGTACGTATTGACGGAGAAATCCACGATCTCTCCGAGCATTTCCACTTGGAAAAAAATATCAAACACAATATTGAGGTCATTGTCGACCGTCTCGTCGTGAAACCGGGCATTGAGAGCCGGCTGTCCGACTCTGTGGAGACCGCGACCAAACTTGCCCGCGGTATCCTCGTGGTAGATGTCATAGACGGGGAGGAGATGACCTTTTCTCAGAATTACGCCTGCCCGGAACACGGCATCAGCATCGACGAGCTGCAGCCGCGCATGTTCTCTTTCAATAACCCGTTCGGAGCTTGTCCAAAATGCACCGGTCTGGGCTCCTATCGCGAAATCGACCCGGATCTCCTGATCCCGAACAAAGACCTCTCCATCCGGGAGGGGGCCATTAACGCCTACGGCTGGTCTAAAGTCGATGGTGGCACAATTGCCGAGATGTACTACGATGGCATCGCAAAACACTATGGATTTTCCATCGATGTCCCCGTAAAAAAAATGAAAAAGGCAGACCTCAATAAAATCCTGTATGGAACCGGAACCGAACGGGTGGAATTTACCCGTACTACGTCTTACAGTTCCGGCCGGTTTCAGGCACGGTTTGAAGGCGTGGTCAACAACCTCATGCGGAAATATGAGGAGACCAACTCGCAGGTTGCCAAACGCTCCATTGAGAACGTCATGCGGGACCATGTCTGCGAAGCCTGCCACGGCAAACGTCTGCGGCCGGAAAGCCTGGCTGTCACTGTAGGCGGTATGGATATCGATACTTTGACGCACCTGTCCATCGACAAGGAACTGGATTTCTTTGAACACCTGGAGCTCTCTCCGAGAGGCCACATGATTGCGGATCTTATTCTGAAAGAAATAAAATCGCGTCTTCGCTTCCTTCAGAGCGTGGGCCTGGAATACCTGGACCTCGCCCGGAGCGCCGGGACCCTCTCAGGCGGCGAAAGCCAGCGCATCCGTCTCGCTACGCAGATCGGTTCCTCCCTGATGGGAGTGCTCTATATTCTGGACGAACCCAGCATCGGTCTCCACCAGAGGGACAATGACAAGCTCATCGCAACGCTGAAGCGGCTGCGGGACCTCGGCAATACTCTTATTGTCGTCGAACACGATGAAGACACCATGCGCGCCGCCGACTATATCGTCGATATCGGACCCGGTGCCGGCGTAAACGGCGGAGAGGTGGTCTGCGCCGGTACACCGGAAGAAGTCATGGCCTGCAAAAAGTCCATAACCGGCCAATACCTCAGCGGTGCCCGAAAGGTTCCTGTGCCTGAGACCAGACGCCCTGGAAACGGAAAATTCCTGGAAGTCCGCGGTGCACGGGAGCACAATCTGAAAAATATTGATGTCCGTTTCCCATTGGGAACGTTTACCTGTGTAACCGGTGTCTCCGGGTCCGGAAAATCCTCCCTGGTCAATGAAATTCTTTATAAGACTATGGCACGGGATCTGAATCGAGCGAAGCTCTTCCCCGGCGATTCCGACGGCGTCACCGGGCTCGACCAGCTGGATAAAGTCATCAATATAGACCAGTCTCCCATCGGCCGGACGCCGCGCTCCAATCCGGCAACTTACACCAATCTGTTTACCGATATCCGCTCGCTCTTTGCCTCCACGCAGGATGCCAAAATGCGCGGCTACAATGCGGGCCGGTTTTCCTTCAATGTAAAAGGCGGCCGCTGCGAGGCGTGCCAGGGCGACGGCATCGTGAAAATTGAGATGCACTTTCTTGCAGACGTCTACGTCCCCTGTGAAGTCTGTCACGGTGCCCGCTACAACCGTGAGACGCTGGAGGTCAAATACAAAGGCAAAAATATTGCAGAAGTGCTGGATATGACCATTGACGAGGCAACCGACTTTTTCTCCTCGGTTCCCCGCATTTACAATCGACTGAAGACACTGCAGGAGGTCGGTCTCGGCTATGTCAAGCTTGGCCAGAGCGCCACGACGCTCTCCGGCGGCGAAGCTCAGCGGGTTAAGCTTGCCACCGAGCTCTCCAAGCGATCCACTGGCCGCACCTGCTACATTCTCGACGAGCCTACGACCGGGCTTCACACAGCGGATGTCCACAAACTCATTGAGGTTCTGCAGAAACTCGTCGACAGCGGCAACACGGTCATCGTCATTGAGCACAACCTGGACGTCATTAAATCTGCCGACTATCTGGTCGATCTCGGGCCGGAAGGTGGCGACAAGGGAGGCACGATTGTCGCAGCCGGAACTCCGGAGGAGGTCGCCGCTGTCCCGGCTTCCTATACGGGCCAGTATTTAAAAAAGATATTGAAATCATGAACAGGTTTTAGTATAATAATCCTTGGCTTTTGTGAAGGGTATTTCACGAAAGCCGTTGGTATCCGGGTATGGCGCAGCTGGTAGCGCGCTTGACTGGGGGTCAAGAGGCCGTGGGTTCAAGTCCCGCTACTCGGACCAGAAAAAAGTCCCTCAACTACGTAATGCGTGGCTGAGGGACTTACTTTGTTTAACAATTAACAGGCTTCTTTTTCCTGTTAAATAGTTAACCTGACATGAGGCAAAAAAATGGTGTCTCTATCTGACAAAATGCGTATAATAGTAATATGCTAAATCATTAGAGAAATGAGGGAACTTTCAAATGGTTACTACCGTTACAGGAGGAGCCCTGATTGCCGCGAGAATTATCGCGCTGGTCATCTTCCTGGCTATGTTTGGAGTTCTTGTCACCGGCAAGGTGGAACGTCAATGGGTGACGCTCACCTGCGGAGGACTTGATCTCCTCTTGGTCTTTGGACTCTGCTGTCATTCCGGCACCGGAATCTGGAAGGCTTTGAACTTGAAAAGTATTATAGAACCCAACTTCTGGTACGGTACTTCCGCAGAGGAGTCGTTCGGCATCAGCTGGTCGACGATCCTGTTTATCTTCGGTGTATGGGTCATGGTAGAGGCGCTGTCCCGGTCCGGCTTCTTTAAATGGGTCTGCCTGGCACTTGCCAAAGCAGTTCATTACCGGCTGGTTCCGCTGTTTATTGTATTTATGCTTGTCTCGGCTCTGCTGAGCATGTTTATCGGAAGTATCACGGTAATTCTTTTCCTCGCTGCGGTTACGGTAGAACTTGCAAGACTGCTGAAATTTGACCCCATTCCAATGGTTCTGGCTGAGATCTTCTGCGCCAATCTTGGCGGTGCAGCGACAATGGCAGGAGACCCGCCGAATATTATTATCGGCACAGCCGTAGGTTTTACGTTCTTCGACTTCTTCTCCAACACCGGCGTCATGGTACTGATCAGCCTGGTCATCGTCATGATCTTCTTTCTGCTGGTCTGCAGGAAACAACTCAAGGCGAGTGAGGCCAATCGCCCGGAAAATGTTGAATTTCCTGAGGCAAAAGAAGCCATTACCAATAAGAATGCATTTATTGTCAGTGTTGTTGTTTTCATCCTGACGGTTGTTCTTCTTATCACAAATAAGCAGACGGGTCTTACGATTACGACCATCGGTCTGTTTGCAGGTCTTATCGCCATCATTGGCATCGCCTGCACAGTCGGCGGCAAAGAGGCCAGAGATGTCATGAAGTCCATCGACTATAAGACGCTTTCCTTCTTTATCGGCCTGTTTTTGGTCGTCGCCGGGCTCCAGTTTACCGGCTGCCTGGATCTCGTTGCAAAGTTCATCCGCAACGTCAGCGGCGGCAACCCGTACATTGTCGTGGCCATCATTCTTTGGATCTCCGCTTTTGCCAGCGCATTCGTCGACAACATCCCGTTTGCAGCGACAATGGTTCCGGTTATCCAGGCCCTGGCTTCTCCGGCCGTTCCGGTCAATGTCCTTGCCTATACGCTCTCCATCGGAACCGATATCGGCGGCAATGCGACTCCTATCGGCGCATCTGCCAATGTGGTCGGCACTTCCATTGTATCGAAGGAAGGCCATCCGGTTACTTGGGGAAAATATTGTAAGTATAATGCTCCAGCAACGATCCTCGTGGTCGCCTGCTGCATGCTCATGATCTACGGCAGATATTTCTGGTTTGCTTAATTTGCAGAAAATTGATAAGAGCTCCCGGAAACGGGGGCTCTTTTTGTGGAAATTGTCACAAACCTTATGCTATACTATAAGTGAAATCCAAGCCATATAAAGGAGATGTTGTTATGGGGGACCAGATTATTATTGCCATTGGCCGTGAACACGGAAGCCTGGGTCATGAAATTGCGGTTCGGCTGGCAAAGCGTCTGAACTATGAGCTCTATGACCGGGAAATCCTGCATCAGATTGCCCAGACACACAACATTGACCCGGAGGCCATGAAAGCCTACGATGAAAAACCGCGCAATGTGTTCAACTCCCGTTCGGTCAACGGTTTTTCCAATTCTCTGGAGGAAATTCTTGCAGAGCATGTCTTTGACTATGAGCGCGAACTGGCCGATTCAGGTAAATCCTTTGTCATTGTCGGACGCTGTGCGGACTATATTCTGAAGGACAATCCCCATTTAGTCAGCGTCTTTATCTGCGCCGATGACGACAAGAGACTGAGACACATCATGAAGTCCCGTAATCTGACGAAAAAAGAGGCGGAGAAGGAAATCAAAACCATCGACAAGCGCCGCCGCAGCTATCACAACCATTTTGCCGGCAGCGGCTGGAAAGACATCGACAATTACGATCTCATTCTGAACTCTTCCCGTCTCGGTCTGGAGGGCACAATGGATGTCATCCTCAATTATGTCGCTCTGAAGAAATACCATCTCAATGGTACATTCCCGGACCAGGATGTGAATTTGGACGAAAAATAAAATTTGATTCTATTTTGTTCAAGACAAGCTAGGGCCTCCCTTCTAATAGAAGGGAGGCCCTATGTTATATATGGAGTTTAGAAATGAAAAATGGGTGAGTCTGTTCACGGAACAGCTCACCCGGATAAATCTTTGCAATATTCAGGATACAGCAGATGCTCTGACGGTGGTGGCCGGCGGAACAGCGGCTTTCGGAATGCTTGCCTTGACATCTTTATATTTGATGCCTTTTACATGGCTGAACGGCCAGTAGATGTAGACAACCTTGGCTACAATTTTGTCTTTGGCCAGATAGGTGTTGTACCAATAGCGGGAGTCCAGGCTGTCATTTCGGTTGTCGCCCATCATAAAGTAATGACCGGCCGGAACCTGATACGGGCCCCAGTCGCCGACGGGACGGCCATGTCCATAGCAGAATTTGTCAGGAAGGGGAGTGGTACTGCCGTTAATATAGACTTTACCGTCTTTTATCTGCACCGTGTCTCCTGGCATGCCGATGATGCGTTTGACAAAGTACTGGGACTCGTCGTCCGGATATTTAAAGATGACGATATCAAACCGCTCCGGATCTTTGTGCTTATAGGCAAGACGGTTGCCGATGACGCGGTCGCCGGTCATGAGAGTGGTTTCCATGGAGCCGGAAGGGATTTTCGCGTTGATGAGTACGGTTGAGTTTAAGACGAACAGAAGGGCAACGATAATCAGGAAGAAGAGGAGATCGTGCAGGAATTCTTTCCCGGAACTTTTTTTCTGCTCAGCCTTCTCTTCCTGCTCCGGTTCAACAGGAACCGTTTCTTTTTTGCTCATATGGATTTGGCTCCTTTCTCGAGCTGATAGACATAAAATATCTTACCTATTTTACAATGTCGTTTCGAGGCTGTAAACCATAAATTCTTTTCATATTGACTTTTCAACAGAGCTATTTTATATTTGTTTTAAATCCCGGCACGGTAGCGACGATGCCTCCGTGAACCGGGCTTTCTTTTTCGGAATGAGGGGTGCAAAATTGAACGAACAGCCTATCATTACACTCGACGATATCTCGGTCTCATTTAATGGGAGCCCGGTTCTGTCTCATCTGAATCTCTCTATTGAGGACGGGGAGTTTGTGACAATTCTGGGGCCGTCTGGCTGCGGCAAGACAACGACGCTGCGCATTATTGCGGGCTTCCAGGCACCGGACAGCGGCCGGGTTCTGTTCGGCAGCCAGGTTGTGAATGATGTCCCGGCCCACAAGAGGCAGGTGAACACCATTTTTCAGCGCTATGCGCTGTTTCCGCATCTCAATGTATATGACAATATAGCATTCGGTCTCCGGGTAAAAAAGGTCAAAGAGCGGAAAATTAAACAGAAAGTTACGGAGATGCTTAAGCTGGTGGACCTCAAGGGCTTTGAACGCCGCTCGGTGGACTCCCTTTCCGGAGGCCAGCAGCAGCGTGTGGCAATTGCCCGTGCACTTGCTGTCGATCCGAAAGTCCTGCTCCTCGATGAACCCCTCAGTGCTCTGGACCTCAAACTGCGCAAAGACATGCAGAAAGAGCTGAAAGACATCCAGCATTCACTGGGCATCACCTTTATTTTTGTCACACACGACCAGGAGGAGGCACTGTCTATGTCCGACAAGGTGGTCGTCATGGACAGCGGTCAAATTCAGCAAATCGGCACGCCTCTGGAAATTTACAATGAACCGCGCAACGCGTTTGTCGCCGATTTTATCGGTGAATCGAATATTCCGGACGGAATCATGCTGATGGACCGTAAGGTCCGCTTCTCCGGCCATATGTTTGACTGTGTTGACAGCGGATTCCGCCGGAATCAGCCGGTTGACGTTGTCGTCCGGCCCGAAGACATTGAAGTGGTTCCGCCGGAGCAGGGTATGCTGACGGGGAAGGTGACTGCGGTTACATTCAAAGGCGTCTACTTTGAAATCATTGTGGATATCGGCGGCTTCAAATGGATGATCCAGTCCACGCGCCAGAGTTCAGAGGGCGACTCCATCGGTCTGAACATTGCCCCCGACGCTATCCATATCATGGAAAAATCAGAGTACTCCGGCCGCTATGGCGACTATTCCAGCTTCTCCGACGAAATGGACTATATCTCAGATGCTTCGCTGGATCTGACTTCAGAGGAGAGCCCCATCGGAGAGGAAGAGACAATATGAAGAAAACCGGAGCGCTCACTGCGCCGTATTCTGTCTGGATGATTCTGTTTACGGTTGTGCCTCTGGCCATTGTGGTCTATTTCGCCGTCACAGACGGCAGCGGCCATGCGACACTTGCCAATCTGGCAGGTCTTTCCCATTATACCGACACCATCCTTCGCTCGCTCTATTATGGCCTGCTGGCAACCGCCATCTCACTGGTAGTTTCTTATCCACTGGCCTATTTTTTCACGAAAACAAAAGCTTCTACCCAGACCATACTGGTCATGCTAATAATGATTCCCATGTGGATGAACTTTATTCTCCGCACCTATTCCATCATGGTCCTGTTCGAGGACACGGGCATCATCAACAATTTTCTGCGTGACATCGGCCTTTCACCGCTGCATCTCATCAATACATCCGGTGCAGTTGTTTTCGGCATGGTCTACAACTATATTCCGTTTATGGTTCTGCCGCTGTATACCTCACTCTCCAAGCTGGATGAGCGCTACCTGGAAGCGGGCCGGGACCTCGGCTGCAGCGGCGTTCAGATTTTCAGCAAAGTCATGCTTCCGCTGACCAAATCGGGTATTCTCTCGGGCGTTACAATGGTTTTTGTCCCGTCGGTCAGCACATTCTATATTTCGCAGAAACTGGGCGGCGGTTCCTATACGCTCATCGGCGACGTCATTGAGCTTCAGTTCCAGACGGCATACAACTATAATCTCGGAGCAGCTATTTCCCTTCTGCTCATGGTACTCATTCTCATCAGCCTGGCCATTATGCATAAATTCGGCGGCTCGGAAGACGGGGAGGTGGTTCTTTGAAACGCAGAAAACTTGGCGCGGCGGGAACGGTTTATCTGGTCATTTTCCTGATCCTGCTCTATGCACCCATTGCAGTCCTCATCCTGTTTTCGTTTAATGCGTCTAACAGCACCAGTGTGTTCGGAGGCTTTTCCACACGCTGGTACGGCGAACTGTTTCGCGACGAAGCAACCATGGCGGCGTTTAAAAATACGTTAGTACTGGCTGTGCTCTCTGCGGTCATTTCCACCGTCCTGGGAACGGCGGCCGCTGTTGGATTCCACTATACCCGCCGGAAACATTACAAACGTGCTATGATGACTGTGACCAATATCCCAATGATGAACCCGGATATTGTTACGGGTATCTCCATGATGCTTCTGTTTGTCTTTGTGGGAACCCTGTTTTCCATGAGGGGGGTTCTCGGTTTCGGAACTATGCTCATTGCTCATATTACCTTTGAACTTCCCTATGTCATTTTAAATATTATGCCGCGGCTCTCGGAACTGGACCCATATCTGCTGGAGGCGGCCGAAGACCTCGGCTGTACGCAGTCCCAGGCCTTTTTCAAGGTGACGCTTCCTCAAATCCGTTCCTCCATTCTGGCGGGTGCCATCATGGCATTTACGCTCTCACTGGATGACTTTGTCATCAGCTATTTTGTCAGCGGACCGGAGTTTCAGACACTTCCTATCCGAATTTACTCCATGACCAAGAAACGTGTCACACCAGATATGTATGCACTTTCCACGATTATCTTTTTCACCATGCTGGTGCTTCTGATTGTCATGAACGTTCTTCAGAGCGACGCACATGCGGCGCGGAGAGAGGCGCGGAAAAACCGCCGCGCAGAGAGGAGAGGGGCATGAAAAAATGGACGGCACTTCTGCTTGCAGTATTGTTTACGGTTTTCTGTCCGGTCTCCGCTTTTGCAGCAGGAAAGAAGAGCAGTGCAGACTATCCCATTGATACCGCATATTATGAGAAGAATCCATATCGCGGCACAACGCTTAATGTCTATAACTGGGGCGAATACATCTCCGACGGCAGCGAGGGGAGTCTGGATGTCAACAAGCGGTTTGAACAGCTGACCGGCATACATATTAATTATACAAACTTTGACAGCAACGAGGACATGTACGCCAAGCTGAAGAGCGGCGGGGCGGCCTATGATGTCATTATTCCCTCTGACTACATGATTCAGCGGCTCCGGGAAGAGGGTATGCTGGAAAAGATCAATCTGCATCATATTCCGAATATGAAATATATAGATTCTTCCTATCGTCATCTGTACTATGACCCGAAAGATCAGTACACCGTTGCGTACAATGTCGGCTATGTCGCTCTTATTTACAATAAGAAGATGGTTCGGGAAAAGCCTGACAGCTGGAGCGTACTCTGGGACCCGCATTACAAAGGTAAAATTATCCAGTTTAACAATCCGCGGGACGCCTTTGCCATTGCTCAGTCATTGCTCGGACAAAACTATAATACGACGGACCGAAAAGACTGGGAGGCAGCCTATCAAAAACTTGTTGAACAGAAACCTCTTGTCCGCTCCTATGCTATGGATGAAATTTTCAATATCATGGAGAGCGGCGCCGCAGCGCTTGCACCTTATTATGTCGGCGACTATTTTACGATGAAAGAGAATAATCCCGACCTCGGCATCGCATTCCCAAAAGAAGGGGCCAATATCTTTGTCGATGCCATGTGCATTCCAAAGACAACCCAAAACAAAGGTGCTGCTGAACTGTATATCAACTTTATGGAAGAACCGCAGATTGCACTGGCAAATGCGGAATATATCTGCTATGCATCCCCGAACAGGGCCGTTGTCAATATGAGCGATTATTCCTTCCAGGGAGATTCCGTCCTGTATCCCGACAAAAAGATTCTGGCGAAAGATCAGTATTTCCACAATCTGCCCTCCAATACCCAGACCATGATGAGCACGTATTGGAGTGACCTGAAAATCAACGGTAACCATAATACTTCGGTCTACGTTGGGCTAGCCTGTTTTGCGGCGGCATTTGTCATTGGCGGAATGGCCTGGTGGATCCGCAAAAAAAATAGAGAAAAATATTATGATTGACATTGACAACGGGAGTTCAGATCAATATAATATAAATCGTTGCTTGAGAGGCCAGTTGGTTCTCGAGAGACCGCCTGCGAGAGTGGCGGAATTGGCAGACGCGCACGTTTGAGGGGCGTGTTTCTCACGAAGTACGGGTTCAAGTCCCGTCTCTCGCACCA
>UQOE01000026.1 GCA_900542575.1 uncultured Oscillospiraceae bacterium
GCAGAGCTGCGGACCTTGTCAATTTCAATGGTAAATCCGCGGGTCTTTTCCAGACAGGCCTCGATGGATTCCTCTATTTTCTGCAGACTGGTCTCCGCGTCGTTGTACTGGGCCGTCGCATAGTCAATCTTGTGCTCCTGCTCTTTCAGGCGTTTTTTCAGATCGTCGATGTTGTAGAGCCAGAGGCCGATCTCCAGCGTCTTGCGCTGGTCGGCCAGGACCAGAAAGCGTTGGGCCTTTTCGCTCTGCTCTTTCAGAGGGCCGACACGTCCCTCAAGTTCTCCGAGGATGTCCCGGAGACGGACCAGGTTGTCCTCCGCCTGATTCAGACGGCGCAGGGCGTCCGCGCGGCGGTACCGAAAATGAGAAATGCCGGCGGCCTCCTCCAGCATCTCCCTGCGCTGGGAGGATTTGTTGGAGACCATGTCGGCAATTTTGCCCTGGCTGACCATTGAGTAGCCGTCCCGGCCCAGGCCGGTATCCATAAACAGCTCGTTGATATCCCGCAGCCGGGCGGTTTTTCCGTTGATTTTGTACTCGCCCTCCCCGGAGCGGTAGTAGCGCCGGGTGACAGCGACCTCGTCGGTCTCGACGGGGAGAGAGCGGTCGGAGTTGTCGAGACGGAGGGTGACTTCGGCATACCCCATGGGGCGCCGTTTGTCCGTGCCGCCGAAGATGACGTCTTCCATCTTGGCTCCGCGGAGGTTTTTCGTCGACTGTTCGCCGAGTACCCAGCGGACAGCGTCCGAGATATTGCTCTTGCCGGACCCGTTCGGCCCGACAATGGCGGTCATGCCCTTGTCAAACCGGAGCGTCGTTTTGTCCGGAAAGGATTTAAACCCCTGCATTTCCAGAGACTTTAAGACCATTGCTTCCCCCGATCATGTTCCTTCTGCTTCAATTCGTATCTGATACGGCTGCAGGGCGCTGTCCGGGCGCACACTGCAGCGAAACTGATGTTTTTCTAATTCTATAATATTTTTTCGTTTCTGTCCCGTCATTTTGGAAATTTCCGACGGCGCCACAAAGAGCCGGTAGCGCCCCTTCGGCAGGCGTTTCAGCTGCTCGGCAGCCGCCTCATAATAGATGCGCCCTTCGCAGAGCTCCCGAAAGGCCGGATGCCAGGGGCCGGCAAGATATCCGTCTTCGACACCGCCTCCGGAGTGCAGTCCGAGCCGAATAACCGGAATGCCCGCTCCGTGAAACCGCCGGAGCAGCCCGGCACAGGTCCGGACCGCCTCTTCCAGCGTCTGCGGGACGTAGCGGCCCTGCCGATAGAGGCGGGCGAGTTCCGTCCCCTCCATGACAAGAGTGGGATAGATGCGCACGGTATCCGGATGCAGTGCAATCAGCCGGTCCGCTGTGGCGAGGTCCTCTGCCTCGGTGCTGCCGTAAAGCCCCGTCATCATCTGAAGTCCCAGTTCCATGCCGTGGGCCTGAATGGCGCGCGATGCGGTTTCCACATCTTCCGCCGTATGGCCCCGCCGGTTTTTTCGCAGGACCTCATCGGACATGCTCTGGGCGCCGAGCTCCACAGCGGTCACATGGTACTTCTCCAGAAGCCGGAGGATGTCTTCGTCAATGGCATCCGGACGGGTTGAAATTCGAATGCCGCTGACCGATCCATCCTCGACGTAGGGTGCTGCAGCCTCCAGTAAGGCAGTGAGGTAGGGCCTTGGAACTGCCGTAAAACTGCCCCCGAAAAAAGCGATCTGCCCGCCGGTCTGTCCGTTCTGCAGCGCCGTCCGCATGGCGGTATGGACATCCTCCGGCTGCGCGGTCTCCGGCTCTCCGGTGATGGAGAACTGGTTGCAGAAGGTGCACCGGTGCGGACAGCCCGCGTTGGCGACAAAGAGCGCAATATTGCGGTGGCTCATATTCCCATAAGCTCCAGCGCCTTCCGGGCAGCCTCCTGTTCCGCGTGCTTCTTCGTGCGTCCAATGCCTTTTCCGATGACGTTGGAGTTCAGGTGGACCTCCACCTCAAAACGCTTATCGTGGTCCGGGCCGGATTCCCCGACGAGAACATAGGTGAGTTCCTCTTCCGGATTTTCCTGGATGACCTCCTGCAGCGTGGTCTTGTAATCCTTAAAGGTATAGGTGTGTTTTTCCACAGCGGGCATGACAAAGCGGAGTACAAATTTTCGCGCCGGCTCAATGCCGCCGTCCAGATAGATGGCTGCGATAACCGCCTCAAACGCATCGGCCAGAATGGAGACACGCTGACGTCCGCCGCTCTTTTCCTCGCCCTTTCCGAGGAGAATATAGTTACCCTCGTCAATTTCCCGTGCGAAGTCGTAGCAGGACTTTTCACAGACGGTCGCGGCCCGCAGCTTGGTGAGATTTCCTTCCGGCAGGTCGTGAAAATGGTTGAAAAAAGCGTCGGCGGTGATAAAGCCCAGCACCGAGTCCCCGAGGAACTCGAGGCGCTCGTTGTACTTATGCCCATTGCCTTTTTCGTTGGCATAGGAGGAGTGGGTCAGGGCCGTGTCCAGGAGATGGAGATCCTGAAAGGTGTAGCCTATCTTTTCCTCAAACGAATGGAGCGCAGCGGTGCGCGCCTCGTTCAGATGTTCTTTACTCATCGGCTTTTGCCCCCTCGTCTGCCGCTTTTTTCCGGCTCTCTGCCGCGTTTTCCGTGATGATATCAATGACACCGGCTTCGGCGTAAGTCTGTGCCTGGCGAATGGCATTCAGAATGGCCTCGGCATTCGAAGAGCCGTGTGCCTTAATAACCGGTTTCCGGACGCCGATCAGCGGGGCGCCGCCCACTTTTTTGGAGTCAAATTTATTCTTCAGACCGTGGAACCCTTTCCGGACGCCGAGATAGGACAGTTTCGACATCGTGTTCGCGGTAAAAATCTGTTTGACGTTGCCGAGCAGCATTTTTGCGGTTCCCTCGAGGGTCTTCAGATAGATATTTCCGGTAAAGCCGTCTGTGATGACGACATCGGCGGCGGTAAACGGGATATCTCTGGCCTCGACGTTGCCGACAAAGTTGATGTTTGGATTTGCCGAGAGCAGTTCATAGGCCTTTCGCTGCAGGTCAGTACCCTTGTTTGGCTCTACGCCGATGTTGGCCAGTCCGACCCGCGGATTCGGGACTCGCATTACCTTTTCCATATAGAGGGAACCCATGGTCCCGAAGAAGTTCAGGACGTCGGGGGAGCAGTTGTCGTTGGCGCCGGTGTCCATCAGAAGATAAGAGCCCTTGTCGCCCGGAATAATGGATCCGATGGCCGGTTTCCGAACGCCTTTAATCCGCTTGACAAACAGGTTGGCACCCACGACGACGGCGCCGGTGGAACCCGCGCTGACGAAGGCATCGCCCTCTCCGTCCGCCAGCATCTTCAGGCCGACCGCCATGGAGCATTCGCTGTAGGCGTGACGGATCTGGAACGGATCGACATCGACCGGGATAAAGCCGTTTGCGGTATGTACCTCGATATTTCCGAGATCAATGCTGTTTTCCGCGCAGACTCTGCGGATCTCCGCCTCGTCCCCGACCAGCACCGGTTCGACGCCGACCAGCTGATCGCGCGCGAGGACGGCTCCTTTGATGATCTCCAGCGGGGCGTTGTCGCCTCCGAATGCATCGACAATGATTTTCATGACGGACACCTCCGAAAGTTTAGGTCAAACCAGTCGAGGGAGCGGGCGGCCAGGGCCTCATAGCGGGCCTTTTTGTCGCGGATCCGCTCCGGGAGCGGGGGGATGACCCCGAAATTGGCTCCCATCGGCTGAAAGTTTTCCACAGTTGGATTGCTGATATAGCGGGACAGCGCTCCCATCATCGTAAAGTCCGGGAGCACCAGCGGCTCCTGCCCCTGAAGGCGGCGCGCCGCATTGTACCCGGCAAGGATGCCCGACATGGCGGACTCCATATAGCCCTCGACGCCGGTGATCTGTCCTGCGAAATAGAGGCCCGGACGGGTCCGGAACTGAAAGTCCGGTCCGAGCAGTTTGGGTGAATTGAGAAACGTATTGCGGTGCATGACGCCGTACCGCAGAAACTCTGCGTGTTCCAGACCAGGAATCATCGAGAAAACGCGCTTTTGCTCGCCCCATTTGAGATTGGTCTGAAACCCGACCAGATTGTACATGGTTCCCTCAGCGGTCTCTTTCCGGAGCTGCAGCGCCGCCCAGGGACGGTGGCCGGTCCGGGGATTCCGGAGACCCACCGGTTTCAGCGGCCCAAAGCGCATCGTGTCCGGACCGCGGGAGGCCATGACCTCAATGGGCATGCATCCCTCATAGACGCCATGTTTTTTGTCAAAGTCGTGGAGCTCGGCGGATTCCGCGTGGATCAGCGCATCGTAAAAGCGCTCATACTCCTCTTTGTTCATGGGACAGTTTATATAGTCACTGTCTCCGCCCCGGTCGTAGCGGGACTGGAAGAAGGCCTTCTCCATGTCAATGGAGTCGCCGCTGACAATGGGGGCCACCGCATCAAAAAAGTGGAGGGAGTCCCCGCACAGCCGCTCTATATCGGCCGCCAGAGCATCCGAGGCGAGCGGGCCGGCCGCAACAATGACGGCATCGGCATCGGTCGGAATCTCTGTCACTTCCTCCCGGTGTACGGTGATCAGCGGATCGGCCTCGATGGCTTCGGTCACGGCCCGGGAGAAGGCTGCGCGGTCGACGGACAGTGAGCCGCCGGCCGGCACGGCGTTTTCCTCCGCGCATGCGACACAGAGGCTGCCGAACCGCTTCATCTCAGCCTTCATAAGACCGGCGGCGGAGCCGACGCGTTTTGCCTTAAAGGAGTTGGAACAGATGAGCTCGGCAAAATCCGGCGACTTGTGGGCCGGGGAAAAGCGGACCGGCTTCATCTCATAGAGGTCCACCGGAATTCCGCTCCGGGTCAGCTGGCATGCGGCCTCGACGCCGGCAAAACCGGCGCCCACCACAATGGCTCGTTTACTCTTCACCCGCGGCCTCCGTTTCCTCTGATTTCTTCTTCTTTTTGCGCGGAATATCCTTCTCGAATCCGCAGCCCTCCTTGAGGCAAATCAGCTGTCCGCGGTGGCGGAACAGGTTGCTGCCGCACTTCGGGCAGGTCTCCTCGGTGGGAACGTCCCAGGTGCTGAAGTCGCATTTCGGGTACTCGCCGCATCCGTAGAAGACATAGCCCCGGCGGGACTTACGCTGGATGACCTTGCCGCCGCACTTCGGACAGACGGCGCCGGTCTCAATGATCAGCGGCTTGGTGTTCTTGCACTCCGGGTAACCGGGGCAGGCGAGGAATTTGCCGTAGCGCCCGGTCTTAATGACCATCATCCGACCGCATTTTTCGCATGGGATATTGGTCTTATCCTCTTCGAGCTCAATCTTTTTGCCCTTCATATCCTCCTTGGCCTTGGCCAGGGTGGACTCCAGATCGTCATAATAGTTCTGCAGGACGCTGACATAGTCAATGGGTTTTCCATTATGGTCCTGTCCGGCGGCAATCTCGTCCAGTTTCTCCTCCATGTCGGCGGTGTACTTGGTATTGACGATGTTGGGGAACTCCTTCTCCAGCAGTTTCGTCACTGCTTCGCCGAGCTCCGTCGGTTTCAGGGTCTTGCCCTCGCGGACGACATATTCACGGGACAGGATCGTGGAGATAATGGACGCATAAGTGGACGGACGTCCGATGCCGTTTTCCTCCAGCGTCTTGACCAGGGAGGCCTCGGTATAGCGGGCCGGCGGCTGCGTGAAATGCTGGTTGCCGGTGAGGTCGCGCAGTTTGAGCACGTCGCCCTTCTTCATCTCCGGGAGCTGACTTCCGCTCTTCTCATCCTCGATGGAGTAGAGGGTCGTGAATCCGTCAAATTTAACGCTGTAGCCGCTGGCGGAGAACAGGCAGTACTGGCTGCCGTCGCTGTCCGGCTTCTCGGCGCGGATCTCAATCTTCATGGTGCTCTGGACGCAGTTCGCCATCTGGGAGGCGAGGAAGCGCTGCCAGATGAGCTTGTAGAGCTTGTACTGGTCCGAGGTCAGGCTGCCGCGGACCATGTCCGGCGTCCGCTCAATATTGGTGGGCCGGATGGCCTCATGGCCGTCCTGTGCCTTGTTTTTCGTCTTGAACTTCCGGGGCTTATCCGGCAGATAGCTGTCCCCGTATGTCCCTTTAATATAGGATGCTGCGGCAGTAGTGGCCTCTTCGGAGATGCGCAGGGAGTCGGTACGCATATAGGTGATCAGACCGACCTGGTTTCCCTGGATGTTGACGCCCTCATAGAGCTCCTGCGCCACCTTCATCGTCCGGCGGGTCTGGAAGCCCAGCCGGCGCGATGCATCCTGCTGCAGCGTCGAAGTTGTAAACGGCGGCTGCGGCTGTCTCCGGCGGGTGCCTTTCCGTACCGATTCGACGGTAAACGTGTTGTTCTCCAGGCGTTTCAGATAGCCGTCTGATTCCTCCTGGTTCCCAATTTTTACTTTGCCCTTCTCGTCGGCGGTCAGCGCGGCCGGAAACTGCTTCCGGCTCCCGGGCGGGTTGAACTTGGCGTCGATGGACCAGTACTCCTCGGGCTTGAAGGCCCGGATTTTCTCCTCGCGGTCCACAATAAGCCGTACGGCGACGCTCTGAACGCGTCCGGCGGAGAGTCCGCGGCGGATTTTCTGGGAGACAAAGGGACTGATGCGATAGCCCACAAGACGGTCGAGAATTCGGCGGGTCTGCTGGGCATCGACCAGGTTCTGGTCAATGGTACGGGGGTGCTTCATGCCCTCCGTTATGCCCGACTTCGTGATCTCGTTAAAAGTTACGCGGTTCTTTTCCTTCTCATCCAGACCGAGCAGTTCCGCCAGGTGCCAGGAGATAGCCTCTCCCTCGCGGTCGGGGTCGGTTGCGAGGTAGACATGGTCGTAGTTCGGTACGGACTGCTTCAGCTCTTTGACAAGCTTCTCCTTGCCTTTGATGACCTCGTAGCGCGGCTGGAAATTGTGTTTGACATCGACATTCAGACGGGCGGCCGGGAGATCCCGGACGTGGCCCATGGAGGCCGTGACATCGTAGTCGTCGCCCAGGACCTGTTTGATGGTCCGGATTTTTGTCGGCGACTCGACAATGATGAGATTAGACATATCTTTCCTTCCTTACGAAGCAGTAAAATTATAAGTTTTGTCCGGCTGCTGCACGAGATAGCCAAAGACCTCGAGCTCGGACAGCGCGCCGAGCAGCGCATTGACGGTCAGCGGAACCATGGCCTGCAGTTCGGACAGGGAGAGGGAGGGCCCCGCAAAACAGCGGTAGACCTGACGGGCGCGGTCGGAAAGTTCCGGCCCGGCCTCCCTGCGGGAGAGAAACAGCTGTTTTTCCCGCTCCTGCCGTGCTCTCTGTTCCGCTCTTTCCCGCTGAACCGCATCCAGTTCCCAGGGGACGTCCGGCAGATTCCCTCTGCAGAGAGAAAGCGTGCGGAGTTCCTCCGACAGAGCCTCCGGATGCAGCAGACGGCGGTACTCCGTTAGCTGTTCCGGTAACTGGTCGGGCGTCAGGTATACGTCAAAAACAGACTGGAGCGAGGTACAGGGAATGGCCCCGTCTTCCAGAAGCGCAGTTCCGCCCTCATAGCCTGCGGCCCCTGCCGGAGCCGGTACGGCAAAGACATCCCGTCCGAAGTCCGCAGCCCGTCTGGCCGTGGACAGAGAGCCGCTGTCCTTTCCGGCCTGGACGACAATGGTTCCCATGCCCAGCGCACCGATGAGACGGTTCCGCTTGGGGAAGTCGGATGGGTGATAGTGTTCGTCGGGGGCCTTCTCAGAGAGCAGAACGCCCTGTTCCGAGACTGCCTGTCGAAGTGCCAGATTGGACTTAAGGTACTCCTCGGTCAGAGAGGAACCCAGAATGCAGACAGTTTTTCCGCCGGCCGAAAGGGCTCCGGTGTGTGCGGCGCTGTCAATTCCCAGTGCACCGCCGCTCACAATGAGCATTCCGGCTTTCGTCAGAGACTGTGCGAGAAAAGCCGCCGTCTGCCGGGCGTCCCCGGAAGCGCGCCGCGCCCCCACGACCGATATGGGAAAAGCGCCGTTGAGCAGACGAAGATCTCCTTTTGCGTAGATGACCGCCGGGAGATCTTCCATTGCCCGAAAGACATCCGGGTAATGGCGGTCTTCCGGGGAGAGGAGGTCGATGCCCGCTTTCGCACAGGAGGTGAGAACCCGATAGACTTCAGTAAAGTCCCGGCTGTTCAGCCGGCGCAGGGCCGCCTCACTGCGGAAAACGCCCGACATGCGGCGTTCCCGGTCATCCGCCCAGTAGATTTCCTCCGGTCCGCCCGGAAAGGCGTCCAGGATGGGCGCCAGTCTGGCTCCGCGGCCTATGGCCTTCTGCAGCCAGACCCAGTATTTAATGTTATTGTTGTTTGCTGCGGTCTTCATATGGTCTTACCATCTCCCACATCAGAATGGAGGCTGCCGCCCCCGCATTGAGGGATTCCGCCCGACCGGCCATGGGAATGGTAATCCGTTCCTGACAGCAGCCAAGCGTCTCATCGGTAACACCGTTTGCCTCGTTCCCGACGACGCAGATGATGCCGTCCCCGAATCTGCATTCGGTGACCGGCACTGCGCCGCGGTTCGGCACCGAGGCGTATGTCTTCATACCGTTTTCCCCCGCTGTCCGCAGGGTTTCCGGAACGTCTCCGGTGACATGGACCGGAATGCGGAGCAGCGCACCCATGGAGGCGCGAAGCGCCTTCGGGTTATAGATGTCGCAGCCGCCGGAGACGATCATTCCCGACAGGCCCAGAGCCTCTGCCGTCCGGCTGACGGCCCCGAGATTGGCGGGATCCTGGACGTTTTCGAGCAGAATATATCTGCCCAGCCGGTCCATTTTTTCTATTGTATTCCGGTCCCCCTGTTTGTCAAGCGTGGGGAGAACGCAGAAAATGCCCTGAGGATTTCGCGTAGCTGTGAGCCTTTCGGCCACTGCTTCGCTGATGACGTAAGTGGTCTGACAGCAGGCGGAAAGAGCCGCCAGCTTCTCCGGCTCCCGGGCCAGCAGTTCCTCTGTTACAAACAGCTCCTCGCCGGTAAGCCCGCTTCGTACGATGTCCATGCAGAGCCGGAGTCCCTCAAGGACAAACCGGCCCTCGGCCCTGCGGGCATGGTTGGAACGGAGCAGCTTGGCTGCGTCTTTAACCTTTGGGTTGCTGGTACTGGTAATCTTTTCCATACGAAAGTATCCCGTTTAGATAGAAAAAGCACGCCCGTATGCGCGGGCGTGTTTGAATGAAAGACAATTTTTTTATTTCAGCGCTGCCTTGGCCTGCTCGGTGAGAGCGGTGAAAGCGGCCGGATCGGAAATGGCGATCTCGGAGAGCATCTTGCGGTTGAGGTCGATGCCGGCTTTTTTGAGACCGTTGATGAACGTGGAATAGTTCATGCCGTTTGCCTTGGCGGCAGCGGAGATGCGGGTAATCCAGATTCTTCTGAACTCACGCTTCTTCTGCTTTCTGCCGATATAGGCATACTGGCCGGATTTCATAACCGCTTCTTTTGCGGTCTTAAACAGCTTGCTCTTGGAGCCATAGTAGCCCTTTGCGAGCTTGAGCGTTTTATTTCTTCTCTTGCGAGTCATCATTGCGCCTTTAACACGTGCCATGGTAAATTTCCTCCGTTACGTTAATTCGTTCTGTCTGTTCCCTGAAGCACTCGGCTTATTTATAAGGGATGAGACGCTTAATCTGCTTCTGGTTGGTCTTATCGGCAACGGTCTGTTTGCGCAGATTTCTCTTTCTCTTGGTGTTTTTCTTGGTAAGGATATGGGACTTATTGGCATGCGCAATTTTCGGTTTTCCGTTCTTGGACATTTTAAAACGCTTTTTTGCGCCGCTGTGAGTTTTAATTTTCGGCATTGTGGTATCCTCCTAATATTTAACCCTCAGCCTTTGCAGCCGGATTGGCCTGCTGCTTCTGGGGCTGTGATTTCTTTTTGCCGCCTTTTTTCGGCGGTTTATTGGATTTTGCTGCTAAGAACATCAGCATCTGACGGCCTTCCAGTTTCGGTCGTTTCTCGACAGAACCGTATTCACTGCAGGCCTCGGCAAATTTGTCCATGATCTCATAGCCGTTTTTCGGATGAGCCATTTCTCTTCCGCGGAAACGGATGGAGACCTTGACCTTGTCGCCGCTCTTCAGAAACTTGTTCGCCTGGTTGACCTTGGTGTCAAAGTCATGCTTGTCAATTTTGAGAGAGAGACGGACTTCTTTGATGTCGATGACATGCTGGTTCTTCTTGGCCTCTTTTTCGCGCTTCGTCTGTTCAAAGCGGTATTTGCCGTAGTCCATGATTTTGCACACAGGCGGTTTGGCCTGGGGCGCAACCTTTACGAGATCCAGGTTCTTTTCCTCCGCGAGACGGTTTGCTTCCCGCGCCGACATAATGCCGAGCTGTTCGCCGTCCGCCGAAATGACACGGACTTCTCTGTCGCGGATATCCCCGTTGATCTGCGTGTTCTTACTGCTAATGTTCAAGCACCTCCGATTAAGTAAAATCACAAAAAAACACGGACAGAAGATTCCGTCCGTGCAATATCCGAGAACAGGCTTTCAGGCCTGCAAAACTTCGTCTATTGACCCGTGAAAACGAAATTCCACAAGGTGAGAACGGATCTGTTCTGCTTTATTTGCTTTAATAATATATCACTTGCTCCGGACCGCGTCAATAGGAATTTTGATAAATTTCCTGTGAAGCGGTGCCGGCCGTCTCAGCAGCTGTCCCATCTTCCTGCGGCTGCGCCTGCTGCTGGCGGAGAACTGAATTCAGACCACTGACAAAGCTCTTCCATTTCGGGCGCACCTGAGGAAGACTCTGCAGCAGATACCGGTTCCAGGCATCCTGCATCTTCTGCCTCGATGGCTTTGTCACCTCGCCGGAGAAGGGGATCTTCATCAGCTCATAGTCGGTCTCCGAGACGTCCAGACTGCAGACGAATTTTCCAAGCCGGCCGGATGTAATCGTTCCAGAATGGTGCCATGTTTTCTGCTCCCCATGTCTGGCACAGGACCAGTCAATTTGAATACTGCCGTAGGATTCCAGCCCCGGAATCGTAAAGGGGTCCACATGAAATTCCCCGGTGGGCAGTCCATGGTCCATCTTCCACTTGAGCCAGTGAACCGTCGTCTGTGCACCGCTGCCGAACTGAATCGTACCGGTTCCGCTGCCGTGTTCACTGGAATTCGCGGTAAAGGCGAAGATCTGATTTTCGCCCTTCTGCACTTTAAGCGCCGGGCCCCGGTGATAGGCGTCCTCCAGAATGGTGTTGACCGTATATCCATCGGAGCCGTCCGACATCTTGACGAGCACATTGCAGGCCTCGATCTGATTTTTTCGATTGATGCAGAGGTCAAAGGAGACGCCGGATATCCCAGTCTCCTCCAGTCTCTGCAGATACGCCGAGCCGATGCTGTAGACCGCCCGCGTAAATGCCTCCCGGGAGGCATAATCCCGGCTTCCAAGCTCCCTGTTGCAGGCCCGGTAGAGGCTGCCGTCCTCCTTCATCTCCCAGAAAGCGTTTTCCACAAAGTCGTGCAGATTCTCCTGGGTCAGAACAATGGTCAGGCGGTCGCCGTCCGCCCGCTTGTCGGGCATATAAAAGGAGCAGTTGTCCTCCTCACTGACGGAGACGTCTTTCTGCATATCTTTCCAGCCCCTGCGCAGATCTTTTGCAATTCGCCTCTGGACCCTTGGGGAGTTCAGCGCCCGGCGGGCCCGGCTGTCCAGGGAGACCGGCTGCAGCAGTCTGGATGCAGTGCTGTCGGCAGAAATTCTGTGCCAGCCGATCATCAGCTGCGCGGTGTTGAGGTCCACATGGCCGCCGCCGGCCGACATCTCGGTATTCAGAACGGGGCCATACGCGTCGCCAATTGCATAGCGGCCAACCATACGGCCGCTCTGCATCTGCGTCGTTCCGTCAAAGGTCAGTCCGTTCACCGCATCCTGAAACTGGGAAGCGAGCGATCGGCTGCCGAATGAGTCCGCGGCAGAGGAGGAAAGGGTCCAGTCCGTCGATCCCTCGGTCTGCCAGGCCTTTTTCCCGCTCAGATAGCTCAGCGTGGGCTTCGCCGCCTTCTCCGCGCGATCCGCATTCTTTGCGACAACGATATTGGCATAGCTGTGTTCATTCGTAAAGGTCTGCAGGAAATCCCGCGGGTTGATCGCATAGAACACGATAAGTGCAATGACAATAGCAAGGAATGAAAGGGCGAGAATCCAATGCAGTTTGCTCTTTTCCGTCATGCCGCTGATGGCACGGTTTCTCTGATAGGGCATAAGGCTGATTCCTCCTGTAAACTAGTCTCCAGTTTAGCACACCGACAGAGAATTCGGTACCGTACATTTGTTTTGGAAACAAATGTTTGCTATTTGATTCGCGGGATGGTACAATTTTCGTGAGAACATTTGGTTGGGAGATATACCATGGAAATAATCAATCGGACACAGGAACGCATCTACCAATATCTGCTGGAGCGGACTCAGACCACCAACGTCCCACCCACCATCCGGGAAATCGGAAGCGCCGTCGGTCTGAAATCCACGTCTTCCGTCCAGTCCAATCTGGACGCCCTGGAAAAGGCGGGCTACATTTACCGTGACCCGAAGCTGAAGCGCTCCATCCATCTTACGGTACAGGACCAGTCTCCGGAGTACACCAACGTCCCGCTGGTCGGCACCGTCACCGCCGGTAAGCCAATTCTCGCCGTCGAAGAAATTGAGGGCTATCTCCCGTTTACCGGTTCGGTCTCCTCCGACAAACCGGTCTTTGCGCTTCGCGTGCACGGCGAATCCATGATCAACGCCGGTATCCTGGACGGAGACATTATCTTCGTCGAAAAAACTCCCTATGCGGAAAACGGCGACAAGGTCGTCGCTCTCCTGGAAAACGAAGCCACGGTTAAGACTTATTATAAGGAAAAGGACTGTTTCCGCCTGCAGCCGGAAAACGACTGCATGGACCCCATCTACTGCGACGAGCTCGCCATACTCGGTAAGGTCATCGGTCTCTACCGGAATTACCGCGGAGTCTGAAACCATACAGAATGTCTGCAACGGACGCTGTCAGTCGGCAGCGTCCGTTTTGTCTTCACATATGTAAATTTTTGTCCGCTCTAGAGTTTCCCTCCCCGCTGTATTACAATAAGTTTGAAATGCTTTCGGAAAGCGTGATGTCACTATGAAGAAAATCATTGTCCTGGGCGCCGGCTACGGCGGACTTCAGGCAGCACGTGCTCTGGCCGGGGCCAGCATGGAAGTTCTGCTCTTTGAGGCAAAGCCCAGGGAACAGGTCGGTTTTTCATGGCCCATCGACGTGGAGCCCTCCGTTTTTACGGACCTGAAAATTCCGCTGCCGCCGGAGACGGTCCGCTGCCCCAACAGTACGTACTATGTCTCCACATCGCGCCGGCCTCGGGTCATTGCAATGCCAGAAGCGGATCGCTGCTTCCATATCAATGGACGGAGCCTCTCCGCGGAGCTCATCTCCCTGGCTGAGGCCGCCGGTGTCTCCTTCCGGTTTGAAATGCAGGTAGACCGGCTGCTGACCGACGACCAGGGAGTCATCCGCGGCATCTACTTAAATGGATTTCCCCTGGAAGCCGACCTCGTCATCGACAGCATCGGACTCATGCCCAACTCGTTTACCCACCAGAAAAGCCGAAAAATGAACGGTCTGCTAACCGTTGCACTCCCGAACACCCCGAAGCCCTCGGAGCCCCAGAAAATCTTTATGATGAATCCCATGGGCATCCCAGGAATTGCCGAACTCTATCAGGAAGCGGACGGCACAGTCCGCATTCTCATTGGACGATTCGACGGCGCCGACAAAAATCAGCTGAAGATCGATCTCTCTAAACTCCGCATGGAGCTGCCGCTCCTCTCCGGAAAAAACATCCAGGACGGCACTGCCTCGGTCTTTCCGGTCCGGGCTCCCAGTCTGCGAATGGTAGACCAGGGCTACGCCTGCATCGACAAATCCAATTTTCTCTCCGACGCTCTGCGCTCCGGTCAAATTCTGGCGGAGACCGTGCTTCAGTACGGCGTCTCGCTGCCAGACCTATGGCGCTACCAGGTCCGCTATTACCATCAAGTCGTCGCCAGCTCCTTCTACCTCCAGGGCGTCAAATACTCCCTGTTCACCACCGACCCGAAGACACTAGCCTCCGCCTATGAGGACAATCTGCTCACAGATGCCATGCTGCAGCTCATCGCCAGTCGGACCCGTACGCCGGTGGGAAATGACCGCCTGATGCCGTCCTTCGGCCGGCTGCTCCGCAAGCCGCTTTTTTCCGCCCGGCTGGCAAAAGCCAATGCCGCCGGAGAGTCCATCCAGAGTATGGCCATGCAAAGCCCCGAGCAATGGAATGCAGAGGCTTATCAGACCTGGGAACAGACCATGCTGGAAAAACTAAATTTTAACTGAAGAAGATAAGGACGTGCGGCAGATATCCTGCTGCACGTCCTGTTTCGTTAACGTAAGTTCTGAACTCTCCGGTATTGTTCCATAAAAACCTTCCGCATATCTGCGGTCTCGGTGATCGGCAGATAGTATCCTACCACGCCCAGGTGCTCCACTGGAAGAAGCGGCATGTTGTACCAGACGCCGGGCTTCAGGCCGGTGTCCCCGTGCCAGGTCTCCGCTTTGTGGCTGCCCCCGGTAAAAGGCGCCTTTGTAAGCTCTGTATTGATCATGCCATCATTTTCCGCACACGATTTCTTCCAGCCGCCCGGACATGGGAATCGGTATAGCTTCCCATAATAAGCGCCGGAATTCCATAGATCAGGGTCTCTCTCTGCGGCACCTGGACCGATCCGCATTTTGCCCTCCGGGTTGTACTGGTCGGATACGCAAAGTAGTAGGTGTCCGGGCAGTCCGGATACCTCTCATTGATCTTTTTCGCCCCTTCCGCAGTCAGATCGTAAAAACCAAGGTCTTCCGTCCGACACCGGTCCAGTCCGCTCCAGGCACTGACATAGGTATCCATGAATGCATTCAGGGGCTTGCGGCTAAGCACCAGATCGAGTCCGTCGAGGATGGCGCTGAGCACCTTTTTTCCCCGTCTCTCGGAGCCCGTGGATTTTGCCAGGGCATAGTAGGCCAGATCTGCAATGGAGGTGCCGTTGTTCGCCCCGGCGAACGTTGTGACGCTTCGTACTATTTTCCCGCTTCCGCCGGCGAACAGGGGAGAGGGGGAATCCGCCTGCATTTCTTCCGGACAGCCACAGCAGAGAAGCGAGGTCAGAATGCGAATTTCGGGAGCCCCCATGGAGTGGCTCCAGAGATCCACAGGGTGCGCCGTATCCCACTCCGGGTACAGACCGGGGTACTCTCTCCCGTACCGGGCATGGCCGAATTTTTTCGCATGCTGCGCGCCGTAATCCACGCGTCCGCCTTTTATGCAGGCATACATTTCGCAGGACCGGTCCCAGTTGGAGGAAGTGGGACTGACATCCCCCTCAAGAACCAGACAGCCCTCTTCCCGCATTTTGGACGCGAGGTCACCGCAGAGGAAGCCGCCCCACTGGTGCCCCATCGGAGTCCGGCAGAGAAGGGAGTTTGGCCCGTACGAGTAGAAACCGGAACAGAGGATGGTCGGAACAGCAGATTCTGAATTGTGCATGGGTGCTCCTCCTTTTCTCCATCTTAGCGGAAAACCGGACAAAAAAATTGGCGCCGTCGGTACGACGGCACCAATTGCTGTTTCATGTGCGATTTAATATTTGACCCGTGCAGCAAGATATTCTCTGACGGAGCTGATCGGAATGCGCTCCTGCTCCATCGTGTCGCGGTCGCGTACGGTGACGCAGCCGTCCTCTTTGGAGTCGAAGTCATAGGTGATGCAGTACGGCGTACCGATTTCATCCTGGCGGCGATACCGCTTACCGATGGAACCCGGTACATCGTAGTCAATCATGAAATCTTTCGCAAGACCGGCGTAGACTTCACTGGCCTCTGCATCGAGCTTCTTGGAGAGCGGGAGAACCGCCGCTTTATACGGTGCAAGGGCCGGATGCAGATGAAGAACGACACGGGTATCTGTCTTGCCTTTGTCGTTGGTCGTGGTCTCCTCGTCGTAGGCCTCGCAGAGGAAGGCGAGGACAACACGGTCGGCGCCGAGCGAGGGCTCGATTACATACGGGATATATTTCTCGTTGGTCTGCGGATCCATATACTCCATCTTCTGGCCGGAGAAGGTCTGGTGCTGTGTGAGATCGTAGTCGGTCCGGTCTGCCACGCCCCAGAGTTCGCCCCAGCCGAACGGGAAGAGGTACTCGAAATCGGTGGTCGCCTTGGAGTAGAAGGCGAGCTCAGCCTGCTCATGGTCGCGGAGACGGAGATTTTCATCTTTCATGCCGAGACCCTGAAGCCACTCATGGCAGTAGTTTCTCCAGTACTGGAACCACTCAAGGTCGGTACCCGGTTTGCAGAAGAACTCCAGCTCCATCTGCTCAAACTCACGGGTCCGGAACGTGAAGTTGCCGGGAGTAATCTCGTTGCGGAAGGATTTGCCGATCTGGCACACGCCGAACGGAATTTTGCGGCGGGTCGTCCGGGCAATGTTCGGGAAGTTGACAAAGATGCCCTGTGCCGTCTCCGGGCGGAGATACAGGGTAGAGGTGGTGTCCTCTGTGACGCCCTGGAAGGTTTTGAACATCAGGTTGAACTGGCGGATGCCGGTAAAGTTTTTGGAACCGCACTTCGGGCAGGTAATGCCGTGGTCGGCAATAAACTGCTCCATCTCCTCGTTGGAGAGGGATTCCGCGACGATATCAAGTCCGTTCTCCGCGGCGTAGTCCTCGATGAGCTTGTCGGCACGGTGACGGGCATGACAGTCTTTGCAGTCCATCAGGGGGTCTGAGAATCCGCCGACATGGCCGGAAGCCTTCCAGACCTCACTGTTCATGAGAATAGCGGAGTCCAGACCGACGTTGTATTTGTTCTCCTGGACAAATTTTTTCCACCACGCCTTTTTGACGTTGTTCTTCAGTTCCACGCCGAGGGGACCATAGTCCCAGCTGTTTGCCAGGCCGCCGTAGATCTCGCTGCCGGCATAGATGATGCCCCTGTTTTTGCAGAGCGCAACGATTTTATCCATTGTCTTTTCGTTATTATTCATACGAGAGTCCCTTCCCATGAACATTTTTCATTGTTTACACGTGATAGAAATCTTAATATAATACCAATTAATTGTCAATCCAAAACGGGAGAAAGGAGTCCTGTCTTTGTCCAGTACTGTCGCCGCAGTCGCTACGCCGAACGGTCCCGGCGCCATCGGTATCGTCAAAATTTCCGGACCGGAGGCCATTACGGTCGCCGACCGTGTTTTTGTGCCCAAACGAAACCAGCCGCTGGATACGGTCCCCGGCTACTCCGCTGTCTTCGGAGAGATTCCCGGGCTGGATCAGGCGATCTGCGTCGTCTACCGCACTCCGAAAAGCTACACCGGGGAAGATGTCATCGAACTGCAGTGCCACGGCGGACTGTATCTCATCCAGGAGGTTCTGCGCCGGGTGCTCGCGGCAGGGGCAGAACCGGCGGGGCCAGGGGAATTTACCAAGCGCGCTTTCCTCAACGGCAAGATGGATCTGACCGAGGCGGAGTCTGTTATGGACCTGATCTCCGCCCAGGGCGTTCAGGCCGCCAATGCCGCCTATCATGCACTGGAGGGCAGCCTGAGCCGGGAAATCCGGGCAGCCGCAGAACCCCTAATTGCAGCCTCTGCCCACATGGCCGCCTGGGCGGACTACCCGGACGAAGATGTGGAAGAGCTGGACGTTGATGTTTTGCTGAAACAATTTCGAGAGACGTATCAAAAGCTCGACCGCCTCTGTTCTCGATTTGACGCCGGTCAGGCAGTAACCGCCGGTGTCAGCACAGCCATTGTCGGAAAGCCCAATGTCGGAAAATCTACGCTGATGAATCTCCTACTCGGACGAAGCCGTTCCATTGTAACCGATGTGGCCGGTACGACCCGGGACGTCATTGAGGAGACTGCTGTCATTGGGAACGTTGTCCTCCGTCTGGCCGACACGGCAGGTCTGCACGAATCCGAGGACACTGTCGAGTCCATCGGTATTGAGATGGCCCGAAAACGGCTTCACCACGCCGATCTTCTGCTCGCTGTCTTTGACGGCAGCCAGCCGCTCACCGCAGAGGATTACCATATTCTGGAGGCCTGCAGCGGGAAAAAAAGCATCGCTATTCTGAACAAGGCAGACCTTGGAACGGCCGTTTCCACAGAGCAGGTCGCTCCCTATGTCTCGGATGTCCTTACGCTTTCCGCCAAAGATACCGACAGTTTTGAAAAATTGAAACAGGCCCTGGAGGCCCTCCTCGGCACTGCCGATTTTGACTCCGGTGCAGCAATGCTCGCCAACGAAAGACAGCTCAGCTGTGTTCGAGAATCTATGAAAGCGCTGGAAGAGGCCATCGAGGCCATTGAGACCGGTATGACCATGGACGCCGTCAACGTCTGCGTCGATGCCAGCCTGGAACCGCTCCTGGTCCTGACCGGTGAGCGCGTCAGCGATACCGTAATTGAAGAAGTTTTTTCCACCTTCTGTGTTGGAAAGTGAGGAATTATTACCTTGGAATATTTTGCACAGGAATACGACGTCGTCGTCATCGGCGCCGGCCACGCCGGAATAGAAGCTGCGCTGGCTTCCGCCCGACTTGGCTGCTCCACCTGTATTTTTACCATCAGCGCCGACTGGGTCGGCAATATGCCATGCAATCCTGCCATCGGCGGCACCTCGAAAGGACATCTGGTCCGCGAAATTGATGCCCTGGGTGGGGAGATGGGAATCGCGGCCGACCACAATATGATTCAGAGCCGCATGCTGAACCTCGGCAAAGGTCCGGCCGTACACAGTCCCCGCGCACAGATCGACCGCCGGGACTACTCCGCCTATATGAAAAATGTCATTGAGAGCCAGGAACATCTGGATCTTCGCCAGGCGGAAATTATTGATTTGACGCAGGAGCCGAATGGAAAATGGCGGTTAAAAACCAAACTCGAGGCTGTCTACCGCGCTTCTTCAGTCGTCCTGGCCACCGGAACCTTTCTCGGCGGCCGCGTCTATGTCGGCGATGTCTCTTATGAATCCGGGCCGGACGGTCTTTTCCCCGCAACGGAGCTCTCCAAATCACTGAAACGGCTCGGTATTCCGACACGCCGCTTTAAAACCGGTACGCCGCCCCGCGTCAATCTGCGCAGCATTGATATCGATCACCTGGAAGTTCAGCACGGCGACAAAAAGCTGGTACGTTTTTCCGACGACGATCGCTTCCAGCCGGATAATTCTTCGGTCTGCTATATTACCTACACCAATGAGGAGACGAAAGAGGTAATCCTGGACAATCTCAACCGCTCTCCGCTCTACAGCGGAAAGATTGAGGGAATCGGCCCCCGTTATTGCCCCAGTATTGAAGATAAAATTGTCCGTTTTCCGAAAAAGGAGCGGCACCAGATCTTTATTGAGCCCTGCGGCAAACATACACAGGAAATGTATCTCCAGGGACTTTCTTCTTCTCTTCCGGAAGATGTCCAGCTGCAGTTTCTCCATACGATTCCCGGTCTGGAACACTGTCAGGTCACACGGACCGCCTATGCCATTGAATACGACTGCATCAATCCTCTGTCGCTCCGAGCATCTCTGGAGTTTCTCGACTTTCCAGGTCTGTTCGGAGCCGGTCAGTTTAATGGCTCCAGCGGATATGAGGAGGCCGCGGCCCAGGGACTGATTGCCGGCATCAATGCCGCACTTCGCGTGCAGAATAAAACGCCCTTTATTCTGGACCGTGCCAGCTCATACATTGGAACTCTGATTGATGATTTAGTGACCAAAGGCTGCAATGAGCCTTATCGCATGATGACTTCCCGTTCCGAATATCGCCTTGTTCTTCGGCAGGATAATGCGGACCGCCGTCTGATGCAATATGGACATGACCTCGGTCTTGTATCCGATGAACGATTTGCACGCCTGCAGAAAAAAGAGGAAGAGATCGCGAACGAGATGAAACGTGCGGAAGTTACTACCATACACGCATCGGAAGAACTTAATCAGCTTCTTGTTTCACGTGAAACATCTCCGCTGGACGGCGGTGTCAAGCTGAAAGATCTTTTGAAACGGCCGCAGCTCAATTATGAACTTTTGGCTCCTTATGATC
The DNA here is from genome assembly GCA_900542575.1 of uncultured Oscillospiraceae bacterium. GTDB lineage: Bacteria > Bacillota > Clostridia > Oscillospirales > Acutalibacteraceae > RUG420. Next base: position 20,150 of record UQOE01000026.1, read on the forward strand.
AGACAAGACCAGATCTTCCGGATGAGATATTTGATCAGGTTCAGACCGAGATCAAATATGAGGGCTATATTTCCAGGCAGGAATCCCAGATTCATGAGATGCGGCGTCTGGAGAAGAAAATGCTGCCAGAAAACATCGATTATGCATCCATTGAAGGGCTTCGACTGGAAGCAAGAGAAAAACTACAGTCGATTCGACCGGCCAATATTGGACAGGCAGGACGAATTTCCGGCGTCAGTCCGGCAGACATCTCGGTTCTGCTGATTTATTTGGAAAAGAGGGGAGCAGAACATGATTAATAGTGCTCTTCTTCGGCAAGAAGCGGATAAGTACGAAATTTCTTTAGATCAGACCGCTCTGGATCGATTTGATCTCTATGCCGCCCGGCTGGTGGAATGGAATCAAAAAATCAACCTCACAGCAATCACCGACCCGGATGAAATTCTCTATAAACATTTTCTGGACAGCCTCATGCTGTTTCACGTGAAACATTTCCCTGAAAGCAGCAAGGTCATTGATATTGGCACTGGAGCAGGTTTTCCCGGTTTAGTCCTGAAAATTGCCAGACCCGATCTGGATATAACGCTGCTGGATGGAACGAAAAAACGTCTGAATGTAATTGATACTATTCAGAAGGATTTAGGACTGTCCACAACACTTCTTCATCTTCGAGCAGAAGAGGGGGGAAAGAATCCAAACTACCGGGAGCAGTTTGATTTTGCTACAGCAAGGGCCGTAACCAATCTGCCCGTTCTCGCAGAGCTATGTATTCCATATGTTAAAATAAACGGATATTTTCTACCCATGAAAGGGCCGGATGCTGAGCAGGAAATTAAAAATACCGGCAATGCACTCCAATTACTTGGTGGTTCCAACCCAAAGATAACCGAATACAGTCTGTCCAGTTATGGAGAGAGAAAAATTCTTTCCATAAAGAAAATAAAAGAGACTCAAAAAAAATATCCCCGCGCAATGGGAAAAATTAAGAAAGATCCGCTTCACTAAGCAGAAAAAGAGGCAGGTATGTTTCACGTGAAACGTGCCTGCCTCTTTTTTTAGATATTTACTTATGGTAAACTAGTAATCACCCTTAATAAAGAAGAAAAGAAAGACCAAGGTGAGAAAATGGCAAAAACCATCTCCATTGTCAACCAAAAGGGCGGCGTTGGAAAGACAACCACTGCTGTAAATCTCTCCGCTGCATTGGGAATGAAAGGTCTTCGAATTCTCATGGTCGATATCGATCCCCAGGGTAATACCACCAGCGGCTTCGGAATCGATAAAAGAGAACTGGACCAGTCCGTCTATGATGTCATCATTAACAAAGTTCCAGCAAAAGAGACGATCGTACATACGGAATTCAAAGGAGTCGATGTTCTCCCTGCTAATATGAATCTGGCAGGTGCAGAATTGGAACTGGTAGACATGAAAAAGCGTGAGAGTGCCTTAAAAGTTGCACTTGCACCTCTTTATGACGACTATGATTTCATGCTGTTAGATTGTCCGCCGTCACTCGGGCTGATCACCCTCAATGCACTCTGTGCATCCGATACATTTATGGTACCGATTCAGTGTGAATACTATGCACTGGAGGGATTAAGCCAGCTGATTACAACAGTAAGACAGGTAAAACGTCTTTATAATCCTTATATTGACCTCGAAGGCGTCATCCTGACCATGTACGATGGCAGACTGAACCTGACACAGCAGGTGGTGGAAGAAGTAAAAAAATATTTTCCCAAAAAAGTTTTTTCCACTGTAATTCCACGAAATGTCCGTCTTTCTGAAGCTCCGAGTTTTGGCCTCCCAGTCGAATATTACGACAAGAGTTCCAAGGGAAGTCAGGCATATTTAAAGCTTGCAGACGAGATCATAAGAAAGAACATAAAGGAGTAAGATTCTATGGCAAAAGCACGAGGTCTGGGAAAAGGCCTGGATGCCCTGTTTACCGATAATTCGGTAGAGGACCTCGGCGGCAATACCGCACCGGTTACCCTTCGACTTACGGAGATTGAGCCGAATAAAGAACAGCCGCGAAAGACCTTTGATCAGAAGGCGTTGGATGAACTGGCTGAAAGCATCCAGAAAAACGGCGTGCTGCAGCCGCTTCTGGTACGTCCCATGTCCGATGGTTCTTATCAGTTGGTCGCTGGTGAACGCCGGTGGCGTGCATCCCGAATCGCAGGGCTCACAGAAGTTCCCGTCATCATCAAGGAGATGTCCGATGAGCAGGCGATGGAGATCGCACTCATTGAAAATCTGCAGCGCGAGGACTTAAACCCAATCGAAGAGGCAGAAGGGCTGCAGTTACTCATAACCCGATATCATCTGACGCAGGAAGAGGCAGCAGCCCGTGTCGGCTGTTCCCGGCCCGCCGTGTCCAATGCACTGCGTCTGCTGAATCTGCCGGAATCGGTGAGAGATATGGCAAAAGCAGGGGAGATCTCTGCCGGCCATGCAAGGGCTTTGCTGGGATTCCAGGACGAGACCCAAATGCAGAAGACCGCAGAAGAAATCCGAGATCACGGTCTTTCCGTCCGGGAGATTGAAAAAAGGATTCGAAATGCACAGAAGGAATCCAAACCCAGACCGAAAAAACGCAGTTCCCAGGATATCTTTTACAGCGAGGTAGAATTGGCACTGCAGCAGAGTCTCGGCCGAAAGGTAAAAGTAACCGGCAGCCGAAAAGGCGGAAAGCTGGAGATTGAATTCTTCGACCAGGATGATTTACAGAAATTAGCTTCCCAACTTGACGTTGCGGAATCCTAAAGAACCGAAAGGGGATATACAGTTATGTTAGATATTAAGCGAATCCGAGAGAATCCGGAGAAAGTAAAAGAAGCGGTCCGCTCCCGAAATATGAATCTGGACGCCGAAGTGGATGAGCTGATTGAAATTGATAAAAAGCGCCGGGAACTGACTCAAATTTCCGATTCACTGAAACAGAAACAGAATGAGGCCAGCAAAAAGATTCCGCAAATCAAAAAGGCCGGCGGAGATATCCAGGAAATCCTCGACGAGATGACGCAGATTAAGGCGCAGGTCAAAGAGAACGACGAGAAACTCTCCAAATATGAATCCCGTCAGAAAGAGATCCTGCTGGAGATCCCCAATATTCCGCATGAAAGTGTCCCCTACGGGAAAGATGACAGTGAAAATGTGGAAAAGAGAAAATGGGGAGAGCCCACAAAATTTGATTTTGAGCCGAAAGCACATTGGGATCTCGGTGCCGATCTCGGCATCCTTGACCCGGACACTGCAGCCAAAGTCACCGGCGCCCGCTTCCATTTTTATAAAAACGAAGGTGCCCGTCTGGAGCGAGCCATCATCAACTATTATCTCGATCTCCATACGAAAAACGGCTATACCGAAGTTCTTCCGCCATTCCTGGTAAACCGTGCATCCATGACCGGAACGGGTCAGCTTCCCAAATTTGAAGATGATGCGTTCAAGACCACCGATGATCTTTTCCTGATTCCTACCGCTGAAGTTCCGGTTACCAATATGTACCGCGACAGCATTCTCAATGGGGATGATCTCCCGCTTCGCTATTGCGCCTATTCCGCCTGCTTCCGCGCAGAGGCCGGCAGTGCAGGACGCGATACCAGAGGTCTGATCCGTCAGCATCAGTTCAACAAAGTCGAACTGGTCAAATTTGTCAAGCCGGACCACTCCTACGATGAACTGGAGTCTCTGACCCATGAGGCCGAAATTGCTCTGCAGGGTCTGGGCCTTCCCTACCATGTAGTCACCCTTTGCTCCGGCGATGTCGGTTTCTCTTCGGCAAAGACCTATGATATTGAGGTATGGATGCCTTCCTATAACCGTTACGTTGAGATTTCCTCCTGCTCCAACTTTGAGGACTTCCAGGCCCGCCGCGCCAATATCCGGTACAAAGAAGGCGGAAAAGGAAAGGCGAGATACGTTCATACCCTGAATGGATCCGGTCTTGCAATCGGCCGTACCACAGCAGCCATCATGGAAAATTATCAGAATGAAGATGGATCCATCACCATCCCGGAGGTACTTCGTCCCTATTTCGGCGCAGATATCATTAAAGCAAAATAAAATAGAGCATAAAAGAGCAGGAAAACACTCGTTTTCCTGCTCTTTTTCTCTCGCGAATTTTCAAGTCAAGTGCAACACTTTCGAATAGAAGACTTCATAAGGTGTCCGGTAC
>UQOE01000027.1 GCA_900542575.1 uncultured Oscillospiraceae bacterium
CAGGAAAGCTATGTGTCATTTCTATGTGTTGCACTTACATTGTAAATTCGCCATCAAAACATTGGACCAAACCCGCTCTACCGCCATTTCCGTCCACCCGCACCTTCCCCACTCACACCCTCACACAAAACACAGAGACCGCTGCAGAAAACCTCTGCAGCGGTCCCTTTGCCTGTGTGGAGAAGATTGAGATGATCAGCCGATCGCGTCGGCGGCCTGTTTGGCCATCTGGACGGCGGTCATGACCGTGCCGACTTTCTTGGAGTCGCCGATGTTGTAGACATGGGCGGCGTCCATCTTGCCCGTCAGCTCCTCGTAGAGGCTCTGGTTCGGGCGAAGGCCGGTGGCAATGACGATGGTATCGAACGGAATTTCCGAGGTGCCTTTCCGCTTGGTCTCGGCGGTCAGCACGCCGTCGGCGCAGGATTTCGCCATGGTGCGGGTCAGGATGTGGACGTTGTCCCGCGCACCGAGGATCCGCTCCATGTACTCGACGTTGGCGGTCGGAACCGGCGCGCCGCCGCCCAGCATAATCCAGCGGGCCATCTCCACCATCGTGACATCGCGCGATTTATCGTTGGAAAGCGCAATAGCGGTTTCGCAGCCGATGAGGCCGGCGCCGAGGACGACGGCCTTTTTGCCGACTTTGGCCTTGCCGGTGAGGACATCGGAGGCGTAGACCGGTTTCGCATCCATGAGGCCGGCGACCGGTGGGGTGGCCGGGTTCGATCCGGTGGCGACAATGACCTCGTCCGCTCCGAGGGCGACGATTTCATCTGCCGTCATCTCGGTGTTCAGCTTGACCGGGATGTCCAGCTCTTTCATCTGGAGTGCGTACCAGTCGAGCAGGCGCTCGTCGCCGTGTTTGAAGTCCGGGGCGGCGGCGACGTTGAAAATACCGCCGAGCTCGCCGCTCTTCTCATAGATCGTGACGTCGTGGCCGGCCAGTTTCAGGCGGCGGGCCGCCTCCATGCCGCCGACGCCGGCGCCGATGATGGCGATCTTTTTGGGGCTTGCCGTTTTGGCAATCTCCTGATGGCGCTCGTTATAGATATCGGCGTTGACGGCGCACATGATGCACTCGGCATTCATGACGCGGCCGATACAGCCGTTGTTGCAACCGATGCAGGGGCGGATCTCCTCCGCCTCGCCGGCCTCGGCCTTGTTGGCCCACTCGGGGTCGGCCAGAAGGGCACGGCCCATGGCGACGGCGGTCACTTTGCCGTCCTCAATGGCCTCTTCGGCCATGTCCGGGGTCAGGATCCGGCCAGGGCCGATGACCGGCACGCTGACGGCCTTCGTAAACGGTGCAAAGTCGTCGAGCCAGAGGCCCTCGGGCAGGTACATGGGGGAGTACTGCCAATAGAGGGCATCGTAGCAGCCGTTGGCCGGCAGGAACGCGTCGGCGCCGGCCTTCTCGTAGTAGTGGGCCAGTTCAATGCTCTCGTCGATATCGCGGCCGAACTCTTTGTACGGCTCACCCGGAATCTGTCCCTTGTGCACGCCCTCAATGTGGTTGCGCGTGGACATACGAACCAGAATTGGGAAGTCCGGTCCGCAGAGCTCGCGGACGCGCTCGATGGTCTCAGCCGTGAATCGCGAACGCTTCTCCACGCTGCCGCCGTACTCGTCGGTGCGGTGGTTAAAAGCCGCGTTGCCGAACTGGTCGGCGAGGTAGCCGCCGTAGGGGCCGACAATGGAGACGCCGTCGCAGCCGCAGTCATAGGCGTATTTCTTGATATCCTCTGCGGTGGATCGGATGAGCTTTTTGACCTCGTGGGTGGTGAGCTCGTGGCACATGACCTCCGGCATCCAGAGGCCGGGCTGTTTCGACGGCGCCACCAGGCGCAGGACTGACGGCGGGAAGCCGGCGCGACCGAAGTTGAAGCCGACCTGCAGGAACAGCTTTGCGCCGTATTTGTGACATTCGGCAACCAGTTTGCGGATCCGGTTCCCAATCCCCTTGGTGCCGCTGAGGGTCTCGTTGACCGCCATGCCGCGCTCAATGCCGTTGTTGACGGCGAAGGCGCCGGTGACGATCATGCCGGCGCCGCCCTTGGCGCGCTCGGCGTAGTAGGCGATGGTGTCGTCGCTCAGGGTGTTGTTGGCGGCATCGCGCTTGGTGTCCATCGGCGCCATGCAGATGCGGTTCTTAATTTCCAGCTGGTTGATTTTAAACGGTTTGAACAATTCCGGATACTTCATTTCAGCGCCACTCCTCTCTTCTCAAGGCCTTTGCGGATAACCGCCGTGTAGCCGCGTACTGCGGTAATCGCCGAATGGCGCGAGAACGGCAGCTTCATCTCGTTGATGGCCTTCAGCACCTGCATGAGGATGAACGCGCGCTCTACCGGCATCAGTTTGACAAAGTTCATCTGGAATTTGACCAGTCCGGAATCCAGGAGCTCCTCCGGCCTGACCTCTTTTTTCAGCAGCTTCTTCGGGAGATCCAGATCCAAATCGACGACAAAATCCGCCCCCCGCGGGGTCCGGCCGGTTCCGTGGCTCTGTTCGACGAGCAGGCCGTCCTCAAACTCATACATAATCCATACGGTGTCCCCGTTTGCCGCCGGGACATGGCGGAATACTTCCAGGAATGTGCCGTTGCAGCCCGTCGGCGTGACGCCCGGGGCGAAAATGCTTTTCGCCATCGGCTCATACTGACCGAGCCACTCTTCGCTCAGGAATTTCATATGCGTGCCCTCCTTTTGATTTCATTTTTATTAAAAGGCACACAGGTGCTTGTCAGGAATGGGACAAAGTTCTACAATGGGAATAAATCGGGACAACATTCCGAAAATATCCCGAAACGGAGGACTTGCCATGGCGCGCTACACCAAACAAATTCTGACCAAAGCTCTTCGGGAGCTGCTCCGCGAAAAGAAGGTCAACGACATCACCATCCACGACCTGACCGACCGGGCGCAGGTCAACCGGAAGACATTCTATTATCACTACCACACTCTGAGCGATCTCCTCAACGAAATGTGCACCGAGAACGTCCGCCGCATCATCGGCGACGAGCCCATCGGACCTGATAACTGGCAGGAGAAGGCCGAGCAGCTGCTCTACTTCGTCATAGAGGAACGCCATGACATGCTCGCCATCCTCTCCTCGGTCTACGCCCGCGACTACACCGCCCACATCGAGGAGCTCGCCGAAAATATTGTCTCCGAGTTCATTCACAGCGCCATCCGCACCTACGAGACCGCCCACGGCGTCACCCTCCTCCTGCGCGATCAGCAGATTGAATACATCAACGAATACTACTCCATGGCCCTCTACGGCATGGTCAAAATCTGGTTCACCCGCGGAATGAAGGAGACCCCGGAAGAGGTCGTCCACAACATCTCCCTCCTGACCCGCGACCACATGTACAGCACCTTCGAGCAGATGGACCGCGAAAACCGCACCGCCGGCGGAAAGCTGGCGGGATAAGTGTGCGGGAAGCGCGAGCGTGTTCTTTGACCCAGCGGGGATTTGGGGTTGGGTTAATTGTTTGACCCAAGCCCCGGATTTTTGATGGTTTGGTCAAACGGTATTCCTGAGTAAAACTATATATTTAATTCGAAGCAGAAATTTTTGACCCAACCTCCCTCCAAGCCAAGCCAGTTGGGTCAAAAACCAGCAGGACCGCCGCAGAGTTGTTGTCTGCGGCGGTCCATTTTATTTGGAACCAATTTTTTCTTTTGTCGCACGCATCATTCGCTTCTGCTGTTCCGGCGTCATCGTGGGGATATCTGGCATGGGGAGCCCGCGGCTTCTGATATACTGACGGAACACCGTCATGGCCGCGTTGCCGGGAAAATCCGGGAGCATAACGCCCGGGACCTCCGCGGCGGGAACCCATTTTGCCGACTGCACTTCGGTGCTCAGATGCAGCGGCGCCTTTTTGGCACAGCCGATGAATCCATGCATTAGCTGGCTGTTGTAATCGAACCAGTAGGTTCCGGCGTAAGTGACGGACTGGAGCGTCAGCCCCAGCTCTTCCTGCACTTCGCGTGCAGCCGCCTCTTCGGCGGTCTCCCCGGGTTTCATATAGCCCGTGGTGAAAGATGCGAACTGTTTCGGCAGATACCACTGGCTGGAGAGGGCCAGTTCATCGAACTCGTCGTAGACCAGGACCAGGACACAGTCGGAAAAACTGTCGAACCACATCCGGTTGCAGTTGGGGCAGTACGGGACGTCGCCGTCATCTCCTGCCGGATGCGGGATCAGCTTCGTGCCGCACTCGGGGCAGTATTTGTAATGCATAAAATCATCTCCCGGAGAGCCGTTTTCTTTCCCTCATTATAGTATAACGGAAGCAAAAGACAAAGAAAAAACGGCCCGCCCACAGCAGACCGTTTTGTATTTAGATGATAACCGCCCGGCCGATTTCATTCAGCCGAATGGCAATGGCGACGAGGGTGATGATCGTCAGATCTTCCTTTGTACGAATATCAAGCCAATAGACCGGCCGCCGTACCCCGGTGCCCCGGGTGATTTTCGCAACCTGCTTCCGGTCATTGTCCAGGACCGACCATGAGACCCCGCCCGGATTCCGCACCACAGTCCAGTTCCAGGCCGTCAGCCGCATGCCGCCGCCGTGGCTGGGCTCCAGCTGCCCTCTCTTCCCCGACGCGATCTGCACCTGATACGTAGACGCAGCCTTTCGCTTCACGCTTCCCACCGTCTTGCGGTCGGCGTTCTGCAGTTCAATTTTTCCGCGGCCTTCCGCCATTCGAACTTTCGTATTGTCCTCATCTCGTACGACAAAATGCGCCCGTCCCCAGGCCGTCGTCTCCTGCAGAGTGTATGTCACGGAATCCCTCCTCTGGTGTCTGATTTTTACAATAACACAGGAGGTTTTTTGTTGCAATCAACGATATGTGGATACCGGAGTGATGTCCAAAAAAACAGGGGCTGCTGCAGATCTGCAGCAGCCCCCTCTCAAGGAGTTTGGAAGAAGTTGTTAAAAGTAATAACTATTCGGCTTCCTGGGTCTCCGGTACGGACTCTGCCGGTTCCGAGGTCGGATCAGCGGAATCCGAGCTGCCGCCAAGCAGCTGGGAGAGAACAAACCCGGCTGCGGCGCCGAGCGATCCAAGGAGGCCGCACCAATCGGAAGACCGATTGCAGCTCCGCCGATGGCGCCTGCAACAGTACCCGGAATGCCGAGCACCGGTGCGCCGATGACTGCACCAATTGGAGTACCAATGACGGCGCCAATTACGGCACCGGCAATTGTTCCGGCAATTGCGCCACCGATCCCGATGAGCGGAATGCCAACAACAGCGCCGATGGGAGCACCGACGAATGCACCAATTGGAGCACCGACAAGGGCCCCGATGGGAGCGCCGACGAGCGCAGTCAAAATGCCGGCACCGATGGCGCCGACCGGCGCGCTGAGAAGAGCACCTGCTGCAGATCCAATTGCGAATCCGATGATATTGCCGACAGCAAGATCACGAATGACATCTGCCCAATAAAGGATGGAATTTCCGAAGAAGAACCCGCCGACTCCGCCGGCCACTGCACCGATTGCAGCTCCGAGAATGTAGCCGACAACCAGATCGCCAAAAATGACAGGCCAGGAAAGGACGGTTCTGCCGAGGAAAAATCCTGCAACGGCTCCGGGGATGATGCCAACAGGGCCAAGAAGCCCGCCAACGAGTGCGCCGGCAGCTGCACCGACAAATTCATTAAAAATTCCCTGCGGGAGCTGCATGAATTCCTCGAAAATATATGCATTCAATGGAGCGTTGACAAGCGCGCCGAGAACAGCACCATTTACTGCACCAAAGATGTCGTCGAGAATGCCCTGCGGGAGCTGCATGAACTCCGTGTAAATGTATGCGTAGATCGGGGCATTTACAAGTCCGCCGATCAGTGCCACTGGAACTGCACCGAGAACTGCACCTGGCACAGCGCCAAGAAGTGCGCCGTTGCCGGCTCCAATCAGTCCGCCGTTCAGTGCGCCGATTCCAGCGCCATTCAGCGCACCTACGCCGGTGCCGCCCATGGCTCCGATTCCGGATCCGCCCAGCAGACCGGCGACATTGCCGGCTATGCCGTTCAGGACAGCACCATTGACTGCGCCGAGAATTCCGCCATTGAGTGCACCAATGGCATTTCCTGCAAGATTTCCAAGAACACCGCCGTTGAATCCGCCGATACGGCACCGTTGAATGCACCCGGAACAGCTCCAATTACGCCGCCGATTCCGGTTTCTGCAATCGTGCTGAGCGGAGAGCTGCTCTGCTCCTCCGTCTCCTGCGGTTCTGTTTCTGCAGTCGGTTCCTCTGTCGTTGTCGGCTCAGCGGTCTGTTCCGTCTCACCGGCCTGCGCCTTGAAGAGATGCCCCTGGCCATCCGGCACAAAGTTGTCCAGTGTGGTCTTAATATTGCCGATCTCTGAGACAACCGCATTTGCGTTTGAAGGTGCCGCATCCGGCATCTGAATGGAGTCACTCGTCGCGGCATTTGCACTTACTGCAACTGCTGCTGACAGGGTGACTGCGGCGGCAAATGCCCGCAGCTTTCCGCTGCCTTTCATTTTCATATTGCTTACCCTTTCGAATCAAAAAACACGGTTTTTGCATTCTCCTTCCGTGCTCTGACTATACTGAGGGAGCCTTTCCGGATAAGGTTCGGAAAAATTTTTAGAAAAAAGGCCCTCCGCAGCATGCGGAAGGCCTCTTTTCAGTGTGAAGCTATGTAGCTTTACATCTTACAGATGCAGCACACGCTCTTTGATTTCCTGCGTCCGGCCCTGGTTCCAGAACTGGGTGCCGATATAGCCGCAGGTACGCCGTGCGACGTTCATTTTGTCCTGGTCGGTGTTGCCGCAGTTCGGGCATTTCCAGATGAGTTTGCCGTCCTCTTCAATGATGGAGATTTCTCCGTCATAGCCGCAGACCTGGCAGTAGTCGCTCTTGGTGTTCAGCTCGGCATACATGATGTTGTCATAGATAAACTTCATGACTTCGAGTACCGCGTCAATATTGTCCTGCATGTCCGGAACCTCGACGTAGGAGATAGCTCCGCCGGGGCTGAGCTTCTGGAACTTAGACTCCAGCGCCAGCTTGTCGAACGCGTTGATCTTCTCCGTAACATGGACATGATAGGAGTTGGTGATGTAGTTCTTGTCGGTGACGCCCGGGATAACACCGAAGCGCTTCTGCAGACATTTGGCGAATTTATAAGTGGTGGACTCCAGCGGTGTGCCGTAGATGGAGTAGTCGATGTTCTCTTCCGCTTTCCACTTGGCACAGGCATTGTTCAGGGCCTGCATGACCTCCAGGCCGAAAGCCTCGCCTTCCGGCTCGGTCAGTTTCTTGCCCGTTACTTCGTAGACGCACTCCCACAGACCGGCATAGCCGAGGGAGATCGTGGAGTAGCCGCCGTAAAGCAGCTTGTCGATGGGCTCGCCTTTGTCAAGACGTGCCAGTGCGCCGTACTGCCAGAGAATGGGAGCTGCGTCCGAGAGCGTGCCCTTCAGGCGCTCGTGGCGGCAGCGGAGTGCGCGGTGGCAGAGCTCCAGGCGCTCGTCGAGCATCGACCAGAATTTTTTCTGCTTTTCTTCGTCCGAGGTCCCCTCTTTGGAACCCTCAATGGCGGAGCAGGCGACGTCAACCAGATTCAGAGTAACGACGCCCTGGTTGAAGCGGCCGTAATACTTCGGCTTGCCGTTTTCGTCCACATACGGAGTCAGGAAGGAACGGCAGCCCATGCAGGTGTAGCAGTGGCCTTCGCCATTCTTGTCCACTTTCAGCTGGAGCATGATTTTTTCGGAGATATAGTCCGGAACCATGCGCTTGGCCGTGCATTTGGCGGCAAGGCGGGTCAGATACCAGTATTTGGAGTCCTCATGGATATTGTCCTCTTCCAGAACATAGATGAGTTTCGGGAAGGCCGGGGTAATCCAGACGCCCTTTTCGTTCTTGACGCCCTGGTAGCGCTGACGGAGAACCTCTTCAATGATGATGGCGAGGTCATTCTTCTCCTGCTCGTTCTCGGCCTCGTTGAGATACATGAAAACAGTGACGAACGGAGCCTGGCCATTGGTGGTCAGCAGGGTGACAACCTGGTACTGAATGGTCTGAACGCCGCGCTGAACCTCTTCGCGTACCCGTTTTTCAATGAGATCGTGGATTTGTTCGTCCGTAGCCTGAATGCCGAACTGGTCCATTTCGGAGAGAACCTGGCGGCGGATTTTCTCGCGGGAGACCTGAACAAACGGTGCCAGATGCGCAAGCGAGATGGACTGGCCGCCGTACTGGTTGGAGGCGACCTGTGCTATGATCTGCGTCGCAATATTGCAGGCGGTGGAGAAGGAGTGCGGACGCTCAATCATGGTACCGGAGATAACGGTGCCGTTTTCCAGCATGTCCTTCAGGTTGACAAGGCAGCAGTTATGCATATGCTGTGCATAATAGTCGGAGTCATGGAAGTGAATGATGCCGTCGCGGTGCGCCTGGACAATGTCCTGCGGAAGAAGAACGCGCTCTGTGAGGTCGCGGCTGACCTCGCCGGCCATGTAGTCGCGCTGTACGCTGTTGACCGTCGGATTTTTGTTGGAGTTCTCCTGCTTGGCCTCTTCGTTGTTGCACTCAATAAGGCTGATGATTTTGTCGTCCGTCGTATTGGACTGGCGCGCCAGGGAACGGGTATAGCGATAGGTGATGTACTTTTTCGCAACTTCGTAGGCACCGTGGTGCATGATCTGGTCCTCGACCAGCTCCTGAATTTCCTCGACGCCGAGTGCACGGCTGACATGGGAACAGGTCTCCTGGACATTGGACGCAATTTCCTGAATCTGCTCTTTGGTAAGCTGATCTTTCTCCTCTACCACAGCATTGGCTTTGGCAACAGCATTGGCAATTTTCCTGCTGTCGAACGTCATTTCCTGGCCGGAACGTTTGATGATTTTCATTCGGCTACCTCTCAATTCTCTCAATAATGCACTGTCTGGAAGAACGGCCGGCCGCATAAGGAATTTGTGCGTTGGGATATCCGTACCGTTCCGTATGTTTTCCGCGGCTGTATAAGCTCCGCACGAAAAACGCGGCGTAGATTTGCGCCAAACTGAACTCCATTTTACGCAACATCTTGTGATGCGTCAAGCTTCAAATACCACATTTTGATCGGTGGTGTACATCTGTAAAAAGCCATGAAAATGGCATGGCATAGCGAATTTCCGCTGCAGATTTCCCGATTTTCTCCGTCCGATTGTGAAAAAAATATTTATTTAGAGTCCACTCACCCCCAACATATTGGGGGCCTTCTGTTCGGGAACACTATTCGGGCTCTGCCTCCTCAATTGGAGTCAGCGCGGCGCGAAACGTAATTTTTCGGACGGTGTCCAGATCGTCAAACTGAATGGCATAAGCATTACGGTCCCGGTCTACTTCCAAAACGATTCCTCTGCCGAAAACAGGGTGCTCCACCTGCTGACCCACCGAAAACGTACCGTCTTCGGGGACATCGGTAAAATAGCGGTCGTGCCACGCAATATAGGCGCGTGTCTCCTCCAGCAGTTCTTCCGAGGGCGGGGCCGTAAATTGAAGCAGTTCCGCAGGGATATCCAGCAGAAAGCGGCTTGGGAACCGGGCAGAGCCGTCAAAGTTGCGGCCGCCGCCGGCGGTCAGGAACAGCCGGTCCTCTGCCCGGGTCATTGCGACCAGACAGAGCCGGCGCTCCTCTTCCATCTGCCGGCGGCTGCGAATTTTTCGGGATGGGAAGATGCCCTCATTCATACCGCACAGAAATACACAGGGAAATTCCAGACCCTTGGCGGTGTGAATGGTCATAAGTTTGACCCGGTCGCCCTCCGCATCGGCGTCGGCGCCGGTGAACAGGGCCAGGTGGGCAAGGTAGCTCTCCAGTGTTGTCTCCTCACCGCAGGTGGTCTCATATTCATAGATGGACTGTTTGAACTCCGCCAGGTTGTCCAGCCGCTCCTGTGAGCCCTCCGTGCGGAGCATGGATTCGTACCCGCTTTCATGCAGAACGGCCGTCAGGAGCTCCGAGATTGGCATTTCTGACGATTCTGCGGAGAAGTGTTCCACCAGCTTCACAAGTTCCGGTCCGCCGGTGGTACGGATGAGCGGATTGTCCAGATTGGAACAGAGAGCCTGATAGAGTGTTGTGCCGTGCTGTTCGGCATAGCCGCTGAGAAATGCCATGCGCCGCTCGCCGATATTGCGCTTCGGCACGTTTGCTATGCGGCGGAAAGACAGGTCGTCCTGAAACCCGATAAGGCGAAGATAGGCTATGGCGTCCCGGATTTCTTTTCGTGCATAGAATGGCACCCCGCTGTAGATGCGGTATGGAATTTTTGCCTTCTGCAGCGCAGCCTCTACCGTGCGGGTCTGGTAGTGGGCGCGGTACAGAATCGTAATGTCTCCATAAGGCAGACCGTCCCTGTGCAGCGACTGAATTTGCGCCGCAATAAAAGCGGACTCCTGCTCCTGTGTTTCTCCCAGATGACAGACCACCGGCGCCCCGTCGCCCCGGACCGGCACGAGATCTTTGGGGATACGCTCGGTGTTGGCAGAGATAAGCGCATTGACCGCATGCAGCACCTGGGGTGTGGAACGGTAGTTGCGGTTCATCATGATTGTCTGCGCATTGGGAAAGGCACGGGCAAAGTCCAGCAGATAGCCCACCCGGGCACCGCGCCAGGAGTAGATGGTCTGGTCAGGGTCTCCCACGACGAACAGGTTGCCGTGGTACCTGCAGAGGACTTCCATAAGTTTATACTGAAGTGCGTCAATGTCCTGGAACTCGTCTATCATGATATATTCCAGCCGTTTCTGCCACTTCAGACGAATTTCATTGTTAATTGAAAACAGATAGAGGGTAAATTTGATGAGGTCGTTGTAGTCCAGTCCAAAGCACTTTTTCTGCTGGTACAGATAGCCATAGAACAGGATGTCCTTGCGGTCTGCCGCATCGTCATACAGTTTTTTCAGCTCGTCGGTGGGCAGCGTAATAAGTTTTTTATAGTAGTCCGGCTCGTCCACGCACTTTCGCATTTCAAACATGTCCCGCGCCTGGGCAAACGTCATGTCCCGCAGGGTAAGATGGCGCTCTTCATAGATGATTTTCAGCATTTCGTCGATGTCGGCGTTGTCCAGCACCAGGAAATTTTTTGGGTAGCCGAGGGCATAGATATCCTCCTGCAGAACAGATACGCAGAACCCGTGAAATGTATTGATGTACCCGGTGTCGCTGTCCCCCGTCAGCTGGTGGATGCGCTGCCTCATTTCATTGGCCGATTTATTGGTAAAAGTGACGCAGAGAATATTACCCGGCAGAATACCGAGTTCATTGACCAGATAGGCAAATCTGCGCGCCAGTGCTCTTGTCTTGCCGGAACCTGCCCCCGCAATGACGCGGATATACCCCTCTGTGGCAGTTACAGCCTCCTGCTGTTCCGGATTCAGATTTTCAAACAGATGTTCCAACCGTAAATTTCCCCTCTTCTGCACAAACATTTGTTCTGTACGATTATCATAGCATAGATCGCGCCGGAAGGATAGACGAAAAAAAGGACACCGAAGCACTCGGTGTCCCATGTTCTGGATCGATTACAGAAGATCCGGATCGTAGATGGCCCGCTGGCCGCCGACATATTTCGGTCTGCGGCGGGCGCAGATGAGGAAAGCTTCCCCGATATGGTCCATAGAGATGCGCAGCGGCACCACAACCGGATGAATATGCATGCCGATGAGCGTCGCGCCGATGTCCATCCCGGCGGAGGCCTCCTGGTTCAGCGACTCGACGAGGACCGGATCTTTCAGGTTCTCATAAGTCACCGTGGCAAAGGCTCCCCCTGCGTGATTCGGCTGCGGAATTGCATTTACCTGCTCCAGCCGGTACTGCTTCATGACCTCCCGCTCCACCACGAGCGCGCGATTCAGATGTTCACAGCACTGGGCCGCCAGTGCAATTCCGCTCTTCTGAAGCACCGGATAGATGCCTTCGAAAAGTGCTTTTGCCGCATCTACATTGGTTGCGGTTCCGATTCGGCTCCCGAGGACCTCGCTGCTGGAACAGCCGATGACGAAAAGATCGCCCGGCTGAAGCTTTGCCGCGGCCAGAACTTCCTCCGCCGCCTGTGCAGCCTGTCTCGTCAGCGCTTCTGCGTCAAATGCCATAACAGATTCCTCCTTCTCTGTATTGCCTTTCATTCTTATTTTAGCATACTTTCGTACCGTTGATGCGGAATGAGCGGTACCACTCACACCTAATTTCATACCATTCGTTCCAAACCCCTTCCTTTTTTCAGCGGCCTCCTCTATGATGAGGCTGTTTTCAGAAAGGAGAGAATGAATTTGTTTAGCAAGAGAGTCAAGTATTTAAGAAAAATGAAAGGATTAACCCAAAAGCAGCTCGCCGATGAGCTGGGGCTGACCCTTCGCACCATTCAGAATTATGAATTGGGTGCAAGCATGCCGCGCAGCAAGGCTGTGGTAGCACGCATCGCCGACTATTTCGACGTCCCGGTCTCTTCCCTGTTCGAGGCCGATGACTTCTATGTCGCCGACGCCGAACGCAAAGGCGGGAAAAAAGCGGGCTCGGAAATGCGCATTCTGCTGTCCGACATGAGCGCCCTCTTTGCGGGCGGCACCCTGTCCGACGAGGACAAGGACCTGGTCATGAAAACGCTGAGTGACCTCTACTGGGACGACTGCCGGCGGCGGCAGAAGGCGGCAAAGGCGGCGCAGAGCCATGACGCGTGACGCCGTTCAGTCTGCTGCCGAGGAGCTCCTCCGCCGGTGTCCCTCCGGCGGTTCCGCTCCGGACCCCTTTGCCATTGCCCGAACCCTGGACGTTCCCGTCACCGTGCGGGACATCGGAAAACTAAAAGGCTTTTACTGCATGCTCCGCGGCAGCCCGGTCATCATCCTGTCGGACACCCTCCGCGGCGTCATGGCAGACATTGTCTGTGCCCACGAACTGGGGCACCATATCCTGCACCAGTCCATGGCGGACAAGCTCACATTCAGTGACTACGACCTGTACGTCAGCGAAGTCCGGCTGGAACAGGAGGCCAACCTGTTTGCGGCCTTCCTGCTCATCCCGGAAGAACGGCTGCAGGAGGAGCTGCACCATGTCTCGGAAGGCGGTCTCAGTCTGGACGAACTCGCCCGGCGCTGCGGCACCACGCAGCAGCTGATGGCCATTCGTCTCGGCTGCAGCGAACGGCCGGTCGTCTTCCCGGACGGCGCCGTTCAGTGGGCCTGAAGCGTGAAAAGCGGAGACCAGCCCGTCGGGCTGATCTCCGTCGAAATCGCATAAGATTTAATTTTCGTTCATCCGGCTCAGGAACGTCTGCAGGCGCTCTGACTGCGGATGCGTCAGCGTCTCCCTCGCAGGGCCGCGCTCCACGATAACGCCGCCGTCCATGAAGACGACCTCGTCGGCGACGTCCCGCGCAAAGTTCATCTCGTGGGTGACAATGACCATCGTCATGTGTTCTTCCGACAGTTTTCGGATGACCTTCAGGACCTCCTGCGTCAGTTCGGGGTCCAGCGCCGAGGTAGGCTCATCAAAGAACAGAATCTGCGGGTTCATGGCCAGAGCACGGGCAATTGCCACGCGCTGCTGCTGCCCGCCGGAAAGCTGACTGGGATAGTGGCCCTCTTTCCCCTCCAGGCCCATCATCTTCAGCAGCCGGCGGGCATTCTGCTCCGCGGCGGCTTTGTCCTGTCCGACCACGCAGACCGGCGCCTCCGTCACATTGCGGAGCACCGAAAAATGGGGAAACAGGTTGTAATCCTGGAACACCAGTCCAAAGTAGGACCGAATCTTCTTCAGCTGCTGTTTGGTGGCGCGGGTCACTTCGCCGTTTTCATCGGTACGGAGCAGCCAGTCATCAAAATAACGGATGTTCCCGGCATCTGCCTGCTCCAGTGTCGTCGCGCAGCGCAGCAGCGTAGACTTGCCGGAACCGGAAGGGCCGATGATTGCAATGACCTGGCCCTCTTCCACATCCAGGTTGATGTCTTTTAAGACCTCCAAATTGCCGAACTGCTTGCGGAGGTGCGAAATTTCAAGTAATGCCATTTTCTGCTGCCTCCTCAGCTCTCATTTTTTCTTGTGTAATCCATCTTCTTCTCAATTGCCTCCATAATGCCGGCGACAATCCAGTTGAATACATAGTAAAAGACCGCTGCAGCCAGGTACGGCATGAAAGATGCCTGCTGGGAAGCAATCTGCTTCGCAATGGTAAACATTTCGGTAACCGCAATGGCATAGGCAAGCGAAGTATCCTTAACCAGTGTAATAATCTCATTCGTTACGGCAGGAAGAATTGAGCGGAATACCTGCGGCAGAATAATGCGGAAGAAGGTCTGGCTGCGGGAAAAGCCCAGCAGCTGCGCCGCCTCATATTGGCCGGGGCTCATGGACTCTATGCCGCCCCGGAAAATCTCTGCGAAATAGGCCGCATAGTTAATGACAAACGCAATAATAACCGCAGGAAAACGGTACGCAGCCGAAATCTGAGTCCCGAACAGAAGATACGGCCCGAAATATACGACGATCAGCTGCAGCATCAGCGGAGTGCCGCGCATAATGGAAATATATACTTTTACAATGCCCCGCAGGACCGTGTGCTTTGACATGCGGCCAAGTGCCACAAGAAGGCCCAGCGGCATGGCGAGCACCAGTGTCAGTGCAAATATTTCCAGGGTTGTCAGCATGCCGGTGCCCAGCTGCTGAAGCATGGTGCCCCAACTCATGAATCGGTCTCCCCCTTAATAATTACCATATTGTCCAGCTTCCACTTCTTTGCAATTTTCAGGAAGGTGCCGTCCGCCATCATCTCGTCCAGCGTCTCCTGTACCTGGTCCCGCAGAGCGGTGTTGCCCCGCTTAAAGGCCACAGCATACTGTTCCGAGGCAAGGCTCTCTTTCAGAATGCGGTAAGTCGGATGTTTTCGAAAATGCCTCTTTTTTCTGGCGTTGGCGCGTCTCGTAGCAATTTGATAGTCTGCCACGCCGATATCCATGGCAATGGCGTCCACTGCACCGGAGTCCAGGTTCAGGAAGCAGGTATTGTAATCATTTTCCACATCCAGCCCCGAAAACGTCGCGGCAAGGTCTTTCCGTTCATGGACCAGTGCGGACTCGGCGGAGGACTCCGTCTGAACGGCGACGAGTTTTCCCTTCAGGTCTTTCAGGGAGTGTATGTCGCTGTCGCCCCGTACGACAACGGACTGAGTGTTGTCCGCATAGGGGTCGGAGAATGTGTATTTCCCTTCGCGCCCGTTAATTGTAAATCCGTTCCAAATACAGTCGATGGTGCCAGACGTCAGCTCCATGTCTTTCGAGTCCCAGTCAATGGGCTGCGCGACAAAGGTCCAGTGCCGTCTTCGACACACTTCCCGGGCAAGGTCCAGGTCAAAGCCAACATAGTGTCCGCTGTCGTCCATAAAGCCGTAAGGCGGGAACCCTGCGTCGAATCCAACGATAAAAGTGTTGGCTGAGTTATCCCCTGCCTTCTCCGTCTCCGCCGGCTCCTCCTGTCTCCCGCATCCTGACATGGCAAGGATGCCCGTCAGCAGAAGCAGAACCAGCAGCACGGAAAAAATCCGTTTCATCCTGCCTTCCCCCTCGAATGGCAAATCTCATTTGAAAATTTTACCAAATCAGCCCGCTAAAGTAAACGAGCCAGGCAGAAAAATGCCCCTGGCAGGTCCTGCCAGGGGCATTTGTTACGCTAAATTCAGAATTGCGACCGAAATACTCAGGTAAATGAGCAGCGACACCGTGTCCACAATAGTGGTAATAAACGGACTTGCCACCACGGCCGGGTCGGCGTGAAAACGTTCCGCCAGAATTGGAAGCACGCAGCCGATGAACTTGGCAAATACAATGACAATAATCATGACCAGGCTGATAACCAGGCTCAGTGAGAGTGCAATTTTGTCTATGTAGAGAAGTTTCAGCAGGTTGACAGCGGCCAGGGTAATGCCGACCAGCACGGCTACCCGTATTTCTTTCCAAATAATCTTAAAGATGTCTTTTCCTTTAATATCCTCCACACTCAGTGCGCGGATAACCGAAATACCGGACTGGGAACCGGCATTGCCGCCGACGTCCATCAGAAGCGGAATATAGGCGGTCAGAGAGAAGCACGCCACCAGAACGCCCTGATAGTGGTTAATGATAAGGCTCGTAAAGGACGCGAGTATCATAAGAATGAGAAGCCAGGGAATTCGCTTTATATAGGTTGCAAAGACGCCGGTCTTCAGGTACGGCTTGTCGGACGGAGAGATGGCGGCCATCTTCTCAATGTCCTCCGTCGCCTCTTCCTCCAGGATGTCCACGACATCGTCGACCGTAATAATGCCGACCAGCCGGTTTTCCTTGTCCACAACCGGAACGGAGAGGATATCATATTTCTTTACAATGTTGGCGACCTCTTCCTGGTCGTCCAGGGTATGGACGGAGATAAGCTGCTTCTCATCATCCATGATGTCGTGAATTTTGGCGTCCGGGCTGTTGAACAGCAGTTCCGCAAGTTCAATGGAGCCCACCAGATGCCGGCTGCTGTCAATGACATAGGCCGTATAGACGGTCGCCTTTTCCCGGCCGGTGCTGCGGATTTTCTCAATAGCCAGCGCAACTGTGCTGCTGTCGTGCAGCGTAATCATTTCGTCGGTCATAATACTGCCCGCCGAGTCGTCCGGATAATTCAAGAACTTGTTAATCGTCTTTCGCGTCTCCGGGCTGGCATTTTTCAGGACTCGCGTCACCACGTTGGCGGGAACTTCCTCGAGGAAGTCCACCGCGTCGTCGGTGAACAGTTCATCTGCCAGGTCGCCGACCTCCCGGTCGGTAATAGAGTTGACAACCTTTTCCTGAAACTCCGGTTCCAGAAACGAGAAAACCTCTGCCGACATATCTTTCGGCAGAATGCGGAACACTTTGCCGATGTCCTTGTCGTCTACGCGCTGAATGAACTCGGCAACGTCCGCCTCATTCAGTCCTTTCAGCTCATAGCGCAGCTGCATGAGTTTTCCCTGTTTCAGAAGGTCATCCAGAATACCGTAGTAAACTTCTTCCATAAAAAAGCCTCCTGTCCCCGCGCACGGAAACAGAGGGCGCATTAAAGTTTATCTTTGAGTAACCGGAGCTGAAATAGTGTGCCGCTCCGCCTAAAAGACAAAATTTAAGGTGTCCCGCTCGTGCGCGTTCTGTTTTTTTCTGCTGCCACATAAGTGGTCAGGTACGTGCAAATTACTGCCGTCACCGCCGTCCAAGCGAGTCACCTCCTCAGGGCATTTACTATGCCGCTCTATATTATTTATATTGCTTAAAAATTTTAACGCCCGGTTCCGAATCCGTCAAGAAAAAAAGCTGACACCGCCGAAAGGCAGCATCAGCCAAATAGAGATACAAACCCGTATCTGTTATTTCTTAAACTGGTAGTATCCGATTTTCTTCATAACCTTGCGAAGCGTGCGGGAAGATACGCGGTACGCCTGGTCAGCGCCCTTCTTCATGCACTCCTCAATGTAGGCACGGTCGGAAGCGTATTCCTTGAATTTTTTCTGAACCGGAGTCACTTCGGCAATGACCGCATCGGCAACAGCCGATTTGAAGTCGCCATAGCCTTTGCCGGCAAACTCCTGCTCAATCTGCTCAAACGACTCACCGGTGCAGCAGCGGTAGATGGACATCAGGTTGTTGACGCCGTCTTTTCCTTCTGCATAGTGGACCGAGGCCTCCGAGTCTGTAACGGCAGACTTAATTTTCTTCTGAATGACGCTGGGCTCATCCATCAGAGAGACATAGCCTTTCGGGTTCGGGTCAGACTTGGACATCTTGTGAAGCGGGTCCTGCAGAGACATAATCCGCGCACCGCTGTCCATCATCAGGGGCTCAGGGAGCTTAAATACCTCGCCGTAAATGCCGTTGAACCGGTTGGCAATGTCACGCGTAATTTCCAGATGCTGTTTCTGGTCCGAGCCGACCGGAACATAGTCGGCCTGATAGAGCAGAATGTCCGCCGCCATCAGCGCCGGGTAGGCAAAGAGGCCGACGTTGACGTTGTCCGGATGGGACTTGGATTTATCTTTAAACTGGGTCATGCGGGACATCTCGCCAAACTGGGTGTAGCAGCTGAGAATCCAGCCGAGCTGCGCGTGCGTCGGCACCTGGCTCTGGACAAAGAGGATATTTTTCTCAGGGTCCAGATCGAGTGCCAGGAGCAGTGCGTACATATCTGAAATCTGCTTGCGGAATTTTTTCGGGTCCTGACGTACAGTAATGGCATGCAGGTCCGCAACGGCAAATGCGCACTGGTAATCTTCTGCAACAGTATGCCAGTTCTTCAGTGCACCAATGTAGTTGCCCAAAGTGGGAACACCGCTGGGCTGAATCATACTGAGAACGGTTTTCTGTTTCTCTTCCATTTTTGATTCCCTTCTTCTTTCAAAAAACTGTAGTTATGCCATCATTTCACGGGCGGTCTCGCCGAGGCGCTTCATGCCCGCAACAATCTCCTCGTCGGTGGGTGTGGAGAAATTGACGCGGATGTACTGCGTCTTCTGACTCTGGTCGGTGAGGAATGCCGTGCCGGGAACAACTGCCACTTTCTTTTCCATGGCTTTCTGGACGAACGTCATCATGTCCAGCTTATCATTCAGTCTGCACCAGATGAACAGGCCGCCTTCCGGGCGGACATAGGTGACCGCGTCGCCGAGCTCGGAGTCAATGAGGTCGCACATCAGGCTGAGTTTCTTCCGATAAATGCCCTGATTTTTCTTCAGGTGCGATTCAAGGTCGTACTCGTTCAGCCATCGATACACCAGCATCTGGTTGAACATG
This sequence comes from uncultured Oscillospiraceae bacterium, assembly GCA_900542575.1. GTDB lineage: Bacteria > Bacillota > Clostridia > Oscillospirales > Acutalibacteraceae > RUG420. Next base: position 18,830 of record UQOE01000027.1, read on the forward strand.
GCGGTATGGACATCCTCTGTCTGCTTGCCGACGGTCATCTTTGCCAGAACCGGCTTTGGTCCTACAACATAGCCGACACGAATACCAGGAGAAATAATCTTGGAGAACGTGCCGGCATAGACGACGCGTCCCTCGGTGTCCATGGTCTTAATGGCCGGGACATCCTCGCCTGTGACACGGATCGTCCCGTACGGGTTGTCTTCCAGAATGATAATATCGTATTTGCAGGCGAGTTCATAAACGCGTCTGCGCTTCTCCAGGCTCATCGTCACGCCGCCCGGGTTCTGGAAATTGGCAATCGTATAGAGGAATTTAATCTTGTGGTCCGTGTCCGCTTTAAGAGCGGCCTCCAGGGCATCGACGTCAATACCGTCGGACTCAATCGGAATGCCGACCAGGTCACAGCCATAGGAGCGGAAGCAGTTGAGCGAGCCGATGAAAGACGGGTTCTCACAGACAATCTTGTCCCCCTCGTTGCAGAGAACTTTAGTCAGGAGCTCCATGACCTGGGTGGCACCGCTGGTGACGATAATGCCGTCATCCTCGGTACCGATATCATCCCGCTTCTTCAGAATAACTCGAAGTTTTTCAATAAGCGGTGCGTATCCTTCCGTAATGCCGTACTGCAGCGCGGTAATGGGCTGTTCGTCCAGAATTTCAGCGGCAACATGGCGAATGGCCTCAATGGGGAAGGATTCCGGGGCCGGATTGCCCGCGGCGAAAGAGATGACATCCGGATCGGACGTGGACTTTAAGATTTCACGTACAGCGGATGGTTTGAGTCCGGCGATACGATCCGAGAATTTATATTCCATGATCTACATTCCTCTCTGTTTTCGGTTACATACCATAATATTTTAAAATTTTAGCACACAGAGGCCTCTTTTTCAATCCACATCCCTCTCATTTCCGTGCCCGGACACAGCCACGTAGTTTAGCCAAAATTTTCACAATATATCCTTTGACATTTCTACGTTGTCCAGTTATAATGAAACCGTTCTAAGGATGAATCCATGAAAGTATTATCAAAGGAGTAATCCATATGTCTCTTGTAACTTCAAAAGAAATGTTCGAAAAAGCATACAATGGCGGCTATGCCATTGGTGCTTTTAATGTCAACAATATGGAAATCGTGCAGGGCATTCTGGCAGCTGCCCAGCACCTGGAAGCTCCGGTCATTCTGCAGGCATCCAAAGGTGCCATCAACTACGCCGGTTTTGACTATCTGAAAAATATGGCGCTCGCCGGCATTGAAAGAGCAGAAAACGCAGGTGTCGACCTCCCCGTCGTCCTCCACCTGGACCACGGCCCGGACTTTGAGACCGCCAAAGCCTGTGTCGACAACGGGTTTACCTCGGTTATGATCGACCAGTCCTCCAAACCCTTCGAAGAAAATATCGCCGTTACCAAGCAGGTCGTCGAATATGCACACGACCACGGTGTCGTTGTTGAGGCCGAGCTCGGTACCCTCAGCGGTGTCGAAGACGACGTCAATGTCGCGGACGACATGGCACAGTTCACCAACCCGGACGAAGTAGAGGAATTCGTAAGCCGCACTGGCGTCGACTCCCTTGCCATCGCCATCGGAACCAGCCATGGCGCCTACAAATACAAACCGGGCCAGAAGCCGCAGCTTCGGTTTGACGTTCTGGAAGAAGTTCAGGAACGCCTTCCCGGCTTCCCCATTGTCCTGCACGGCTCTTCCTCTGTTCCGCAGGAATTTGTCAAAGTCATCAATGAGCACGGCGGGAACATGCCGAACGCCATTGGCATTCCGGAGGAAATGCTCCGCAAAGCCGCAGCCATGGCAGTCTGCAAAATCAATATCGACTCCGACCTCCGTCTCGCCATGACCGCGGCCATCCGCAAACATTTCGACGAGCATCCGGACCACTTTGATCCCCGCCAGTACCTCGGTGACGGCCGCAAGGCCATCCAGGAAATGGTCGAGCACAAGATGATCGACGTCCTCGGCTGCGACCACAAGGCATAACTCTTCAACCCTCACACAGATCTTCGACGATCAGCCCGAATGGGCTGGTCGTCGTTTTTTATTGGGCTGCCCGTTTCGTCTCACCTCTGAATCGCGCACACAGAAAAGGCGCCGCCCAGCGGGCAGCGCCTGAAAATTTCGAATAGAGATCAGATAAAGAGGATGCTGAGCAGCGTCCACATGGTGATGTCCATAGCAATGACCATGTCGCGGGTGACATCGTTGCCCGGGGCATTGGGGTCGGCCGGACGCAGGGTGCCGGAGACGACCATTGCGGCGTGCATGAGACGGACCGTCTTGCTGTATTTGGGGACGAGGCCACGGTACATCTCGTGTCGGGCCAGCTCTTTGTCGACGTCGATAATATCGTCGGCGATATCCTCAATGTCGTAGGGAAGAAGTGCGTCAAGAGCAAGAACGGGGGCCTGGTAGTTGCGGCCGAACCTATAGCCTTTCGCCTTCAGGACATTGTAAAGGGCATGGTAGCGGGAGCAGCTCTCGTCGGCGTCGGAGCCATTCATAGCGAGCACGCGGCAAAGGGAGCGAAAACTGTCTGGGTCTCCGCAGTGTTCGCTGTCGAGATACTCGGCACAGCACTTGGTGTCCGCAATGATTTTTTCAGGGTCCTTGCCCGATTTAGCAATGAGAAGAGAGAAAAGGATGTCCCCGCCGGAGGAAAGAATGCGGTGATCCGCCTTCAGACGTTTGTAAACCTGCTCCGCTGAGAGGACGAGTGGCTCCCAGTCGTCGCGGCTCTCCTCTTCCGTCAGAACGATGGAAGCGAGCGGGACATAGTCTGGAAGCGGAGGAAAGTGCTTCCGGATGAGGACACGGGCATCCTGGAGATCTTTGAGCTTCTGCTTGGGGTCGCTGCTCATAGCGAGATAGGACACGATGAGCAGAGCGGAAATACCGCTGAAGTCAGAAAAAAAGCCCTCCTCTTTGACGAGATAATTCTCACAGCGCTTGAGGGTCAGGACAACCGGCTCAAGAGCGCGTTCTGCAAACATCTCCGCACAGATTGGGCGGGCATACATGTTCTGCAGCGGCTCAGCCCGGGAGATATTTCGCTGGGCGCGGACGAACCGAAGCGTATGGTTCTTAAGAGCTTTTTTCATAAAAGCGGCCTTCTTCCCGTTCTCGAATACATTACCTTAAACATCAAATATTTTACTCAATATAATAAGAGAGGTCAACCGGTTAGGGGCTGCGAGAGTCGCTAATATACAGAGCAAAAAGGGCAGAAGGATTTGGCATGAATATACCGTGTGAAATAATTTAGCACTCTCACAAAAAGAGTGCTAAATATTAACAATTTGTTCACACATTCTGCAGAAAAGAGCCTATAATTAGAATTGTTCCAAGGGAACAGAGGCCAGACGGAACGACAGCACAGCGAAGGTGCTGCGGACCGCAGCCTCAGCAATAACATATCAATCAGCATTGGGAGGCTTTTATATGTTTAGAAACTGGCTTGCATTGACAAATCCTTACACCGCAATGGATGAGTTCTTTGATGCCCCGTTCTTCACGGACGATCACTCCGGTTCATTCGGTACCGACATCACCGATGAGGGCGATGCTTATCAGCTGACCGCAGATCTTCCGGGCTTTGACAAGAAAGACATCAAGGTTCAGGTTCAGAACAACACCGTATCCGTCTCCGCGGAGCGCCACTCCGAGGCAGAGGATAAGGACAAGAAGGATAAATTCCTTCGTCAGGAGCGCTCTTACGGCAGCTACCGCAGAACGTTTACCGTCGGCTCTGATGTCGACAAGGCCAATATCAAGGCAAAATATGAAGACGGCGTTCTTACCGTAACACTTCCGAAAATCGCCGAGCCGGAAGAGAAAGACAGTTACGTAACCGTCGAATAATCGACCGGCATTCCGATTTCTCCCCCCGGTTCTCCCAGTGAGGGCCGCGCATAATCAATCTATTCTTTATGCAGGAGGCAATCATTATGTTAGGTAATTGGCTTGCTATTACAAATCCGTTCTTTACAGACAACTTCACCGGTTCCTTCGGGACCGATATCACCGATGAGGGCGACCATTATGAAATGACCGCCGATCTCCCGGGCTTCCAGAAGGAAGACATCAAAGTCCAGGCGCAGAATGGTGTTCTCACCATCAGCGCAGAACGGCATTCCGAGGCGGAGAACGATCAGAAGAAAGATAAATTCCTGCGCCAGGAGCGCAGCTACGGCTGCTATCAGAGGTCGTTCTCTATTGGAGACGACATCGACAAGAACGGCATCACGGCAAAGTATGAAGATGGTGTCCTCCATCTGACGCTGCCGAAAGCCGCCAAGTCCGAAGACGAGCAGAATTACGTAACGGTCGAATAAACCCCAATGCTTCGCGGTCCCCGGGGTTTCCGGGGACCCTCTTCCAGAAAATCGAAGCTGGGGAATCCGTTTTTAAATAAGTTGTGCTTAATATTTTTAGCACTCTAAATTATAATCTGCCAATAGTTAACAGATTATTCATGAATTTCAGGCTTTGCCCTTTTATAATAGAGATTGTCAGAAGGAAATGAGTACAGCCGCTGACATACCCCTCCGACTTCCGCTGCCGGGTCGAGCATCCCCACACAGGCAGCTTTGAGAAACTATTTTCTTTCCTTTCAGGAGGTTCTATATTATGAGCAACTGGTTAACTACTTATGATCCTTTCGAAGCCATGGACGCATTTGAAAAAGCATTCTGGGGCACCCCGAGCCGCTCGGGCAATTATCCAATGTCCTTCGGCATTGACATCTCCGATGAAGGCGATGCCTATCAGCTGAAAGCAGATCTCCCTGGCTTTAAGAAGGAAGACATCCACGTCAACGTTGAAAAAGACACCATCACCGTTTCGGCGGAACGCCACTCTGAAATTGAGGACAATGACAAAAAGTCCAAATTCCTCCGCAAAGAGCGTTCCTTCGGCTCCTACCAGCGTTCGTTCACCGTAGGTGACAGAATTGACAAGACGCAGATTCAGGCCAAATATGAGAATGGTGTCCTTACCCTGACGCTGCCGAAGAAGGCAGAGCCAGAGCAGAAGACTTTCGACATCGTCGTCGAATAACCTATGACAGCTCCTCATACACGGGATCCCCATTCCCGGCGTATGTTCTATATACCCATATTTCTCCTTTCACACATTTCTCTGAATTCTGCATCAGCAGAAACCAAACAGGGCTCCCGCGCCAGACAGGCAATGGCGCGGAGCCCTGTTTTTCTATCTCTTACATCTTCGAAAAATAACCGGCGAATTTACAATGTAAGTGCAACACATAGAAATGACACATAGCTTTCCTGTA
>UQOE01000028.1 GCA_900542575.1 uncultured Oscillospiraceae bacterium
GTTTGAGGGGCGTGTTTCTCACGAAGTACGGGTTCAAGTCCCGTCTCTCGCACCAGGCTCTCCAAAGCGTATGCTTTGGAGAGCATCTTTTCCAAAGGTCTCGGAAAGCAGCACAATTTCATAACTGCGAGAGTGGCGGAATTGGCAGACGCGCACGTTTGAGGGGCGTGTTTCTCACGAAGTACGGGTTCAAGTCCCGTCTCTCGCACCATGGCTCTTCGGAATGTGTATTCCGGAGAGCTTTTTATCTTTTTGCTTTTCCAGGAATGAAATGATACCATTAGTCTTGTAATGTAATATCAAACCCAATCAACGACAGGGGGACCAATATGAGCCAGTACAATTATCCCAGCCGCAGGCCGTCCGGGAACCGTTCTGCACCATCCCGCAGCAGAAAGCGGAGAAGGCTGTCCCAGAGCAGGGAAAATATCCGAAAACGCCGCAGGTTCTATACCATCTGTTCGGTTCTGCTTGTCATTATTATTATCATAATTGCCTGCACGGCGGGCGGCGGAAATAAAAAAAAGGCGACGCAGAATAATCCTGCCGTTCGCTCGGCTACCTATACGCTTGCTGCCGTTAAAATCGGTGACAGCTGGGGTTTTGTCAATGCAAAGGGAAAACTGATTATTCCCTGTATTTTCCCAAATGTCGGAGAATTCGGCGCCAATGGTCTGGCCGCTGCAGAGTCGACTGACAAGAAATGGGGATACATTGACCATAACGGAAAATGGGCTATTCAGCCGGTCTTCCGTTCTGCAGAAGGGGAGGAGGACAGTGCTCCAATCGGTCCTTTCACTTCGCCTGGGCTTGCGCCGGCACGTGCCAACAACGGAAAATATGGTTTTATCAATGGCAGCGGAAAATGGGCCATTTCACCGACTTTTGACAGTGTCCGGGAGTTTAATGAAGACGGAATTGCGGCGGTCTGCACCAATGGACTCTGGGGCTATATTGACCAGACCGGCCATACCATTCTGGCACCCAAATATGCAGATGCCGGAGATTTCGGCACAAACGGACTGGCGCCGGTAAAAACCAATGCTTATTCCTATTACAGCTATATAGACCGCTCCGGCAAGGAGGTCATCTCCGCGAAATTCCGGGAAGCTTATCCGTTCCGAAATGGAATTGCCGGTGTTATTACGGCGTCTGGCGTCTGCCAGTATATCGATAAAACCGGAATGCCCAAATTCCCGCAGGCCTACGGCGTGCTGGTCAGCGGCCATGACGGGACACAGCGTTTCCTGGGCAGCTTTGCCGCCAACGGGCTCTGCCCGGCCACAGACGGCTCCGGCCGCTGCGGCTTTATCAATACTTCCGGGTCCTTTGCCATCAGTCTTCAGTTCTTCCGTGTGGATAATTTCTCGGACAGCGGCTATGCGGCGGTAGAGAACACCGAGTATAAATGGGGCTTTATTGACCGCACTGGAACCATGGTTCTCTCGGCAAACTATGACGATGTCGGCAGTTTCAGCACATTTACAATTCGCGCATAAGAAAGGAGACCGAAATGAGCCGAAAACGTTCTCTCGAGGAAATGCTGCAGGACCCTGCACCGCTACAGCGGATGACAAATGCCTCCTCGGAAAAAAAGAATCGATCCTCTTCCTCCGGTCAGGGGAAAGGAGAGAGAAAACGTTCATTTACCCGGGAGGAGCACCGCAGGCTTATCTTTTTATGGATCCTTTTTGTGGTCTGTCTGGTGGGACTCATTCTCAGTATTATTGCTGTGGTTCAGCATAATCCATGGAATTCTGTCTCTATGAAAATTCCCATGCAGCAATTTTTGGAATTTAAGTCCGTTCAATTGATATGAAAAAGCCGCGGTCCGGTATTTCCGGCCGCGGCTTTTTTGCATAAAAAAACAGAAACTGCAAAAGCAGTTTCTGTCTTGGTGCGGATGACGGGACTTGAACCCACATGAACTCGCGTTCACTAGAACCTGAATCTAGCGCGTCTGCCAATTCCGCCACATCCGCATATCTGCGTTGGGGCACCTCGCGGTGCTCCAATAATATAGCATACCAGCGGGCCCGATGCAAGATCTTTTTTCAAATCCTGCCGAGAAAATTTTACAGATGTTTGCCGCGTTAAAATTATGACACCGAAATTTGCAGATTTTCGAATACAATCGGCAGATAATCGCATGTTTATGCAAAAAAATGAAAAATATGCTGTTGAAATTGTCATTCGCACATGTTACAATTCTTACACTTAGGATTTAAAAGTGGCAATGGGGTCACAAGGCTTGCTCCGGCAGGCTTTGTGACCCCATATTCTTTTTTACCACGATCTGTCATTTTGGAGGGAGTGTAGGTATATGGAACAGACTCTATATAACCCACAATTTGAGCATGACGCCTGCGGCATTGGCACGGTCGTTAACATCAAAGGTGTTGCGTCCCGTGAAATTGTCGACGATGCTCTGAAAATTGTTGAAAAACTTGAGCATCGAGCCGGCAAGGACGCCAAGGGCGAGACCGGCGACGGCGTAGGCATTATTGTTGCCATGCCCCATGAGTTTATGAAAGATGCGGCAAAAGAAGCAGGCATTCAGCTTGGCGGTCCCCGTACCTACGGTGTCGGGATGTTTTTCCTGCCGCAGGAAAAACTGAAACGTGCTCAGGTTAAGCGCATGTTTGAAATTATCGTCGAAAAAGAAGGCCTGGATTTCCTGGGCTGGCGGGAAGTTCCCATCTGCCCGGACATTCTCGGCGAAAAAGCGCTTGCAAAGATGCCGTGCATAGAGCAGTGCTTCATTCAGAAACCGGAAGACGTGGAGCCCGGCATCGACTTTGACCGCATGCTCTATGTAGCGCGCAGAGAATTTGAACAGTCCAACGACTCCACATATGTTGCCTCTCTGTCCAGCCGAACCATTGTTTATAAAGGCATGTTCCTGGTTGGTCAGCTGCGGAAGTTTTACAAGGACCTTCAATCGGATAATTTTAAATCTGCCATTGCCATGGTTCATTCCCGTTTCTCTACCAACACGAACCCGAGCTGGCAGCGTGCCCATCCGAACCGTTTCATCCTGCATAACGGTGAAATCAATACGATCCGCGGCAATGTCGACCGTATGAATGCCCGTGAAGAGACGATGGACACCGAGTTCCTCAATAAATACAGCGATAAAATTCTTCCGGCCATCAACGGCTATGGTTCCGATTCCGCCATGCTGGACAACACGATTGAATTCCTGGTCATGAATGGCATGGAACTCCCGCTTGCCATGATGCTCTGTATCCCGGAGCCGTGGATCTCCGATAACACCATGAGCCGCGAGAAAAAAGATCTGTATCACTATTACTCCACCATGATGGAGCCGTGGGACGGACCTGCGTCCATCCTGTTCACTGACGGCGACCAGGTCGGCGCTATTCTGGACCGAAATGGACTTCGTCCTTCCCGTTACTATATCACCAACGATGATAAGCTCATCCTTGCCTCCGAAGTCGGCGTTCTCGACATCGACGAGAAGAAAATCGTCAAGAAATCCCGACTTCAGCCCGGTAAAATGCTTCTCATTGACACCAAGGCAGGACGTCTCATCGACGACAACGAGCTCAAAGAATACTTTGCAAACCGGAACCCCTATGGTGAATGGCTCGACATGTATCTGGAGAAGCTCGAAAACCTTCCGATTCCGAATAAAAAAGTGGAATCCTATACCCAGGAAGAGCGCGACCGTCTCTGCAAGGCATTCGGCTATTCCTATGAAGATGTCTTCCACTCCATTCTGCCGATGGCGGAAAATGGAACGGAGCCCATCGGCGCAATGGGCGTCGATATCCCGCTGGCTGTTCTGTCCGATAAGCACCAGCTGCTCTTCAACTATTTTAAACAGCTGTTTGCACAGGTCACCAACCCGCCCATCGACGCTATCCGTGAAAAAATTGTCACTGACACCCATGTCTATATCGGCTCCGACGGCAACCTGCTGAAAGATGCCCCGGAGAACTGCAACGTCCTTGAAATTGAGAACCCAATTCTCACCAGTGTCGATCTCCTGAAAATCAAAAACATGAATCGCCCTGGCTTCAAGGTCGAGACGATCTCACTGCTCTACTACAAGACGACCTCTTTGAAAAAAGCCGTTGACCATCTGTTCGTCGAGTGCGACAAGGCCTATAAAAACGGAGCAAATATTCTTATTCTCTCCGACCGCGGCGTAGACGAGAACCATGTTGCCATTCCTTCACTTCTTGCAGTATCCGCTATTGAGCAGTATCTCATTCGGACCAAGAAACGTACGGCAGTCTCTATTGTACTGGAGAGCGCCGAGCCTCGTACTGTCCATCAGTTCGCAACGCTGCTGGGCTATGGCGCCCGCGCCGTCAACCCGTATCTTGCACAGGAGTGCATCGAAGAGTGCATTGGAGAAGGACTTCTCGACAAAGATCCCCATGTCGCCATCGACGACTACAACAATGCCATCCTCTCCGGTATTGTCAAGATAGCATCCAAGATGGGCATTTCCACCCTGCAGTCCTATCAGTCTGCGCAGATCTTTGAAATCGTCGGCATCAAAAAGGAAGTTGTCGATGAATACTTCACCAACACCGTCAGCGAAGTCGGCGGCATCGGCATGGAAGAAATCCAGGAAGGTGTTGAGTATCGCCACGATAACGCATTTGACCCGCTGGGTCTCGGCGTAGACACGTCCCTGGAGAGCATGGGTCTCCATAAGCTCAGAAACGGTCCCAACAAGGAAGACCATCTCTACGACCCCAAGACTATCATTACGCTCCGCCGTGCTACAATGGACGGCGACTATCAGCGCTTTAAAGAGTACTCCGCACGCGTTAATAATGAATCGGTTCCGCACACGCTTCGCGGCCTTCTGGACTTTGATTTCCCGGAGGACGGCGGCATTCCGCTGGAAGAAGTAGAACCCGCTTCTGACATCGTCAAACGCTTTAAGACGGGTGCCATGTCCTACGGCTCTCTCTCCCGTCAGGCACATGAGTGTATGGCTATTGCCATGAACCGGCTGGGCGGAAAGTCCAATACCGGTGAAGGCGGTGAGGCGCCGGATCGTTACGGCACGGAACGCAACAGTGCCATTAAACAGGTGGCGTCCGGCCGTTTTGGAGTCACTTCGGAATACCTGGTCAGCGCAAAAGAAATTCAGATCAAAATGGCTCAGGGTGCCAAGCCTGGTGAGGGCGGACATCTTCCCGGAAAGAAAGTCTATCCCTGGGTTGCCAAGACCCGTTTCTCCACGCCCGGCGTTTCTCTGATCTCTCCGCCGCCGCACCACGATATCTACTCCATTGAAGATCTGGCTCAGCTCATCTATGACCTGAAGAATTCCAACCGTGACGCCCGCATCTCGGTCAAACTGGTCTCTGAGGCCGGCGTCGGCACGATCGCAGCAGGTGTTGCCAAAGGCGGTGCTCAGGTTGTCCTCATCTCCGGTTTTGACGGCGGTACCGGCGCAGCGCCCCGGAGCTCCATCCACAATGCCGGTCTTCCGTGGGAACTCGGACTCTCTGAGGCACATCAGACCCTCATTCAGAACGGACTTCGGACCCGTGTAACGCTTGAGACCGACGGTAAACTGATGACTGGCCGCGACGTTGCCATTGCCTGCATGCTCGGTGCAGAGGAGTTCGGATTTGCAACCGGTCCGCTGATTTCCATGGGCTGCGTTATGATGCGTGTCTGCAACCTCAATACCTGCCCGGCCGGCATCGCCACCCAGAACCCGGAACTCTGCAAGCGATTCATCGGAAAACCCGAATACGTCATGAACTACATGCTCTTCATTGCCGAAGAGCTCCGCGAAATCATGGCGAAACTCGGCGTACGCACTGTAAATGAGCTGGTCGGCCGCACAGACCTCCTGAAAGTCCGCAGCCATGCCATTACACATCGTGCGGAAATGGTAGATCTCTCCAAGATTCTCGGCAACCGCAATGCGGAAGGCAGCAATGCGGTTCATTTTGAGCCGGAAGACGTCTATGACTTCAAGCTTGAAAAGACGCTGGATGAGCGTATCCTGCTTCCTGCCATGCAGAAGGCCGATGCCACCGGCCAGAAGATGGATATCACCGTCAATGTCTCCAGCACAGATCGTACGTTCGGTACCATTGCCGGTTCGGAGATCACCAAGAAATACGGTACCTCCCTCGCCGATGATTCCTATGTCATTCATGCAAAGGGCGGCGGAGGACAGTCTTTCGGAGCATTCCTTCCCCACGGTATTACGATTGAGCTGGAGGGTGACTCGAACGACTACTTTGGAAAGGGTCTCTCCGGCGGCAAGCTGATTGTCCATCCGCCGAAAGAGCGCGGCTACAAAGCCGAGGATAATATTATTATCGGCAACGTTGCTCTTTACGGTGCTACTTCCGGAAAAGCCTTTATCAACGGCATCGCCGGCGAGCGCTTCTGCGTGCGCAACTCCGGCGTAGAGACTGTCGTCGAAGGTGTCGGCGACCACGGCTGTGAGTACATGACCGGCGGTATTGCGGTCATTCTCGGCCGTACCGGCAAGAACTTCGCAGCAGGTATGAGCGGCGGCATTGCCTATGTCCTGGATATCAACCATGACCTCTATCGCCGTCTGAACAAGGAGCTCGTCGAAGTCAGCACCGTCACTCTCAAGAGCGATAAAGTTCGTCTGAAAACGCTCATTGAGGAGCATGTTGAAGCTACCGGTTCGGAGCTCGGCCAGAAAATCCTTGACAACTTCGAGGCCTATCTTCCCTCTTTCAAGAAGATCATTCCGCATGAGTATGCCGAAATGCTCGACAGCATTGCCAAGTTCGAGAGCAAAGGCATGACCCGTGACGAGGCTGAACTTGAGGCTTTCGTCGCAATGACGAGTGAATAAGGAGGGGAATCAAATGGGTAAAATTACTGGATTTTTAGATTATGATCGGCAGGACAATCCGGCTCTCTCGCCGGAAGTCCGCATTAAAAACTTTAATGAATTCCATCCGCAGCTCCCTGTGGAAGAGCGGCAGAGACAGGGCGCACGCTGCATGAACTGCGGCGTCCCGTTCTGCCAGTCCGCTGTCGCCTTCGGAAAGGGACCGGCCGTCACCGGCTGCCCGCTTCACAATCTGATTCCCGAGTGGAACGATGAAATTTATCGCGGTCAGTGGGAGTACGCTGCCAAACGTCTGCTCAAGACCAACAATTTCCCGGAGTTTACCGGACGTGTCTGCCCGGCTCTCTGCGAGAAGGCCTGCACCTGCGGCATGAACGGCGACCCTGTCACGGTCCACGAGAATGAGCTGTTCATTATTGAGACCGCCTATAAAAATGGCTATGTAAAACCGCGCATCCCAAAAGTGCGCTCCGGAAAGAAAGTCGCCGTCATCGGCTCTGGTCCGTCCGGACTGGCTGCTGCGGACTGCCTGAATCAGCGCGGCCACACGGTGACTGTCTTTGAGCGGGAAGACCATATCGGCGGACTTCTGATGTATGGAATTCCGAATATGAAACTGGAAAAATCCGTCATCGACCGCCGTGCCTCCATCATGAAAAAAGAGGGCATCGAGTTCTGCTGCAGCTGCAATGTTGGTGTTGATATCACCGCCAAAGAAATTCTCGACGAGTTTGACGCCGTCGTCCTCGCATGCGGCGCAAAAGAGGCCCGCGGACTTGGTCTGGGCGAAGAGAACGTTAAGGGCGTCTACAAGGCTGTCGATTTCCTGACCGATACCACAAAGGCCCTTATCCGCAATAAGTACGACATGAAAGCCTTTATGGCGGACCGCCGCAAAGTTACGGCGCATAACAAGCGCGTCATCATTGTCGGCGGCGGCGACACCGGCAACGACTGTGTCGGAACCTGTATCCGCGAAGGCTGCCGTTCTGTCACGCAGCTTGAGATGATGCCAAAGCCACCGGAAAAACGTCTTCCGAGCAATCCGTGGCCGGAGTGGCCGATGGTTCTGAAGACCGACTACGGCCAGCAGGAGGCCATTGCCAAGTTTGGCCATGATCCCCGTATCTATCAGACCACTATCAAGGAGCTCAATCTGGACAAGCGCGGAAATCTCCATTCCGTGACCACCGTTCAGCTGGACTTCTCCAAGAAAGATCCGAAGACCGGCCGCGGCATTCCGACCCCGGTGGAGGGAAGCGAAAAAACAATGCTTTGCGACCTCCTCATCATCGCTGCGGGATTCATCGGATGCCAGAAATATACGGCTGAGGCATTCGGCGTCGATCTCACGCCGCGCAATGTCGTCAAGACAAATCCGGGAGGGTACTTCACCGGAAAAGACAAAGTCTTTACAGCCGGCGACATGCACCGCGGACAGTCCCTCGTTGTCTGGGCTATCTCGGAGGGTCGCTCCTGCGCAAAGGCTGTAGATGAATACCTGATGGGTTATTCCTTTATGTCCTGAGAAAATGATACAGGGTCCTTTTCCACTCGGAGGGGGGCCCTTTTCCTGTGTGGTATAATCATTCCCATGGATAATTTGATTTTTAGTTTAAATGCAACCGTACCTATCTTTTTATTAATGGTGCTCGGGTATGTTTTAAATCGCATCGGGTGGTTTGACGACGATCTGGCTGAGAAGGTAAACAAATTTGTGTTTCGCATTCCGCTTCCGGTCATGCTGTTTATCCAGCTGGCAACAATTGATATCCGAAAGGCCTGGGATACGAAGTTTGTGCTGTTCTGTTTCGGCATCACCTGCCTCAGTATTCTGCTCGCCTGGCTGCTCTCTTTTGCACTGAAGAAGAGAGAACTCCGGGGCGAATTTGTTCAGGCGGCATACCGCAGCAGCGCTGCTATTTTGGGCGTCGCCTTTATTACGAATATCTACGGCTCTTCTGCCATGGCGCCGCTTATGATCATCGGCGCAGTACCGCTCTACAATATTATGGCGGTTGTTGTGCTCGAGCTCAGCAGTCCTTCGGCAAAAGGGCTGAATCGCGCGGTGATGAAAAAGACCATCCGCGGCGTGCTGACAAACCCGATTTTGATCGGCATTGTCATCGGGCTTCTCTGGTCTCTTCTGCGCATTCCGCTTCCGAAGATTCTGAACCGAATGCTGACAGATGTGGGAAATCTGGCTACGCCCCTTGGCCTGATGGCCATGGGTGCGGTATTTGACTGGAAGAAGGCGAGGGGAGAGCTGCGGCCTGCTCTCGGGGCCTCCCTGATGAAGCTGTTTGGATTCGCCGCATTATTTCTCCCGCTGGCCATACTCTGCGGGTTTCGAACCGAGAAGCTGGTCGCCATCCTTGTTATGCTCGGCTCGGCCACAACGGTATCCAGCTATGTAATGGCGAGAAATATGAATCACGAAGGGGTTCTGACCTCCAGTACGGTTATGCTGACGACGCTGCTGAGCTCATTCAGTCTGACCTTTTGGCTCTGGCTGCTGAAGACGCTGTCTTATCTTTAAACGAAAAATCCCTGCCTCTGCAGAATACAGAGACAGGGATTTTTGTTTTAGAAGTTATTTCTTCTTGTACTCGTCGTAGTCGCGGTAGATGTCTTCCGTATAGACATTGTGTTCATTCTTGCCGTGGTCCGCATACCAGACCTGGGCAAAGAACGGGTTCTTTTTGGCGACTTCGTCGTAATTCCAGGGCATCGGCTCCTCAAACGGGGACCAGTGGCCGCCGCGGAGAACCAGGTTCGGGCTCATCTGGAATTCGTTGCCGTCGGCATCTTTCCAGGTGACCGGGGTGTACATGTCCACAATTTCAGTGGAGACCAGAGAACCTCCGCGGAACTCGGCCGCTTTCTGGAGATCGTCAACGGTCAGCTCATCAAAGGGCTTGCTCTCATCGTAGCCGTGGTCCAGATAGGTGACTTTCTTAGAGGGAACTTTGATTTCCGTATCTTTCCAGGAGCTCGGAATCTTTTTCCAGTGTTCCATGCCGCAGGACTCGGTATCACCGAAATAGGCGGTCATGCGCTCGGTATTGTTGGTACGGATCCATGTGCGGGTACCGAACCGTTTATCCAGGGCAAGCATGCCGAGGCCGGTGCGCGCCAGCTGGGAGATGCCGGGGACGCGTACGAAGCAGGAGAGATGATAGAACCACTCGACCTCTTTGGCCATGTTCTTGAAGTACTCGTCGATTGGAACATTGTGGCGGAAATGGAGATAGTTCTCCAGGACGTCGCCGTCGGCATACCACTGGCCGTGGAAGTTGCGGTCGATAAACCAGTTCGGTTTGAATACGAGTTTGGAGGCGTCGTGACCCATTCCGATGGCGTTGAGCAGTTTATCCTCAAACTGGTAGAGAGTAATCTGATATTCTGGGCCGGAGCCGATGTTGTAGAAACGGCGGTAGAACTCGTCCGGGAGATCGTCCGTGCAGATGTTTGCCATGAGAGTGGCAGAGTCCTCTACGGTGGCCCACTCCAAAACCTCGTTCAGCGGAACATGGAACATGATGGGGTCCATATTTTTCAAAATGGCCGGGTACAGAATTCCGGACTGGCGAAGAGAGACCCACTTTTTGAGACCGGATTCGGCGAAGACGCGCTCTGCGCGGACTTTACTGATGGCATAGTGGTCATAAATAGAGATTTTGATGGGGTCTCCGCAGCGGCCCCAGTGGATGGGAGCCGGACGGTTGCCGGTCTCGGCGACGGTGCCGATATATACGACAACAATATCGTCTTTGTTAGGCTGCGCTTTGACCGCTTTCACGATATTTTCTGCAGCGGCTACATTGGTCTTCAGGGTCCGCTTCGGATAATAGTCGGCAGCGGGAGAGACCATGCCGCCGATGTGGAGGACATAGTCCGCACCGGTGACGCCTCGAAGAATGCTGTCGTAGTCGTTGAGGTCGCCCCAGATGATGGTGACGCGCGGGTCGCCCAGGCATTTGGCAAACATTTTACGGTTCTTTTCGCTGTCGCGAAGGAGAACGCGGATATCAAGATCCGGACGTTTGTCATAGATTTCGTTGAAACTGGCCCAGCCCATATGGCCGGATGCACCGGTCATAAATACAGTTTTATTTGCCATAGATTTGAAATACCTCCTTTAGATTGTGAAGTAATTGTTTATCAAGTCCAGTATACGGGACATTTGCTAAAACTTCAACAAAAAGGCGAGACGTTTGTTCAAATAACACAACAAATGTGCCAATTGATGCCAAAAAAATTGTCCGCAGGGCAAGACCTGCGGACACTAATGTTGGACGATTGTTTATTCCTTCTTAGAATCTTCACTCTGAAAAAGGCTTGCAGCAGCTTCTGCAGCCTCATTTTCTTCCCGAACTTTCTTAGCACTCGGAATCAGTGCGATCAGAAGGACAAGCAGGGCGAGAATGACAAAAAGAATTAAGAAATAAGTGATGGCGTTGCTGACTGCCCAGGTGACGAAGTTGCCAATTCCTGCAATTCGGTATTTGGCGGTGCCGAGATATTGCTGTTGGCTGATGACTGCGTCAGGACCATGGTCCATGGTCAACTCATAACTGGTGCGGCCGTTGGAGATGACCGCCCGCTGAATGGTGCCGAGGGTTCGAATTCCTCCCGCATTTGCAAGGACGATTTTCCCGGGAGTCAGCTCATCGGCTTGTTCGTATTTGACAAGAACAACGGTTCCTTTGTTTGCAACGGAAGCGAGGTTATTATTGGTAATACAATAGCCACGCACGCCGAAGCACGAGGTCTGAGGATTGCTGTTGTGTCCGACTATTCCGGAAGCGGCACTGATGATGGCGACCAGAATAAAAATGACGAGGAAGAAGATCAGAAAACCGCGGAGGACACGATGCGTTTTTTTCGGCGCCTCTGCAGAAGCTTCTGTGTCGTCCGGCTGATCGTCAAAGAAAACGGCACCTTCCTGGGACGCACTTGCCGAAGTCTCCTGCTGCGGTTTCACTTCTTCGGGAGAAGGGGTGTTGAAGTAACCGCTGGGTTCATGGGAACGGGGCTTTGCAGAATCTGCTGATTCCGAAGAGCTTCCTGACAGCTGGCTCCGAAGGTCCCTGATTTCCTGACGGTACTTGGCATTCTGTCTTTTCAGGGCCGGGACGTCCTCGTCCAGAACGCCGGAGTCCTGAATTTTTTTCAGCTGCTTGGCAAAGTGTACACAGTCGTGGTACAGTTTTTGATTCTTCTCTGATATTTCGCGAAACTGCTCCTGGAGTTTCTCAAAATATGCGTCGACTTCTTTGCGGTTATAGCCATTTCCGTCGGCGGAAAAATTCATTTTTGGTTCTTCCATGTTGGATCCTCCGAAAGACAAATAATACTTAACAACCATTATATCAGATATCCGGGAAAAGTCCTATGTCGGATTTCGTGAATCTGTTTTTGCAAAAAATATTTCATGAGAGGGCATCGTTCATTGATCCATTTTTCAAAAAGTAGTAAAATTAAAGAGTATATCAAACCAGCCTGCAGGAGGTACGCTTTGAAGACAACATCTCTGACTGCACTAGGCGGCATTGTGACGGCGCTCTCGGTTTTTATCATGTTCCTGGCCGGCGTCATTCCCAATATGACCTATGTCATTCCGGGCATTTGCGGAGTGCTTCTGATTCCCACGGTACGGGAAGCGGATCTCAAATGGTCGGTATTTATCTATACTGCGGTCTCTCTCCTGAGCATCTTTATTGTTGCAGACAAAGAGGCTGTCGTCATGTATATCTTTTTCTTCGGCTATTATACCATTGTGAAAAATATCTACGACCGCCGTATTCCGCAGCCGCTTCGAATCCTGGTAAAATTAATTACGTTCAACGCGGCCATTATTCTCGGCTATCTGCTGCTTATCTATGTCTTTCTGATTCCCATTGAGGGAATGGACCGCTGGGGAAAATGGACCATCTATATCCTGCTTGGAATCGGCAATGTCGTCTTTCTGCTGTATGACTGGTTGCTCAATCGCCTCAACGCGCTGTATGACCGAAAGCTGCACCGCCGGCTCCGTGGAGTTTTCCGCTCCTGACCGGTGTAAGAAAGGAGTGCCCAAATGAAAAAAGATACCATTCGCAACCACTTTGTCATGGCGGCAATCCAGTTTATCGTACTGCTTATCGGCCTGCCGCTCATCGGAGTGCATCATTGGTTTTGGATTGCCCTTGGCATTGGCGTTACAGCTCTTATTCCGACGCTTGGCGTCTCCGCATCTATGATTATCTGGATTTTCTGTGTTATGAATGTCACCCAAAATCTCAGACAGTCCTATTGGCTGATGCTGCTCTACATCATCCTGATGATTATGGAACAGCTTCTCATTCCGGTCTTTCCCCGCAAGTGGGACACATTCGGTGCCGAGCCGGTAGAAATGGTGCTGGCGGCGACGGCAGGCTATCTGATTACTGTCATGCATCCAGTGGGAATTTTGATCGGGCCCATTGTCTACTTACTTGGGAAAAAGCTTCTGTTTACCTTCTTTGAACCGCGGAGCTCCCATTTCAAAAAGGGCGGCTATTTTAATACAGGATTTCGTTCCGTCGGACGATAACGGCGGAACGCAGAAAGAGAGGAGAACCTATCTATGACCGGTTCGGTTCTGTCCACAATTGAAGAACAGTATCCGCAGCTCTCCAAGAGCCATAAAAAAATTGCCGACTATATTTTGGAAAACTATGAAAAAGCGGCATTTTATACAGCTGCCCGACTTGGACAGGAGACCGGAATCAGCGTCTCCACAGTTGTGCGGTTTGCCACGCACCTCGGCTATGATGGATACCCGGAATTCCAGCGTGCGCTCCAGGAGACGATAAAGCGCAAACTGACATCGACCCAGCGCATGGAAGTGGCCGGGGAGGAGATGACCAACGGAGAGCTGCTGGACTCCATCATGCGGCGCGACATGGAGATGATTAAGGAGACCCAGCACATCGTCTCCCGCACCGACTTTGAACAGTCCGCGCAGGCCATCAATCAGGCCAAACATATCTATATCATCGGCGTTCGAAGTGCAGCCTCGCTGGCCAGCTTTATGTATTTTTATTTCCGGCAGGTCTATTCGGAAGTCCGGCTGATTACCACCAACAGCTCCAGTGAAATGTTTGAGGAACTGTTCCGGATCGGCCCGGAGGATGTCTGTCTGGTGGCCACTTTCCCTCGCTACTCTAACTCGGTTTACAAGATGTCTCTGTATGCCCATGAAAAGGGTGCTACGCTCATCGCCATTACCGACAATACCAATGCACCCATTGCCTCCATCGCGGACCATCTCCTGATTGCCAAAAGCACGATGGCCTCTTATATCGATTCACTGGTTGCACCGCTCAGTCTCATTAACGCTTTGATTCTTGCGGCTTCCGGCGGACGGACCGATGCCGCACGGGCCAACTTCAGTGAACTGGAACGGGTATGGCAGAAATACAAAGTCTACGAGACGGAAGAGATGCAGCAGGAGGATCAAAATGGCTGATTCGGTTCTTGTCATCGGCGGCGGAGCCGCCGGATGCCGGGCCGCCTGTGCAGCGGCTGAGCTCGGTGCCGAGGTAACGCTGCTGGAACGCAATGCCAAAATCGGCCGGAAAGTCATGATTACCGGAAAAGGCCGATGCAATGTTACGAATGCCCGGTATGATCTTCAGGAAATCCTTTCCCACATTCCCACCAATCCAACCTTTCTATACAGCGCTCTGGCGGGATTCATGCCCCAGGACACCATGGATCTCTTTGAGTCCCTCGGCGTTCCGCTGAAAATTGAGCGCGGAAACCGCGTTTTCCCGGTCTCGGACAAGGCCGTCGATATCGTCGACGCCATGGAACGAGACCTGCGCCGCCATCACGTTCACCGCGTCCATGCCCGGGCTGCCCATTTGGTGGCGGAAGACGGACGCATCCGCGGTGCGGAGACCGAGCATGGAAACCTTCTTCCCGCAGATGCCGTCATTCTTTCTACCGGAGGCGGATCCTATCCGCGCACCGGTTCCACTGGAGACGGCTACAGGATGGCACAGGAAATAGGGCATACGGTAACGCCATTGAGCCCTTCCCTGGTTCCGATGATCTCTTCCGACCCCTGCTGTCGGGAACTAAACGGGCTGAATCTGCGAAATATTGCTATTCAGGTCTCGGAACCCGGCGTAGAGAGACCTGTTTATGAGGACTTTGGAGAACTGCAGTTTACGCCTTTTGGGGTCTCCGGGCCCACCATCCTGAGCGCCAGTTCTCACATCCGCAGGATTGCACATCCTCTGACGCTGACGATTGACCTGAAGCCGGCGCTCTCGGAGGAACAGCTGGATGCCCGCATTCAGCGGGATTTTCATGCCGATCTGAACCGGGAATTTCGGTACTCTCTCGGGAAACTGCTGCCCCGAAAATTGATTCCGGTTATCATATCCCGTTCCGGCATAGACCCGGAAAAGCCGCTTCACCAGATTACCAGAGAAGAGCGGGAGCACCTGCTCCAAAATTTAAAAGCTTTTTCGCTTCCTCTGACCGGGTTTCGCCCACTCTCCGAGGCAATTGTGACCTCCGGGGGAATCAGCGTCAAAGAAATTGACCCGCACAGCATGCAGTCGCGCCTGGTGGACGGCCTCTTTTTCGCCGGTGAAATCATCGATGTCGACGGGTACACAGGAGGATATAATCTGCAGATCGCCTTTGCCACCGGAACGATGGCAGGACAGCACGCAGTCTATTTTTAGGAGGATCGTATGTTTAACATTGCCATTGACGGACCCGCAGGAGCCGGGAAGAGCAGCA
Source organism: uncultured Oscillospiraceae bacterium (assembly GCA_900542575.1). Classification (GTDB taxonomy): domain Bacteria; phylum Bacillota; class Clostridia; order Oscillospirales; family Acutalibacteraceae; genus RUG420. The sequence continues at coordinate 15,629 of UQOE01000028.1, forward strand.
TTGCAAAAGAGGCTGCCCGCCGCCTGGGTTTTATCTACGTTGACACCGGCGCACTCTATCGGACCGTTGCACTGAATGCTATCCGAAACAATGTCTCGCTCAATGACCCAGCTGCCATTGCCGAAACCCTTCCGAATGCAAAAATAAGTCTTGCGTTTGCTGACGGAACGCAGCGGGTGATGCTGAACGGGGAAGACGTCTCGGAGCAGATTCGCACTCCGGATGTCTCTGCCGGCGCTTCCAAGGTCTCCGCGGTTCCGGCCGTTCGCCAGTACCTCTTTGATCTCCAGAAAAATCTGGCCGCTGAAAATGACTGCCTGATGGACGGAAGAGATATCGGTACGGTTGTTCTGCCGAACGCCCAGCTGAAAGTTTTTCTCACCGCATCGCCGGAAGAGCGGGCTCGCCGTCGCTGGAACCAGCTCAAAGAGGCGGGCACAGAGGCAGATTACGATGAAATTCTCAAAGATGTCAACCAGCGGGATTACCAGGATACCCATCGTGAAATTGCACCGCTGAAACAGGCTGAGGACGCGGTTCTTCTTGATACCACCCACATGGCATTTGAAGAGGTCGTAACAGAACTGCTTCGGCTGACAGAGGAGAGAAGACATGGATAACCAAACGCCAACTGCTCCGGTAAAAAAGCCGCTTCCGCTTTCCCGCAAAAAACCATATGTCTTTAACTGGGACCGTCCAATAAAACGCCATCCTATTACGTACATGTGGAGCATCCCCGTTGCAGATCACATCGTTCTGAAGAGCCGCTTTGAGGACCGCGTCTACACCGGTGCAGACAATGTCCCAAAAGAGGGCGGGTTCCTGCTCTGTTCCAATCATGTCAATGGGTTTGACCCCATTACCATCACCGTCGGGTTCCGCGGCAGACGGGAGATGTATTTCATGGCCAAAGAGGAATTTTATCAGGCATTCTATACACGATGGGCCCTGAATATATGGAATGGCTTCCCTGTGAACCGCGGCAAGGCAGACCGGGATTCTATCAATTACGCCGTCCGCGTTCTGAAGGCCGGATTCGGTCTCCTGGTCTTCCCCCAAGGCACGCGCGATCTGCTCGGTGAGCGCCCGTCCGGCTTCAAGCACGGCGCAGCGGTCATTGCACGGGAAGCGGGGGTCCCTGTTCTTCCGACTGCCGTCTATAAGATTCAGGAACCGGGTCATAAAAAGGCGACCATTCACGTCAGATACGGCAAACCCATTACCAATAGGGAACTTGGCTTCTCAGAAGGCCGCCGAAAGGCGAAAGAAGTTCGTGCGGCAACACAGCTTATCCAGGAACGGGTTGCACAGCTCTGGGACCTGGAAGATCAAGCATATAAGGAGACACATATAATATGAGCAATGTTCAGAAACGTGAGGCTCTTGAGAGCAGCAAACTGCCGTTCTTTCATCCGGAACCCATTGAGTACGACTGGGGACAGGAGATAAAAGATATTAAACTCCGCTACAAACTGGCCTATCCTTTGGGCTGGCTTCTGATGCATGGCCAGTTCGGAAAGATCAGGGCTTATGGACAGGAAAATATCCCCCTGGAGGGCGGCTTCCTGCTCGCGGCCAATCATCAGTCCAACTTTGATCCCATCTCCATCTACTTCTGCATGAAGGGGAAGCGCTGCATGTATTTTATGGCCAAAGAAGAATTTTTCCATACCTTCTATACACGGGCTGTCTTCAATTTCTTCCATGCTTTCCCGGTTCAGCGCAGTACGGCCGATAAGGACTCAATCGACTTTGCAGAGCGTGTCATTAAGACCGGACATGTCCTGACGGTTTTCCCACAGGGAACCCGCGACCTGACTCATGGAAAGCCAAAGAACTTTATGCCCGGCACGGCTATGATTGCGCGGGAGGCAAAAGCCGATGTGCTTCCAGTTTCTATTCACTACGAACAGGGTAAAAAATTCCGGCCCGATCTCGTCGTGCGCTATGGTCAGATGATCCCCTATGAGGAACTTGGGTTTACGGAAGGAAGCCGTAAATCGCGTGAGCTGCGCAAAGCTTCTCAGCTCATTGAGGACCGGGTTGCTGAACTTTGGGAGATGGATGAAAAATGAGCCGACCGCAGATTATTGTGGCAGATCATGCAGGTTTCTGCTTCGGCGTCACAAATGCCGTCAAAAAGATTGAGCAGGAGCTGGGGCAGAATTCCAATGTCTACGCCATGAGCGAGATCGTCCACAACGACCGGGTCAATCAGGATCTGAAGGAAAAAGGCCTTCATTTTGAGGCAGATCCAGACCGGATTCCAGACGACGCCACGGTAATGCTCCGGACGCACGGGGTTCCGCAAAGCACGTATAACTATTTTCAGAATCGTGGAATTCCGACGGTCGATTTGACCTGTCCATTTGTCGCGCGTACCCACAAACTGATTGCCGGACTGGACCGGGATAAAGATGTCCTGCTCTATACGGGAACGCCTGGACATGCCGAAGCAGAGGCTGCACTGAGCTACGCCGCCTGTCCCTATTTCCTGGTCTCCTCGGCTGAGGAGCTGCGCTCTGTCATGGAACAGCACAAAGATCTGTTCCAAAAAAGGCATGTTGTTCTGCTTTCGCAGACGACATTCCGGACGCAGGAATGGGAAAAATGCGAAGAAATTGTAAATTCATTATGTACAAATCCATCTGTTTTTGGTACAATATGTAAAGCTACCGAGGAACGGCAGTATGAGGCTGAAGTACTTTCGAGGCGCTGCGACAGAATGATAGTAATCGGTGGCAAACACAGTTCGAATACTATCAAGCTGTACGACGTTTGTAGGAAAAACTGTGAAACATGTCTCGTGGAATCCGTAAAGGATTTATCCTTAGAGTTCCTGGACGGGGCAAACACTATAGGTGTTACTGCAGGGGCTTCGACGCCTTCTGCCACAATAAAGGAGGTACTTGAGGCTATGTCCGAAGTAGAAAACAAAAACACTGTTGAAGAAGAGGGTACTGAGAGCTTTGCAGAAATGCTCGAAGAGTCTCTTTCCAATATGTCCAATGACCAGCGGGTCAAGGGTGTTATCGTAGGTGTTACACCCACTGAAATCCAGGTCGACATTGGAAGAAAGCAGACCGGCTACATCAAATATGATGAGTGGAGCTATGACCCGGACTCTGACCCGGCCAAAGAGGCCAAGGTTGGTGACGAGGTCAACTGCGTTATCATGAAGACCAACGATGACGCCGGCACTATTATGCTTTCCAAGCGTCGCTTTGACTCTGCCAATGCGTGGAGTGAGCTGGAAGAGGCCGTTGATTCCGAGGAAATCATGGAAGGAACGGTTACTGACATCAATAAGGGCGGCGTTATTGCTACCACCGAAAAGGGCATTCGCGTCTTCATCCCGGGTTCTCTCGCTACCGAGAGCAGAGGGGAGCCGCTTGACAAACTGCTCAAGACCAAGGTTCGCTTTAAAATCATCGAGGTCAACAAGCAGCGGAAACGTGCCGTTGGTTCCATCAAGGCCGTTCTCAAAGAAGAGCGCAAGGCCGCAAAGGAGAAATTCTGGGAGACCGCAGAGGTTGGCCAGAAGTATACCGGTGTTGTCAAATCTCTCACTTCCTATGGCGCATTTGTCGACATCGGCGGCGTAGACGGTATGATCCACATCAGCGAACTCTCCTGGAAGCGCATTAAGCATCCGAGCGAGGTCGTCAATGTTGGTGACACGGTTGAGGTCTATATCAAATCTCTTGATAACAACCGCATTTCTCTTGGCTACAAGAAGGAAGAGGACAACCCGTGGGTTATCCTTCGCAATACTTATGATGTCGGCGACGTCGTAGAGTGCAAAATTGTCGGCATGACTTCGTTTGGCGCATTTGCCAACATTATTCCGGGCATTGACGGTCTTATCCACATCTCTCAGATCGCTGACCGCCGCATTGAGAAACCGGAAGATGTTCTCTCTGAGGGCGAAGTCGTCAAAGCTAAGATCACGGACATTGACTATGACAAGAAACGTGTTAGCCTTTCCATCCGTGCTCTTCTGGAAGATGGAGACGACGATTACATCGACGACGACGAGGACTAATCCCCGTTTCATCGGAATATTTACCGACAGCTGTCTTGTACAGCTGTCGGTTTTTTGATGGCTGGAAAGAGAGGGATCAATGTGCAGTTTGCCATTCACGAGACACAGGACGTCTGGCAGAGGCTGCAGCAGACAAATACACCCATTGTCCTGTACGGGACAGGAAACGGAGCCGATAAAATTCTGGATGCTTTTGCCGCTTACGGGATTCCCGTCGCAGATATTTTTGTCAGTGATTCCTTTTATCGTGCTCAGACGTTTCGCGGTTTTCAGGTACTTACTTTTGCAGATGTGTGTCGGAAATACACCGACTGTCTGATTATTCTTGCGTTTGCGGTCTTTCGCCCGGAAATGCTGAAGCGGATTCGGGAAATCCAGAAACATTACAAAGTTTTGGCTCCGGAGATGCCGGTGTTTGGGACCGGTTATTATACCTGGAAAACATTGGAAGAACAGGGCGGACAGATGGATCATGTCTGGCAGATGCTGGCAGACGATTCATCTCGACATGTTTTGGAGAATCTGATTAACTACCGTATCTCCGGCAAGCTGATCTATCTGGAACAGGCCACTTCCCCACGGAGCGAAGTGTTTCAGAATATTCTTCATCTGGACGGTCACGAGGCTTACGCCGACCTTGGAGCTTATCGCGGCGATACCATTCAGGAATTTCTGGAACAGACAGGCGGATCCTTTCGCCAGATCTATGCATTGGAGCCGGATGAGAAAAATTATCAGCGACTGACTGATTGGGTGCATACCCTGCCAAACGAGCAGCAGAAAAAGATCAGCTGTTATCCGCTGGCCAGCTGGTGCGACCGCCGGGTTCTCCCGTTTGACGGTGGAGGAGGCCGTAACTCTTCTCTACAGACCGGCAGGCGGGTAGCACACACCATAGATCTGGATACCCTGTTGGGGGAACGACCTGTTACCTATGTTAAGATGGACGTCGAAGGGGCCGACAAAGAGACGCTTCTGGGTATGCAGAAAACACTGGCGCGTCAGCAGCCCAAGCTGGCGGTCTCTGCCTACCACAGAACAGAGGATCTGCTTACTCTCCCGGATTTGATTCGACAAGGCAATCCGAACTACCGGATCTATCTGCGGCATCACCCGTATATTCCGGCATGGGAAACGAACTACTATTGCGTATAGGCTTTCCCTGCAAAGCGGTGTATAATATAAGAACACCTGTAAAGAAAGGGGACCGCAGCAGTGGGAAAATCCCGCGAATCGGTGCTGGTGGTTCTTGCCCTTTTGTTACTGGCGGGGGTATTGTTTTATAATGTATTTTCTTCTCCGGCACTCTACCGGGCGAAGGTCCATACGGCTGCATCCAGTTCCTATACGGAACCGGAGATGTTTTCCTCTGTTTCAGACGCTTTTCCTGCGGAGTCTGAAGCGGACCTGACTTCCTATGTGCAGGAGGAACCAAAAAACAACAACGGCCGCATTAATATCAACACTGCGGATGCTGAGGAACTTCAGCAGCTGCCCGGCATCGGTGAAGTCAAAGCGCGCCGTATCCTGGAGGACCGCAGGGAAAACGGCCGGTTTTCCTCTCCGGACGATCTCACTCGGGTCAAGGGAATTGGAGAGAAGACACTGGAAAAAATACGAAATCAGATTACAGTTTAGTCCTCAATAGAAAGTGAAGTATCAATCTTTATGCACTATGTAGTCCTGGACTTGGAGTGGAATACCGCCTATTCCAAAGCAAAACGAGGTTTTGTCAACGAAATTATTGAATTCGGGGCAGTTAAGCTTGACGAGCAGTTTCATGTTTTAGACGGCTTTTCCGCTTTCTGCAAACCGCAGATTTCACCTAAGCTCAACTCCCACGTAAAGAAGCTCACAAGCATTCGCAATGAAGATCTCGCGGATGCACTGCCGTATCAGACGGTTTATCAGGCCTTTGCGGACTGGTCTCTGGACGGTGAGCCCAGTGTTCCGGTCTTTCTCTCGTGGGGAGACATGGACATCCGAACCCTCATTGCCAACAATCAGTACTTTTTCCACGATCCTCATATTAAATTCATGGAAGAGTATGTCGACCTCCAAATTTATTTCATGCACCAGAACGGACTTCCGAAGACGAAGCAGATCGGACTTTCCGATGCTGCCGAGCTCATCCATGAGGACCCGGACCAATTTATCCACCACCGTGCTCTGGACGACAGTAAATTGGCTGCTGTCTGTCTTCGCGCCGTCTACGAACCGGAATCCTTTGAAGACAGCGTTGCACTGTGCGACGAGGAGCTCTACAAGCGCATTCTCTTCAAGCCCTACTATATTAATAATATTCAGGATAAACAGATTGACCAGTCTATGCTCAGCTGCAGCTGTTTTAACTGCGGGGGTACGTGCAAACCTCTGTCGGAGTGGAAATGCAGCAACAACGGCTTTCACGCCATATATGAGTGCCCAGACTGCTCTACAAGGTATCGTGTCAATATCTCTTTTAAGCGTACCTACAATCAGGTTATTACGAAGAAAAATGTCATTGTTCTGAAACCGAAAAAGAAAAAGGCCCGGGCGAAAGCCGGGAAGCACTGAGAGAAAAAGTAAGAAGGCCTGCTCGAAAGAGCAGGCCATTTTTTGCTTTGCACATCTGTAAATCTGTTTACATATAAACAGGATTGTAATTCTGGTATTTGAACTGGAAGCTGGCATTCCATATGATAACAAGTGTAAAGAAATTTGACACGCGCAAACTGATGAGGATAGGAGGATTTGTATGTCAACTGCACTTATTTCCGGTGCCACTTCTGGCCTGGGCCGTGCTTTCATTGATGCTGTGCTGAAGCGGTATCCTGAGACGGATGAACTCATCCTGCTCGCTCTCGAGGAAGATCTTCTGGTGGAATTGAAAGAAAAAATATGCGCCGGTCAGAGTTGTACCAATTGCCATTAATATGGGGAATCCGGACAAGTTTGAGAAGGTGAAAACGGTCCTGGAAGAGGAAAAACCAGACATTCGGCTGGTTATCAATGCTGCCGGAATTTCCCGGATTGAACCATTTGCCTAGTCCGATATTCAGAAGCAGCTGGCTGTTGTCGATGTCAACGATAAAGGTACCATGATGGTTACCAAGACCTGTCTTCCCTATATGAAGGAAGGCAGTGAGATAATATTAATCGGTTCCGGTTCTGGTTATGCACCGAATCCGAATCAGCTGGTTTACAGTGCCACCAAGGCGTTTGTCATCCACTTCTCCGTTGGTCTTCGGGAAGAACTAAAAAAACGCGGGATCAACGTGATGGTTGTCAACCCTGGCCGCATGAAGACTGGAATGGAGCATATGCCAGGTTCGGAACATTTTTCCTGGTTTCATAATCTGCTTCCAGCTTCCGATATCAATATGGTTGCCGAACACTCACTGAAAGAGTCGGCAATGGGCCGCTGGATTTTTACTCCGGGCGTCTTCTATAAAATTGCACGTATCGGAACGATGTGGCGCCGCGAAACATCGCGGCAAAGCTCTACACAATGTGATAAAGGAGTGTTCGTTCTTTGATTATCTATTTTTCGTAAATTGCAATAATAAGTTGCACTTTTTCGGTAAAAATCCACTCACGTCTTTGCCGGGCGAATTTACAATGTAAGTGCAACACATAGAAATGACACATAGCTTTCCTGTACAATGGTGTTTGCTAAAGACCTCATTGAAAGGGAAATACTATGTGTCACTACAAGCATCTTACACCAAATGAACGCGATTTAATACTGAAGTTTCTCACTTTGGACTATTCTATTTCTAAAATTGCCAAAGAACTGAATCGCAATAAATCCACCATTTCCCGAGAAATTCATCGAAACAGCATAGACGGTGAATATCTTCTCTCGAAAGCTCAGGAACAATATCATACAAGGCGAGAGAAGTGCCGGCGGCACAAGCTCCTGGATAACCCTGAATTATTTTCATGTGTAGAAGATAAATTTCTGAATCACCAGTAGTCTCCAGGGCGAAATTTCTGAAAGACTCAAGCTGGAACATTCAGAGTTTTCTATTAGCTACGTTACGATTTATCGCGCAATTTATGCTGGATCTTTTAATAAATCTAAACTGTTGTACGGAACAAAAACAGCGAATCGTAAACTAAGACACCATGCGAAAAAGCGCAAAAGGAAGGGCATTTCAGAAGGCCGCGGCCAAATTCTCATCCGTCATGAACCCAGTGAGCGACCACAGGAAGCAGCTGACAGATCCCGTTTAGGAGATTGGGAGGGGGATA
>UQOE01000029.1 GCA_900542575.1 uncultured Oscillospiraceae bacterium
ACAGGAAAGCTATGTGTCATTTCTATGTGTTGCACTTACATTGTAAATTCGCCATACAAAAGCCTCCGGTCTCACTTTTCTCGTGCATCTATGGCAATATGATAAAGCGGCGTGACATTCGACATACCCGGATTTTTCGCCAGATCGGCCGGGTTCAGATCGTACCAGGTTTTCGGTGCGAAATCGACCGAGACAATGGCGAATTCGCCGGGCTGCAGGTCAATTGGGATGGAGAAATACCCTTCCTTGTCTTTTGAAGTGCCCCCGGCAAAATATTTGGAGCTGTCCACAAGGCTCGTAAGCTCAACTTCCTTGAAGAAATCGAGCTTGATTTCTTTTTTTGAGGCATTATGCAGCTGAAATACGACCGTCGCCCAGCCTTCGCTGTCCATCTTGACGGCACCGATCAGCGCTTCCAGACGGTTCTGCCCGTGCTCTTTGCCATATCCGTACCATTCCAGATTGGTATTGGTGCAGACATACTGCCAGGTATCCGTCTCATGATCCTTGGGCTTCCCGCCATTCGCATTCAGTTCCTTTGTCACAGCATCGTCTGGTTCCGAGATGACCGCATGTCTCTTTGGCAATGTGTTTTTGATGAGCTGTTTCACCAGCGTCTCATCTACCGTCTGCCTGGAAATGACCAGATCCTCTTCCAGTGAATTCGGCATCTTCTGCTGACGGAGCAGCTCATTGACGACGTGATCATACACGGTCTGTACTCCTTGATCCACCAGGTTCGCCTCGACATAGAGCATAAGCCCAATTGCTATGGCCTTGGACTGCTCTTCCCCGTACTTCCCGGAAGTTCTGAAATTGCTCAGTGCCGTGCTGTAACTCTCCTGCAGCAGCTTTTCGTCTATCTGTATCAAATCTCCCAGTGTGGTTCCGGACGCCTGCTTCGAAGCAGCCATGGCCGGCATACATGCGGTGCAGGCCAGCAGCAGAGCCAGCAGGATGGCGGTCGCGCGGCGGGTGAACTTTTGCTTCATATTCTCTCCCTCTTTCGAATCAGGAAAAGCGAGCCGCCCCCGAGGGGGGGCAACTCGCCTGAAAATGCGGAATCTTATACGACGGTCCACTGAACGTGATAGTGCGCGCCGGAGTCGTACATGCCGGACCAGTTCAGATCATACCAGGTGCCCGGGGCAAAGGCGACATAGAAGACCGCCGATTCGCCGGGGTTGAAGACGATGGGAAGATCAAACTTGCCTGTCTGGGGCGTGCGGACCGAGCCGCCCGCGAAATAATAATTCGTATTCTTCTGATCGTAGATCTGCATGGAGGAAATGCCGTTCAGCGCATACGGCTTATCACCCGTATAGAGGACATCCAGTGCCAGCACAGCATCCCCGTCCGAAGTAATGTACATCATGGCAATGCGCGGTGCAAAAACACTCTGTTTCACATTGATTTCCTGCTGCTTCAGATACGATTCCAGATTGCGGAAGCGGTCCACGATAGGGCTGGTAAAGTTCGGCGCCGCGGCAAAGCCGACCCGGTGCGGTTTCGGGTTCCCGCCGTTGGTCTGCAACTCCGCCTTAACCTGTGAATCCGCATCCTGCAGAACGCACATGCGCATTGGCAGGGAGTTCTTCTCGAAATCCTGGACGATGCCCTTCTGCGTCATCTCTAGGGAGGTACGCATATTTTCCTGGGCCGCCGTCGGCATACGGTGATCCACAAGGATGGCCTCCGCGATATCCTGCACGGTGCGGACCTGATAGTCGTCAAACAGATAGGCCTGCGTCAGCAGCGCGGTGCTAAGGGCGAGGTACTTCGCCTCCTGTTCGGTCAGAATCCCCGAATCGATCCAGTTCTGTTTCGTATAGTGGTAGCTGTCCTGCAGCATTTTTTCGTCCATCTCGATGAGTTCCCCCAGGGTCGTCCTCGAAGATTTTTCCTCTGAGGCGGCCATAGCGGGCACGCAGGCAGCGCACGCCATGACAAGGGCCAGCAGCACCGCCGTCCAGCGGCGTAGCACAGATTTTTCATGTTTTTTCCCCTTTCATGCGGCGATACCGGTCGGCATACAGCGACATGACGTAGTCCATGCTGGCCGAAGTGGCCGTGAGGTCGCACCAGAGCGGTTCATCTGCCCCGAGAAGCGGGGCCTGGTTCTCTCTGCCGTGGACATTGGCCCGGATGACGCGTTCCACCGCGTCCGCCGCGTCGGGGAGCTGCCGAAAAAAGGCGTCTGCCTCTTCCAGCGGCACCCCGCAGATCTCCATATCGTCCAGCAGGGCGGCGGGCCCGAAGGCCTCCTCCAGCTGCCAGACCAGGAAGGAGATGCTGTCCGCATCCGGCACCAGCGCTCCGCCCGGAAGGCAGCAGACATTCCGTCTCCCCGCTTTCCCGAAGCGATCCAGATAAATTGCCATCACAGCGTATCCGCACTGTGCAGGATCCATAACGGCACTCCTCTCTCCAAAAGATTATGTGTTATATTATAGGACGAAGACACTCTTTTACCAATCTTTCTGAACGTTTTTTCTGCCGATCGTGTCTAAAAAACAAAGACCAGACCGAATTGGCACAAGGACAGGGGAATGCATGTATACCAAGAATTTTGATTACGAGACCTACGTCATACAGGCTGCTGGGGGCAGCGAAACCGCTTTCCGCAAGCTCTACGAGCAGACCTATCATTTTATTCTGAAAATCTGTCAGAAAAATATCATGGATGCGCGCAACGCCGAGGACATGCTGCAGGAGACCTATATTAAGGCCTACCAGCACCTGAGCCAGCTGAAAGATCCGCACATGTTTCCCTCCTGGCTCAGCCGCATTGCGAAAAATACCTGCTACCGCTACGACGAGAAGATTACCGACAAGGAAAATGAGCGCTGGGAGAACTTCGTCTCCGGTCCAAACGACGACAGCGACACGAACGTTGGCATCTGGGACGTCGCCATCGAAGAGGATGTCACCCCTTCCCTGGACGACGAGTTCGTCTACGACAGCATGCTCAACATTCTCAGCGAAGAGGAGCGCACCTGCCTCCTGCTGACCTATGAGGGCTATAAAGAAAACGAAATCAGCCAGATGATGACCATCCCGAAAGGCACGGTCAAGAGCCGCAAGCACTATGCGCGCAAGAAGATGAAAGAAGAGCTGGAGAAGTACAACGAATCCGAGCATGTCTCCATGCACGGGTTTTCCCTGGCCTCTCTCGGGCCCTACCTCTCCTACCGCGTCATCGCGCAGCGCCTCGGTCTTCCAAGCGTCACGGCGGTCGGTGTCCCGGGCGGTTCCGGCGTCATCGTCGTCGAGACCAGCCCGACGGCCAGCATACAGCGTGCAGCCTCAACAGCTGCTGCCGGCAGCTCTGCGGCCGCCGTCGCCAAAGCGGGAACTGCAGCTGCGGCAGGCGGACTCACCGCGTTCCGTCTCGCAGCCATTCTCCTGACCATTGCCATAGCTGCAGCCGCAGTAGGCTTTGCCCTCACCAACCGTACCCGTCTGAACTCCGTCACCGCCGTAACCGGTACTGCTGCGGTAACCGATGTCACCGGTGTCACGGGTGTCACCGGCGTTACGGGCGTTACCGGTGTCACGGGCGTTACCGGTGTCACAGGTGTAACTGGCGTTACAGGCGTTACCGGTGTCTCGGGCGCAGGCCTGAATCCCCGGGCAGTAGCCGGCGTATCCCGCCGGGCGACCCGACGTGCCGGTGCGGCGGCAGTTCCAGGCGGGAACAAAATAAATCCGCCCCAGGTCATCGGCGGGTCCGGACGGACCACAAAAGCGGTGAATGGAGACGGATTTGATTACTCGGTCGTTCAGCGGACAATCATTCCGAACTAACGACGGTTGTATTTTTTACCTGTATCGGCTGTCGGCAAGGCAGCCGGTTCATTATTATAGTTAAACGAATAGAAGACGCGGATATCGTCCATCGTCGGATTTTCCCCGGATTTGCGCCAGGTGCTCGGATAGAAGTCCATCCGCAGCAGAATCAGGCTGCCCGGTTTCATGGTAATGGGCGTTCGGAAAGCATCTGGATATCCGGCAGCAAATATGCCTTCGCCGTCGGCGAGCTCTATTTTATTGACGCCGCGGAGCATGATGTCATGGCCGTTGTTGTTGCGGACCAGAAACAGAATGATAAGATTACCCTTTCTGGTTGCCCGCAGCTGGAAAACCTCCATGGTAATTGGCATGCCGCCGTCATCCAGAGTGTGGTTAACCGGTGCAATAAAATAGATTTGATGTGAAATCGGCGAACCGTTGAACGGCGGACCCAGGATATCGTTGGTCGGTATGCGGACATCTGCGGTATAGTTCTTGTTTTTCCCGGCCGATTTTACGTTCTTGGCATTTGCCTTCGCGTTGTTGTAATTTTTTTTCGTCTGATTGCTGCTCTGGTTCCATTGCTTCTTCAGTTGATTCACCTGAGAGCTCAGCGGCCCAGTGCTGCCCGGGCTCGGCAGTTTGAGCGAGCGGCAGGCTCTCTCTGCACTGCTGGAAGCCTGACTGGCCTGATACCTCAGCATTTTTCCAAATTGGTCCTCGCCCCGTGCCGAAGCAGCCTGTGCAGACAGTGCAAACGACAGCGAAACTACGATTAGTACTAATAACAGCAGCAGCCGGAGTGATATTCGGTGTCGCATTTTCATCCCCTGTTAAACTCTATCTTTCCTATAATTCCCTCACGACAGCTGCAAAATGTACAGTGTTCGTTTGCAAAACTGTCGATATGCAATATTGTACCAGATACCCATCAAAAATGTCACGGAAATTTGTCCTATAATTTCAACACAATACATGAATATTTCTGTAAATTTGCGAAAAAATATCTCATTCCAGCTCTGTTTTTGCCAAAAGACAGAGCTGGAACTTTTTTTAACGATCGTTACTTCTCTGATAGAGGACGTTCTACATTTGCAACATTTCGCGCGAAATTTTTCAAAACTGGGATAAATTTGGTCCGCAATAAGCACCGTTGGAGATCAATTTAATACCATTCGTTCCATATGCCTTGCGGAACAAACTCTGGATCGCTACGGTTAAGGGGAGGTGATTCCTTTGAGCCGAATTGAAGAATTAGATCAGATCATCGCCAGGTGCACGGCCGAACTGCAGGAGCTTCCGACCGGCCGGCTGGGCAGAAGTATTATCGCTGCCGCGTTCCCGGGAAACAGCAGCAGAATCTGGACCGGGACAGCAGCCTCGTCCAGAAACTGGCGCAGCGACGCTACCTCGAAAAATCGCTGGCCGCCGCCCAGGCGGAGCGCGATGCGCTGCAGGCCTACCATCACATATTCCACGGCACCACATACGAAGATGTCTACTGCAATCTCACCCGGGATCGTCAGGCCCTCGTCACGCCCCTTTTCTTAACCGAGGAAGAGGAACAGCGCAAGTGGGAAGCCGCGCCCCATCGAAAAAAAGAGATCCGGGACAGCTGGTTCGAATGCCCGGATGGCCTCCACGTCCGCTCCAAATCAGAAGTCATGATCGTCCGCTGCCTGCAGGACTTTCATGTCCCCTTCCGCTACGAGTGCGGCATTCAGCTCAGCTCGGGCCGGTGGATTTACCCCGATTTCACCGTTCTGAACGTTCGCCTGCACCGCGTCTATCTGTACGAACACTTTGGCATGCTGGGGGGGGAACCCAAATATTTTGAAGCCATGCAGAAAAAGCTGCTGGACTACCAGGTCAATGGATTCGTGCCCGGCAAAAACTTCGCCTATACCGTGGAGTCAAAAAACCGCCCGCTCCAGCCGGAGGTGATTCAGGAAATTATCCAGTCCAATTTTCTGTAAAGCTGGCTGCTGGTACGAGCAACAATGGTGGCTAAGTAGTAGTTCTGCAGGTTTGGGTGGACGGAATTCCGCTCTCAGCACTTTCCGTCAACCAAACGCCGTACTAGCAAATCGCCCCAGCACATGGATCATTCCCAAAGCGCCGCGGCCAATGCTTTCGCGGCACTCGAAATCGCCCCAGCGCATAGATCATTCCCCCACATCCCCAAACAGTTATCAAAAAAACAGGGCCAGGCCCCAAGGCCCAGCCCCGAATCAAAAACAAAATGAAACTTATCCTTCCTTCACGCGCTTATCAAACTGCCGCTTTGCAAAGACAAGCGGAATGATGGTCAGAAGGACGATGATACCGGCCACAAGGAACAGATTGCCGTTTGGGACGTAGCCGATCTGGCCGGAGAGCTCGTCGTGGTAGATCTCACCGCTGGTGCGGACAATGCCGTTGCTGATCAGACCGCCGCCGATCATCGGGAAGAGGACGAAGAACAGGATCCAGATGCCCTCGAACTGGCCGCGGCTGTCCTTGGGGTAGAGCTGTTTGGCCCAGACGCGCATGACCTGGACAAAAACAATATTGCCGATGGTTAGGAGCAGGACGCAGAGCCAGAGATAACCGTTGAAGAATTTGTGCGGGTTGACGTCATCGGGGTGGATCGGGGCCGCGAGGAAGCAGGCCAGGGCGAGAGCAATTACGCCCGCCAGCGCCACATAGAAGTGCTTATTGTGGTTGATGGCCCGGGAAGACGGGATGGCCGCCAGCATGGCGACGACCATAGGTACCGCCTCAATGACGCCGATCTTCGAGGCGTTAAAGCCGAGGTAGTAGATGAGATAGTTGTTGAGCTGTGCTGAAATGGCGTCGTAGGCAATAAAGAAGACCATCAGCGAGAGGAATACGAGGACAAGCTCGTGGCGCTTGCCGAACTCCTTAAAGTTGAAGACGCTGCCGAACTGGTGCCAGAAGGTGCCGCGCTTAGAGGGGGCGACGTCGTCACTCTTGTGCATCAGGAACAGAGAGATAATGCCCAATACCGAGACCGCGCCGCCGATGACCAGGAACAGGCGCATATAGTTGTCGTGTGTGCCGACAAGCTGGGCGCCCAGAAGCGTGCCGAGCAGGGTGCCGAGGATAGGCAGGGTGCCGAGCGCGGCGCCGATCTGCCCGCGGTTTTCGTCCGTCATGATGTCGTTGGTCCAGGCGTTGTAGGTGGAGTCGTTGGCCATGGATCCAAAGAAGCTCATGACCGTGTCCGCCAGCACGACCATGACAGCCGCCAGCGTGTAGTACTGCTTTGGGATAAATTCCGTGCACCCGAAGGCAATCGTAAAAATGCCCCAGATGATGTATCCCACCGAAATAAATGTCCGGCGGTTGCCGGTGCGGTCGGACCAGGTGCCGAAGAAAAAGGTGGAGAACGTCGTGGCCAGGGCCGAGCAGATCATCATGCCCATGATGATGGACGGATCTTTCCCGATCTTGGCGTAGACAAACGAGTTGAACCACATGTTCTCCAGGTTCCAGCAGATCTGGGCGACAAGGCCGAGACCCCAGACCAGGAGCCACATACGGGCCGCCGACATGCGGCGGTTGGATTGCTGTTTCATCGTTACTTCCTTTCTGCCGTAATTTTATCTATAATCTCGTTTCTATTATACATATATTTAGCAAAGTAGCACAACAAAAGTCTTTCCCCGTGTCCAAATTAGTGGTAGGCTGTAGATGAACAGCAGTCTCACAAAAAAGGGGAATCAAAAAATGAAAAACAGTAAGATCGGCCGGGCGGTCCTGGCCGCGGCGCTGGCCGGCTGTCTGGCGGCCCCGTGCGCGGTCACGGTTCCGGCCTATCAGTCCCGCGACGGGACACAGCCAAAACAGGTCAGCTCGTACAAGTACTTTGCGGTGCCCGCTATTGACGGTTCCGCCGCATTTGAAGATCTGCCAGCTGCGAAGGAGCAGGGCAGACTGCCGAAGGCGGTGTATCTTCGGGACAATACCCAGAGCTTCAGCGCCAAATGGGAAATCGCTCTGCTGGATGGAACGCTGTATGTCCGGCACCGCGGCAAGAATGAGCCATGGCGGGAAGCGCCCATGCCAAAGGCGCTGAAGGGCCACATTAAAGGCATCTCCATGGACAAAGACGTCTGCACCTGCGTCGATGAAAACGACTGGATCTACACATGCGAAAACATGTTCAAGGAGCCGAAGGACTGGTACTGGCTCAAATCCTACGGGAATCTGCTCCGCACTGGCGACTCCTTCCAGCTCGGGAACACACAGCCCGGCAAGTGGTCCGCCGCCATCCTGAACGCCAAGGAGGACAAGATCTTCACCGGGAGTGACGGCCGACAGCACGCTCTGACCCCCGCCTCCTGCTCCGAGGTCTTTTATGTCGATCCGCGGAATCCCGGCAACCTGGTCTACGTTGACCCGTGGCTCCCACGGGATAGCTCCCACACCGCCGGCTCCCCCTGCCACGCGCGATTCAGTATCGAATCGCTCAGCGCCTCCGGCAACACCGTCCTTGTCACGAACAAGTACGGCGACCTCTACCTGAGGGATGTCGACTACGACATGAGCGGCGGAGATCCGCTCCAGTACCGCTACAGCTGGGACGACCAGACCGGCAAAAAAGACGCCGGCTCCTGGATCCAGAATCGGCTCGACGACAGCACGGCCGCGGTCCATCTGCCGAGCCCGTACTGGCAGAAAGTACCGAAGGTACCCGGCACCATTACGAATCGAATCTCAATCGAGACCACGGGGGCCGGAAGCCAGGCCCGCCTGCTGAAGGTGGAGGGCAGAAAGGACGGCCGCACCGGCTATTGGGAGATGCCGAGGGGCGGCAGCGCCTGGACATTCCACCCGACCGATGAGCCGCTGAAAGGCACGGTCCTGCAGAACTCGGCCGAGGATACCTCGAACCGGGATCTCCTCCCCGCCTCCGGGAAAACCTATTTCGGCACACTGCCTAGCACACGGGTCAAATTGCAGCTTAACGATTTTGCGTGGAACGACAGCCGCCAGAACGCCGTTCTCCAGGTGGGAAGCGAGCGCATTCCGGTTTCGTTCTACAACGAATACGGCAATCTCGGCACGGTATCCACCATGGAATTTTCCGAACATGCGGAGGGCGCGCCGCGGAACTACACCGCGTGCATCGAGCTTCCGGCAGACGCAAAGCAGAAACTGCAGCAGTCGGCGGAAGGACAGGCCTTCCTCAAGAATTACATGGGCGGCAGTTCCAGAAAAGTCTACAGCATGATCTGGACAGACCGTAACATTACACTCGCCGATCCAAACGCTGTCAGCGAGGACGCCCTGACCAACGCGTTCCAGCTGCAGCGGATCTGAATATTTATTGACAGGAGATCAAGAAGATGAAAAAGCAAACATTTCGCATTGCGGCCGCTGTGCTCGCACTGCTCATGGTGCTCTCGCTGTTCCCAATGAGCGCCCTCGCCGGGGAAATCCCCGGGACCATTCAGGTCAAAGTCAAACACGAGATGGATGACACGGATGTCGAAAACACCTTCACTTACAGCGATTCCTACTTCTACGGCGACAGCTACAAATACAATAATGACCTCGCCAAGCTGGCGCTGGGCCTCTGCTTCGCCGCAGGATCCAGCCACGACGCGCTGAACGCCGGCGACCGCGCCGGTGAGACCAAGAACTGGGAAGCCATGATGAACCAGTGCGGGTTCCAGGACATTGAATCCAACGCGGACATGCACCGCAAGGCGGACTCCAACACGTTCGGCATCAACGCCGCCCGTAAGACCATCCACGACAAGAAGGGCGCCGCAACCCTTATCGTCGCTGCCGGCCGCAGCTTCGGCTACAATGCAGAGTGGGGCGGCAACGCCTACGTCGGCGCTTCGGGTGACCACGCCGGATTCGCCATCTGCCGCGACACGGAGATCCGCTTCCTTCAGCAGTACGTCAGGAAGCACAAGATCACGGGCCGCGTCAAGCTCGTCCTCGCCGGCAACAGCCGCTCCGCTATCGCCGCCAACCTCGTCGGAGGCGCGCTCGATCAGGGCAAGGCCGACATCGGCGTCAAAGTCAATCCCCACGACCTCTTCGTCTACACCTATGAGAGCCCGCTGGGCGCACCCATTGCAGACACGATGAAAGGCGACTACGGCAACATCCACAACATTGTCAACCCGGCCGACATGGTCGCCGTCGTTCCGTTCTACACCTGGGGATTTGCCCGTTATGGCACAGACCACTATCTTCCCACCAAAGGCCAGAAGGAATACGAGGAGCTTCTCCCGAAGGAAGAGGCCACACTCGCGGCCAACCCGGCCGACAAGCTCGTCATCGGTAACAAGTACTGGCCGGATGCTTTCCAGGCTTACGACGCCACCTACTCCAACGGCATGCTGACCTCGGTCACCCGCACGGATGAGACCCAGCCGCAGTTCTACAAAGACTTCGCCAAGGCAGTCAACGACGCGTTCATCACCCGCGAGGAGTACGTCTCTGTTCTGGAGCCGTATGTTGTCCAGCTGGTCCATGATTTCTTCGATCAGGACAAGCCGGAGGCTGCCGCCGTCCTCCAGACCCTGCTCCAAAACATCCAGGCAAACTGGCAGGACATCGCCACGAGCCTCCTGAACGGCACCTCTGAAACCGTTCTCACTAATGTCGTCGCCAAGTCGCTGCGCGACTCCAACTTCTCGGCCATCTCCGATGCCGATCTGCAGAAAGTCGTCCACGAATTCAGCGTCCGCGGTAAGAACTTCATGCAGAAGTATCCGGGTACCACCGTCACGCTTCTGCGCAACATCGTCATCTGCTTCGAGCCGCACTTCTCCTCCAACGAGTACGCCTGGGCCATGGTCACCCCGGCCTCCTTCATGGAGCAGAACACTGGATACAGCTACGATACGCTGAAATAACGAAAGCATATAGCATGGGACCGCTGTCCGGCATGGCAGCGGTCCTTTTTTGCAATCTTTTCGACGCATGTGCGGCTATAATCATAGCGTATTCTGAAAGGAGCGTTTGTTCATGTCCACTGAATCGAAAGTTGCAGTTATTACGGGGGCATCCTCCGGAATCGGGCTAGGCGCGGCCCGGGAGCTGGCGTCCAAAGGGTGCCGCGTCTACGACTTCTCCCGCCACGCGGGGCCGGAAGTTTCCGGCGTCACCCATGTGTTCTGCGACGTCACCAAACCGGAGACCATAGACGCGGCCCTGCAGAATGTTCTGGACCAGGAGTCCCGCATCGACATTCTCATCAGCAACGCCGGCATGGGCATCTCCGGTGCGATCGAGTTCACCGAACCAAACGCGGTTCGCAAACAGATGGAAGTCAACTTCTTCGGCACCGACAACATGTGCCGTGCCGTCGTTCCCATTATGCGGAAGCAGGGCGGCGGCCGCATTGTCACCATAAGCTCCGTCGCGGCGCCCATCGCCATTCCTTTCCAGGCATACTACTCCGCCTCCAAGGCGGCTATCGAGGACTACACATTAGCTCTGCGCAATGAGGTTGCGCCGTTTGGCATTGAAGTGGTCTGCATTCTGCCAGGCGACATCCATACCGGGTTCACAGATGCCCGCGAAAAGAGCCCGGTCGGCGACGACATCTACGGTGGCCGCATCGCCCGCTCCGTCGCCGGTATGGAGCACGACGAGCGCACCGGCATGGATCCGGACAAGGCCGGCGCCATCATCGCCCATCACGCGCTGCGCCGCCATCCCTCCCCGGTCTACACCATCGGCAATGCCTACAAAGTGTTCGTCTTCCTGACACGCATCGTGTCCAACCGCTTCCTGTATAGTATGGTCGGGAAGCTGTACGCGAAATAAGGGCGGCTGGCAGATCAAAATCAGCATTTTTTTCAAATTGGCAGATCACAGAACAGATTTCTCGCCGAACTGGCAGATCAAAATAAGCATTTTCTCAAAATTGGCAGATCAAAGAACTAAAATAATAATTTGATCTGCCAAACTGTTTTTCCTTGTCATTACGTAACACAAAAAACGCGGCACCCGCAGGTGCCGCGTTTTTTCGTCGATCTATTTTGCTTAAGTAAGTTTATACCCGATTCATAACCCCGGTAAACAGTACCATTCCGTTGGATGTGTCCCGAATGCAGTAGACAAACGGAATGTCGCAACAGAACGATACTGCGTTGTCAGGAAGAAGCATCGCCTTTTCGTTGACGGCGATCTCCGTGACAGCGGCGGCGCGGCTGCCGAGCTCGTCCACTTCCAGGACGGCGCGGTGACTGGCGTCGGAGAGGTACAGATCTTTGCCCATATTGGAAAAGTCGGCGCGGACGCTGTCGAAGGCATCGGTCATGCCGAGCAGCCGCATAATTTCGGGCAGATTGTCAAAAGAGCGGTCGCACTTGAATTTCGGCAGCGCCAGGTTGGAGACCGGCCGCCGGTCGGCCGTGCCCAGAGAGTTCAGGAAGCCGTCCCTCTCAGAATCTGAGCACGAAGCCCATTTGCGTGCGACAGTGATGTCTGTATCGCCTGCGGGGAGAATGAGGTCCATGACGATGGAGCTGTTCTTATAAGGCAGTTCCAGGCCGCGGAACCCGTCCGCCGCATAGTAGCGGTAGGAATTCTCGTTTTGGTGCATCATGGAGACGTCCTGCTTTACGCCGTCGGCGTTGGTGAAAGGCTCCGTGTAGGTCATGTATTTATCAAATGGGGATTCCCACTCGCCGTAGAAGTACACCGCATTCAGCAGGTCTGCGACGCTGTCCGTCTGGACGACCGGTTTATAGTCCGGGATCAGCCCGTTGGTGGCATCCGCCGCCCACGCCTGAATATGCGCCGAAGTCTGCTTGCTGAAAGGTTCTGTTCGAACTGAGGCATTCATCTTCTTCTGCATGTCCGCCAAATAGGACGGGCTGAGCGATGCCTTGTTGGAATTGACCCAGATACTGTTGGCCGAAGTCAGTTTTGCGGTAGCTGGCTGCTCTTTTGCCGCATAGGCGCGGTACTGCTCTGCGAAGGCCTCCAGATCTGAGATGCCGAGCACGTCATCCATCTGGGTGCGGGTCCGGCCCGCCGCGCCGAAATCCGCCATGGCAAAGGCGGTCTCCAGGCTGTAGGGCGAGTAAAACAGATTATCTTTGCCGACCGTGGCATCGAAAAATTTCCAGTTCAGTGCGTTGACGCTGCTGCTCAGGGACTCCGCCGGCTTTGCGGCAAAGGCCGGGAAGCAGGCGGCAGCCGCGAGGACAGCCGCCAGCAGGAATGCAGCGATACGTTTCCGAATTCGATTCATACCTTCCTCCGTCAGGTCAGATTGTGAATGGCACCGGTGAACAGTTCTGCACCGTTGCTCTGGTCGCGGATTACGAAAATAAACGGGTGGTCCGCAATAAAGTCGATGTATCTCTCCTCTTCGGGAGCCATGGCGGTCAGGCCGACGGCAATTTCCGTGACAGCGGCCGCTTTCGTACCCTTTTCATCTACGGAGACCTTTGCGCGGTGGCGGACCGAATCGATATAGAGATTCGGCGCGATGCCGGTGAAGTCGGCGTTTCCGCCGAAGGCATCGGTCATGCCGAGGGACTGCAGGATCTGCGGGAGGCTGTCGGTGGTCTGATCCAGCTCGATCTTCGGCAGGGCCAGCGTGCGGATTTTCTCCATGCGGGCTCCGTCCAGATTCTGCAGGAAGGCCTCGCGGTTTTTGGCAGAGGTCTTGGTCCACAGGTCTGCGACATTGTTGGCGCGGCCATTGCCGGAGGGCAGGATGACGTCCATGACGATCTTGCCGTCCTGGTACGGAAGCTGGATGGCCTTGAAGGTCCCGTTGTCCAGATAGCGGTAGTTGTTGTTGTATGCGTGCATCATATCGACGCGTTTCGGCTTGGCGTTGCCGTAAAACATCTGCTTATTCGTGTCGTTCGTGTCGAACGGCGTTTCCCACTCGCCGTAAAAGTAGACGGCGTTGACGAGATCCATCACCTTGTCGGGTGTGACGATGGATTGGTAGTCCGGAAGGAAGCCCTTGGTTGTTTTGTTCACAAACTGGGTTACTTCGCGGCTCGTATTATCTGTAAACGGCTCTGCCTTTACAGTTGCGCCCATTTTGGTCTTCATCTTGAGCTGATATCCCTTATTGATGCCGTTTCTCGGGATTTTATCGGTATTGATCCAGATGCCATTGGCCGTGTTCAGTTTGCAAGTCCTCGGCATTTTTTTCGTCCGGTATGCATTGTACTGGTCCAAAAATGCATCGATGTCAGAAATACCGAGAACCTTCTCCATCTGCTTCTTCGTGTTGTTTTTTGCGCCGGCATCCATCATGGCAAAGGCACTGTCAATGCTGTAGGCGGAGTAGAACAGATTGTCCTCCCCGGTCATCTTGTCAAACAGCTTCCAGTTCAGCTCGTTGACGCTCTGCGACACCGCAGAGGTGTCTGCCTGTTTCGCAGTTCCGGCGGCATACGCCGTGCCGGTTCCGCCGAGCACCATGAGCGCCGTCATGGCGAGAGCCGTGATGGTCTTCATCAGTTTCTTCATAAGATTACTTTTCCTTTCCGTCTGCCTCCGCCATCATGCTTCGCAGGCAGTCTTTATAAATCGTTTCCATGGATTTGTCGTAGCAGCAGAGAATAATTTTCATTGCGTAGTCCGGGTTGGAGGCCGTCCAGGCGCCAATGGCCTGCAGAGCCACCCTTGCCGCCTCTTTTTTCGGGTAATGGTACACGCCGGTGGAGATGGCCGGGAACGCAATGGAGTGGATGTCGTGCTGTTTCGCGAGATCCAGTGAATTCTGATAGCAGCTTGTAAGCAGCACCGCATCCTTCCCTTTCCCGGAGTAGATGGGTCCGACCGTATGAATGACGTACTTCGCTTTCAGGTTATACCCTTTTGTTATTTTTGCCATGCCGGTGTCGCAGCCGCCAAGAGTGCGGCACTCCTCCAGCAGCTTCGGACCCGCTGCGCGGTGGATGGCGCCGTCGACGCCGCCTCCGCCCAGCAGCGTGGAATTTGCCGCGTTGACGATGCACTCAACATCCAGCTTTGTAATGTCGCCGACCTGCAGCAGCACTTTGCTTTTCTGCGCCGGGCTCTGCGGCTCAGTCAGCAGATCGAGAATCGGTTGGGTGAGCAGGAACGGCTTCCCATAGGGGTTGAGAACGATGCCAACGAGGTCTTCCCGCTTCTTGGCCTTCTGGAAGACATCTTTCATCCTGTACTGGAGCGTGGAGACCGGGTCCCCCATGCCGGAGTTCTCCGGATTGGTAAAGGCGGCCATGGCCTTGCCGCTGCCGTCGGCCATCGGAAAAACCTGATAGCTCATCTTCGGCATTTCCACTGCCACCAGGAACTCCCCGTCCGCATCGGCTCTCTCCTTGAGCGCCGAAAGCAGCTTCGCCAGGTGCTCCTGGTCCTGATGTTCATAGAACAATGCAATAGCCTTGTCAATTGGCAGGTTGGCATCCAGTTTCTTCAGTTTTTCCGTAAATTCATCCATGCCTGGTTCTCCTCTCTTCTAGATTTCCTGCCTCTATTTTACCAGAACCCGGATCTATTGAAAATACGTCCGGGAAAAGCCAAATGTTGCAGCGGACAGAAAAAGAGGCGGACCGCCCTGGCAGCCCGCCCAAATTCTCGATTGATTTATTCTTTCACCGTCTGGCCATCCAGCTCCAGCTCGTTAATCGTAAAGTTCTTATCGTTTGCAAAATTGCTGTCGTAGCTGATGGAATTCATAAGGCCTTTGTAGAAGGTGTTCAGCTCCTTAAGGTCCGAGCTGCTCAGCGTGCCGCCGTTTCGCATCTGCATGATCAGCGTCGTGAACTTGTCGCTGTCAATGCCTTTACGGCTTAAGTATTTCGGGGGAAGGAACAGATACTTGATGATGTTCTGGGACTTCGTGTCGTCGTACCCTTTCAGCTGACCGACGATGGTAGTTACACAGGTCTGCAGCAGAGAACCGCTGCTGAGCTTCTTGTCTGCCTCTTTGAACCAGTCCGGTTTCTTCTCACCGTCCTCGCCTGCCAGATAGTGCAGATAGGCGTATTTGCAGTAGTCGTACAGATTCTTGCTGCCGTCCGCCGTGACCTTGATGTCCATTAGCGCATTCATAATGCTGTTGACCTTGTCCGAATACTCCGCGGAAGTGTAGGTCTTGCCGCCGGCCTTCATATTGACGGAAAGATCGTGCCGCGCCAGCTGTCGAACCAGCTTGCGGGAGATGATCTGCTTTTCGCCATAGCTCTTAATGTTGTCAATGGTGGCCTGGGCGCAGATCGTCGGGTCGGTATAGGTAAATCCGCCGCCGTCAAAGGTTGTGCCCTTCAGCGTCTCTTTCAATCTTCCGCGCCGATCATGGCTTCGCTGGAAGGTCACATACCGCATGGGTGATGGATAATTGACGCATGCACCGGTCTCAATGTCGTAGAAGTCGTTGCCGTTTCGGGTGATCTTTTTGGCGACATCCTGCGAATGCATATGGCCTGTGAAAATAAAGTGCATACCGGCATCGGCAAAATTGGTGCTCAGCCGGTCATAGTCCTCAATGATAAACTCGTCACGGATCGTGGGCTCAAAGCTGAAGTGCGGCACGATATTGTGATGTTCCATGCCGATGACGGTGTCGCCCCGATTCTTGGCGCTTGCAATCTGCCTCAGAACCCAGTTCTCCAGGTCCGTGCTCAGATGCCCGCCGGTCTGGTGCTCATCCTTGCCGGTGCTCGTGTTGTCCGACGTGTACTTGCAGCTGTCGATGACGATGAACGTGTACCCCGGTTTCGGCCGTGCCACATAGGACAGCCCGCCCGATTTTCCGTTGGTCGGCAGATACCTTGCAATAATGGACTTGTCTTTATAAGTGATGGAATAGGTATTTTCAAAGTCCTGAGGCGAAGTGCGGGTAGCCGCCTTTGCCTTTCCGTCTGTGTTATAGTTCATGGCAAACCGGTTATTGATGTCGTGGTTGCCGTTGGTGACATAGATTTTGGTCTTTGGCGACTGCTGGTGAAATTTCTGCAGCATTTTCGCGAGCTCTTTGTGGCTCTCCAGTTCGCCGTCTTTTGTCAGATCTCCTGCGAGAAGAAGCACATCCGGCTTTTCGTCTCTTATTTTCTGGAGCCGCGCGTCAATAATGGCCGCACTCTCCTTAAACATCTTGCGATTGGAAGTGGTAACATTCTTAAAGTCCGAAGTGTTCCCGACCAAAGAGGGCGCCAACATGTGGAGATCGGAAAGAACTGCAACCGACAGGCTGCCGTCGTTGGATTCTTTCGCGTAAACATTCGCCGCGGTCCCCATGAGCGCGGACAGAATCATAAGCAAGGCCATAAGGAATGCCAGTGCTGTACGAATGGGATTCGTTCGTAACGTCTTCTGATTCATTCTAAAATCCTTTCCTAATATTAATGTGACTATTTTAACGCGGGAAGATACCCGGTTCAAGTTCTGTTCCTGTTAACGGACCGTAAAAGACAGCCTGTTTTTTGCAGGTCTGCATTCCTGCTTATTTCAAAATCTTGTTCCGTATTCCATTTTGCACCTGCAGAAAAAACCAATTCACAAAATACCCTTCAGCGGGTATGATAGTATGGTAACAAGAAAGGAGTTTTCGGCCATGAACAACCGTGGGAATTCCAACCTGCCCTTTATTCTGGCAATTGTTTTTCTCGCTATAACCGTCCTCGGTATCCTTGGCTTCGGCATGTACTGCATTTTCTCGTTCGGCGATGCCGTTACCGGCCAGGGACGCTACAAGAGCGACTCCTCCCAGCAGCGCACGCTCGTGGATCCGAACACCACAGCACCCGCAGGCGGCTACAATGCCGGAGGCACCTATGGCGGCAGCTATCCCGGCGCCACCCGGTACCCGGCGGGCGACATTCGCAATACCACCGACGCCGACCCCCGCACCGGCACCTACCAGTTTGAAACCGGCAGACAGGGATTCGGATCTGTCCGACTGCAGGAATAACAGAACTTAACAGGAAGGGGCGCATTGCAGAGACATCTCTGCAGTGCTCCCTTGTTTTGTTGTGGAAAATATCTTACACTGAGCTGCTTAAAAGGCTCTGAAGTTGGGTGACACTGGGGGGACCCGGAAGGCGATTTTTGGCATAAATGTGGAACCGTAGGAGTTGGGTCAAAAAATCCGCCCGTTCCCTTGAAGCTTATATACTTTGGTGCGAAGGGTGCAGCTGGACCGAATTTCCTCCTGGGGACTTTCCGTCCAACGCAGGCCTTATTTTTGGACCAAACTGGCGGTGGAGCAACTTCCGTCCATTTTTATATGACACACATATTATAAGTGTAGGCTATCTCGCCGTTCCCAGCCCACATCGCCGTTTTCCCTTGATTACGATCAAACCACAGTGGACTGAATCTCCCAGTCAGCAGGTTCCGTCCATCTTTTCCGGCAGTTGTGGATGGAATCCTCTGTGGAGCAGTTTTGCTCCACCGCCCCGGGAAATATACTCGGACCGAATCCCCTCTAGGGTACTCCACCTCCCGGGGCTGCAGCTGGCCCGCTATATCCAAAGACAAGCGAATCCAGGCCTGTAAAATGGAAAAAAGTTTATCAAAAGGCTGAACCCTTTCCAGTACAGCTGTGTCCTATAACTAGAAAGCTGACGGCAGCCTATTCCCAATTAAGCCAATTCTATTCCCAAGTTAGCAGCTTTTCGCAAACTTGTACCTTTCCTGTAGACCTCCGTCAGATTTCCTGTTCCCCCGCTTGTCGGAGGGCAGAGTAAAGGAGCCCTCGCCGCGTTTATTCCGCGCGGCGGGGGCTCTTGCCATTCTAAAAAAACTTATTCAAATACGGAGCGAATGCTGTCGTAGTGCAGGAAAATACCCTGGCGGCCGTATTCGGCAATCTGCTCTTTGGAGACAATCTGGAAGCCCTCGACTTCCTCCTCCTGGATGTGGACGTCGGACTCGTCGAAATCGAGCACAAATTTGTAGACATCGACGAAGTAGTTGTTCTTCTCCTCGGGGTTGACGCGCTCGTAGGTGTAGACCAGTTCACACGGGACATTGGAGACATCCAGTCCGGTCTCCTCGGTCACTTCGCGGCGAACCGACTGTTCCCCGGTCTCGCCGGCTTTGACGCCGCCGCCGGGAATTTCCCACCAGCCGGCGCCCCAGGGCTTGTCCAGTTTGCGCTGGTTAATCAGATACATGCCGTCGGTGCGCTCCACCAGGCCGAGAACGGTAAGATGGTACTCGCCCGGTTTCATGTTCCAGTCGTCACGGACCATCGTGCGTCCGGTCGGCTGTTTGTTTTTGTCGTAGATATCCCAGATTTCCATTGGGGTTCACTGCCTCACTTTGCAAAAGACTGACCCCAATTCTACCACATCCTGGCGTACTCTGTAAACGTCCGCATGACGCCGGTGACCGGGCGGTCCTTCCGCCAGAACAGGCAGGCCGTCCAGGTCAGATCTTCCTCGAAGGGGACCATGCGGAGCGTGGGATATTTCATATCGTCAAAGATGAAATCCAGCGTCACGGTATTGGCCTCCCCCTGGGAAGCCAGCTTGTAGCACAGGCTGAATCCGCTGGTGTTAAACAGCACCGGCAGGTCTTCGAGGTCCGTCAGCATGGTATGGATCTTAAAGTTTTTGTTCTCCAGAACCAGGGGTTCCGAGCCGATTTCGCGGACCGAGACTGAATCGCGCCCGTAGAAGCGGCTGCCCTCCCTTGCTACGAAGCAGACTTTCGCAGAGAAGAGCTCCACGCGGTCAAAGAGGTCCGGATCCGGATCGGGCGAGATGCCGATGTCCGCCTCCCCCGCCTGGATGCACTGTTCTACCTGAAGATCGGGGTACTCGACATAGTCCAGATGAATGTCAGGGTACTGCTGATTGAATTTCAGGATGAAATCCGGCGTCAGATGCCGCAGAATGCCGAAAGCCGAGCTGAGTTTCAGGTACCCGCGATTCTGCAGCAGCATGCTGCGGAGTTCCTGCACCGCCGTGTCGCTCTCCTCCAGGATGCGGACCGCATGGGGGTAGAAGGCCTTGCCGAACTCATTGGGCTCCATGCCATGGCGGGAGCGCGCAAACAGTTGGACACCGAGTTCGCTCTCCAGCTTCTTCACCGTGCTGCTGACCCCCTGGGAGGACAGATACAGTTTCTCCGAAGCCGCAGCCACACTCCCCTCGCGATACACACTCAGGAAGCACTCAAGCTCTTTATTGTTCACAGGCCATCCCCCCTTTTCCAATATTCATATTGTCCCACATTTTATCGGTTTGCAATTGGAAAAAGGTGAATTGCAGAGAAGCACCGCCGAACTCCCATTCGACGGTGCTTCTCCTGATTTATTCAGATTTTATTCTTCGACGACCGGATTGATCTCATCATAGGTCAGGGACATCGATTCCCCCTCGCCGATGATGTTGACGATGGGGTGCGGAGTGCGGTTGAAGTTCATCGTGAGGTCCGGGTTGCTGTAGTGGCCGACCGGATCAATGTAGTATTTGAAGTCGATAATCTTCTCGATATCGATATCGGCGTAGGCAATGCCCTCTTTGCCGGACGGGACATAGTCGCTGATCGGCTCGCCGTCCGGGCCGATGATGGCGGTGTGGCCCTGCTTGAAAGTCTTAAAGTAGGCAAGACGTTCCTCGTTCAGGGTTCCGTCGTCCTCGGTGCAGAGCATTTTATAGGTCTCCTCGCTGTAGACGGAAGAAGTCATAACGACAAAAGTCTGGGTGGAAATGGCGTAGGCGCGGGACGAGATGTCGTCGTCAAAGTATCCCGGCCAGGAGGCGACGTGGACCTGCTCATTCTGCGCGTTCATGGCGAACATATCCAGCGGAACCTGGTGTTCCCAGCACTGGCAGCCTCCGAGGTTGCCGATTTCGGTCTCGAAGACCGGCATCATGCTGCCGCGGCCGTCGCCCCAGACGAGGCGCTCTGCGACGGAGACGCGCATCTTGCGGTGCTTGCCCATCAGATCTCCCTGCGGGTTGAACCAGAACTGGGTCAGATAGAGTGAGCCGCCGTCCTTCTCCGATCCGGAGATGCAGACGTACACGCCATTGTCCTTAGCGGCCTGGCTGATTTTCTGGATGGCCGGGCTCGGAACCTCAACTGCGTTGAGATACAGCTTATGGTACCACTTGCGGGTGTACTCCGGGTGACCGATAAACGCAAACCACGGATAGCCCGGGAGAAATCCTTCCGGAAATCCAATTAGTTTGGCACCGTTGTCAGCGGCCTCTTTGATAATTCCGACGGCTTTTTCCACCGTGGCATCGAGGTTGAGATAGACGGGAGATGCCTGAACGGCTGCTGCTTTGAATTTCGGGTAGACTGCCATAATAAAACCTCCAGAAAATCGCGGAAAATAACATGTGTGTTTCTTCTTCGATCTGCTGTCCGGACAGAAGCTGCGAAAAAAGGCGCCCGGTCCCTGTGTGTGCTCAGGTCCCAGACGCCTTTGTCTTTCGCTGTCTTTACTATAGCATCCCTCTCCGCACGCAAAAGCAGTAAGTTGCGGAGGGGTATCCCAAAAACGTGGAGGTTATCTGCGTTTCTTGAATCCGAAGGGGGAGAAGCTGCGCTTGTCGGCGACGATGACAAGGGAGTCTTTGCGGTCGCCGTCCAGGGCGAGTTTGGCCTTGAAGACCTTGCCCTCCTCCGATTTAATGTTCTCGACAATGGTCTTGCCGGCGAACAGGGTCTGCGCCGCCACGGTGTCCAGCCGAATTTTCTTTGTCAGGATGCTCTCCGGATCTACCGGGTCAGTGACCGGGCACTGGAACGGAAGTGCATAGCTGCAGTCCTCGGACTCGCAGGCGAAGGCCTCCTCGCCCTTGCGTACGTCGCTTCCGCAGAGGGGACAGGTTCCGACAGCCACGCCGGTGGGGATCTCCTTCTCCTCCTCTTCCTCCTCCTCGGGTTTGTTGTACTTGACGCTGGTGGGGAGCAGGTAGACGATCTTGCGGATCAAGGCCTCTTTGGAGAGATCTTTCGCATAGAGGACCTGCTTCCGCCCGAGCAGACGGCTGAGCTCCGGGACCTCGTGCGGATCGGATTGATCCAGCACGACCGGGACCAGCAGGGCCCCGCCCTTCTTCGCACTGCCATAGTGCCGCTTCGCGCTCCCGGACGCGATGGACGCCTTGGAAAAGAACACAATGGCCGCCGCCGTATTGGCGTTGGTCAGGCCCTCCGCGTAGTCCGCGGCAATGCCCTCGTCCCGCAGCGCGTTCAAAATGGGCGCAACCGCCTTGCGATCCGCGTCATCGCACCGCAGAGCGGCGTACATTTTGACATCATTGGTCTCATACATGAAAAATCGAACCTCATTTCGTATTATTTGATAAGAATATATGTTAAAAAATTGTCATTAGAGAATATTTATATGAGTGAAAGGAGCTTATTCATGTCAAAAAAGATTTGTGTCATCACCGGCGGCGGCTCCGGCATGGGCCTAGCTACAGCAGCGCACATGGGCAATGCCTAAAAAATCATGTGTATCAACGCCCTCGGTACCATCTACGTCAACGAGGAGTTCACGAAAGTCATGGGCGCGAAGTCCTGCATAATTGACGTCGCCTCCATGGCCGGCCACATGATGCCGGACCTGTACCCCATGCAGCTCTTCTACCGCCTGGCCTTCATAATGAGGAGGCTTTCGTAAAAGCCGCCGTCGGCATGTTTAAGGCCATGCCCGCCAAACTGCAGCCCGGCGCCGCCTACAGCATCTCGAAGAACTTTGACATCTGGTATGCGAAATACTACGCCATGCAGGTCGGTGACCAGGGCATCCGCGTTCTCTCGGTCTCCCCCGGCGACTTCGCCACCCCCATGGGCAACCTGGAGAAGGCCGACGCCGAGAACTTCCTTCCCAAAGCCGCTCTGAAGCGATTCGGTGACCCCGACGAAATGGCCTGCCTCCTAACCGGACTGGCGGACCCGGACAACGGCTATCTGACCGCCATCAACGTCCTCTGCGACGGAGGCGTCATTGCCAGCATGAAACTCAACCCGCTTTACAGCCTGAAAGTCACCCTGAAGAGCGGCCTCGGCGTCCTGAAAGGGTAATTATCTCGTTTTGTCAAATGACGTCGGCTTTTTCGTCAGTGGGCTCAGGTAGCGGTCCACCGCATTTTTCTTCTTCGTGGTCGTAACAATCTGATTGCTCTGCGGCATTGACAGCTGATACTGCCGATTGCTTACAATACAAAGAAGCGCCGTAATAACCATGAGAATGGCAAACAACCGCCGCTTCGGCAGGAACTTCTCCGAAACGGTGCTGGCAAAAAGCAGCCCCAGGAAGGCCACAGCTGCTATAAGGGTAACGATAAAAAGTACGAGCCAGAAGGTGTGCACACACATTCCTCCCTTTTTCAGAATATAGACAGTATAACACAAAACCTTTTCCCCGGTTTCGTCATCTGCTTTGTAAAGGGAGTGGAATCATGGAAAAGAAAAAAACCGTATTTCTCGTCATTGGTATTGTTCTGGCCGCCGTCATTCTGGCTGTTGGCATTTACCAGATCTATCTGGAGTCCCAGCGCACTTCCGCGCCGCCGACGGCGCAGGCACAGGCTCAGGCGGCTGTTTCTGCAACTGCTGCGGCTGCACCGGAGACAGAGCCGGTTTCACAGCCGAGTTGGCATACCTGTCCGGTCTGCGGCGGAAGCGGCGGAACCTGGGAGTATACCTATAACGGATATGGTATGGTCGTAGGGAGCTATTTCAGCCCGTGCCCAAATTGCAGTGGCAGCGGACAAGTCTTTTCTTAATTGCGACAGCGTACTGCAGACTAATGCGGTACGCTGTTTTTCTGTGCTCCCGGACTCTGAGTTGGCGGGTAGAATTTTCCCCGGCCCTGGGCTGGGGAAAATCGGCTATATAAAAATTTAGCACGGCGAATTTACAATGTAAGTGCAACACATAGAAATGACACATAGCTTTCCTGT
>UQOE01000030.1 GCA_900542575.1 uncultured Oscillospiraceae bacterium
AGATTTCGGAAATGGAATTCGAAAAGCCTGCAGGGGCGGGCCTTCGCGGCGCAAGATTGCGCAGAATTTGGCTTGGAAGATGCATCTGGGTTTCGCACCTTACCCGAGTGCGGCCCGCCGCGAACGCAAGTTTGCGTAGAACCCGGCCATGGAGATGCAACTGGGCTGCGCGCCACTCTCAAATGCGCCCCGCCGCTTCCCCTTCGTCTTCCATTCCTTTCCCAACTTGGTATTCTCATGGCAAACCCCTATAATAAATAGTTACAAAACCCAAATAGGAGATACACCATGAAAAAACACACCGCAATCCGTTTCGCCAGTATCCTGCTGGCACTTTTTATGCTGGCCGTAATGCCGCTGCAGGTTTGCGCCGCTTCCCAGAACTTCGTGACGAAAATTACCGTCAAAGAGAAGGGGGAGAGCGCGTTTACCATAGAGGGGACTTATAATAAGAGCCAGCGGTTTCTCAAATATAAATCGAGCGCGGGGCGCTTTACCGAGGTTGGGCTGCCGTATCTGGCTGCCTCCGGGGCATCGAAACAGAATCGCATCGTGTGCAACGCAATGGGGGACCCGGTCAGCTTCGCCGCGGCAGATCTGGTTCTCTCCGAAAAGATTGACCAGGTCACCTACGTGCTGGGAAACAAGAACGTCAACTATTATTTCGATCTTGGCAGCAATGGCAAAGTTGCGGAGATTACGAACGACACAGCCACGCTGTATGCATTCACATATGACAGCAAAGGCAATATTACCGAGATCTGCGATGAGCGGGAGGAATGCGTCTACACCTTCGACTCCAACGGCAACATGACCGGCAAATGGAATGCGGACAAGACCCGCCGGATGGCGAATTCTGCCCTCACGTATACCGCAAAGTTCGATTCCAGCGGGCGCCTCACCAGGTGGATCGACGGCGGCACCATAACCTCCTCCTTCTCTTATAACTCGAAGGGCATCCTCACCTCCGTCTCCGAGCGGGGCGACGACTACAGCATGGACTATACCTATAGCTGGGCATCCGTCTAATCCGCGCGATTCAGCGGCGAAACCGAATACACAATTTCAGGGCCTGCAGGAATGCGGGCCCTTTTGCTATGACGGACATGTAAGCCAAAATGAATTTGTAAAATTACATATGTCAATTGTACATGATCCAGATTCGACACGTGCTTTCGTATATTGTATTATGAAGCCGTACAAATCAATTCTTACGGAATTGAAATAAGAGTATAGGAGAAATGAAAATGACTGAAAATCTTGAAAAAGCGACTGAAAATGTACAGGATCAGGGACCGAACCAAAAGCAGTCCATGCTGAAAACATGTGAGACATGCGGAAAAGAGTATGCGAAATCTGCGAAGGCTTGCCCATATTGCGGAGCTGTGAATAAAAAGCCTTCGAGGAATGATGTAAAATTAGAAAAATTTAAAAGTATGACACCGGAGCAGTTGGTGAAACGAGAAAATAAAATCATCTGCATCTTTTCCATCATTTGTGCTGTACTCCTCATCCTCACCATTGCCGGGTTTTCATCAAATTCGAACAGCAATAGCACAACCACCGCTGTGGATTCTGCATCATTTACCGAGTCGGCAGATGAGAGCTTTTTAAAGGGCGCTACTGCCTCACAGAAAAATGCTTATCAATCCGCACTTGATTATCTGGATTATGATTCGTTTTCCAAAAAAGGACTGATCGAGCAATTGAAATATGAAAAGTATTCCGAAGCTGATTC
Organism: uncultured Oscillospiraceae bacterium; assembly: GCA_900542575.1. Taxonomy (GTDB): domain Bacteria; phylum Bacillota; class Clostridia; order Oscillospirales; family Acutalibacteraceae; genus RUG420. The sequence goes on from UQOE01000030.1 coordinate 1,739, forward strand.
TGAATGGGCTGTAGATCATCTTGACGTTGATTGGAATGAGCAAGCGGCAGAAAAAGCAAAAGACTACCTGGATACAGAGTCGTTTTCTCATGACGGACTTGTAGATCAGCTCGTGTACGAAGGTTTCACAAAGGAACAAGCAGAGTACGGTGTTTCACAGGCTGGGCTTTAATTTGAAAAATATCTTGGCTGTTCTGCTTCTGCAGAACAGCTTTTGTATATCAAAAGCTTCGCAATTCTTCCTGTTCACACCTCACTTCTTCTTCAGCAGGAAGCGCGTCGGTGCGAACCGCTGCGCTCGGGTCCAAATCTTCTTCACCGGATAAAATAAAAAAGGATCCGCAGATGCGGATCCTTTTTATTGGCGGAGAAGGAGGGATTTGAACCCTCGCGACACTCACGCGCCCTACTCCCTTAGCAGGGGAGCCCCTTCGGCCTCTTGGGTACTTCTCCATAGGTCAAATTATCTATTTGATAAAGCAAAAATGCCTGTTTGTCAGCAATGGCGGAGAGGATGGGATTCGAACCCATGTGGGGTTGCCCCCAAACGGTTTTCAAGACCGCCTCGTTATGACCACTTCGATACCTCTCCAGGTGGTGAAAACCGCGCCGTTGCGCGAGAATTATATTATCACGATTCCAGAGGGGTGTCAACGGCTTTTTAGCACGATGAAGAAATTTTTGGACAGAACTGTTGTTGGAGTGCGGCGACAATGTTATAATGTATTGTAACTTTAGTATGATCCCCAAATTCTAAAGTAAAATCATCGCGAACCGTTCTGAGATGTTTCCAGAATGGCAACAATCCAGAGAACGAATCAGAAAGGCAGCGAAAAGCAGAACATGAAGAAAGTCAACTCACACACGCAAAAAAGACGAACGGTCATGGCAGCACTGCTCGCACTTCTTTTTTCGCTGAGTATCTTCTCCAGCTTTGCCGTCACCGCCAGCGCGGGTGTCCTTGACGCGTGGCTCCCGTTTGAACTGGACAATTCCTTGACCAGCGGCGCCGGCTCTCTGACAGGCAACAGCGGTGTGCATCACACAGGCTACATTGCTGACGTCAGTAAATTTCAAGGAGATGTTAACTTCAGCCAAATGCGAAATGCGGGCGTAGAAGGCGTCATGATACGCGCGGCCTATGCCAACAAGAAGGACATTAAGTTCGACGAGTATACGGCCGGTGCCGACAGTGCCAATCTCCCTTATGGCTCGTATCAGTTCGCCACGTTCCATTATGGAACTGACTACAGTACGGCCCTCAGTAAGGCGGACACGCAGGCACACACGTTCATCAACATCCTTCGCGGCAAGAACGTCCGCGGGTTTGTGGCGCTGGACCTGGAGCTGGAAAGCGGCGCAACGGTTGTAATGAGCAAGTCTGAGCTCACCAACTGCGTCAACTACTATCTCAGCTTAATTGAAAACGCCGGCTACAAACCAATCCTGTACTGTTCCATCTCGTGGCTGTGCAACCGCCTGAATGAGAGTGCTATTCAGTATCCTCTTTGGGTGGCCTACTACAATGACACAGGAAGCTTTGAATTCCCGAACACCACGTACGGAGACGCCATGCGCAGCTTTGCAGACGACATCTATATGTGGCAGTACACCTCAAAGGCAAACGGCCCGAACTATGGCTGTGAAAGCCAGAATCTGGACATGAGCCGTCTGTACCGTTCATTTACCTAAAACTATTTTGCAGAAACCGGGGCCTCCGGCAGAGAGAGGCTCCGGCTTTTTTTCGGAAAGGGAAAGCCACTATGAATATCATCAAACAGCCAATGTCGGACTATGGTCGGGACGAGCATCCGGATGAGCGCCCGGTTTTTCTCCATACCCTGGAGAACGAAATTGGCATGAAGGTCTCCATTATGGAGCGCGGAGCAGCTGTTACGCGGATTCTGGCACCGAATCGCGACGGAAAATATGAGGACGTCGTGCTCGGGTTTGATGATGTGGAGGACTACCGTGTCCACTCCGACCTCTGCCTCGGTGCTATGATCGGCCGCGTTGCCGGCCGCATCGGCGGGGCAGCTTTCCCGCTGGACGGGGAGGAGTATCCGGTCACCGCAAATGAGGGGCCGAACTGCCTCCACGGAGGCATGGAATTCAACACGGCGCTCTGGGACGCAGAGGACCGTATCACGGAGGACACGGCCTCTGTCATCCTGACCTATGTCAGTCCGGAAGGGTCCAACGGATTTCCCGGGCAGGTCACTACGAAGGCGACGTATACACTGGACAATGACAATGCCCTTCATCTCCATATTGAGGCCGTCTCGGACCAGGATACCATCCTGGCGCTGACCAATCACACCTATCTGAACCTGAGCGGAAATCTGCGCCGGGACGTTGACGATCACGCCCTGAAGGCCGATGTCCGCCAGTATGTTGAGGTCGGAAAGGACAGTGTACCCACAGGAAATCTGGTGCCCGTCGATTATACGCCGTTTGACTTCACCCGCGGACGCATGCTGCGGAGCGGAATGACCTCGTCCTATCCGCAGAATGAGATGGTGGGCCACGGGTACGACCATGCCCTGGTATTTTCACCAGAAAGCGGCAATATGATCCGTCTGTACGATGCGGAGTCCGGACGCATAGCAATTATTAAGTCTGACTTCCCGTCTTTTGTACTGTACACGGGAAATTTCCTTGGAAGCGGCTATTGCTTTCGCGGCATTCCAGCGCACAACCATATCGGCGTTGCGGTGGAAATGCAGAACCTGCCGGACGCGGTTCACCATGCCGATTTCCCGAGCCCCATCCTGCGTGCCGGGGAACCCTATGACCACGAGATCGTCTGGAAATTCCTGACAGACCGGGATTAATCCTTGACCGGTCTGCGCCGGCTGTCGTATAATAACCTATGTCGGTGCGCGGGTATAGTTCATCGGTAGAATGTGACCTTCCCAAGGTCGAGAGGTGGGTTCGACTCCCATTACCCGCTCCAGCAGCCAGCCTCTGTCTCGGACGGCTGGCTTTTTTTGAAATCATCCTTTGGCAAAGAAGGTGCTGTCAATGAAACTTCAGGAATCCGGAGAAATGTATTTGGAGACAATTCTTCGTCTCTCCTTTGACCACGAAAAAGTTCACGCAATCGACATCAGCGAATACATGGGTTATTCCAAGCCCAGTGTCAGCCGTGCCATTTCCCTCCTGAAGGAAGGCGGTTATATTCGGCTGGACGGCAGCAAGGCCATTTCTCTCACCGAAGAGGGGTTTGAAGTTGCAGAGAAAATCTACGAGCGGCACGTCGTTCTTTCCCGACTCATGATGGACATCGGCGTCTCTGAGAAGACCGCTACCGAAGATGCGTGTAAAATGGAGCACGATATCAGCGACGAGACATTTTCCATCCTGAAGAAACATATCCTGACAGAGCATCCATCTGTTCTGAAAGATCTGGAAGATGAGAAGAGCAAGCGCCCCATGGGCGGCATTGCGGAAGTCTGAATGACATCGGTATATTTTGAATGGTTAATACGAAAAAGAGCCTCGTCTTCGGACGGGCCCTTTTCCTTTTTACAGGAGGTACATCTTTATGCAATTGAATTTCCCCCGCCGCAGGCGAATCCTCAGCGTCCTGCTGGCACTGCTGATGACGGCGGCTCTGGCGCTCCCGGCCGCTGCGGCACAGCAGTACAATCAATCCGTCTATTACATGATCCCGGTTCGGAAGGGCAGCTATTACGGCTACCTCTGCTATCGGAAATCTCTGGGAACGGTTGTGGAACGCATTGGCCTGTCCCAGGATTACAGCGATGTCAAGCCGTTCGGCAGCAATGGACTTGCTCCGGTCAAGCGCACACTCAGCGCCGCCTATGGGTACATGGATATTAACGGAAAGTGGAAACTTTCTCCTAAGTATCTGCAGGCACGCACGTTTGCAGACAATGGCCTGGCGGCGGTCCAGGATGCAAAAACCGAGAAGTGGGGCTACATCAACAGCAGCGGAAAGTGGGTCATCTCTCCCAAGTACGATCAGGCCTATTCCTTCTCCAGCGGCCTCGCCCTGGTGCTGGACAATTGGGAATTCTACTTCATCGACGCCTCTGGAAACCGGAAAATCCATCTGGACAAGACGCTGAACTATGATCTCCAGTCCTTCTCCTACGGTCTCTTTGTCGTCCGCAGCTCAGACGGCGCGGGATTCATGGATACCTCCGGCAAGTGGATCGTCAATCCTGACAAGTCGCCGTTCCAGCGCATCGGGACATTCCACAGCAACGGTTCCCAGAAAGTTGCCCTTGCAGAGGACCGCGACGGTGCATGGGGCTATATCGACGCAAATGGCAAGTGGGTCATTCAGCCCAGCCGGGACCTGGAGGATGCCGGTATGTTCGGTATCAACGGACTTGCCCCGGCCAAGCGCGGAAGCAAATATGGTTACATTGACCGGCAGTACGACAGCCGCCCGACCTCCAGCCGTTTCCGCATCGCGCCGAAATTCCAGCAGGCAAATGCCTTTGAGAACTGCGGCCTCGCCGCCGTCCAGGACCAGAACGGGAAATGGGGCATCATCCGTTCCAATGGCTCCTACCTGGTTCAGCCCGCGTACGATGCCATCGGGTCCATCGGAACCGTCATCATCAAAAACTGAATGGATAAAAATGTAAAAATGGACCGCTGCAGAAGGCTCTGCAGCGGTCCGTTCCGTATATTGAGAATTAAGCGGAGACGGATTCCCGCGTCCCACGGGCCGGAATCCGTCCGGTGACGGCGAAGTCATACAGATGATCCAGCGGCTTGCGGATAAGGGCGATGACGCGGCCGGTGAAAATCATGCAGCACAGTGTGCCAATTCCAACGCCGAGCAGGCTGTGTGCACCGAACCAGCCGATGGCGGCGGAGAGGACGATGGAGATGAGATCCAGCGCGTTTTTGCCAAACCCGAGGTTCTTGTGGAAAATATGCGTGCTCATGGCGCTGGCCAGCCCGTCTGCCGGATTCGGAACCAGATTCATTCGCACGGTAATACCTGCGCCGATGCCGGTCAGAATAATAGCGCCGACCAGGCCGAAGCTACGGGCAAGCAGGGTGTGGTAAACCGGAAGGATATCGTCAAAGATCTGAACAAACAGGCTGGTGAAGAAGCTTGCGCCTACCTGCAGCAGCTGAATCCAGTGAAAATCCTTTCGCAGGATAATTGCCTGCAGAAGAATCTGGAAACAGTAGAACAGGAATACAACCGTACCAAGTTTCCAGTGGATGAGACAGTTGATGTTATACGGGATAGAGATAATGGGGGAGACACCGAGATTGGTCTTCGTATTCATCGTAATGCCGAGGGCGAGGATGACGATGCCGATCAGATAAATAACGCTGCGACGCGTCAGTGCCTTCCAGTCAAGAGATTTCCATTTCTTTCCTGCGGATGTCATAGGTCAGGTCCTTCCTGGTCGAATTTGAAAGAATGTGATACGATTCTAGGGCGATGAATTTTTTTTGTCAAGTAGAAAGGACTTTATCTATGCCCATTCGAGAACTTGCCCTGGGCCTTTTGATCCCGTTTGCCGGGACGACTCTGGGGTCCGCATTTGTGTTTTTTCTGAAGGATACGATCCACGAAAATGTGCAGCGGTTTATGACCGGATTTGCCGCCGGTGTCATGACGGCCGCCTCTGTCTGGAGCCTGCTGATTCCGGCACTGGAACAGGAGAAGGATCGCGGGCGGCTCTCATTTGTACCCGCTTTCATCGGCTTTTGGCTCGGCATCCTGTTTCTTTTGCTGCTGGACCGCGTCACACCTCATCTGCATCAGTTCAGTGAATCGCCGGAAGGCCCCAAAAGCTCCCTGCGGGATTCGACGCTGCTCCTGCTGGCGGTGACCATCCACAACATCCCGGAGGGTATGGCGGTCGGCGTTGTGCTGGCGGGTATGGTGACGGGCAGCAGCTCTGTCACGCTTTCCGGAGCATTTGCCCTCAGCATCGGCATTGCCATCCAGAATATCCCCGAAGGGGCCATCATCTCCATGCCGCTGCATGCGGGGGGCATGAAGAAAGGGAAGGCTTTTTTTGGCGGCACGCTCTCCGGCGCCGTCGAACCCATCGGGGGTCTGCTGACGCTGCTGCTGGCGGAGGCGGTTGTGCCCTTTATGCCCTACTTCCTGAGCTTTGCGGCAGGTGCCATGCTCTATGTGGTTGTGGAGGAGCTGATTCCGGAGATGTCCGAGGGGAAACACTCCAACATCGGCGTTATCGCTTTTTCGGTTGGTTTCTCCATTATGATGGTGTTAGATGTTGCGCTCGGATAACAAACGACCCCGGAAGTTTTCTTCCGGGGTCTTACTTCGCCACTCGATTAAAGAATGCAGGCGAGAATGAGCGTAATGATTGGCAGACCTCCCTGGGTCAGAATGATTTTGGGGCTGCTGGTAAAGGCACCATAGGCGGCAACCAGGATCATATATGCCATGAGGCAGATAAGAGCAGTTTTGCTTGCAAAGGCAAAAACGGCGAGCAGAACCAGAACGGCAAGCAGGCCGTTATAAATGCCCTGATTTTTAAACAGAGTATTCAGATTCTTCTGCTTCAGATCTTCCTGGGACATGCCGAAGACTTTGGCCGTCTTTGCGGATGCCGTGGCAAACGTCTCCAGATACATGATAAAGAGAAATTCGGCAGCAACGAGTACGGAAAAGATTTGGACGATGATGGACATAGAATAACTCCCTCTCAATAAAATATAATTGTGCACAATTTAATTACACGATTATAGTATCACATTACTCCGGGAAAAACCACTCTTTTCCATATGGAATTTTAGATATAGCTTTCGGATGACAGGACAGGTAAAATGAAACTTGAAAGGGTGATCTTATGACAAAAGAACAGAGCCAGGAGCTGCGGAAATACTGCGGCCAGTTTTTTCAGAATCCGGCCGATGCCGAGCAGGCTTTTCAGCTGGTAAAAGTACGGATGGAAAGGGACCGCTCGGTCCCGTCGGACCCGGACCAGTTTATGGAGTTTGCGAAGATTACGGCCAGGATGGTCTGTCTGACGCAGTCCAAAGAGCTGAATCGAGAAGGGAAAGACCCTTCCATGGGGGACTTCATCCCCAACTTTGAGAAGGTCGCCAAAGAGGCGGAAAAGTACAAAGAAGAGACAGAGGAAAAGAAAGCGTCTTTCTGGTCTGCCGCCGCTGCTGTGGCAGCTGCAGGCTGCGGATTGGCTGTCCTGCTCTGGAAATTGATCAAACGTTTTCAAAAAGACTGAAATTGCGCATTCCTATGCGAAAAGCATAAAGCGTAAAGCCAAACAGCTTTACACAAAATAGGAGAATATCATGCCTGAAATGCGAGACCGCATTCATACCGGAGAGCTCTATTTCCCGGATGAAGGGGAAATTCTGCAGGAGCAGATCGGATATCAGGATCTGCTGTACGACTATAACCAAACCCGCCCCTCAGAAGGGGAGAAACGCGCGGCCCTCCTTCGAAAGATGCTGGCAGAGGTCGGCGATAACTGCTTCATTGAGGCCCCGTTCTATGCAAACTGGGGCGGTCACCATCTCCATCTCGGAAATGGCATCTACATCAATTACGGACTGACCTGTGTCGATGACACCCACATCTATATAGGAGACCGCACTTTGCTGGGGCCCAACTGCACCCTTGCAGCTGCTGGCCACCCGATCGATCCGGAATTGCGCCGAATGGGGTACCAGTACAATGCACCGGTCCGAATCGGGCAGAACTGCTGGCTGGGCGCCGGCGTCATCGTACTGCCGGGTGTCACGGTCGGGGACAATGCGGTTATCGGAGCCGGTTCCGTAGTCACGCGGGATCTCCCGTCCAACGTTGTCGCCGTCGGCAATCCCTGCAGGGTATTGCGCGAAGTCAATGAGCGGGACCGCGAAATCTACTTCCGGTCACGGAAAATTGACTGGGACCAGGTGGAACGAGACCGCAGGAAATAAAATGCAGGCCTGCCAGATTGGCAGAGAAACTTCTCTGCGATCTGCCAAATTCCCCCAAAACAAGAACATGATCTGCCGGCCTGAAAGTGAAAAAGGACCATTGCAAATGCCTTGCAATGGTCCTTTTGTATGTGTTGAATCAGTCGAATTTCTTGCCAAGATAGTAAATGTCGGCGGCAATCATGCAGCAGACGGCAATTCTGCCGGCGATGGCCCAGCCGCTGGTCTTCTCTTTGGCGGAGGAATCGGCGTCTCCGCCGTCGTCGGACTTTTCAGCAAGGTCCTCCGCGGCGTCTTTCAGGTCGTCGGCCTGTTCTTCCAGATCGTCGGCCTGCTCCTCGGCGGAGTCGGTTTTTTCCTCCAGGTCATCGGTCTTCGCTTCCAGTTTCTTCGCGAGATCCAGTAATTCATCTAATTTACTCATATGGATTTCCCTCCATCCGTATTCTTGTTATCTCCAATTTTAGGGGAAAAAGGGGCAGGAAAGCAACGCAGCGCCTTGCAGAACTGCAAGGTGAGGGAGGCGGGATATTTTCGAAATTCTTACGGCAAATTTTACGTATTTCTAACAATCCTGCAACAACTTCAAACTGCAAAAAACGGCGTAACTACGCGGTTAGCAGAGGCTTTCATGCTATAATCCGTTTAAACAATAATTCTTGAAACAGGAGGAATTCCACTATGTCAGCTTGGAAACATGTTGCACTTTTTGCGGGCGGTACGCTGTTTGGCTCCGCCGGCTTCGATCTTCTCTCCAGTGACGCCGCAAAGACGGGATACACCCATGTAATTGCCGGTGCCCTTCGGTGCAAGGAGGCCATTCAGACGAATGCCGCCAACGTCAAAGAGAATTATAACGATATGGTCTCAGATGCAAAGGAACTGAACGAAGAACTTGCGGAAAAAAAGGCGGCCAAAGCTGCGGCGAAAGCAGCAAAAAAGAAGGAATATGAGGATGTGACCGACGAGGCTCCGGAAGAGGAGCCGAAGAAGGCACCCGCGAAAAAGCCGGCTGCAAGAAAGACCACAGCGAAAAAATCGAGCGCGAAATAAGATGAAATTCACAATTAAACATGAGAACCGGTCCCGCATGCGCATCCGTGCCGCCCAGCGGAAAATGACGTATGAGCAGGCGGACCTTCTCGAGTATTATCTGATGAGCCTGGACGGTGTGAAAAACGTCCGGGTTCATGAGCGAACCTGCGACGCGGAGTTTACGTATCAGGGAAATCGCTCCGAGATCATTCATGCGCTTCAGATCTTTCACTATGACGAAGTGAAGGCGCCGGAGGGTCTGGTGGAACACTCGGTACGCCCGCTGAATGCGGAGTTCACGGATAAGCTGTTTCACAGGGTCCTGTTTTTCCTTACACGAAAAGCGCTTTGGCAGTTTGACGCACTGAAGAAAATCAAAATTGCATACAATTGGGCTATGTCCCTGAAATATTTCAAAGAAGGGCTGAAATCGCTCTCCCACGGCAAGCTGGAAGTCTCGGTCCTGGATGCCACAGCAATCCTGGTATCGATGCTTCGCGGTGATTACAGCACAGCCGGCTCAGTACGGTTCCTGCTCAGCATCGGCGACCTGCTGGAGGACTGGACCCGGAAACGCAGCATGGGCGACCTTGCCCGCGTCATGTCCCTGAACGTCTCCGATGTCTGGGTACGCCAGGAGGACGGCACGGAGGTGCTTCTCCCCATCGATGAAGTCCATTCCGGCGACGAAGTGGACGTCCACACCGGCAGCACCATCCCATTTGATGGAACGGTATTATTCGGTGAGGCCATGGTCAACCAGGCGGCTCTGACCGGTGAATCGCTTCCGGTGCGCAAGGTCGAGGAGGACTCTGTCTATGCCGGCACAGCGGTGGAAGAAGGCGAAGTTGTCTTTCGTGTTTCCAAGACCGGCGGCGACAGCAAGTATGAACAGATTGTCCATATGATTGAGGGCTCGGAAAATCTGAAGTCCTCAGTGGAAAGCAAGGCCTATCATATGGCGGACAAGCTGGTACCATACACTCTGGGCACTTCCATTCTCACCTATTTGTTCTCACGCAATCTGGAAAAAGCGGTCTCCGTGCTTATGGTGGACTTCTCATGCGCACTGAAACTGTCCATTCCAATCTCGGTCATCTCAGCCATGAGAGAGGCCAGCGGCTATGGAATTACCGTCAAGGGCGGAAAGTTTCTGGAAGCGGTCTCCTCGGCGGACACCATTGTGTTTGACAAGACCGGGACGCTGACCAGGGCACAGCCGACGGTCCGGGAGGTTATCTCCTTTGACGGGGAGGACCCGGATGAGCTGCTCCGCATGGCGGCCTGTCTTGAGGAACATTTTCCGCACTCCATTGCCAACGCGGTCGTAAAGGCAGCGAAGGACAAGGGCCTGAACCACGAGGAACTGCACACGAAAGTGGAGTATGTCATTGCCCACGGCATTGCCTCCTCTATTAACGGCAAGCGTGCGCTGATCGGCAGCTATCATTTCCTCTTTGAGGACGAGGGCATTGTTCTGCCGGAGGACAAACGGGAACTCTGGGAGTCTATCCCGGACGACTGCTCCCAGCTCTATATGGCTTTGGACGGCAAACTAATTGCAGTTATTCTCATTGAGGATCCGCTGCGGGAAGAGGCGCAGGATGTCATTCACGCCCTGAAGCAGAACGGCTTTCAAAAGGTAGTTATGATGACCGGCGACTCCGAACGCACGGCGCGCTCCATTGCAAGTCAGGTCGGAGTCGACCAGTACTTTGCTGAAGTGCTTCCGGAGGACAAGGCAAGTTTCGTGGAACAGGAACGCAGGGATGGACACAGCGTCGTCATGATCGGCGACGGCATCAACGATTCTCCGGCGCTCTCCGCAGCCAGCGTCGGCATTGCCATCAGCGACGGTGCTGAAATTGCACGTGAGGTTGCCGATATCACGATGAACGGGGAGAGCCTCGAAAACATCATTATTTTGAAAAAACTTGCAGACGGTCTGATGGACCGCATCAACCGCAATTACCATTTCATTGTCGGTTTCAACGGGTCGCTGATCGGCTTAGGCATTGCCGGGCTCCTGCAGCCGCAGCAGTCGGCTTTGCTGCACAACGGGTCAACGATTATCATTACGCTGCTGAGCATGCGGAATCTGCTGGAGTAAAATTATTGAGATCATAGAAAACGGCGATCAGCCCCAAAGGCTGGTCGCCGTTCTGCTTTTCTCTCAGATAATTTTTTGCTCAGTTTTCGCTCAGTGCCGCGAGAATCTGACTGGCCATATACCGGTGCCCCTCCTCGGTGGGATGGGCGTCGAATTTGCCGTTCTTAATCAGCGTGCCCAGAGAGTCGGTGATGAGCGGTGTGTCAGAGACATCGACATAATAGTAATGCCCCTTGTGGTCTGCACCGGCTGCTTTCTTGGTGTTGTTCAGGTAGTCGTAGTAAGGCTGCAGGTAGGAGCCCACTGTGTCGCCGCTGAGCGTTTTCCACTGGTGGAACGGGTTATAGTTGCCGACTGTTACAACCGTGGTGTTCGGATTCAGCTCATAGATAAGTCGGACAATGGCGTTGTAGTGCTCGACATAGTCGCTGGTTGCGCCGTAAATGGCCGTTTTCAGCGCTTTGAGCAGGCGCGGGGTCTGCACGACCGTCTGCAGGTCTTTCGATGCGTCGCTGACCGCCTCGGACAGACCTTCTTCGTTTACGGAGTTCCAGAACGTCTCCAGGGGATTTTCTCCGGCGGAGCCGAACGAGACCAGGTTGCGGGCCGCGCCCATGGCGCTCATCATGGCGTCATTGGCGCCGATATCCAGAATGACCAGGTCAGAGGATTTGACCGCACTGCGGTACTCGTCCCGCTGTTTCGCCAGCGATTCCTCGGAGTAATCCGGGGCATTTTTTGCCCCGCCGACGATTCTGGCCTGCTGGCCGAGCTGGTTGTTTTTGGCCCGGTCGCTGGTATATGAGGGGTCCAGCATCATGTGGACTTCTTCGGTCCGGAAGCCGGGCTGCGCCAGCATGTTTAGTTTCTTTGCGCCGACCGCGTCGGCGACAATGGCGGCATAGCTGCCCTCAATGCGCTGCTTGGACACCAGGTTTTCTCCGTTCCCTGACTTTTTCACGTAGTCCGGAAGCGAAAAACCGGCGGCGATGCTGTCACCCAGTACGGTGACCGTATCATAGTGCTTCACTTTGTTCGATGCGGCGAAAGCCGGAATGCAGGCGGTGAGACTGAGCACCAGCGCCAGCAGAAGAGGGAAAATTTTTCGTTTCAAATAATCATCCTTTCCCATAGAATATGTTCTATTCTACGCAGGGAACGTGAACAAAGAATGACGGGAAAGGATTTTGAGACGGATCAGTCCTCCACATCTTCTTCCAGTGCCTCTCTCCGCGGCACCGTGACCGGGACATTGTAGCTTGCAAACAGCCCGTCCACAAACGTTTCGTCGGGCTGTTTGGTAAAAGCACTGACGACAGGGACGATGACGAATCCCGCGAGCATGGCAATGGCGCCGACTGCGATGGGGGAGGCAAAGTTCAGGAACAGATTGGAGACGGTGATGCCGACGCCGACCAGGTAGCTTGCCCAGACGCTGGCTTTTGTGGTCTTCTTCCAGTAGAGGCCGTAGAGGAACGGGGCCAGGAAGGCTCCGGCCAGGGCGCCCCAGGAAATGCCCATGAGCTGCGCGATGAAATCCGGGGGATTCAGTGCCAGTACCACGGACAGAATGATGAAGATGGCCACCAGAACTTTCATGACCGCCAACTGAGTCTTTTCGCCCATATTTTTCCAGACCGATTTCTTCAGGAAATCGAGGGTGAAGGTGGAGCTGGAGGTCAGAACCAGCGAGGACAGCGTGGACATGGAGGCTGAGAGGACCAGAATGACGATGATGCCGATGAGCAGATCGGGCAGGGTGGAGAGCATCTGCGGAATAATGGAGTCAAATGCCACTGTGCCGTCCGGGTTGTGGATGCCCGGGACGTCGTAGAGCCTGCCGAATCCGCCGAGGAAGTAGCTGCCGCCGGCGACGATGAAAGCGAAGACCGTGGAGACGACAGTCCCCTTGTGAATGGCTTTTTCGTCTTTGATGGCGTAGAACTTCTGCACCATCTGCGGCAGTCCCCAGGTGCCGAGGGAGGTCAGGACGATGACGCTCAGCAGACTCAGGGGGTCCGGCCCGAAAAAGCTGGTCAGCAGACCGGAACTGCCCTTCAGCGCAGGCGCGGCGACATCGTTTGCCGGGATCTGTGACAGGCGGTTCATAGAGGTGAGGAAACCGCCGTTATTGTGCAGTACAGTTGCCACGACCGCTACGATTCCGATGAGCATTATGATGCCCTGGATGAAGTCGTTCAGCGCGGTGGCCATGTAGCCGCCTAGGATGACATAAAGACCGGTCAGGACGGCCATGACGACAATGCAGACCCAGTACGGAATGCTGAAAGCCATGCCGAACAGGCGGGACAGGCCGTTATAGATGGATGCGGTGTACGGAACCAGGAAGATAAATGCAATGACCGAGCCCCAGATCTGCAGCTGGCGCGATTCAAACCGCTTGCCGAAAAATTCCGGCATGGTCCGGGCGTCGAGCTTCTGGGTCATAATGCGGGTCCGGCGGCCCAGAATGACCCAGGCGAGGAGCGAACCGATCAGCGCATTGCCGAGGCCGATCCAGGTGGAAGCGAGGCCGAATTTCCAGCCGAACTGGCCGGCGTATCCGACGAACACAACCGAGGAAAAGTAGGAAGTTCCGAAAGCGAACGCGGTCATCCACGGACCGACCGAGCGTCCTCCGAGTACGTAGTCGTTGACATTGTGGGCGTGGCGTGAGGACCAGATGCCCACAAAGATCATGACAGCGAAGAAGAGGACGAGAAGTGTGACTTTGATTGCCATGAGAAGCAATCCCCCTTTTTCATTTCATTTTGATAACAGTCTTTTTCAATATAGCGTATCTGACGGGGGATTGCAAAATAATTAGTATTCGAAGCTGAGGGTGCAGTGGATACTGCCCTTTTCGGTGTGAGTGGTGCCCACCTCGGCATCCTCCAGAAGACAGGACTGATAGCTTCCCTTGTAGGCGACGGAAGAAATCTGACCGCCTTTGGTCAGAATGAGGGTATCGTACTGTTCCCGGTAATTGGTTGCACTGTCACCGCCCGACATCTCGTAGCTCTCTTCCTTCAGAAGGCCCTTTCGGTCATAGCTGGCTGACAGCTGGACGCCCATCATCCCGCCGGAGGCAGAGAGGGAGGTGATCTGCCCTTTTTCGTTGATCTTCAGATCCTGAATGATAATTCCATCCGACTGGACGTTCTTCAGAATTCCGTTTGAATAAGTAAAGGTCAGCTGACCGCCATAGCTTTCCAGCGCCGCGACCGTACCGTCCGGATTCATCTGGATAGTCTCCGTCTGGTCCTCGGTATCTACTTCGGAACGGGAAGTCACCTGTATGGTCAATCCCTGGATGAAAAACTGATAATGGGTGGTGTAGGGGACCGGTGTGTTGTCCTCGCCCCAGTCGTAGAGGGTGACATCCGCCGATTTCACCTTTCCGGAGCGGACCTGCGGGCTGAGGGCCAGAACGGCGCCTTCATCGACGTAATCAAAATGGGCGTCATAAAAGACGTAGACCGGAGCCAGTTTCCCGTTGCTGAAGTCCAGAAACGGCATCAGATAATGGGTGTTCCAGGACCAGTTTTCCACCCGGCTGCCCCAAGTTTGTGCATACTTTTTATTGATACATTGAATGTCCAGGTTTCCTGATTTTGAATCCAGCGTGTAGCGGAACAGATCTCCGAATTCGGAGTCTTTCGCACGGATCGGAATTTCGGACCGGTTCCCACAGGCGGCCAGGCAGAATACCATCACAAGTGCAAGTGCCGCTGCAATCCATTTTTTCATTTTATGAATCTCCTTTCTATAAATAAAGAGAAGAAGGCCGTGAAGACGGTTCAGATATCCTGCTTTATAGAATATGTATGTACAAAGTAGTACACATGTCCTATAATTGACAGCAAATCTATGTAAAAGGGGAGTATCTCAGTGAAAAGAAGAGAAAAAGCAGCCCTGAGCATTCTGCTGGCGCTGATGTTGTTTGCATCTATGGCGGTCAGCGCTTTTGCGGCCTCCGCGGAAAAGGGCAACGGTTATCCGGTCATCTGCATCCACGGATTCGGGGCGGCAAAGATCTACCAGGATTACGGAACTTCAAAAGAACGCGACCTGATGAAGATTGATACCGCCGACTTCTCGAAAGATCTCGGCTATGCCAAACTCCTGGGCGAGGTACTGGCCATTACAGACCAGAATGCGCAGAAGCATGTCGACGCAGATCAGCTGATCGACGATCTTGCGGCGCTGGCCCGGGAATTTAACACCGACTGCGACGAGAACGGGGATGCGCCGGCTGACACCGGAATTCACCCGTGGAATGAGCCGGTTTCCCGGCACATGGACTGGTTCGGCGACGACCCGTCCTCGCTCTCCGGCGAGACGGCCTATGTCTACCGTATTGGCAAGGCCATCGGTTTTGACAAGACCTATCAGTTCTGGTATGACTCCCGGCTGGACGGCGTCGAAAACGGCAGACGGCTCGACCAGTATATCGATCTCGTAAAGAAGCAGCAGCACACCGACAAGGTCAACATCGTCGGCGACTCGGAGGGCACCGTTGTCATGTCCGGGTATGCCTACTACCATTACAAGGACAACGAAGTTGCAAATATGTGCTTCGTCGACGGCGCTTTTGAGGGATTCGAGCTCAACTCCCTGCTGGCGGGCGATGTCTCCCTCACCGCCGAGGGCATGCAGCGCTTCCTGGTTGTCCTGAGCCGGACGCTGAAAAACGGAAAATACGAACCGTTGATTCGCACCGCCCAGACACTTTTGGATTCCAACATCGACGGCCTGATGAACTACGGCCGGGAAATCCAGAGCTCTCCGCGCCTGCTGAAGCGCGTGCTGATGGAAATCTGCTATCCGGCCTTCGGCCACGTGCCGATCCTGTATGAGTTCATCCCGTATCACAATTTTGACCGGATGACGAAACTGCTCTCCGAATCCGGCTATCTGGATACGTCCAGCGGCCTCTACCGGAAATTGAGCCGCTACCACAAGGTACAGGGCGCGGTTCCGGAGACGCTGAAAAAGCTGAAAGAGAACGGCGTCCAGGTCTCGGTTCTCGCGGACTACGGGTTCCCCGGCATCCCGGTTACCTCTGCCCAGAACAATCAGACCGATCTTCTGATTGACACCTGTTTCGCCTCCGCCGGCGCCACCACAGCCGATTACGGTAGTCGGCTGGCGCAGAAAGAGGGCAAGTACCTGGAGCCGAACCGCCAGATTGACGCCAGCACCTGCGCTCTGCCGGACAACACCTGGTTTATCCGGGACATCATCCACACGCTCTACGACACCGACTCCGAGACGCTCGGCTTCGTCACGGCGCTGACGATCGGTGCGGTTCCGACGGATCTGGCCAGTGTGAAACGGGAGCTCGGCTATGGCCAGTACCTCTACGGCGACCGCCAGCAGGATCTCCACAACGTCAACGACGCGGCCGACACGGACCCATATTGCCACCCCGAGACGGGCGATCTGAACTACGATCCGCTTAAAGTCTCCGTTAGCAGTCTGACGATAGATCCAGATCTTGGAACGTCGCCGAGGCTGTACCTTTCCACCAAATAAAGGCTCTTTGGATGGCTGAACATTTGCTAAATAACTAACAGTTGTTGGGCAAATTCGAAGAGCATGTAAAAGAAAGAGAAAGACGACCAGCCAACAAGGGCCGGTCGTCTTTCTGGGTATTGGAAAGGTGATGCGATTAAGCTATTAACGGTTTCGACGGTCTCCAGGGGTTCTTGCTCTCTTTCTTGAACTGTCTGTAGAGGAGGACGCAGTAAATGAGATCGAACACCGTGCACAGAACACCGACGGAGATATTCAGCGGATCCTGCAGAGACGGATAGACTGCGATGGCAATCCAGGCGCCCATGGTGCCGAGCATTTTGCCGATGGCGATATTCATGGACTGGCCTTCGGTGGATTTTCTCTCAAACAGCATGAAGATAAAGAGCATGGACATCGGAAGATTCTGGACGATGGCCGTGCAGCCGTTGGCGCGGACGCCGTAAGCCATGAGCCAGGTGACCTCTGTAACAGCAGCGGTGACCAGTACCAGAATGGTCCAGGGCCAGAAATACTTCTTCGGCGCAAAGCGCTCGAAATCTTTCTTGCCGTATTTTGCGTGGGTGACGGCGATGGCGCAGTCGGCGAAGAACCAGGCTGTGTTGGTAATTGCCATCATATAGCCGCCGTAGAACATGCCGTCGTGGGCCCAGTACATATAGGCGTAGAGGGCTTCCCAGCAAATGTTGAATGCGAGGGCGACAAAGGGCATGCCGTAGGTTTTCTGTTTGAAGCCTAATCGAATCAGATCAATGTAGGCGATGAGCCATCCGAGACCGGCGATGGGGCCGAAGATGAAGACTTTGGCGTCCAGACCGAATTCTGCGAAATGGCAGAGATCCATAATAGTCTGTAACATAAATTATTCACCATCCAAGAATGCTTTGCACTCTTTGTAAGATTTCAGTTTGAATGCAGCACTTCTCTGCTTGTAGTCCTCAATTGCGGCATAGGTCTTTTCCGCAACATCCTCTTTGCCTTTTAGCGGCTTTCTGGTGTACGGATTGAGTCCGAATCTGTGGAAGCGGCGGGTGAGAAGATAGATATAGCAGAAGTCGCCCAGTGCGCAGATGATGGCGAGGCAGTAGACGAAATACTGACCCGGCATCCAATAGAAGCCGATGATAGACGGGGCAATTGTGCCGAGGCACTTGCACCAGGCAACCCAGATGCTGAGTCCCTCTACGGTCTCTCTCAGGAACATGTGGACGCAGAACAGAACAGACATAATGGCGTTCATCAGGTAAGCGGCGTACATCGGGGACTCCGGAAGAGCCGGCCACTGTGGGTTCATCATCAGAATTGTAACGAAGATGACGAGGAACAGGCCGACCTTCATGGGGTAGTAGGTGAAGTCATGGCCCGGGAAACGTTTGGCATAGAACATCTTGCTGTAGCGGAGGTCCATGCAGTACATGATTAAGTCAAAGACAACCCAGAGATAGATGCCCCAGCGGGTGATGGGTTCCGGATATGGGACCAGGAACGCAAACTGAAACTCCCAGGAAAAATTCATGCACAGGCAGACCCATGGCATAGACGGTGCGTGGTCCTTGTGCAGCCGATAAATAATGATGATGTAAGCGGCGGTCCAGAGCAGGGCGCTGGCGACAATCAGGAAAATGGTGCCCCAACCCATGTTGGAGAACATGTTCTTAATGTAGTCATGCCACCCCGAGTAGGGGTTCATCATGACAAGATTGCCCCACTTGACTCCAGGGTGAAACTGGAGCTTGTCCAGGACGCTGTGGATAAATTCCATTAGCATTTGTGTGATCTCTCCTTTCAGATGTTTACACGCGTATAAATCAGCTTCACTATAGGCTTATTTCACGAAGCTGTCAATATTGGATTCCAATTGAATTTTTACGTGTTATAATAGCAAAAATACCTTTTGGGAGGCCGGAGCAGATGAGCACAGATAAATACAAAGCGAAAAAAGCTTCCATAGCCAAAGCCGCCTTTCGGCTGTTTCGGGAGAAAGGGTACGAAGCTACTTCCGTTAAGGATATTGCCGATGAAGCGGGCATCAAGAAAGCACTGGTCCGCTATTATTTCCCGAAAAAAGAGGCTTTTGAAGACCTTTTCCTGAACAAAGCACTGGATCTCGCCAATGGTTATCTGCGTGAACGGAATCTGCAGGAGCTGGATGATATTACCCGAATCTCTCTGCTGGGATACATCGAGCTCTATTACATCTCCTGCCACGAAACCATGCTGAAGCTCGGAAAGGATATTGTCCAGTCCCGGGCCATCACGCATTCCATTGCCAAGACCCTGTTTGGCTGGATTGCGGAGAACAGCCAGTTTTCCGAGGAACAGCAGGCTCAGATTCAAGAGGGCGTAGTCTATGCATTCGGCGCTGTAACAGAGAAAATTTATTCTCATATGGCAGAGGGAACACAGTTCGACGTGGATAAGGTTTTTCAGGCCGGAATTGCCGTGCTGAACAGCACCACCGGTTTCAACTTCCCGGAACTGGATATTCACACCATTCTTCCCCAGAGCTGGCTCGAAGAAAAATGCAGGCAGATGGACCAGGAGTTCTTTGGGGAATAGAGGAGCATGGAATATGGCTTATGTATTGTTAATCAACGGAAGTCCGCATAAAAACGGGTGCGTCAGCCGTGCCCTGGAAGAGGTACAGAAGACTCTGGAGGAAAACGGCGTGGAGACAGAACTGGTGCAGGCCGGCAGACCGAATCTGCCAGGATGTAAGGCCTGTGGCTATTGCAGTACCCACGATGGCTGTGTGTTCCAAGATCTCGTCAATGAGACCGCACCCAAATTTGAAAAGGCAGACGGCATTGTTGTCGGTTCTCCGACCTACTATGCTCACGCAAACGGCCAGCTTCTGGCGTTTCTCGACCGCCTCTTCTACAGCACCGGCTTCGACAAGACGATGAAAGTCGGCGCAGCCGTCATCTCTTCCCGACGAGGCGGCAGCATATCGGCCTTTGACGATATCAACAAATATTTCACGATATCCAGCATGCCCATCGTCTCCAGCACCTATTGGAACGAGGTCCATGGCTTCACGCCGGACCAGGTGGAAAAAGACCTGGAAGGCCTGCAGACGATGCGCAATCTCGTACGCAACATGGCGTTTCTGGTCAAGTCCATTGCCCTGGGGCGTGAAAAGTTCGGTCAGCCGGAGCAGGAGCTGAAATCCTTTACCTGTTTCCACGACGGACTTTAAGTTTCAGCATTCCTCGAAAAGAAAAAGGACGTATTGCAGGTGCATTCTGCAATACGTCCTTTTTTGTCAGATTCGACGCAATATTTCCCAGAACACTTGCATCACTTCAGAGGAAATCAGTTTCGCAAAGAACCGGTGAATCCAGCTGAATAGGCTCGGGAGACTGACCGCGAATCCAAACCGACTGCTCCGGAGCGCCCGGCGCGCGACGGTCTTTGCGCCGGTGGAGAAGGGGAAGTGCCGGACCCCGGATTTTTCCGCCTTATGTTCGGTGGTTTGGGCCGTGGGAATGAATTCTGTGTCTTTCATCCAGTACGGGCAGACGGCGGTCACCGCAATTCTGCGGGGCAGAAGCTCTGTGCGGAGTCCGCGGCTGTATCGATACAGGAATGCCTTGCTGGCGGCGTAGGTGTTCATGTTCGGGAGCGACTGGAAGGCGGCAGTGGAGCAGATCTCCAGAATGCGGCTCCCGGGGCCCAGAAAAGGCAGCAGCGCCTCGGTGACATCCACGGCGGCGCGGTCGTTGAGGTCAATCATCCGATCGGTTTCCGCCTGGGCCAGATCTTCGCAGCGGCCGATTTTGCCCTGGCCGGCTCCGCAGACCAGCAGAGCGACTTCGACCCCTTCTTTCTGCAGCGTAGCTGCCAGGATACCGGCGGAATCTTTCTCCGTGAGATCCAGCGCGAAAATGCGTGCAGGATGCTGCAGCTCATCGGCCAGCGCCTGCAGCCTCTCTTCCCGGCGGGCGACGAGCCAGATCTCGTCTGTCTGCTTCTCTTTTCGGTCAATATGGCGCACCAGTTCACGCCCCAGCCCGCTCGATGCGCCGGTGACCACGGCAACACGTTTTTTGCCTGCAGGCTTTTTACGGGATCGGCACTGGTAGAAGATCATCTCGAGGAGAATGAGGGCGGCAGCGGCGAGTGCAAACCAGATCACAATCTCACCGGTGAATCGTATGGCCCAGTGGTAAATGCTGTTGAGAATTCCCATGGCTGCTTTCTAACGGTATTGTTTTTCCACGATGCTGTACAGGATTTTCCCGAGCTGATCCGGCGGCATCTGACACCCTTCGTTCAGCCACTGCTCAATGACACCCAGCGCGCCGGAGACGTTGTACTGGTAAAGGATGGGAAATACGGTTTCATCATATTTCCCCTGCTTCTGCAGCATCTCTTTCATTCGGGTCTCCATCTCTTCAATGGTATTGGTAATAAAGGGGCTCTTCAGGCGGGAGTAGAAAAACTCCCGGTAGAAGTTCTGGTTGTCGTAGATCAGCTGAAGCATATTCTGCCGGTCCCGTTTCATATCTCCGGTGGAAAAAGAGCTGTCCACCAGCTCCTGCTCCATCTTTTCATAGAGATCATAGATATCCAGATAATTCCGATAGAACGTGGCTCGGTTGATATCCGCTTTTTCACAGAGCTCTTTGACCGTGATTTCATTTAAATGTTTGGTCTGCAGCAGATCAAGCAGTGCCTCCCGGATGAACATCCGGGTGTATTTTTTTCGCTTATCCAAACTTTTTTCTCCTTTCTGCAACAGGAACCGGCTGTGTGATGCATAAGTTTCATCTGCAGCGGGATTGTTGGTTGTTCCTCTTCCTTAGCTGCATTATATTAGACACAAGAAAGAAATGCAACATGAGATGCAAAAAGGAGCGATTCAATATGACAAACGTATTTGTAACAG
>UQOE01000031.1 GCA_900542575.1 uncultured Oscillospiraceae bacterium
TGTTGATATTTATAAAGATAATATTTTGTTGGTGTTGGCGTTTGTGTTTTTGCCATAAGGATCAGTCCTTCTCATTCGTTCTGGTATTCCAGGCTTGAATCGCAGCATCTTTATCAACATCTTTGGAAAGGAAAGCGCCACATCCTCCCAGCCTTTTTGCGCAGCCAAGATAATACATGTGATAGTATGGATCTGCAGTATATTCAGGAGCAAATCCCATATCGTGATAAATTTCTTCATCTACGAAATCATAAATATCCATACCATCGACCAGTTCAACTGAACTTGATTTACCACACAATGGGCACGGCTTCAATTTGGCATTTAATATCAATCGAATCACCTTATTCTTCATTAGCACGTTTATTCCAGTGGCCAACTACATCTTCCATAGAGGGAAGATAATTAATTCGGAAATGGCATTTTGTGCAATACGCACCATACCACAAAGGCAGTTGATTATTTTGGTCTAACATCCATTTTTGGTCGTCCATAATGCTGACAGTTAATCTTGCCATTCCACCGCATAAAGGACATGGTTTCAGCATATGCTGATATTTATACTTTTGACACTCCCCCATGTCTAAAGCCAGGGGATTTTTGCTGCCTGTCGTTAAGAACGACTGATCTATCCATTTCTGGTAGATCGCAGCGCAAGATAAGGGTATGCCATTACCCATCATAGTTCTCCCTCGACGCCTTCAACGCCCTGACGGACTACCTCACGGTAAACGGCGAGGGCGACATCGATGTAACCTTCCGCAACGGGCAGACCATCAAGTCCTAACCACGGCACAGAAAAAGCTCCTCACCACTGGATTTTCACCGTGGTGAGGAGGAGCTCACTTTTATCGTACAAAGCTTGTTACAACGCGCTGTTCCTTCTCAGGCAGGCCATACTTCTCCTTTCCGAGAGCAATACTCTTCATCAGAAAGCTCATATTCCGGGCAAGCGTCCGCATGATTTGTAAGCCCTCTTCATCCTGGATCGCTTCTCCGGGAGCCGTACCATGCACTCCGTTCCAATACTGGCTGGAAGCAACCGGCATGCCGGAGAGCGTGAAGTATTTGTTTAGTTCATCAAAGGTTGCGGTCAGCCCACCGCGTCTGGCGCAAGCCACAGCTGCGCCGACTTTCATGGTTTTGTCGAAGGAAGTGGAGTAGAACAGTCTGTCTAAGAACGTGACTGTCGTTCCGTTTGCGGAGCCGACATAGACCGGCGTGCCAACAACAAGGCCGTCCGCCTCCTTTAGCTTCTCCGCAGCCTCATTCACCGCATCATCAAAAACGCATTTCCCGTTTTTCTTGCAAGAATTGCATGCAACACATCCGCGAATGTCCTTGTTGCCGATGTTCAGAATCTCGGTTTCGATGCCTTCCTCGGCAAAAATCTTCTCAATTTCGCCAAGAGCGATAGATGTATTTCCCTTTGCATGTGGTGATCCGTTGATCATAAGTACCTTCATTTGCTTTTCCTCCATCATCTGTTTACCCAAGGCATCGAAAGATCGATGTCCGGAAGTATTTTCCCTTTACCAAAGCTCATATGCTCCAGCGGCTCCGCATGCATAATAAGACTCACATCATCCTCATTACATCCGGTCTTTTCCATGGCATAGCGGGTGATCAGCTCTGCCAGCTTACGCTTCTGATTGATCGTCCGGCTGGTGCCAAATGTTACTTCCACCAGCATCCGTTTTTCCGACCGGTTCATACCGGGGA
Organism: uncultured Oscillospiraceae bacterium; assembly: GCA_900542575.1. Classification (GTDB taxonomy): domain Bacteria; phylum Bacillota; class Clostridia; order Oscillospirales; family Acutalibacteraceae; genus RUG420. The sequence goes on from UQOE01000031.1 coordinate 1,723, forward strand.
ACGTGGGGTGAATGAAGAACTCGTCCTCACTGTGTTCAGAAATGACGATAAAGCGATCCTCTATCGGCGCTTCCATAGCCTCATGAAGCGCAAGGTTCAGCGCATCCGCCAAGCCTTTCTTTTCATCACTGGTGAATGCTTTTGCTTTTACATGTGCGTGAAATACTGGCATTTTATTTCCTCCTCGTTCTTTCAGTCATTTGAATATGTGACAACGCTTTTGCTGCGATTCTTGAAGAACAAAAGCAGAAAACTGACGCTGCTCACAGCCGTCATCGAAATCAGGCATCCCTTACTGTTCCCAATCACAAGCATGGCTGTGCTGCCTGCGGTAATAACAACCGCCAGCAATATGACCTCCGCCCTTGTCCATACCTTACGGCCATAGTAGATGCCATTCAGGAAAATCCCGCCAAAGTAAGCAAGACTCCCTGCCGCCAGCAGCCTGCTGATGAGGATACCATCTGTACCGGAACTATAACTCATGACAAGACCGACCGTTATCATGTTGAGAGAAATCACGATAGTATAATGGGCAAGCATCAGAATCGCTCCCCGCGTATCCTGTCTATGACGATCCATAAGGTAATGATTGTGAATGACATAGGAGCCAAACAAGAGTGCTATGATACAGAAGGCAAGGATAGATACCGCATCAAAGGTATCCGTCCGAAACAGCTTTGATACCGCAGCAACCGTCTCTCCAAAGGTCACGATGGTCAATAGTTCACAGCGTTCCGTCAAATGGGGAAAATCAATGAGAGATAGATCAAAGTCTTTTCCCCGCCGTACCAGTGACGGAAGAAACGCGCCGATGATCCCTGCAATTACCGTGATGACCTGCGAAGGGATGCTGGTGTCAAGGATTCCATAAAGGATTGCTGAAACGCCATACATCGCGATCAATCCAAGCAGCATCCAGAAATAGGATCGTGCTTCCGCTCTTCCGTATCTGCCGTTTCTGGATTGCAAAAAACACAAAACGGCAATGCTGCCCAGCATGACAACCATCGAGATATCAAATACCCGGCTTATCTTCGACCATTCAATGCCTATCGTATTCGACATGAACAGGACAGCCATCATATTGATCAGCATGACAAGGTTTTCATACCAGCGCCCCTCACCGAAACGATTATTGTAGTTTGTCTGGTAGAGCCAGACCTGAAGGACGATCAGCGCCGCAAAGATGTATTGAAAAAATACTGTCGCTGTCACTGTTCCGTCAAATCCATTTTCCAAAAAGGCCGTCAGCTTCGCTATGGCACAGACGAATACAAGATCAAAAAACAGCTCCAACAGGCTGACGGGCTTGGCTAATTTCCGCTCTTCAGACATTCACCATCACCCCTTTCTGATATTATAGAACGGATTCCTTCCATTAGCCGGGAAGTGCGTCATCCCCGGTAAACTGCTCTAAAGAACCAGCCTTGACTTGAATGCAGATAAAGAAAATGTCGCTGTCCTCTGCGGCAAAAAACTGTCTGCTTCCTTCCGGCGCGATACGAATCCAGTCGCCGGGCTCTAATTGAAACTCATCACCGTCAATGATGACTTTCCCTTTTCCCGACAAAATCGCATAGATTTCTTCGTTTTGAATGTGGTGGTGGGCAAAGGGAACGCAGGTTCCAGCGGAGAGCGTATTGATGCTGATTTCCGCGCCTGTCAGCCCCATGACGTCATGCAGCTCCACCCGTGCTTCCTGTGGCACATGGACTTTCGTGTAGTTACTCATTCTGGTTCCTCCTCATTTCAAGCTTAACGGTCGTTTCTTCTGTATGCCCGGAAAGAAGCACCGTCTCCTCCGGTAAAGTAAAAATTTTTTCTGAGATAGACTGATTCAGTGCGGCCTGATTCCCTCCGGGATAATCGGATGTACCGTGGCTTCCCTTGAATATCGTATCCCCGACAAACGCTGCATGCGCCCTTTCCGCATAAAACATCAGGGAGTCCTCTGTGTGACCCGGTACTGCAATCACCTTCAGCGAAAAATCCGGGTTGCCCTTGAGACACAATATTTCTCCATCCTTAACGGGCAGAACTTCGTGCAGAACAAATGGCGAACGCGCCATGACCGCCGAAAGATTCATCTGCGGATCTTCCAGATACCGCTTTGCGTGTTCAGACGCATAGATCGGTATTCCCAGCGCATTACGAATGGCATCCGCCGCACCAAAATGATCAAAGTGGCCGTGGGTCAACAGGATACTTTCGATCACCCAGTCCTTTTCCGCAATGATACGGAGCAAAACATCTGCCTGCGCTCCCGGATCGATTAGAAAGCCATGTCCCGTAGCATCATCAACATAGAAATAGGCAAAAGCCATCACCGTATCCGCGACCGGAACTCTTACTATCATATGGTCACCTGATCCTGCATTCGCCGGAGTCACACATTCCATCTGCTTTTATAGCTACCGCTCCATCCTCATCTCGGATCGCTTTCAGCAGAATGTCTTTCATCTGTTCCGTTGAAACTGCTCCGGGTACTCCGTATTTCCCAATCACAAAGAACGGCACGGCATGAACACCGTTTGCGACGGCAGCCTGTTCATCCGCAAGCACTTCCATGCGATAACGGTCTGATGCCAGCAGCTCGCGGGTCTCAGCCTCCGAAAGTCCGGATTCCACCGCTTTTTCCATCAGCACGTCCGAATCCGCAAGCTCCCGGTTTTCTGCGAAATAGGCTTCATACAGCTTCTCTGCCAGCTGATCCGCAATCAAAGGGTCTTTTTCCGCTGCGTATTTGGTCAGCCGGTGGGCATCCATTGTGTTTGTGAAGGGTGTATCAGCGTAGTTGATAGTCAGTCCCTCTGCCTGACCCATCTGCGATACAGCCTCAATCTGTCTGGCGGTTTCCGCTTTGCTGAGTCCATATTTTGTGGCAGCGCGATCCAATGTTGTACCGGTCGACTTTTGCGGGGCGTGAGTGTCAAGCTGGAACGCTTTCATCTCCAGCGCATAGTCAGTCAGGTTCAGTTCCTGCAATGCCTTTTTCAGTCTGGTCTCCCCAATATAACAGAACGGGCAGGCATAATCTGACCAATATGAAATCTTCATCATGATGGATTCCTCCTATCGCATTATTTTTGACGCCCATGTAGCGTCACGCATAAACGGACGAGCTGCTCCGATCAGATCCGCTTTTCCTTCCGCAAGAAGCCTCTCGGCATCTTCCCTTGTCCGAATACCTCCGGTCAGAATGACCGGGATACTGACATGGGCTTTTACACATTCCGAAGCATCACCAAAATATCCTGCTTCGCTGTTTTCCGGAAGGGCTGCTCCGCACATTCCTCCGGATACACCGATAAAATGGGCGCCAGCTGCCTGAAGCATCTCTGCTGCACGGCCAGCTTCCGGGATGGTGCTTCCGCCATCCATGTAGTCGCAGGCACCGAAGCGTATGCCAAGGATCATGTCAGAACCCAGCACCTTCCTCACAGCCTCAATCAGGCGCAGATGCAGTTTCAACCGCCCTTCCAATGTCTGACCGGAATAAGCATCCGTCCTCCTGTTGGTCAGGGGAGAATAGAACTGACTGAGCAGATACCCCCGTGTGCGCTGTGCAGTTCCAAACCGTCAAATCCGGCTTTCTTTACCCGAACAGCAGAAACGGTAAAGTCCTCGATCAGCTGCTCAATCTCTGCCTGAGACATGGCGTGTGTTCTCTGACAGCCATAATGCGTCATGATCCCGCTGGGACTTTGCCCCTCGGTGTGAACGACATCAACCGGGATGGCAGCTCCTGCATGGGACAGCTGCATGATCGCAATCGTATTGTTCTTGTGAATGGTTTTCGCAAGCTCGGTCAGACCTGCGATGTCGTCCTCTTTGTTGCAGGACAGCTGATTCCTGCTTGCCCTTCCGCTTTCCTGAACGCAGCTGTGTTCAACCACGCAAAGACCAACATACCCGCCCTGCGTCCGGCTGTCATAGTAGTCCAGAAGTCTCTCCGTAACCGTTCCGTGATTGGATAGCTGCAAGTCCGTGGGTGCCATGACCAACCGGTTATTCAGTGTCCTATTGCCTATCTGAATTTTTCGCTCCAACATAATCGTTCCTCCGAATGTTGTATATGCACGATTTTGAGTAAATTTTTTTCATTCGATGCCGCCTAAGATTTCAAGCAGGGCAGAAAGGTTTCTCATTCCATCTTTGCCAAGTTTCTCCGCAATCTGATCCTGTGCATCCGCCCAGAGCTTTCGTGCCTGCTCCATGACCTTTTTCCCTTCATCCGTCAATACGAGCTTCCGATCCCGACAGCCCTCCGTCCTGTTATCGGAAACAAGGCCCGACTTTTCAAGCGGCCTGACAGTGCGGGTGAGGGTAGAGCGATCCACGCCCATATGCTCCGCGACCGCCTGGACAGAACCGCCATCGACTGCATCAATGTGCCGGAGAATCCTGTACTGTCCCGCTGTGACTCCGGCAGGCGCGATGGTTTTCTTATAAAACTGATTGATATGTGCAGAGGCGCGCATCATCTTCAGATCAAAACATTCAGCATCTGTCCACATAGCGACCTTTCCTTTCGTGTATATACAACATTATATCGTTCTCCTACTGTTTTGTCAATACTCCTTTATACACAAAGCGCCGGTCACCTTTGACCGACACACTCACATTCAAAACCGAAACCCCTGACCAAAACGAAACCCCTACGGTCAGGCAACCTTAAATTGTATTAAATACGGCGTTTTAATTTCATAACAGGAGTACGTGGCATCCTTGATCTTGTCTTCTACAGGGATCATAGCTAGGTCGGACATGAGCTCGACAACATCGCGCGGCGTCCAGTGCTCGCCTGCTTCTTCGTTGTTCTCCTCATTAAAGCGGCGGATAAGCTCCTCGAATATGGTTCCCATACCGTGGTTATCGAGTCCGGGTAGTTTAACTATTGTTTTCTCTGTATCTTTGTAGATCGGTTTCGGACTAAGGTTGATTTCTGATGATGTGAATTTATCGATGACTGCGCCAAGAATATCTGCATCTGCCATTGTCCTGATCTGTTCACGAAACTTGAACTTGTTAAGTATCTCCTGAACATTTGGAGAGAACCCGTCAAGATATGCTTTAAAGTCAGCTTCCAGCGTCTGTTTCTTGCCTCGACTTGTCAAATCTTTCAGTAGGAATGGAGAAGCATTGCAAAATGCCTGTCCTGCAGCATTACAGAGTGCAGGCCACTGATTGTCAATCTTTGCAGCATCTAGTTGCTTCTTCATTTCCAGTACTGCAGGCTTTGTTTCTTCAAGCATCGCGTCAAGACAACGAATGACTGCCATTGGAAGGATGACATCACGATATTTGCCACGTACATAAACATCACGCAGGCAATCGTCAGCAATCCCCCAAATAAAACTGACTATCGAGTTGTATTCCTGATTGTCCATTATTGATTCCTCCATACCACATTATTGCTGCAGTTTTACCACTTATGTGCTGCAATATATTCATCTGCTGCGAGCCTAAAAAACGCCGACAAACTTAACCCATGCGCTTTTGCGATATTTGTTAATCTTTCTTTGTCATACTTCGTCATAGATATCAGTGAAGTAGTCCGAGCATTATTACTTTGTTTGGCCTTGTTTGTGTCGAAAATATTTTGTTGTTTTGTCATACTTCCCCTCTCCTGCAATATCTATCGGGTATATACTCTGTATATAAATAATAGATATTCATTATATATTCGTCAACAATCGCATTTTGCTTTTGTATTGAGAACGAGGTATTATTTTTATGGCAGATGTTAACAAAAATTCTCAGCTTAGCCAGGACAAACAGAACGAGACGGAAAAAGCTCGCAGCAGCACACCTGATCCATTTTATTCAAAAGCAAATATGGATTTTCTGCGCGATGGAGCAGCAGCGTTGGACGCTGGAGAAGGCGTGGAGCACGAGCTGATTGATACTTAATCGAATACGTGTTTACAGCAGAACATATTATTAAACAGTATTTAAAAAGAAGGAACTCGCCATTCATCAGGTGCGGTCCCTTTCTTATTTTTCTATATGTTTTTTGTATTCGTCTGTGCATATTTGACCAAACATGAACGGATTTCTGATTGTTTTTGATTTGTGCATTTTGACGAAATCCTCGACGTTTCACACTGAAAATATTCTTGTTTTTCGTATTGTCTAACTTTGTAAATGATTCGCATATTTTTACAAAAATTGTACAAACGAATGAAAACGCACATTTATAAGAGTTCATTTATTTGTACAATTCTGATTCACTCAGATGTACAGAAAATCACTTTAAGTTGAAGCTGCTTCTACCCTGTGATATTCGGGATGTTTCACGCAGCGAGACCGGAATCATAACATGATCGAAAATGATCGAAATTCAGAAACGTTATTTTGTTCTGATGTTCCACGCTTCATACGTTTTGTTTTCAACATGTTCTTCAAACATTTTTTACAGAATAAATTATAATTGCCTCATTCGTTTTACGGAATGGGGCTTTTTATTGAGCTAATAAAATTTCTACTTCTAAGAAATTTGTTTTTTTCCTATTCCCCTTCCATTCGCCATTGATCTTTATCAATGAGAAGCAATTTTTAAAAAGTACATAAAGATTATCTTGAACCAAAATCATCGTTAGGCTATATTTATCGTAGAACATTGGGTGCCCTCTCATTACGGAGGGAGTAACATGTATTCTGCATATACGCAGTCGGCTTTCGAAATTCTTCGGAAGCCGCAGTTGACGATGCAGTGGTATATGGTACCGCTGCTGTTGATTGTTGTTTACATTGTCATCAAGGAACTGAAAGAAAAACATTATATGGTGCTGCTTGGCGGCGTTGCCCTCTGGGGCATGGATGTCTTTAACGAACTCTGGAACTCCATGGTGTGCTCGCTAAGCGGCTTTGCACCTGTCTGGGGCACTCCGCAGGGCGTGGGACAGACTTCATGGCTGATTCTCATTGGATATAACATTGAGATTTCCATGATGTTTCTTCTGTTTGGAATCTGCGCCTGCCTTCTTCTGCCGGAAGACAGGAAGAAAAAAATTATCGGAATCAACAATCGTATTTTCTGGTGCCTGGTGCTGACAACAGCCGCTGTCTGTGTGGAATGTTTCTTGAATTACTGCGGTATCTTAACCTGGGAGTGGCCGTTCTGGCAGCGCAGCTGTCCATGGCTTTTATGGCTCATTGGCTATCTGCCGTTTTTCTCCATGGCATTTTTTGTCCACGACCGCCAGAGCGTAAAAAGCGGCTTAAAAGTGGATGGAATTATCCTGGGCAGTGACCTCATAATAGCCATTGTCGCTGGCGCCTGCGGCCTGCTGTAAGGGAGGGGTATTCTATGATGACCACGAGTGCTCTGATCACATTAATTGTTGCGACTGTCATCGATATTGGGGCAGTTGTAATTGCTTTCATTGATTTTCTGAGAAAAGGACCAGACGAAAAATAACCTGAAAGAAATCAGGCCCCTCCTTACGGAATCTCCAGTAAGGAGGGGCCTGTCTGATATGCTGTTCTGTCAATGTCCGGCAAACAGTACAGCTAATAAAACCATTGTCTGTAAAAAAACATTGGTGATCTCTTCCAGCCAGTTGCCGCGTATGTCGTGCCGTTCAAATTTTTTGGAGAAAATCAGCATCAGCAAGGCGCCGACGCAAACCAGGATCAGGAAAATAAGCGATGGTACGGAAGACATCTGTTTCCAAAATAGAGTGACGCTGCTGCGTTCCGCCAAAAAGAAGCCAATTACAATTAGAAGAAATCCCAGCGGCATCAGATACCGAAGTCCTGCGCCAAGAATGGGAATATCCTTATGGGCCAGTACGATCATTAATTTCCAGATGACCTTACCCAGGCCGCCCAAAATGCAGCAGCAGCCTCCAATGATTATGAAAGGATGCGGAACTGCACGCATTAACAGAATCAGTGTAATGCTGAACAGAATGACGGGTACTGTATCAAGAAGTGCCAGAGGAAGGGAAAATGTCTCCTCTTGATTAGCTGTTTGTTTCATTTACTGAATCGAGGCTCCGAGGTCATGAGCCTCCTGGAGGCTCGGTTTTCCGGCAATGTCGCCGACTGCAAAGTTTCCACCGGCCAGGACATGGCCGAGATTCTGCCAGCGGAGATGTTCCATCAGATGATTGAAATAGAGCAGAGAATCCTCAAAGGCACTGCCCTCCGCTGCCATTAACAGGATGCCGGCTTTTCCGTTTCCGCGAAGCTGGTTCTCCCCTCCCTCTTCCAGAGCGAAGAGACGGTCGATGGCCGTTTTCAGCTGTGCGCTGACGGTCCAGTAATAGAGCGGTGAAGCGAGCACCACAACGTCGGCCTCTCGGACAGCCGGATAAATCTCAGCCATATCGTCCTTCTGGACGCATGGACATGGCTTGCTGTTATTGCCGCGGCAGCATCCTTTGCAGCAGTGTATGTTCATGCGATCCAGGAAAAATTCGTGTACGATATGTCCGGCTGACTCTGCACCTTCCGCGAAAAACCGAACCAGTTCAGAGGTGTTTCCATTATTTCGCGGGCTGCCATTTAAAATGACTATTTTTCTGCTTATGTATTCTCACCCTTTCTGCCCCTTATTATAGCGCAGAAAGGCCAGATCTATTCAAATTACTATTACTTCAAGCATTGATTGACCCACTGGATAAAGTTTTCCGTGGCAGTTCCAGACCGTTCGGCCATGGTATGTCCCTTTCCCCATACCATAGCGAAATCAACCGATTTCACATCTTCGTATTGCTGAAGTGCGAGTTTCAGATTTTCTTCGGTTGAAAGCGCGGTATCGCCCTGATTGATTCCGGTGCGGATACGCCAGAATTTAGCGACCTTCGAGGTCTGATAACCCTTCTCCGCCGGAAGAAGATAGTAGAGAGGCGTGTACATCTCAAGTCTGGTGGAGACATGATTCCCTGCGGAATCAGTTTTCTCAAGATCTTCCGCATAACTTTGCGCATAAGGGGAATTGGTGTCCTTCAGAATCTGAGCCAGGACAGCGTCAAAATGGGCACCTTTTCCATCTCCGTATCCAAACAGCGTATTTTCACCCTGCGAGCCATCCAGCTGATCGAATGCACCGAGATTTTTCGAGGCGTTTTTCAGATTTCGGACGAAATCTTCAATACTTGTGATTTTTGCTGTATTGGACGCCGCATCATAAGTCACCCATGTTCCATTCTGATTCAGAGCATCTATATAATCCTGCCGGTTTTTATAAACGCCAGACAGGCTGAGAACTGTTGAAAACGACTGTGTCCTCTGAATTTGATCCAGCTTCTCACTCTGATTCATGGATCCCGCAAGATTCCCCGGATTTCCGGCTGGGCCGCTCTCCTCTGCAGAGGCATTATAGGGGAAGCTGGTATCGGCCAGGAAATGGTTTAATGAGGTTTCCACCTCCCGCTTCAGGTAATCATAATAGCTGCCGGCCTGATAGATTCCTTTCTCCGAAGGATGCAGAATCAGCGGATTCCCCTTCTCGTCGACAAAGCCGGATCGATTTATGTAGGCAGCGTAGGCTTTTGCCAGATCCTCAGAGATCGTTTTTTCCTCCGAGGAGAGGCCGGAACGGGTGGAACCCAGGTTCCATTCATAGGCTTCATCCGCCTGATCCAGGTTTGTAATGGGGCACCAGCACATGGATCCCTGAACGGCATCGCTGACGCCCTGGACCGCGCCGATCTGATCCAGATATGGGTCATAGAGTGCACTGTCTCCGGAAGCGCCGAGCACCGCGGACTGGGCTCCGCCGCCCGACATCCCGAAAGTGAAAATGGCATCTGTATTTCCGGGAATGACCCCTTGGTTATAACGGATATAGCGTATTCCCGCTTTGAAATCGGTGACGCCAGCCGGTGCACCTGCATCTCGGCCCTGCGCGCCGACATGGACATAGATAAATCCTGCATTGGTATAATCTGTGACGTCCGTATATCCGTTGAGTTCTTTCTGTGCCGCATAGCCCGGAGTGTTGATCGGGAATACCATCGGCGCAGTCTCGGACGTATAGGTCCCTGTTTTCCCGTTCTCTCGGATGGTACAGGTATAGGTGCCGTCTCCATTCGCCGTTCCATTCAGATAGGCCGCCGGAACAAAAATTGCCAGCGTATCATAGTCGCTGTCCGGAGATTTTTCCGCATATTGAATACCGGCCTGATAATAGACCTGATCCTCTTTCTGATACTTCCATTTTCCCATATCAATCTGCGGGAGATCAGTAGAGATAAATAATCTGCTCAGAAAATTGGGCCTCCAGGACGCAGCTGCAGCGGGAATGCTTGTGCCGCCGATTAACATTACCAGCGCCAGCAGCAGTCCAGGAAATGCACGGAATCCTCTCTTAAATTTCATCCAGTTCCCCTCCTGTTAATTCATTCAGGTCTATTGTATCTTTGAAACTTAAATGCCCCTTAGCATTTGCTGCCATGCAGAAAAATACTGTTGGGCAGCATTCCATCTGTCCAACGGTGTTTATTCAGGCTGGTTCTTCCTCTTCCCCCTCCTCTGCACGACCACGGACGCGTACAGAGACGTAGTAAGTCAATACAACAACAGATACCAGAGCGGAAGCGCCGACAGCCACTTCGGCGGTATAGAGCGGGACGGCGCTCTCCGGGATTAACATGGCCAGAACCGTCATGGCTCCGGCCGGCGGAAGGAACTGTTTGGTCCCGTACAGGACAATCAGCATCAGGATGCCTGCAAATGCCGCTGCAAGCGTAAGCGGCAGTCCGGCCATAGTGACTAAGATATATCGGCAGCCAGCTCCTATTCCTGCACAGGCAGTCAGAAGCAGTACTGCCCAGTGAGGTTTTATCGGAGATTCCGGAGTCCAGTTTTCCATGAGTTCCGTAAATGCTACGAGCATCGGCGGAGCAATCAGGAACCGCCATTCTGTGCGCAGTGCTGGAACCGCAAGAATAGCCACGATTAGGAGCCGCCAGAAAACCCGGATGACTGCTGCTCGATTCGGCCTCGGAACCGGCTGGAATTTCTCTCTTGGACGAAAGCCGGCTTTTACCAGAACAACATGAAGTAATACGATTAGAAGCGTCATAGTAGCTGCCGAGAGAACATACGCCCAGGATTCAGACTGGAGCAGTACTGGAAGTACAATGGCGGAGATGAGAGGGGCCAGAGAAGTACCGGAATACAGGTACACAATCTGTGCAATCAGAAATGCAGCCAAAAGTTTCAGGTATAAGCTGCCGGGCAGGAACATGCTGATGAGAAGTCCAACAACAGCGCCGCCGGATATCAGAAGCAGCATCCGAAAAGAAGAGACCCGCCATTTCTGTTTCGGTGCACAGAGATAGCCTACTGTAAGTGCGGCAATTTCCGGAAAGATAATTTCTCGGTTTCCAGCCAGTTCCGATATGCCGACCATAAGTGTAATGAGAATTACGGCGGATATAGCCGAAACCCAGTTAGCTATTCTGTTTTGCTTTCGATATTCCACTGTCTTCTCCCCTTACTAATTTAATAAAAATTATAGCATGGTATTCAAGTCCTAATGATCGGACTGTGTTTGAATCGATTACTGATATAGTTATATCAAAGGAGAAACCATTCATCCGAAAAGCATCTATCCCAACTGTTCCCATCCTTTTTTCGGGAAAATAACCGTAGAGGAGAGTGCACAATATGTCGAACGAGAAAAGGGAATCGGCACTTATACAGAATACGGCTCCCGCATCAAATCAGAATACCGAAAATGGAAACCGGAAATCAAAGATGAAAACCTGTACATCCTGCGGCAGAGAATATGCAAAAAAAAGCAAGCGTCTGTCCCTATTGCGGGGCAAAAAAGAAGCCGCTTTACAGGCGCTGGTTGTTTTACCTCATCCTCCTGTTTGTCGCTGCAGCAGTTGTAATAGGAATTATCGCTGCTGTTGGAAGCTCGGAACCCAAAGAAGTAAAAGCAGCCAAACAAATGAGTAAATCCACCTTTCTTGCAGCCTGCAATGAATACAAGTACCGGGGCCTTCTCCGCAATTCAGAATACTATTATGGTATGCCCATCAAGGTTCAGGTTCAGGTTCATATTAATCAGAATATCGACGGTTCTTCCTATCAGGCATTTGACCAGTCAGATGAAGATCTTGCAATGCAGGCAGATGATATCCTTTGGGACATGGAGTCTGACCCGGCAGACTATTACAATGGTGGGGATTACATTTTATTCGATTATCGTGAAACTCCTAGTCCTAAAATAGTAGAAGGAGACATTATTACTGTTTATGGCATTTATCTTGGGAAACAAACTGTCAGTCATGTTATCGACGACTTCTCAGCTGTCCCCAATAAGCGGTTATCTATGCCACTGTCGACAATGAATGAAAAAGGCGACTGCTGCAAATCTTGCAGCAGTCGCCTTTCTGTCTGTGTCAATTAAAAAAGAAATACCGGAGTCTGATTGCAGGAGTCCGTCAGAAGCTCTCCGCCTGCATTAATGAGGAAGTCGAGACGCTGGTCATAAGGAAGCGGATCCGCAGTCTTCATAAACTGATCCTGGATAAGTTTTGGAGAGGCCAGCAGGACGGGAATATCCTCTCGAAAGGCAGAGGCCATCAGCTCTTTAAGTATACTGAGAACCGTCGTACCCAGCCCATGACGGCGCCATTCTCCGGTGACATAGATATTATCTAAAATCATAAAAGAGTCATAGGGCTTGCGAAAACCGTATTTCTTGTAATTTTCCAGATGATTTTCATAGGAAATACTGTCCAAAAACGGACGAATATCATCGTTTTCCTTTTCCATCTCATAAAACTGAGGCCCGAATTCTTTTGGATGCAGGACTCGAATCTGTGCCTGAAATGCGGTACTGCGCTCTGTTTTGGAACCCTCGCCCCCACTGAAGCGGTTCAGTGGGATCTCAAATCCCCTCAGGGTACCATACTGGACCAATTTCCCAATGCGGCTTCCGCTGAAGTCTACACCGTCTTCAATAAGATCCGGTGACAGAAAATAAGGCGCACCTGGAAGATTCCCGAGACTTGGCATTAGAAGCAGCTGGGTATTCCGGTCTCGCATGAAATCATGGCAGCGGCGGAGAAAAGAATATTCTTTCCAGTTGAAGATGCCGACATTGTTCAGGACTTCTTCGCAGGGAACCTGTTCCAGGATGCGTTCCCGAAAATTCAGCTGGTAGTAGTGTCCACGGAAAAACAGGTAGTGGTAACGGCAGTTGCTGTAGAGCTGCGACTCAGAATAATAGCCGAACGCCATGCCGATATTGTTCTGGTCTGGATAATACATAAAGTATTGGGGGCTGTCAAACCCGGAATCCAGTTTGGAAATGACCCGAGGCGTATTGGCAATGAGGAATGCCTCCTGATAAGAGTACATCCCCTCTTCAAAATAACAGGGAATATGTTCGGTTTCAATTTCCAGATAGGAGTCCTCATGACGCTTTCCGGAAGCGTCGTATTCATACATACGGGCCAGAGTCTGTCCGGATTTCGTCTGTGAATCCAGTCCCCAATAAGAACCGATCGTAACAAAGCTGATGCCGTGAATGGAGCGGCACATGTGCATTGGAAAATTTGTAACGCAGGTATAGACTTTACAGCCAGTTACTGCTTTGACAAAGGCAGAAGATACTTTGACCTCCTCCTGCTTCCCTTCTCGGAAGGTGTAGAAATCTGCCATAGATCTGGACCCCTTCTCATCAGAAATGCACCGACAACATCTCATTCACTCTGTCTAATTATAAGAGTGTGAAGCCCTCAAAAAGGATCACCAAATTTGTGATATATTTCAGATTTGCCTGAATTTGTTAAGAAACTTCGAGATGTACGCACATTTTCTTTGAATTTTAAAAACCTTTTTAAAAAAACAGTGCATCTAGTTAGCGTATAAAGCAAACAACATATACACAAGGGGGACCAGTTTAATGTATAGGAAAAGAAAGCGAATCGTCCGAAAATGGATCCATATTCTGCTCAGCGTCTTTATGGTACTGTCAATCCTCACCGGCACTGCTGCAGCCGTATCTGCTGCACCGCAGAAGACTGCACCGGATGGGGTCGTACTCGTAAATCATTTATTTGCTTCGAAAACAACCATAGATGCAAACGGGTATGCCTATGATTTTACCGGCCTTATTCAGCAGGATGGAACCTGGTATTACATCACAGATGGAAGTTGGGACAGCACCTATAATGGTGTCTATCAGAACCCCAATGGGGAAAAGGACTATATTCGGGACGGCGTCTGGGACAGCTACTATAACGGGATTGGAACGGACAAATCCTCCCACTCCTATGTTGTTCAGAACGGAGTCGTGGATACTTCCATCAATGGCTATGCGAATCTGAATGGAACCTGGTATAAGGTAAAGAATGGAGAGGCAACTGGAACTGCAACCGGAATTATTAAAACCAGCTCCGGAAAACGGATTGTCGTCAATAACGGCCGCCAGGACAGCTCCTACACCGGAATGATAGACAGCGGAAACAGCACCTATTATATTCAGAACGGCACGATATCGGACAATTCCGGTACCTATTCCATCAAGCAGGGGCCGCGTGCTGGAAACTATACCCTGTCTCACGGCAAGGTTGTTGCTGTCAAACTCAATGTTCCGAGAGTCAATCAGAAACCCAGCTATCCCACCGGATGTGAGGCAGCCTCCTCCGCTTCTCTGCTCCAGTATTACGGATATCCCGTTACCGTCAGTGAAATGGTTCGCACCATCCCGCGACAGGATGTCATAACCGTTAACGGGACACGTTATGGCCCCAGCATCTATCAGAAGTTTGCAGGAAATCCGCGTCATGGATACACTTCTGCTTCACCAGGATACGGCGCATTTGCACCGGTTGTCACCAAAGCCATGAACCAGGCAATTACAAATCATGGCGGAACTAAAAAAGCAAAAAACATTACCGGTGCATCCACGGCACAGCTTTACCAGAATCTGCGGCACGGAAAGCCGATGCTGGTCTGGGCGACCTATAATATGAACAATCCCAAAACCAGAAACAGCTGGTATTACAAAGGGTCAGATGGAAAATGGCATTATTTCTCCTATCCCCGTGGAACCCACGTCATGGTCCTGCGCGGATATGATGCAAATCATATTTATGTCATGGATCCATACGGAGCCACATATAAGACCTTCTCCCGCTCATCCTTCTCCAGTCATTACAGACTGCTCGGCTGTCAGGCAATTGAAATTGACTGAATGAACCAGAACGACGATCTGCTGAATTATGGCAGATCGTCGTTTTTCATTATTCATCCGGCACAGGCCTCGAAAATTCGAACCACATCTTCCGCATTCAGATGGACATAGGCTCCGGTAGAAATACGGCTGGTTCGGACCGCTTCTTCCGCCATTTCACGGAATTTCTCGCGGTCGATTCCGACCTCTTTCAGAGTAGACGGCATGCCGATTTTTTTCAGGAAATCCGCAGTTGTGTCAATTCCGGCATTGGCGGCCTTGTACGGATCCTCCTCCTCGATTCCCCATACGTTTTTCGCATACATGGCGAATCGATCTACGGTATCATCGTTCAGGACATAGCGCATCCAGGGCGGAGTGATGATGGCGAGTCCGACTCCATGCGTAATATCGTAGTATGCGGAGAGCTCATGCTCGATCGGATGACAGGACCACGAACCGCCTTTGCCTGCCGAGAGAATATGGTTGAGTCCCAACGTGCTGGACCACATCAGGTTGGAGCGCGCCTCGTAATTCTCCGGATCTTTCAGGGCTACGGGACAGTATTTGATGCAGGTCTTGATAACGCTTTCACAGACTCGGTCGGAAAGATAGGCACCGTCGTTCGGCTGGAAGTACTGCTCGAAGACATGGGATAAGATATCGGCTGTACCGGCGGCCGTCTGACGGGCCGGGAGCGTGTAGAGATAGGTCGGGTCCAGAATGGAGAATTTCGGGACGATAGCATTACTGTCAATCTCAAGCTTTTCGTTCGTCTCTTCGTTTGAGATGACGGCACAGTTGTTGGACTCGGAGCCGGTCGCATTGATGGTAAGCACTACAGCAATGGGAAGTGCTTCGGTTACTTTGCTATTGTCCAGGACGAGATCCCAAGGATCGCCGTCATAAAAGGTTCCGCAGGCGATGGCTTTGGATGCGTCAATGCAGGAACCGCCGCCGACGGCGAGGACAAGGTCGATTTTCTGAGTTCTGCAGATTTCTACACCTCTGCGAACCGCAGAGATTTTAGGGTTCGGGGTGATGCCTGGCAGTTCTTCGACATGAAAGTCCTTCAGCTGATTTCTGATTTTGTCATACAGTCCGGTGCGTTTGATGCTTCCTCCGCCATAGACCATCAGAATATTTTTTCCGAATTTGGCCAGTTCCGAGGGCAGACAGGAAATCTGATCTTTCCCGAAATGGATATCCGTAGGGATATGAAGATTAAAGTTATTCATAGATGCCTCCAATTATTTCAGGAACGGCTCATCCCACAGCTTCAATGTGGTACCGAGTCCCTTCTCTTTTGCAGATTCATAACAGTCGTAACCCCAGGCCAGATCTTCAATGGGCATTCCGCCTATAGAGCACATGACAATTTCGTCATCGGAAGTACGACCCTCCGAGAGCCCGTTAACGATGTCGCTGAGATTCAGAACGTCTTCCCGGGCAATTTTCCCTTCCCGGACCAGATGGACAAAATGCATTCCCATAATGCACCACTCCCGTTTATTTCCGAAATCGTCCACCGGACCGCGGGCAATGAAATTGCTCAGATATTTCTCATACATACCATAGTTGTCCACAACCATTTTCATTCCGATCAGTTTGTCAAACTGACGGACGAAAAACGTACTCAGTGAGAAAATGGTGGAACCCTTCTGAAACCAGGAGGGATCAATCTCTTCCATGTCCTGCTTTGTAACAGAGACCGCTTCGCTGACTACGTCGGCGTCTCTGCAGGCTTCCTCCAGCGAGTCGCAGGCAATGATCTCCTTAACCTGCGGATATCTCTCCCGAATAAATTTTGTCATGCTCTGTACCGAACGGCTGTTCCTGAAACTTCCGCGGAGCTTGATGGTATCAATTCCCGGCAGAGCTTCCATGTAGCAGAACAGGGCGCACTTGTTGATGGCACCAGGACCGATCAGAGACAGCACTTTGGAATCTTTACGGGCCAGATAGGTGGCGGCCATGCCAGGCATGGCGCCGGTGCGCATAGCACTCTCCAGATTTGCCTGCATGTAGCAGATTGGAGCACCTGTGTCGACATCGTTGAGTGTGACCATGAGAATAGAGCGCGGAAGGCCTTTCCTTAAATTGTGGTTGTTGGAGCCGTAAAATTTCTGACCAGCAATGTGATACCGGCCGCCCAGGTAGGCCGGCATGGCGTTGAAGCGGCGGTCCGGACCGTCGTCCAGCGGGAAGCCGGGAATATCGGATTTCCCGGGGAAATTGACCTGGAGACCATGTTCATCCCCGCGCGGACCTCCCAGCAGAAAATCGTGCTTTCCAAACAGGCTTATTGTGTCACGCATGGCATCCATACAGCGGGCAGCATCCATTACGCCGGCCTGAATCATGTCTTCTTCGCTCAAATACAAAAATTCCATTGCCATCTTCTGTCCTCCACATTACACAAAAAGGGTGCTGTCCGAAAACGGACAGCACCCTTGCTGACATATCATAATTTATTACTAGCTCATTATACGCTTGGCTCGTATGAAAAGCAAGATTTGAAATTACTTCTGCAGGAAAATGATGACGACATTCTGTGATGTCGAGGTATCCCAGCTGACTGAGCTGTCGCTGGCTTTATTCGCAGCAGTCTGGTTAGCCGTTTTCACGTAATCCAGAATACCGAAATTGGGGCCGAGAGCATTCAGCGCCTTGTCTGCTTCTGCTTTGCTGCCAAACTGCAGCGCTACATTGTAATCGTTCTTGTCAAGGTCTTTCTTGACAATATCGGCCAGGGACTTTTTGGCGTCCTCATAGGTCTTGAAATAGAGACCATTCTTCTTGAAAAAGTTGGCATCGTCATTTGTGCAGGTGGACCACTCAGATGCGTTATTCGGGACATGGTCGGAAGCCATCTGGTCTTTTGTACGGTTGAAATAACGGTGGGAGACAAAATAGCCGGAATGCTGCTGACCGACTGCATCGTCCCAGGTAGCATCCAGAACATAGTCTTTGCCGTCAAGACGGACGATATTCCACATATGAGTCTCAGAAGATCCATTTGCATGGTAAGCCTTACCCTCGATGACGCGGCATTTTACACCGAGCTGAGAGAGAAGGTATTCCATGGCGAAAGAATAGCCTTCGCAGTTGCCGACGTGGTTGATGAGGGAATTGTAGATGCCGGGCTCATTGAGCTGATACGTCGTCTGATCAACCAGCTTGTCGTGGACATAGAGCTCTTTCTCATAGTCTGAACCGTTCTTCGGTGCATTGGCCAGGAACTGATCAGCAGCGGCTTTTACCTGGCTCTCTGTGCCTTTGAAGCTGTTGTAAGTGGGAATGAAATACATTTCATCGTCAGTACCGTTCCAGTGAGCAGCGCGGTCTGCATAATAGTACTCGGGATGTTCCGCAAAGACAGCTTTGAAGACCTTTGTGCGGGACGCAGGCTCGAGAACCGGGACAGAAATTTTGGTCTCCTCTTTGCTAAGACCATTGCAGATCTTATTATAGGCCTGCTTCTCTTTGCTGTTCAGCTGAGAAGAATAGTAATTCCAATAGTTGCCGGACGGTGCGGAGGTCTGGGAACCGATGGACGGGAGCTTGGAACTGCCGCCGAAGAGATCCGAAATACCGCGGGCACTGACTGCCATTGCGCTGGTCGCTGCAATGGTCAGGGATGCGAGAAGCGCAACCGCTTTTTTTGCAATTTGGTTCATGCTTGCAACTCTCCTTTGTTTTTCCTTAAGCAAATTCGTTGTGTGCACAAAGAAATGATTTCTCATTTTTTGTACATCTATTAAGACTAAGAGAGCTGCTAAATGGTTCATTCTATTTACAAAATTAAATAAAAAAACCATCCACGCGTCAAACGCGTGGTTGTTAACAGACGGGCAAAGCCCTC
>UQOE01000032.1 GCA_900542575.1 uncultured Oscillospiraceae bacterium
ATGTATAACTTCACGGAACCCCGCGACAATCGCGGGGTTTTCGATTATACAAAAAACAGGGCCGCCAAATGGCGGTCCTGCTGTAATATTCCAAAAGGAAACTTATTTGGCTTTGCCCTGGTTTGCAACGGCTTCCATGCGGGCCTTGAGCTCCTCGTCGGAGAGGAGATAGCGGTGGCTGATGGCCTTGAAGTTGTCGTCGAGCTCATAGACAAGCGGAACGGCGGTCGGGATATTGGTCTCGAGGATCTGCTCCGGGGTCATGTCGTCGAGATACATGACGAGGGAACGGAGGGAGTTGCCGTGTGCAGCGATGAGAACTTTCTTGCCGGCGGCAATGTCCTTGGTGATGACATCCTTGTAATAAGGAACGACACGTGCAATGCAGGTCTCAAGGGACTCGGTGTTCGGGAGAAGAGCCGGGTCAACATTCTTGTACATGGCCTGGTTCTTCGGGTTTCTCTCGTCGTCGTCGGTCAGTGCAGGCGGGCAGACGTCGAAGGAACGTCTCCAGATTTTAACCTGCTCGTCGCCGTATTTGGCAGCGGTGTCAGCCTTGTTGAGGCCCTGAAGGGCACCGTAGTGACGCTCGTTGAGTCTCCAGTCCTTGACCATGGGAATCCACTCTTCGTCCAGCTGTGCCAGAACGTTGTTGGCGGTGTGGATAGCTCTCTTGAGGTAAGAGGTGTAGCAGATGTCGAACGAGAAGCCCTCTTCTTTCAGCTTCTTACCGCCGGTGATGGCCTCCTGGACACCGTTTTCGGAGAGCTCGACGTCGGTCCAGCCAGTGAAAAGGTTGGCCTTATTCCATTCGCTCTCACCATGTCTAATCAGAACAAGCGTGTAACTCATGTGAAGTCTCCTCCTAAATAACAGTTCATCGTCATTTCATAAACAAATTGACGCTGTATCTATTATATAAAAAAAGGAGCCCGAAAGGAAGCGCGAAATGTCAAAAATTCGTCAAATCAACTTGTCCGGTTTTTTCAATTTTATACCCCGCCTCCGGTGTTTAATAAAGTCAAACAGAACAAACACAGACAAAGCAATGGTGCGAACGCAATGGCGTGTGCGCACCTTGCTTTTTTCATTCATTAGATTCGAGGGAGGCTTTTTTCATGCGAATTCAGGAACATCCGATCATTGACGGATACGACAAGGGCGAGGAAATCACCTTTACCTTGGACGGCAGAGAGATGAAAGGGTATGAGGGCGACTCCATCGCCGCAGCTCTGAAGGCAAATGGCGTGATGATCCACCGGTACACCGCAAAGCAGCACAAGCCGCGCGGCATCTTCTGCGCCATCGGCCGCTGTACCGACTGCGTCATGGTCGTCAACGGCGTTCCGAACGTCAGAACCTGCATTACGCCGTTGGAAGACGGCATGGTCATCCAGACGCAGGACGGCGTCGTACCGAAAGAGGAGGCATAACCCATGAAACGGCATGAACTGATCGTCATTGGCGCAGGCCCTGCGGGTCTCAGTGCAGCCATTGAAGCAAAGAAAAACGGCATGGACGTCATCGTCTTCGATGAGAACCAGAGACCCGGCGGCCAGCTGTTCAAGCAGATCCACAAATTCTTCGGTTCCAAAGAACACCACGCAAAGGAGCGCGGCTTCCGGATCGGGCAGGATCTCCTGAAAGAGGCCGAGGAACTCGGCGTCCGCGTCGAACTCGACTCCACGGTCATGGGCATTTACCCCAACAAAGAGGTCACCGTCAAGCAGTACGGCGTCGTAGATCACTACAAGGGCGACGCCATCATCATCGCCACCGGAGCGGCGGAGAACATGATCCCGTTCAAAGGATGGGATACCCCCGGCGTCATCGGCGCCGGCGCCGCACAGGCCATGATGAATCTCCAGGGCGTCCAGCCCGGCAGCAAAATTCTGATGGTCGGCTCCGGCAACGTCGGACTCGTCGTCTCCTTCC
Source organism: uncultured Oscillospiraceae bacterium (assembly GCA_900542575.1). Lineage (GTDB taxonomy): Bacteria > Bacillota > Clostridia > Oscillospirales > Acutalibacteraceae > RUG420. The sequence continues at coordinate 1,936 of UQOE01000032.1, forward strand.
AGCTGCTGCAGGCCGGATGCGAGGTGGCAGCCGTTATCGATGCGGCTCCGAGAGTCGGCGGCTACGGCGTCCACGCGGCCAAAGTCGCAAGGACCGGCGTTCCGTTCTACCTTTCCCACACGGTCGTCGAGGCAAAGGGAACCGACCGTGTCACCAGTGCGGTCATTGCACAGGTGGACGAGCACTTCCAGCCGATCCCGGGCACGGAGAAAGAGCTCGACGTCGATACCATCTGCATCGCCGTCGGCCTGACGCCGATGTCCCAGCTGGCCAGCAATGCCACCTGCGATATGGCTCTGATCCCGAAGAAGGGCGGCCAGGTCGCACTTCTGAACGACTACGGAGAGACCTCCGTCAAGGGTATCTACTGCGCCGGCGATGTCGCCGGAATTGAGGAGGCCAGCTCCGCAATGATCCAGGGCCGCAGCGTCGCCTCGAAAGTCAGCAAAGATGCGGGCTATCTCACAGAAGCGGAGTTCGAGGAAAAATACAGCCAGTACCAGGAGGCGCTCGGCGAGCTCCGCCAGGGCATGTTCGCCCCGCAGAACAAAGGGCGAAACGACTTCACGGAGACCGATGAGGGCTATCCCATTTCGAAGAACCTTCTGGCCAAAGGCTTTATGACGGAGGAAGAGCTCAGCCATTTTCCGTCTGCGGTCTATAAGAAAGCCGGCGTCCATCCGATTATTGAGTGCACGCAGAACATCCCCTGCAACCCGTGCCAGGACGCCTGCCACATGGGATGTATCAAAGTCGGCGAGAACATTACCCGTCTTCCGGTGGTAGACACCGAAAAAGACTGCGTCGGCTGCGGCATGTGCGTCGCCTCCTGCTCCGGCCAGGCCATTTTCCTGGCGGACGAGAAAGAGGACTACGCCGAGATCACCTTCCCGTATGAATTTCTCCCGATGCCGGCCGTCGGCGACAGGGGGACCGCACTGGACCGCGAGGGCAAGCCGGTATGCGAAGCCGAGATCACCGGCTTCAGGCGTACGAAAGCCATGGATAAGACCGCGGTCGTCACGATGAAGATCCCGATCGAATATGTGAATCAGGCTCGATTCTATAAGCCTCAGGTCTAAAGAAGGTGCGAATATGAAAATCGTTAGAACTGCAAATCCGGAGCCCTTCGAGGAGCGGCCGGACGACGATATGATCATCTGCCGCTGCGAGGAGATTACCAAAGGCGAAATCCGCAGAGCCGTCCACGACGGCATGCGCACCACCAACGAGGTGAAGCGCTTCCTGCGCTGCGGCATGGGCCTCTGCCAGGGCCAGACCTGCCAGCGTCTGTTCCAGGGCATCATCGCCTCGGAGCTCAAGATCAGCCCCGCGGAGCTGGGCCGCATTACCGGCCGTGCGCCGGTCCGTCCCGTCGACATTGAGACGTTCAGCAAAAATATCACCGACGTAAAAGAGGAGGGCTAAGTCATGCCAGAGAAACGCGAAGCAGATGTGATTATCATCGGCGGCGGAATCATGGGCTGCGCCACAGCCTACCGGCTTGCGAGCCGGGGCCTCGACGTCATGGTTCTGGAGAGAAAAGAAATCGGCAACGGCGGTTCCTGCCGAAATGCCGGCGGCGTCCGCCAGTCTGCCCGAAACCCGAAAGAACTTCCCCTCGCCATGTATGCGGTCTCTGAGATCTGGCCGCACCTCAGCGAAGAGCTCGGCGTCAACACCGAGTACCACCAGGGCGGCAACCTCCGTCTGGGTCTGAACGACCACGACATCGGCGTCCTGGAAAACCACACCGCCAAAAGCACAAAGCTCGGCCTGGAGGTCGAGATGATCAGCGGCGATGAGGCCCGTAAGCTCTGCCCCTACATGTCCGAAGAGGTCGTCGCGGCATCCTGGTGTCCGTCCGACGGACACGCAAACCCGCTCACCACGACCCTTGGCTTCTACCGAAAGGCCCTGTCCTTAGGCGTCACATTTGTCACCGGCGTCACGGTTACGGCCATGGAGAAAGCCAAAGGCCGAATCCGCAACGTCATCACCGACGACGGCATCTACCAGGCAGATCAGGTGCTGCTCTGCGCCGGCTACGAATCGCGGAAGATCGCCAACACCGTAGGGCTGGATGTCCCGGTGGAGCGGCAGATTAATGAGGTCGTCGTCACCGAGGCAATGCCGAAAATGTTTGACATCATGCTCGGCGTCGCCGGCGGCGAGTTCTACGGCCACCAGACCGAGCACGGCTCCTTCGTCCTCGGCGGCAACAGCGGCCTGCAGGCATTCACCTCCAACATTGACGACAAGCACTTCGTCAGCAACAGCCTGACGGCCCCGTCCATCTCAAGGGGCATTATCAAATACTTCCCGTGCCTGGCCAAAACCAAGATCGTCCGCTCCTGGGCCGGATGGTACGACCAGTGCATCGACGTCCTGCCGGTCCTCGACAACGTCGAAGAGGTTCCGGGCCTGACGCTGGCCTTCGGCTTCAGCGGCCACGGCTTCGGCATCTCTCCCGCCGTCTCCATCGCGCTCTCCGAGCTCATGATCGACGGCAAATCCACCACCATCGACATCAGCCAGCTCGGCTACGATCGATTCAAAGCAAAAGGCTAAACATAAGATAGCCACAGCTACACCACCATTTATGCAAAGGGGCATTCCGGGTTGACCGGGATGCCCCTCTGCGTTTTCATCCGCTAATCTCCCGTCTGAAATCCACTGGAGGTGGTTCTGTGCAAACAACCTACTTGCTCAACTCTGTCTGGGTCCTCGTCGCATCGGTATTTGTCTTTCTGATGCAGGCCGGATTCGCCGCATGTGAATCCGGATTTGCCCGCTCCAAAAACGCCGCCAACATCTGGCTGAAAAACTTAGTCGACTTTCTCGTCGGTGCAACGGTCTACTATTTTATCGGCTTCGGCCTGATGTACGGCAACGACTGGCACGGCCTGGTCGGCTGCAACGGGTTTATCAATCCCCTGAGTCAGGATCTGGACATTTGGAAAAGCATCGACGGACAGCTCTCCCGCCCCGTCTACCTGCTGTTCCAGACCATGTTCTGTGCCACCACAGCCACTATCATCTCCGGAACCGTCGCAGAGCGCTTCCGCTTTGATTCCTACATTATCTGCAGCGCTTTCATGACCAGCATCGTCTACCCGATCGTCGGCCACTGGGTCTGGGGCGGCGGATGGCTCTCCCGGATCGGCTTTGCTGATTTTGCCGGATCCGCCACGGTCCACATGGTCGGCGGCACCGCCGCCCTGATGGGCGCCATCTTCGTCGGTCCCCGGATCGGAAAGTACAACAAAGACCGTACCAGCAACGCCATCCCCGGACACAACATTCCGATGGGTATCCTCGGCGGATTCCTCCTCTGGGTCGGCTGGTACGGGTTCAACCCCGGCTCCGAACTGGCGCTGGACAACATCACCTTCTTCACGGCCGTCACCACGACCTTTGCCGGCTGCGCCGGCGGCCTGGCCGGGCTGTTCACCTCCTGGATCCGGTATAAGAAACCGGACCCGACCCTCGCCATCAACGGCGCTCTCGGCGGTCTTGTCGCTTCCTGTACCGCCGTCGCCCAAGTTGACTACTGGGGCGCATTTGCCATCGGCCTCATTGCCGGTATCGTCATCACCCTCAGCATTGACTTTGTCGACCATAAGCTGCACGTGGACGATCCGGTCGGTGCGGTCTCCCTCCACGGCGTCTGCGGCATGACCGGCACGCTTCTGGCAGGATTCTTCTCCAACCAGGACGGACTGTTCTACGGATTCGGCGGCATGCGGCTGCTCCACCAGTTCATCGGTGTCATCTCCATTGTCGCGTTCGTTGCAGCCGCTACATCGCTTCTGTTCTTCGTCCTGAAGAAGACCATCGGCATCCGTGTACCGAGAGAGGTTGAGCTCGCCGGACTGGATGTCACCGAACACGGTATGTCCGCCTATCCTGACATTCTCAACTGACAGGAGGTTCCTCTATGGCCAAACTGAATAACATCGTCATCATCATGAATCCCGACCGATTCGGAGACCTGCGGAACGCTATCAAGGATCTCGGCATCTCCGGCATGACGGTCACCCACGTCGAAGGCGTCGGCACGCAGATGGGCCACATCGGCTATTACCGCGGCACCGCCATGGACATGAGTCTGCTGCCCAAGACCAAAGTCGAGGTCGTCGTCCCGGCCGAGCTGACGGACACCATCGTCGACAAGGCAACAGAAGTTCTGCACACCGGCGAGATCGGCGACGGCAAGATCTTCGTCTACGACGTCGAACACATCTACCGCGTCCGCACCGGACAGATGGATGAAGAAGCTCTCAAACCAGAAAACAAATAACGAATAAAGGAGATATTACTATGGCCTATCCTGAAATTGACATGCTCTACCTCAACGAAAAAGATATGATTGCGGCCGGTGTCACCGACACCCTCAAATGCGTGGAGACCATGGAGGACGTCCTGAAGACTCTTGACCGCGGCGACTACCGCATGGGCGGCGAGAACGGCGACTCCCATGGATGTATGGTCTACTTCCCGGACAACATCAAGCACTTCCCCGGCATGCCGAAGGACGGACCCGACCGTCGATTCATGTGTATGCCCGCCTACCTCGGCGGAAAATTCCACGTTGCGGGCGTCAAATGGTATGGATCGAACGTGGAGAACCGCGAGAAGGGGCTTCCCCGCTCCATCCTGATGGTCACGCTGAACGACCCGGAGACCGGCGCCCCGTTTGCCTATGAGTCCGCCAACCTGATCTCCGCCTACCGTACCGCCGCCATCCCGGGCGCCGGCGTCAAGAACCTGGCCAAGGAGGACGCCAAAGTCCTCGGCATCGTCGGACCCGGCGTCATCAACTCCATCACGGTGGAGACCTTTGCGGCCCTCCGCCCGACTCTGGACACTCTTAAGATCAAAGGCCGCGGCCGCGCCTCGATCGACCGCTGTATCGCCTACGTCAAAGAGAAATGCCCGCAGTTCAAGAATATTGAGGTCGTCGATACCATCGAGGACTGCGTGAAGGGCTCCGATATCATGAGCTTCGCGACTTCCACCCCGACCGGCGGCCACGAGAACTATCCGTACGTCAAGCGCGAATGGATCAAGCCCGGCGCTCTGATCTGCGCACCGGGTGCCATCGATACCGACGAGGACCTCATCACCGACCCGTCCACCAAGCTCGTCGTCGACAACACGAAGCTCTACGACTCCTGGGCCGAAGAGTACCCGTACCCGACTTTCGATACCTGGTTCCTTCTCGGGTCCAAGTTCACCGACATGGAGCATGACGGCAAACTCGACCGCTCCCGCGTCGAGGATCTGGGCGGCATCCTGGACGGACGCCTTCCGGGCCGCGCCAGCGACGACCAGATCATCCTCTACTCCATCGGAGGCATGCCCATTGAGGACGTCGCCTGGGGCAAGACCATCTACCAGAACGCACTGGAAAAAGGCATCGGCACCAAGCTGAACCTCTGGGATAAACCGTATCTTTATTAATTGATTTTTTAGGAGGATCCTTATGCAGCAGTTTACCGTACCGCGCGACGTCTTCTTCGGACACGGCGCATTGGAACACCTGAAAACCATCAAAGGCACCCGCGCCCTGATCAGTATCGGCTCCGACCGGCTGATTGAGAGCGGCGTGGTCGCCAAAGTCGAGGGATACCTGAAGGAGGCCGGCATGGAGACCGACCTCTACTCCGGGATCACCCACGACCCGACGTTCGGCATGGCGCACGACTGCGCCAAAGAGATGGAGAAATTCCAGCCCGACGTCATCGTCGCCATCGGCGGCGGCTCCCCCATCGACGCGACGAAGGCCGCATGGACCTTCTATGAATACCCGGAGCTCACCCAGGAAGAGGCCACCACTCCCTTTGCTCTTCCGGAGCTCCGCCGCAAAGCGAAATTCGTCGCGGTCTCCACGACCAGCGGCACCGGCACTGAGGTCACATCCTTTGCCGTCGTAGCGGATGACGAATCGTTCATCAAATACCCGATGGCCGATTTCAATCTGACGCCCGACGTCGCCATCGTCGACTTCGACATGGTCGAGACCCTCACGCCGGAACTGGTCGCCAACACTGGTATGGATGCCCTCACTCATTCCTTCGAGGCCTACGTGTCTCCGGCACGCACCCCGTTCACCGATGCAATGGCAATGTGGTCCATCGAGATGATTGTGAATGATATCGTCGGCTCCTACCACGGTGAAAAGAAAGCCCGGGAAGAGATGCACGTTGCCCAGTGCATGGCGGGCATGGCCTTCTCCAATGCCATCCTCGGCATTGTCCACTCCATGGCCCATAAATCCGGCAAGATCTTCGGCGTCCCGCACGGCTGTGCCAACGCCATCTACCTGCCGTATGTCATCGAGTACAACGCCAAAGAGGCAGCTCCGGCCTATGCGGATATCGCAGCGCGCCTGGACCTGGAGGGATCCACAGAAGACGAACTCGTCACCAGCCTTGTCCAGCTCGTCAAAGATCTTCGTATCCAGATGAACATGCCGGCATCGCTCCAGGAGTTCGGCGTCCCGGAGGATCTCTTCCTGGAGAAGCTCCCCGTCATCGCCCCTGCCGCTGTCGGCGATCCGTGCACCGGCACCAACCCGCGCAAGGTTACGCCGGAACAGATGACCGAGCTTTTCAAGTGTGTTTACTATGGCAAAGAGGTCGACTTCTGATTTCCAGAAGTGAAAACACCGCACCAAAAAAGACTGCCGGATCTGCAGAGATGCAGGTTCGGCAGTCTTCTTATCTCCTTATGTTTGCGCAGGGGCGGGGTTTGGGGAGTTGGGCCGCAGCGCCGGGGAGCAAGCACCACCCTCCCCAACATATACACCCTAAATTTCATAGTACCTGCACACAGCACCGACTTTTTCCAGGAAAGCGCCAAAAAAGACATCTGCCTGCATCCCGACGCTGGATTTGCAGGAGCAGGCAGGGAACAAAAGCATCTGGTTGGAGTCGGCGAGAGCCTGCTCGGCCAAAAGACTCCATTGGCCGCTGGAACCAAACACCATTCCCATGGGAAGATCGTAGAAAGGCACATCGGGGTCCAAAGGGACGAGTCCAGGCGGAACTGCATCATGTTCGGGAAGCGAGAGCACGATAACTTTCGCGCCGGCAGCGTCCTGAAAACAGCGTACCAGCGGCGGGATTCCGTCCCCGGCCTTCCCGGATTTTTCGAGGGATTTCAGCCAGGCGGATCGATCGGTGAATCGCGCAGAGAGGACAAGGCGGAAGAACGCAATGTTCTCCCGCATCAGAAAGGAGTAAAGGGCGAGCTCACGGTCAAGCAAGGGGCTCGCCCCCTTTACATAGGTACCGGCGGCAGTATTTCGCAATCTGCTTCGGCGTCAGGCCGGTGAAGGATTTGCACTCCCGCTGGAAATGGGCCTGATCGGAGTAGCCGAGTAGGCCCATGTACTGGGAGACGGAGTACTCCGGGTGGTCGATCAGAGTTTCGAGTGCGCACTGGAACCGCACGATGCGGGCGTACTGTTTCGGCGAATAACCCAAGGCGTCGGAAAACATGCGGCTGACGTGGCGGGTGGAGTAGCCGAGTTCGTCCGCGAGCCCGGCGACCGTCATGCCGCCCTGCGATTTGTTCAGCAGCAGCAGGGTGCTGCTGACCGCGCCCTGGACGGAGATATCCCGGTTGCCGTCGGCCAGGAAAAATTTTTCAAACAGCCGGACCCGCGAAGCGAAATCCTGCGCCGCAAAGATTTTTTCACTGAGCTCCCGGTAGTCCGGGCTCAGCTGGGGCAGAAAGATTTCGGTATCGGCCGCCTCCCGCAGGGAGATCTCGGCGTTGGGCAGGATCAGCCCCGGCTGCATGCGCACGCCGAAATATTCCGCATCGGGGTATACGATAAGCTGTTTGCGCTCCACCGGGGTCCCGATGAGCTCAATGCGGATGATGCCGTCTTTCTGAATAAAGACGATATCGAGACATCCGTCGGGGATGCAGACCATAAAGTACTCCTCATTGGAGCGATCAATGATCTGCTTCGTGCGGAACTGATAAAATTTGGCCTGGAACGGGACATAGATGCTCCGTTCGCGGTAATCCATGACATCAAAGGAAAAGAATGGCTGGAGGATACGAAAATGGTCTGTCAATCGAATCCCTCCCATCAACAGAAATTACGCTGCAATAATCGGCACGAGGTAAAGGGCAACGACAATGCAGAAGGCGATGATGGTACCGACCTTCCAGCGGCGATAGCTCTTGTCGAGCTTGACTTTTTCGCCCGGAGTCGGCTCCTCTATGATGCCGACCTCTTCTTCAATGGTCGGCAGCTCCTTGCCGAGCTTCCGGGTAACCAGTGCCCAGTAGAGAATGGAAAGCACCGTGATGACTGCCGCGGTAATCAGCGCCGTGCGGTCGGCAAAGACCAGCATGAAAGCGTACAGAATAATCGTGACGACGGCGCCGACCTTTCCGGCCGGGGCGACGTACGGGCGCTTCATATCTGCATATTTTTTCTTGAGCCCAATGTAGGAGGCACACGCAATCATATAGCAGATGGCCAGCGATACCAGGGAGACCGAGGCAATGTAGTTGATACTGCCGGTGGCAATCAGGATGTAGTTGATAATTCCAACCGTAATGACCGCGGTGTACGGCGTTTTCCACTTCGGATGGATCTTGCCGAACCACTTCGGCAAAGCGCCGTCCTCGGCCATGGTGTAAATATAGCGCGCCGGCGCCGCAATGCCCGGGTTAATCGTGGAAAGATCTCCGCCGAACGCAATACCGATACACAGCAGAATGATGGGGAACCCGGTCAGGCCGGCCGCTTTCAGGCCAGCTGCATACGGCGCATCTGCGGCCGCGACCAGGGAATAGGCCGAATGCGGCACGATGCCGCAGAGATACCACTGGAACAGCGCCGTGCAGATAAACACGATAAAGACGGAAACTTTGAGCGCACGCGGCAGCGTGTACTGCGGGAACTTGGTCTCGGAGCCCATGGATACGCAGGTCTCAAACCCGGTATAACACCACCAGACGAGGCCGAAAATATACATGATTTCCTTAAACGGCGGCAGCTGATCCATGGCAAACCCGCCGAAATAGCTGATATGGATTTTCGGGATCATATAGAGGAACCAGACCAGTGAGCAACCCCAGAAGAAAAAGATGAAACCGGTCTGTGCCTTTCCGGAGAACTCAATGCCCTTTAAGTTCAGGAACAGGAAAATCGTGACCAGGATGACCGCAATAATGCGCGAATCCCAATTCAGATTCACATGGAACTGTTCCAGCAGAATCTTGAAATAGTTGGCGAAGGCCAGCGTCTCGCCGGCTCCGATGGCAACCACCGAAATAATGTAGTGCCACCCAACCAGGTTGGCAAACAGGCGATTCAGACCCCGTTTCGAATAGTTATAGGTTCCTCCTGCACATGGCAGTGCGGATGACATTTCGCCGTACAGCAGACACGGCCAGATTGAGATGAGCAGTGCCGCTGCCGTTAACACAATAATATACGGACCCACCTTGCCGACCTGTGCCGATCCGCAGGTGAACAGTCCGACGCCGACTACGGTGCCCACCGTCATGCTGATGGCCTCTTTCAGGCCGAGCGCACGCGGCATAACCGTATTCGTATTTGCCATGAATAGATCTCTCCTTCCGATGAAAAAAACAAAGTGCCCGAAAGCCGAAACTCTCGAGCACCTTTGCGTAATTCTTTTATATTGTAGGTGGAACCGTGCTAAAATGAATGTAAAAACAGGAATTTTTTCTGAAAAGGAGTTTTACAAAAGATGGTTAAGCACGTCATTCTCTGGCAGTTCAAAGATTCACTCAGCGACGCGGAAAAAGCGTCCCTCGGCGCACAGATCAAAGAGGGTCTGGAGGCCCTGGTCGGCGTCGTACCGGGTCTGGTAGAAGTCAAGGTCTGCGTCTCCCCGCTGGCAAGCTCCAACGCGGACATCTATCTCGACAGCACAGTCGAGACCGAGGCCGACCTCGCGGTCTACGCCAATCATCCGGCCCACGTCAAGGTCAAGGACGGCCTCATCGTGCCGAACACCAAGACCCGCGTATGCATGGACTTTGAAGTGTAAATCATAATACTAATGGCCCCGCATCCTGACAGATGCGGGGCCATTTTTATCATGTATGACAGTGTGATGTGACGATTTTTAAAAAAGCTCAAAAAATCCTAACAATTTCTAAAAATTGCCCGAAAAACCTAACGATTTCCAAAAAATGCCAAAAATGCCTAACTGAGATACTTCTCTAAATCGAAATGCTCAAAATCCGGAATGAAGCTCTCGCTGGCGGCCTCCTCTTCCTGGACAAAGGCCTGGGTCACCCCGAGGTCCGCGGCGTAGTCCACCAGATCGAAGTAGTCCGGCCACGGGACCTTCCGGTTGATCTCCGGGTAATCGGCGGCGCCGGCCACCGGGGTGTACTGGCTCATCAGGCTCATGAAGATCTCATCCCCGTAGGTCTCCCAAAGGTAGCGGACAATGCGCTTCGAGTCGATAAGCCCGCCCGGCAGCATCATGTGGCGGACGATAACCCCGCGGCGCATCATGTTTTCTTCGTCGAAGACCGGCGGCCCGACCTGACGCACCATTTCGGCAATGGCGGCGGAGGCGACTTCGAAGTAATCCGGCGCATTGGAGTAGCGGGCCGCCCGCTTCGGACTCCAGTATTTTAGATCCGGCAGGTAGATATCGACGAGGCCGTCCATGCGCCGCAAAGTTTCGACGGTTTCGTATGAGCCGGTGTTGTAGACGATGGGCAGCGTCAGCCCGCGCCGCTTCGCCTCCTCCAGCGCCGCCGCAATCTGCGGCACGAAATGGGTCGGCGTCACAAGATTGATGTTGTTCGCCCCATTTTCCTGCTGCTTCAGGAATATCTGCGTCAGCTGCTCCTGCGTCACAGGCGTACCGTTGCCGCCGTCTGCAATGTTGTGATTCTGGCAATAGACGCACCCCAGCGGGCAGCCGGTGAAAAACACCGTGCCGGAGCCCTTCGTCCCCGAAATACACGGCTCCTCCCACATGTGCAGCGACACCCGGGCCACGCGCACGACGGCAGTCTCATGACATCTGCCCCGCCCGCGCGATTCACGGTTTACCCCGCACGCCCTCGGACACAGCTCACACTTTTCCAGAGTGCCCATGTGCTCGCCTCCTCACCGAAAATTTTGATCCCATTATACCAAACATGGTAGACTTAAGAAAACACCACCGAAAAGGAGCATTTCTATGAAAGTGAATCGCAGCTCTGGAGATGTCGTATGTTTCAATCTCCCGGATGAAAAATACAGCAGCCTCGAAAAAATCTGCCGCAAACTGGGCCTGCGCATCCGTGCAGTGCCGAAAGAGAATTTCGACCAGTGCATCGCAGCGCAGTTCCGCATTGAACTGCCCGCCGGCCTCGGCGACCCAGAAGAGGGCAAAGACTATGACTTCGAAGAGGAGCTCCTCATTCTGCACATCCAGGAGGAGTCCCTTTTCAACCGTTTTCTCATGGAGAGCCGCTCCAATGACGCCGTAGTCAACTACAAAGCCGTGCTGACTCCGACCAACGCCATGTGGCATCCGGTGCAGCTGAAGGAACAGCTTGCGAAAGAACACGAGTATATGACGCAGCAGGCGGAACAGCAAAAACAGCAGTGAGCTGGTTGTTGGACAGCAATTTTTGATGATTGGCGGTGAACGGAATTTGCTGTGGGAGCGGTTCCGTCCACGATTAGCTCTGAAGCTGGACCGAATCCTCTCTGCCCACATAAGAAAAGCCGCCCTCTCAAGGGCGGCTTTTTCGGTACTATTTTACTTTTCAATCTTTACCCGCTTGGAGATATCTTCTTTCTCCTTCGGATCCGGCTCCGCGGCAATGCCGCCGAACGGCATCTGTGCCACCAGCTGATAGCTCTCGGGGACGTTGAACAGCTTCTTCACCGCAGCATCAATGACGGGATTATAGTGCTGAACGTTTGCGCCGATCTCGAGTTCCCGCAGTGCGCTCCAAATATTAATCTGCAGCATGCCGTTGGCATGATTCGCCCAGACGGGGAAATTCGCCGCATAAGCGGGGAACTGTTCCTGCAGTGCTTTGACCGTATCGCCATCAATAAAATAGAGTACGGTACCGGCGGCCGCCTTGAAGCCGTCGATTTTTTCGCGAGCGACTTTACCGCCGAACGCGTCATAGATCGTATCCCAAAGGGCGTCCTGCTTGTTGCCAAGTGCGACAACGACGCGGGCGCTCTTCATGTTGAAGGCATCCGGCACCAGTTCGGTGACCGTCTCAATGGTCTCGACGACCTTGTCCTCGGAAACCGGCAGGTTTTTGTTCAGGGCATAAATGGTTCTTCTTTTTTGTAAAGCATCTATTACACTCATGAGTAAGCTCCTCTCAAATAAAGATCTTACCATTTGTATACCAAACCGATAGGAAAATGTCAACTGCATATTATTTGAGAAATAACCGCCTCCCTCCGGAGACGGCTTTTCATGTAGTTTTCTTTATTCTGGGGACCCTCTCCGTTTTTTCAAAGATATACCCGCTAATTAGCATACACATTGGCGAAGAATGCAGCTTAACATGGGGAAACATTTTCCCCGCCGGAAGCTTCCCCGAAAAAGATACAAAACGGGCGGGGAGAACAGCCATTCTCGCAGCTGCTTCCCCACAAATATGCAAATTCCCGGGTAAGCAGCCGAAATTTCAGAAGATTTCCCCACCTCGACTCATGTGAGCGGATGATCACAGAACTGCAGCGGTGCTTTATTTTTCCGCTGCCACAACCAACGCCCGCAGGAACCGGTTGCAGAGATCATTGTCTACATCAATGGAAGAGGAATCGCCCAGGGCGTCCCGCTCCGGGTGGAATTGAACCGCCAGGGCAAATTTGCTCCCCTGGTGCTCGAGCCCTTCGACGATGCCGTCGGAGGTCATGGCGACGACGGTCAGGCCGGTGCCCAGCCGCTCCGAATCCACAGCCTGATGATGTGCGGTCGCCGCAATTGGGATGTTCGTGCCGCCGACGATGGATTCCAGCCATTTGGATCCCGGCAGGACCTTGACGTTCTCCTTATATTTCGTGCCGCCATTGTGGATCAGCCCATCCACATAGACGCGCCGGTGGTGGTCGGTCAGGGAGATCGGGCCGCCCGCAAGTCCGGTGACCCGTCCCGCTGAAATTTCACCGTTCTCTACCTTTTTGCCCAGATAGGTCGGAATATCCTGAATCAGCCCACCGCCCAGGGCGACGTTCATAACCTGTGATCCACGGCAGACCGCAAACAGCGGCTTGTCCAGCGCAATCGCCTCCTGCATGAGCGCAATGTCCGACGTATCGCGGACGTCATTCCAGAACTGCGATCCATTCATCTCCGGCAGCTCGCCGTACCGCAACGGGTTGATGTCTTCGCCGCCGGCGAAAAAGATCCCGTCCAGGCCATTCAGCACGGCTTCCGCCTGCTCTTTCGTCGCCACCATGGAGATGAATTGCGGATTCGCCCCGTTGCGCCGGAACGCCTCCGCTATATTTTGGAAGCTCTTGTCCACTGCGTAAAGCCGATACGTAATGCCGATGACCGGCCGCTCCTTCACCGAGGCCACCTGAATCTTTTCGACGTTTCCCGCGTGGTCCAGCGTCAGATCGGCGGTCACCGCCTTCTCCTCCGCCTCGCGATTCAGATCCTGCACCGACGCACTGCCGCTAATTTCCGCACTCTTTGCGAGCGGCGCCTCGTGCACCACGTTATAACCAACCGTGTCGCCAACTTTGTAAAGCAGAGCATCCTTGATGGTTGTCTCCGCCGCACTGGCCGAAATCGGCATCAGGCACAGCAGCATAACCAGCGCAAGCAATGTTGAGGTCAGTTTCTTCATGTGATTTTCTCCTTTCTGGGGAACTTTTCAGGCTTCACAAGTTTTCCCCGCAAATTCGCCTACAAATCTTCAATAGTTGCAGCATAACATGGGAAACATTTTCCCCGCCGGAATCTTCCCCGAAAAAGATACAAAACGGGCGGGTAGAACAGCCATTCCCGCAGCTGCTTCCCCACAAATATGCAAATTCCCGGGCAAATAGCCGGATTTCATAAGATCTCCCCATTCACAAAACACCCCAGCTCATGGGAATTGATGACCCCCACCGCCTGCAGGTAGGAATAGATGGTCACGGAGCCGCAGAATTTCATGCCGCGGCGCTTCAGGTCATCGGACATGGCGTCCGATATTTCATTGCGGGTTACATCCCCCGGAATCTGCAGCACTTTTCCGTCCGTATAAGACCAAAGATACGCGTCAAAAGATCCACACTCTTGTACAATTGTGCGGAAAATGCGGCTGTTTCCAATGCTCGCCTCAATTTTAGGACGGCTTCGGATGATACCAGCGTCCGACATCAGCCGCTCAACGTCCTCTTCTCCGTATGCGCAGACTTTTTCCAGATCGAACCCATCGTAGGCGCGGCGAAAGTTTTCGCGCTTGTGGAGCAGCGTCCGCCAGGAGAGACCGGCCTGGAACAGCTCCAGTACAAACATCTCGTAGAGCTTTGCGTCGTCGTGCACCGGGCGGCCCCACTCCTCGTCGTGGTACTGGAGATACAGCGGATCGCCCAGGAAGGCGTACTGGCAGCGGGGGCGCGGATCCGGATAGAGCATCGGCGGAATTTCCGTGTTGACCCTGCAGATGCGCCGCTTCAGCAGCGTGCGAAAGTTTTCGACGTCCAGCGGACCGCGGCTCATAACCTGGAAATAGACGCCGCCGCGGAAACGGGTGTACCACTCGTTCAGCTGCAGTCCATTGCGCTCGTAAAACGCAACTCTCTTGCGCCTCTGCTCCGGGTTCGGAGCGTCCGGCTCCTCCGGCGGCTCCAGATCCAGTACCAGCTGGCGCGGGGCATATTTATCTGCAAATGCCTGCAGCGCAGCAGAACCGCATCCCTGCCCGCGCAGCTCCGGTGCAATGCAGAAGTGGCTCAGGTAGATACAGTTCTTGTCAAAAATCGTGTTGCCGTAGCCGATGAGCGAAGCGTCGGCGTAGATACCCAGCAGATCGCTCCCGGGGAGAGTACCCATCTGCAGCAGGGTCTCCGTGGTCAGGAGCTCCGAGGCCGGGAAGGAGGCCCGGTTGATGCGGTCCAGCTCCGGGAGATCCGGGCTTGCGGCGTCGATTTTCTTCAGCGTAAGATTCAATTTCGTTCCTCCAGATATCGGAACAGACCCTGACACCCCTCTTCCACATCTGCCCAGGTCTGGGTGAAGTTGCCCGTAAACCAGGGGTCCGCCACCTCGCCGGGGCGGTCCGTGTAATCCAGGAGAAGGGAGATCTTCCCCTCCGGATCTCCGCCGCAGATGCGCGGCATATAATAGAGATTCTCATGGTCCATTCCAATTAAATAATCGTAATAAGAATAGTCGGCCCGGGTCATCTGCCGCGCATGGTGGCCTTCGCAGGCGATGCCATGGCGGCGCAGCTCCCGGCGGGCCGGCGGGTAGACCGGGTTTCCGATCTCCTCCGTGCAGGTAGCGGCGGACGCAATTTCGTAGGCGTCCTCCCGCCCCATCCTGCATACCAGATCTTTCATATAATACTCTGCCATGGGCGATCTGCAGATATTCCCATGGCAGACGAATAAAATCTTGGTCACGGACAGCGCCCCCTGTTTTCATTCATGTAAGTATCATATCATACCATGCAATTTTTCATACAAATTCCGCACAGTTGTTCTATTGAAAAATTATACGCGTCTAGGAATTCATATGGATTTTAGTGCCCTGGCACTGGTCATCAGCCCCAAAACCGGCGAAGAGATGAGCATTGCCAGTCTTGCGGTCCCCGCAGGCGTCCCGCTGTACGATATTCTGACCATCGTCAGCGGCGTCTTCTGGACCATTGCTTACATCTGGATCATCTACCGCGGTTTCAAGGACAAGACCTGCGGCATGCCGCTCATGGTTCTCGGCCTGAACTGGTCGTGGGAGTTCATTTTCTGCTTCCTGGGCTCGCCGATCGTCCCCGCCGGCAGCATGCTCGACTTAACCGCGCAGACCACCGTCCAACGCATTATGGACGGCATGTGGTTCGTCTTCGACTGCGTCATCCTGTACCTGAAGTTCAAGTACGGCCGGGAGGAGTACAAGTCTTCCATGCCCCACGCGCCAGATAAGTTCTACTACCCGTACCTCGTGGTCATTATCTTAATCTCGTTCGGATGCGTCCTGTTCAGCATCAACGAGTGGCAGGATCACAACGGCGTTTATGCGGCGTACATCCAGAACATCTTCATCTCGGCAACCTTCATTTCCATGCTGTTCCGCCGCGGCAATTCCAGAGGACAGTCCATGGGCATCGCCATCTGCAAGTGGCTCGGCACGCTGGCCCCGTCCCTGATGGGCGCCCTCGTCATGTACCGGGAGTACGGCGCCAACTGGTCCATCTTTGTCGATTTCCAGTTCATGCCCCTGATGAAATTCCTCATCGAGTGCTGCTTCCTCTTCGACGTCATCTACATCATAGCCCTCTACTATGTCATGAAGCACGTCGAGCACCTCAACCCCTGGACCCGCAGGCCCCTCCCCGCGAGCGATCCAGCCTAAGACCCCAAAGACAAACCTTCCCATAAAACATATGCTCCAAAGCAAGCGGGAACCGCGCCCTGAGGGCGCGGTTCTTGCTGTTATCATAGAGATTGCAATATTGGAACAAAAACATCCGCAAACTTTCTGCTCCATTTGGAATGGAATTTGGCCATGATGGGCCAATCTTGTTCATTTATAATACTGACGCCTGCTAATGAATATGCAATAACGGAGGCTTTCTGGTGATCTCCGCGTTCCCACTCCAATGGTATGCCGACAGTCCTCTCAATTTCTGACTGGCGTTGTTTAAAAGCATCAAACAGTCTTTTGTTCTCTGCAGGATTGGATTTTCCGAGATACAACCGGACGCGTGCGCCATAATTACTGGCCGAGCAGGAGATACTGCACCCGCTCACTGAAAAATGCCCTTCCACATAATTGGTCTGCGATGGAATATTACAATTGTCGAAATAGCCATTCTCTGCATTAGCTTCTTTCAGGAGCGGCAAAGCATAACTCCAATATTTCTTCCGATAGAGAAACCGATTGTACTCTGCTTTCTCGTCCTGTTTTGCATCTCGAAGATAAAATACCAGGTCTGAGAGATCCTTATGATACAAATGGAACAGCCTTCGTAAGATGGAAATTTTCATCATCGTGCTGGTGTTTTTCTCAACATAGATGTGCGAATCTATTTTGAGCGGTTCCCGAACACCCGAAGGCTCCTTACTGAAGAACCTATTCAAATGCTCGATATCTGCTGCACCATATACCAATTCAGACAAACGGGACTTGTCCTCGTCATGCAGAAATTTGACAACTTTTTCAAACATATCCGCCCAGCTGACAACCGGTGTTTCGATGTTTTGATATCGATATTTCAAAATATCCCGGCCGGTCAAATCTGCCGTTTCGTCGTCTAATGCACAAGAATCGTATTCCCGCTCTACCGGAACATACGAGGTCTCGGGGGTTGGCCAAATTTCATTCACTGCGCGCGCCACCATCTCATCGCTGCGTTCCTGCAGCTCGGCTTCTCCCCATCTCTCTTTTGCAGCAATCCGCTGATTCATTCTCAGACCGCTCTTGCGGTAGCCCTTTTCCCCGTCCCGCTTTTCCTGGAAGGCCGCATTGCTCATATTGGAGTTATAAGCAGTGAGTGTCAGATTTCCCAGACGATGCAGCCATGTATCGTGAATCTCCTCCGCATCTGGGCCGAGTTCCTGCACCCAGGCTGGAGTCAGATGCTGCGGCATAATGTGCTCAATGGAATAAGTTCCATTTTCCAAATGGGTATAGACGTCTTTGGTTTCCAGAGTTCCGAAGTTTTCAAAGCGCTCAAACAGATAAGCTTTGTATTTTCCCTGCATTTGGTAAACAGCCTTGTTTGCCAAGGCCTGTCCAAACTCTTCGTCATCCGGGAAACGACTGCTGTCTCGTTTGGAAAACAGAACGTAAATAAAGTGGTCTACATACTGCTCTGTATCTTTGTCAAGACGCAGCGTTTCATTATTCAAGGTCAGGAATACTTTGTTCAGTGCATTGGAAGGCGCTTCGCAGATATTTCGGCGGAACAGATAGCTTTCCGTAATAAGGAAAATCTTTGTCACATCTTCCACCGAAAGTTTTCCATCCTGATTCCGCCGCAGCACCTCCAGGAAAAACGGTTCGCTTACTGTTATCTCCAAACGTTTCATTCGCCACAGACAGTCATCTAATATATGGCTGGGCAGTCCACTAACGCCCGTCTTAAGCTTTTGAAACAGCCGTGCATAGAGAAGCATGTCTTTCAGCAGAGTCTGCAGTTCAACCTGGTTCAATTCTACATATTGTTTGAAAACCTGGTAGACATTCCGGATAGCCGGTGTCTTCTGCTGTTTTATACTGAGATAGTCACGTACAAACTGGCTTAGTTCATCGCCTGTGCAGTTTTCAATTTTCTGCCAATATTTCGAATAATATTCATTCCGCAAATTGCAATAACAAGTTGGACACCCTCCGCTAGACAGCAGTCTGGTAGATA
>UQOE01000033.1 GCA_900542575.1 uncultured Oscillospiraceae bacterium
GTCTGGAAAAGACCCGCGGATTTACCATTGAAATTGACAAGGTCCGCAGCTCTGCATCCGGGCTGGAACAGCAGGCCGCGGAGCTCCGCTCCAAAATTGCTGTCAACGAGAACTCCATCGCGCTGAAACAGGAGAATATCCGGCGGGTGCAGGAGGACATGCGGAATGCCGCTCTGGAGCGCACATCGGTCGAGGAAAACATCCAGAAGACCGAGGACGCTCTCACCGAACTGCAGAAGCAGAAGGCGGCGAAGGAGCAGGAGCGGGAGTCTCTGAATGAAAAGGGACAGGAGCTTTTCTCCCGCAGCAGGGAGGCCGATGCCGACAGCCGTACGGTCAGTCAGGCCCTGAAGGAAATCGGCGAGACCCTCGCCGATGCCAGGGTCCGCAAATCCGCGGCCCGGTCCTCCCTGGAGGAAATCCGCAGCCGCGGCGCCCAGAATGAGGCGACGCAGTCCGAGCGGAACGAAGTGCTCCAAAAATTAGAACACGACCTGGAGGCCGCTGAGCAGAAACTGCAGGAATGTACGGAGAACGCCGAAAGCCTGACCAATGCCATCTCCGGCTACAAGATGCGGCTGGAGCGGCGCAGTCAGAAGCTGCAGCAGCTGGAACAGCAGGCCGATGCCCTGCGCCGGGAGATGGAGCAGAAAGAGAGCCGGGCGCATATGCTGGAGGATCTCCAGAAAAATATGGAGGGCTATACCGGCAGCGTCAAGGCGGTCGTCAAGTCGGCCCGTCGGGGTGTCCTGCGCGGCATCCACGGCCCCCTTTCCCAGCTCATCCACGTGCCGGAGCAGTATGCCGCCGCCATTGAGACGGCGCTGGGCGCAGCGGTCCAGTTTATTGTCGTAGACACCGAAGAGGACGCCAAGCAGGCCATCCGCTACCTGAAAAACAACCGCGGCGGCCGTGCGACCTTTCTCCCTATCTCTGCCATCCGGCCGCGGGAGCTGCAGGAGAACGGCATAGACCGCGCGGAAGGCTTCGTCGGCATTGCCAGTGACCTGGTCCGTGCCGATTCCAAATATGATGCCATCATTCGGGCACAGCTGGGCCGGGTCGTCGTGGTCCGGGACATGGACAGCGCCATCGCCCTCGGGCGGCGCACCCGGAACCGATTCAAAATCGTAACCCTGGACGGCCAGACCATCAACGCGGGCGGTTCCATGACCGGCGGTTCCCGGGCCCGCAATGCGGGCATCCTCTCACGCGCCGGGGCCATCGATGCCCTGAAACAGGAAGTGGCTTCGCTTCAGCAGAAATACAGTGTTGCGGAAGAACAGCTCGAGGAGAGCCGGTCGTCTGCCAACAAGGCGAAAGCGGACTATGAAGGTGCCCAGGCGGATCTCATTCGGGCCAACGAGGCCAGAATTGCGGCCGAGGGCGACCGAAATCTGGTCCGCGGCCAGTACGACTCGGTCCGGACGGCTCTGGCCGAACTGGAACAGGAGCAGGCCGACGCCGAATCTCGTATGCAGGCTCTGAGCGCTGAAATTGAGAAGACAGAGGCCGAAGAGCAGAAGGCGCTGGCGCGCCAGCAGGAACTGGAGACCCGGTCGGCCGAGGCGGAGGAACATCTCGCCGCATTCCGGGCCGAGGTCGATGAGATTGCCCAGAGCCGTTCGGCACTGAAGCTTACCATTCTCGGCCTGGACAAGGATATGGAACAGGCCCGGGCCTCTCTGGAGCGGCTGCACCAGGCCACGCAGCTCTCCGCCGACACGGAGGAAAAACGGAAGGCGGAGACGGCGCGCTATGAGCAGGAAATTGCCGACGCGGAGGCGGAGATTGTCAGCCTGAAGGAACAGGCCGAATCGCTGCGCACCGCCGGTGAGAATGCCCGCAGCAAAATCGACGAGCTGACGGCCTCCCGCAATGAGGCGGAAGCCGAGAGCAATCAGCTCCGGGTCCACGAGCGAAATAAGAGCGACGAGCGGGAAAAAATCAGCGGCGAGCTGGCACGGCTGGAAGAGCGGAAGGCCAACATGCTGCGGGACTACGACGCGACCGTCAACAAACTGTACGACGAGTACCAGATGACCCGCCGGGAAGCAGAGGCATTCACGGCCCCCAGTGAAAATCCCGCCCAGAGCCAGAAAGAGCTCCGGGAAGTCCGGGCCTCCATCAAGGCGCTGGGTTCCGTCAACGTGGGCGCCATCGATGAGTACAAGGAAGTCTCCGCCCGCTACGAGTTTATGAAGGGACAGATTGAGGACGTCGAGACCTCCAAGCAGGAGCTCCTCGGCCTGATCCGGGAACTCACCGACAACATGGCAAAACAGTTCCGGACGCAGTTTGATCGGATCAACGCGGCGTTCCGCACAACGTTCACCGACCTGTTCGGCGGCGGAAAGGCGGAGCTGCTCCTGGAAGATGAGGGCGATATTCTGGAATCCCCCATCCAGATCCGGGTTCAGCCCCCGGGGAAAAATGTCCAGAACATCGATCTTCTCTCCGGCGGCGAGAAAGGCCTCTCGGCCATCGCACTGCTCTTCGCCATCCTGAAGATCACCCCCGCCCCCTTCTGCATCTTCGATGAAGTGGAGGCGGCGCTCGACGACGTCAACGTCAACCGATTTGCACAATATATGCGGACTATGTCCGACCATATTCAATTTATAGCAATTACCCACAGACGCGGTACCATGGAAGAAGCGGACATTATGTACGGTGTTACCATGGAGGAAGAGGGAGTCTCCAAACTCCTGGAACTCCAGACCGCGGAGATGGCCAAGAAACTCGGTCTCGACTAAAGACCGCGAAGGGAAGGCTCTATTATGGCAAAGAAAGGAAAAGGCTTTTTTTCAAAGCTGAATTTCGGTACAAAGAAGACCCGGGAAAGTCTCTCGGGCAATATCGACAGCGTTCTGGACGCCTTTGACGAGATCGGCGATGACCTCTATGATGAGCTGACCGAAGTCCTCGTCATGAGCGATGTCGGCGTCACCACTTCGCAGCAGATCATCGATGATCTGAAAGAGCGCGTCAAAAAACAGAATATCAAGGACCCGGCCGAGGTGCGCCGCCTGATTAAAGAGGTCGTCGCCGATATGCTGGGCAAGGATGAGACCATCGACTTCGTCACTACGCCCGCCGTCATCCTGGTCATCGGGGTCAACGGCGTCGGCAAGACGACCACCATCGGCAAGATGGCCGCCTATTTTAAATCCGAGGGAAAAAAGGTTATTCTCGGTGCGGCCGACACCTTCCGCGCCGCCGCCATTGACCAGCTGGAGATCTGGGCCGACCGCGCCGGCGTAGAGCTCGTGAAGCACGAAGAGGGATCAGACCCCGCTTCGGTGGTCTATGACACCATCAGCAAAGGCGTCAAGGAAAATGCGGATGTCATCATCTGCGATACCGCCGGCCGAATCCACAACAAGAAGGGCCTGATGGCTGAGCTCGGGAAAATCTACCGCGTCATAGACCGGGAACTCCCCTACTCCGACCGTGAGATCTTCCTGGTACTGGACGCCACCACCGGCCA
The DNA here is from genome assembly GCA_900542575.1 of uncultured Oscillospiraceae bacterium. GTDB lineage: Bacteria > Bacillota > Clostridia > Oscillospirales > Acutalibacteraceae > RUG420. The sequence goes on from UQOE01000033.1 coordinate 3,491, forward strand.
GAACGCCATCAGTCAGGCCAAGGAATTCATGAAGGTCGCCGATGTCACCGGCATTGTGCTGACCAAGCTGGACGGCACGGCCCGCGGCGGCGTCGTCCTGGCCATCCGAAATGAGCTCAATCTGCCCGTCAAATTCATCGGCGTCGGCGAAGGGCTGGACGATCTCCAGCCGTTCTCCGCGACTGCGTTCGCGGAGTCGCTCTTTGACCCGATCGACACCGAAAACCAGGAGGAGATTGAGGCAAAGCTCGATAAGAACCTCCAGATGCAGGACGCCAAAGAGGTAGAAGTGGATTCGCTGACCTCGCATGGCAAAGAGGAAGAGGAGCCGCAGCCGCTGACCAAAAAAGAGCAGAAGCAGGCCGCCAAAGCCGCGGAAAAAGCGGCAAAAGAGGCCGAGGCGGAGCGGAAGGCGCGCGAAGAGGAAAAAGCCCGCCGAAAAGCCGAGAAGAAAGAGCGCGAACAGGCGAAGAAAGAGGAGCGTGCAAGACAGAAGGCCGAGGAAGAGGCAAAGAAAAAGGCGGAGGCCGAGGCAAAGCGCAGAGCCGAAGAGGAGGCAAAGCGGGAAGCCGAGGAAGCACGCCGGAAGAAGGCCGCCGAGGAGGCCCGCCGCAAAGCAGAGGCCCAGATGAGAGCCGAAGAGGAGGCCCTTCGAAAAGCCGAAGAGGCTGCGCAGCAGAAGGCCGAAGAGGAGCGCCGTCATGCTGCCATGAAGCAGCTTGACGAAGAGCTCGATGCTGAGCGCCGCCGCGCCGAAGAAGAGGCCCGCGCCCGCCGCGCTGCCCGCGAAAAGGCGGAACAGGAGGCCCGTGCGGCCGCTGCTGCTGCTCCGGCAGCCGAGGAAGCGGCCAAACCGGCTTCTGCCGAAAAAGGGAATGCGGACAGCGATGTCTCCGACGCCATGCGCGCCCGGATTGCAGCCGCAAAAGCCAGTATCCTCAAACGCAGCCTGAACAGCTCGGACGGAAAGGACAGCAAATGATCTTTCTGATTGCCACGACCAATCCAAACAAGAAAATAGAATTTTCCCGTATCCTTGCCCCTCTGGGCATCACGGTGAAATCGGCCGACGAGTTAAATCTCCGGCTTCCGGAGGTGGAGGAGACCGGGACGACCTTTGAGGAGAATGCCCTGCTCAAAGCGCGGAGCGGCTGTGCCGTCAGCGGTCTGCCGACGCTGTCGGACGATTCCGGTCTCTGCGTGGACGCCCTCGACGGTGCCCCTGGCATCTACTCCGCCCGCTTTTCCAGCGAGGACGGGGAAAACGGGGACGACGAGGCCAATAACCGAAAGCTGCTGCGGCTGCTGGGCGATACGCCGCTGGAAAAGCGGACGGCTCACTATGCCTGTTCCATTGCGGCGGTCTTCCCCGACGGCCGGGAACTCACCTCCTATGGGGAGTGCCGCGGATGGATCGGATTTGAGGAGCGCGGATCCAACGGGTTCGGCTACGATCCTCTGTTCCTGATCAACGACCGCCAGACGTTTGCGGAGATTCCGCCGGCGGAGAAAGATGCCCGGAGCCACCGCAGCGCCGCACTGCATGCCATGTACGACATTCTGAAAGGAGAACTCCATGACCAGTAAAGAACGCGCGGCCTACCGCGCACAGGCCAACCGCCTCTCCCCGGTCTGCCAGCTCGGCAAGAACGGGCTCACAGATGCCGTCTACGCCCAGGTTGACCAGGAGCTCACCGCCCATGAGCTGATTAAGATTAAAGTCCTTCTGGAGAGCACGCCGATTGCCCCGAAAGAGGCCGCCGGGAAACTGGCGGAGCAGACCGGCGCCGACATCATCAGTGTCGTCGGCGGTGTGATTGTGCTCTACCGCTACAGCGAGGAACTTCACCGGAAAAAGGCGCAGAAAGAGGCCAACAAACAGCGGGCGGCCCGGATTCAGCGCTCCAATGAACGGCAGAGAAAGAAGAACCGCTTTGGAAAGAATCGGAATTTTCGGCGGGACGTTTAATCCGCCGCACCTGGGGCATCGCCATCTGGCGGAGGAATTCCGCCGGCAGTCCTCTCTGGACCGCATCCTGGTCATCCCCTCTTTTGTCCCGCCCCACAAATCGGCCGAGAACCTCGCATCGGGCGAGGATCGGATGGCCATGTGCCGGCTGACCTTTCCCGAGAATCATTTCTGCGTGGACGCAGCCGAGCTGGATCGCGGCGGGAAGAGCTACACGGTGGAGACGCTCCGCATCCTGAAGGAGCGCTACGGGGCGGACAGCGAGCTCTTCTTCCTGATGGGAGATGACATGCTGCTCTACTTTGCCAATTGGCGGGACCCGCATGAGATCCTGCGGCTGGCAACTGTGGTCTCCGCCGTGCGCAGCAATAAAATCACCGTCTCCGCGCTCCGGGAGAGTGCGCGCACCTCGTTTCCGGACGAGTACCGGAACGGCAGGTTCCAGTTCATGGAGATGCCGCCGCTGGAGGTGAGCTCGACGGAGGTGCGGGACCGCATCCGGGAGCACCGCTCCATCGAGGGTCTGGTGACGCCGGGTGTGCAGCAGTATATCGAGAAGAGGGGGCTTTATCAATGAATCTTCCAACCGGCCCGTACATGGACAGAGAGGACGAATTCCTCGCCGTGATCCAGGAGAAGGAGTCGCCCGGCCGCTATCAGCACTCACGCAATGTCGCGAAAGCGGCTCTGAAGCTGGCGGAGCGAAACGGCGCCGACCTGGAAAAGGCCTATGTCTGCGGTCTTCTGCACGACGTGGAAAAGAACGCCCCGAAAGAGGAACAGAAGCGCTATATGAAGCAGCTCGGGGAAACGCTTCCCCAGTATGTCTTCGACAACCCGAAGCTCTGGCACGCCCCCGCGGGAGCCGCCTATGTGCGCGATGAGCTCGGCATTGTTGACGAAGAAATGATTCATGCTATAAAATATCACACAACCGGACGTCCGGGCATGACGGTGCTGGAACGCATCATCTATGTGGCGGACTTTATCTCGGATGAGCGGGACTACCCCGGCGTCGAGAAGGTGCGGGAGACCGCTTACCGGAATCTCGACGAGGCCATTCTCATCGGCTCTCAGTTTACGCTTGTCTCGCTGCTGAAGAGCTGGTGCGTCATCAACTACGATACTATCGCAATGTATAATGAGGTCGCCGAGGAACTCGGCAGCCGCATGGAGGGTCATAAATGACAACCGAAGAAAAAACCAGAAAAATCGTGAGCGTTCTGACCCGCCGGAAGGCGGAGGACGTCCAGGTCCGCCGGGTCGGCGATCTGACCATCGTCGCGGACTACTTTGTGCTCGCCACCGGAACCTCGAACACCCAGATCAAATCGCTGGCCAACGAGGTGGAGTATGAGCTGGAAAAAGACGGCGTTCACGGCCGTATGGAGGGCAAGACCAGCGACTGGATTCTGCTCGACTACGGCGACGTCATCTGCCATTTCTTTCTCCCTGAGGCGCGGGAGCACTACAACCTGGAGCGGCTCTGGGCCGACGCCGAGGAAGTACAGTTCGGAGAGTAATTTATCACTTTGCTATAAAAGGAATGTTGCACAATGAAACCTTATGATTTTCGAGAGGTCGAGCCGAAATGGCAGGCCAAATGGGAGGAGACCGGGGTATTCCACGCCCAGGACAACAGCGACAAGCCGAAATTCTATGCACTTGTCGAGTTCCCATACCCGTCCGGCGCCGGCATGCATGTCGGACACATCAAGGCCTATTCCGGCCTTGAGGTCGTCAGCCGCAAGCGGAGAATGCAGGGATACAACGTCCTCTTCCCCATCGGATTTGACGCATTCGGCCTTCCGACCGAAAACTACGCCATTAAGACCGGCATGCATCCGAGAAAAGTTACCGACATGAACATTGCGCGGTTTACCAGCCAGCTCAAGAAGGTCGGTTTCTCGTTTGACTGGACCCGCGTCATCGACACCACCGATGAGGACTACTACAAATGGACCCAGTGGATCTTCCTGAAAATGTTTGAGCACGGCCTGGCATTCCGGGACAAGACCCTGGTCAACTACTGCCCCTCCTGCAAGGTGGTTCTCTCCAACGAGGATTCCCAGGGCGGCAAGTGCGACATCTGCCATAGCGAAGTTATCCAGAAGGAAAAAGAGGTTTGGTATCTCCGCATCACCGCGTATGCCGACAAACTGCTTCAGGGTCTGGACACCGTCGACTTCCTTCCGAACATCAAGACGCAGGAGATCAACTGGATCGGTAAATCCACCGGCGCCTTCGTCAACTTCAAGATTAAAGACACTGACGAGCAGCTCCGCATCTATACCACCCGCCCGGACACCCTGTTCGGCGTAACCTTTATGGTAATGGCTCCGGAGCACCCGCTGATCGACAAATACGCCGACCGCATCGGCAACATGGATGAGATCCGCGCCTATCGCAAAGAGTGTGCCAAGAAGACCGAGTTCGAGCGCACGCAGCTCGTCAAAGACAAGACCGGTGTCTGCATTGACGGCCTGGTCGGCATTGACCCGGTCAACGGCCGCGAGATCCCGATCTACATCTCCGACTATGTCATGATGGGCTACGGTACCGGCGCCATTATGGCCGTTCCGGCCCATGACCAGCGCGACTACGACTTCGCCAAAAAGTTCGGCATCGATATCATCCCGGTCATTGAGGGCGGCGACATCTCCAAAGAGGCCTACACCGGTGACGGCGTCATGATCAACTCCGGCTTCCTGAACGGAACCGACAATAAGAAGGAATCCATTGCGAAGATGCTCGACTTCCTGGAGGAGAAGGGTATCGGCGAAAAGGGCGTCCAGTACAAGATGAAGGACTGGGCCTTCAACCGCCAGAGATACTGGGGCGAGCCGATCCCGATCGTCCACTGCCCGCACTGCGGCGATGTGGCGGTCCCCTACGACGAGCTTCCGCTCCGTCTGCCGAAAGTCAAGGACTATGAGCCCGGCACCGACGGCGAGTCTCCACTGGCCAAAATTCCGGAGTTCGTCAACTGCAAGTGCCCGAAGTGCGGCCGCGACGCGAAGCGCGAGACCGACACCATGCCCCAGTGGGCCGGCTCTTCCTGGTACTTCCTCCGCTACATGGACCCGCACAATCCGAATGCCCTCGCCGACCCCGAGAAGCTCAAATACTGGGGCCAGGTCGACTGGTACAACGGCGGCATGGAGCATGTCACCCGCCATCTGATCTACTCCCGCTTCTGGAACCGCTTCCTCTATGACATCGGCGTGGTTCCGAACGCAGAGCCTTACGCCAAGCGCACGGCACAGGGTCTGATCCTCGGACCGGACGGCGTCAAGATGAGTAAATCGCGCGGGAACGTCATTGACCCGAACGACGTCGTCGACGAGTACGGCGCCGATGTTCTCCGGACCTACGTCCTCTTCATGGGCGACTATGAAAAGGCGGCCCCGTGGTCCGAGAAGTCCGTCAAGGGCATGAAGCGGTTTATGGACCGCACCTGGGCCCTCCAGGATATGCTCGCCGACGGCGACGAATATACCGCTGATCTCCAGTCCTCCATGCACAAGACCATTAAAAAGGTCTCCGAGGACATTGAGAACATGAAGTTCAACACCGCCATTGCGGCGCTGATGACCCTGCTCAACCAGTTCTACGACAAGGGCAGCGTGAATCGCGCCGAGCTGAAGACCTACCTGCAGCTGCTCAACCCGTTTGCACCGCACATGACCGAGGAGATCTGGGCGGAGCAGAACTTCGGCGGCATGGTCTGCGAGTCCGAGTGGCCGTCCTATGACGAGGCCAAGTGCGTGGACGACGTCGTCGAAATTGCAGTCCAGGTCAACGGCAAAGTCCGTGCCCGTATCTCCGTCGCGTCCGACATCTCGAAGGACGACGCCATTGCCCAGGCCATGGCAGAGGAGCGGGTCAAAGCCTATACCGACGGCAAAAACGTGGTCAAGAGCATCTATATCCCCGGCCGTCTGGTCAACCTTGTGGTGAAATAATTCCATGGACAGTTTTGTCAGCATCTTCACGACCCAGTGGGGAAATATCGTCCGCTGGTGGAACGGCATTCTGGACAACCTCGCCAACGTTCTGGTGGGGCTGGCCGTGTGCCTGCTGCTGTGTTTTCTCTCGAAGAAGCTGGCCCACTGGGTCAGCCGGGGCTTAAGCCGGCTGTTCCGGAAATGGCCGACGGTGGAACAGGGCATCTACACCTCCCTGCGGGACCCGCTGCGCGGCTTCCTGATTATGCTCGGCATCTTTGCCCTGTTTAAGATCAGCGGCACTTCGGGCGGATTCGACAATTTCCTGAACCGGTCGTTCCGTATCGTCACCATTGCGCTGGTGACCTGGTCTCTGATGAACTTCACACCCACGATTACCAAGCTGACGATCCGGCTGAACGAGAAGAACAACACCGGAAACGAAGTGGCCATCCGCTTCGTGGCCAACATCATGAAGCTGGTCATCGTCTCGCTTGCTGTCTGTATTATCGTCAGCGAACTGGGCTTCAATATCAACGGCATCATCACCGGCCTGGGACTCGGCGGCTTGACGCTCTCCCTCGCCGCGAAGAACACCGCCTCCAACCTGTTCTCCGGCTTTGAGATCATCTCCGACCGCCCCTTCGATGTCGGCGACTATATCAAGACCCCCTCCATTGAGGGTACTGTGGAAGACATGACTATGCGGAGCACGCGGGTCCGTACCGTGGACGATCTGCTGGTCGTCATGCCGAACGCCAGGCTCATGGAGGAACCCATTACCAACTATTCCGCCATGGGGAAACGGTTTGTCAAAACCAAAATCGGACTGGAATATACGACCTCCAACCGCATCCTCCGCAAATGTCTGAAGGATATCCGTACCATGCTTGAGAAGGATGACAGGGTGGACAACGGACGGATCTCGGTCAACTTTATCGGGTTCGGCGACAGCAGCCTGGACATACAGATCATCTACTTTACGGTGACCACCAACTACGACGAATATCTCAAGGTGACCGGCGATATCAATTTCCGAATCCGTGAGATCGTCGTCAAAAACGGCAGCGAATTCGCCTATCCGAGCCAGAGTCTCTACTTTGCAGGAAGTCTGGACAATCTGCCGAAACGGCCGGAGGATGCGGAACCCTCCGAGGCAATTTCTACAAAAAGCAGCGCCGAATCAGATATCGTTTGACAAAGTTCTCGCGAATGCTATATAATACTAAGAGTTCACGTAAAAGTGGACATTATTGAGTAATTTACCCTGCCAATCGGAAGGAGGGAAATATAGATGAGCGAAATTAAAGTCAGAGAGAACGAGTCTATCGACTCTGCCCTCAGACGCTTTAAGAGACAGACTTCCAGAGACGGCGTAATCAAAGAAGTTCGCAAAAGAGAACACTATGAGAAACCGTCCGTAAAGCGGAAAAAGAAATCCGAAGCTGCCCGTAAGCGCAAATATAAATAAGCATTGAGACCGGCTGCAGGGCATACCTGCAGCCGGTTTTCTTTTCCCGCACGACAGGAGGAACTTTTCATGCAGCAATTTCGCCCCGACCTGCGACGCAGCCGGCTGACCGAGGTGACGCCGGAGGACATCCGGCAGCTCGGCGCCAGCGTCATCCTGCTGGATGCCGACAACACCTCATCCTACGACAACACCACGAAGCCGCTTCCCGGAACGCCCGAATGGGTGCAGCGCATGAAAGACGCCGGGTTCCGCATCCTTCTGCTGAGCAACGCCAAACCCGACCGCGCCGGAAAGCTGGCGGAGCAGTACGAGATCCCCGTTGTGGGGCTTGCCGCAAAGCCGCTCCCCTTCGGATTCCGCCGCGCTGCCGGAAAGATGCACTGCCGCATGAGCGATATGGTTATGATCGGCGACCAGCTCTTCACCGACATCCGCGGGGCCAACCGCGTCGGGGTGCGCACCATCTTTGTGGAGCGCTATCAGAAAGAAGAGCGCAAGCCCTATTACTATCCGTTTGTCCGCCTGGCCGAGACCGTTCTCCTGTTTGGACAGGATGTCGCAGACTGGGTCCGCGGGAAAGATACCGAAACGAAAGAGGGAACAAAACGATGAATCTTGGAGAACTCGAACAGTCTCTGAAGAGCACGCAGGCCGCACTGATCGTCAGCGAGGAGAACCGCCGCTATTTCACCGGCTTCAACGCGAGCAACGGCTATCTGCTGGTGACCCGGGACGGAAGCACGTTTATTACCGACGGCCGCTATATTGAAGACGCCAAAAGGATCGTCAAAGATGCCGAGGTGCTGCTCCAGGACCACGTCTATAATCAGCTCAACCGGCTGATGCAGCGCTACAGCTGCAATGAAATTCTGGTTGAGGCCTCCCGGATGAGCATCCTGGACCTCAACAATTACCGCCGCATGCTGAACAGCTATACCTTTAACGTCTCCAGCCGCCTCGACCGCCTGATCTCCTCCTTGCGCGAAGTCAAGCTCGACTGGGAGATTGAGCAGATGAAGCGGGCGCAGGCCATCGCAGAGAAGGCCCTGCTCGACACCCTGCCGTTCCTGAAAGCCGGCGCGCGGGAGCGGGATGTCGCCAATGAACTCGACTACCGCATGCGCAAGTACGGCGCAGACGGCCTGTCCTTCGATACGATTGTCGTCAGCGGCGACAACTCTTCGAAGCCCCACGGCGTCCCCGGAGAAAAAGTCATCGAGGACGGCGACTTCGTCACGATTGACTACGGTGCCCTTTATAACGGCTACCACAGCGATACCACCCGTACCTTTGCCGTCGGTTCGATCACCGAAGAGATGGCCAATGTCTACAACACGGTGCTCAAAGCCCAGATGGCGGGTTGTGAGGCACTTCGCCCGGGCATGACGGCGGAGGAGTACGACGGCGTGGCCCGCAAAATTATCACCGATGCCGGCTATGGAGAATATTTCACCCACTCCATGGGACACGGTGTCGGCGTCGAGATTCACGAGCCCCCGTTCTGCGGCCCCAGATCAAAAGGGGTGCTCCAGGCGGGCAACTGCGTCAGCTGCGAACCGGGGATCTATCTCGAGGGCCGGTTCGGCGTCCGCATTGAGGATATGCTGCTGGTTACCGAGGACGGTTCCTACAATTTCTGCACGCTTCCCAAGGAGCTGCAGGTGCTGTAAGGGTATTGAAAAATCCGCACAGCTACGCTACAATAGATTGAAATATATGCCAAGTTAAATATCGGAGGTTTATCTATGATTTCTGCAGGAGATTTCAGAAACGGTGTGACCTTTGAAGAGGACGGACAGGTCCTCCAGGTCGTCGAGTTTCAGCATGTAAAACCCGGCAAAGGCGCTGCTTTCGTCAGAACCAAGACCAAGAACGTCATCACCGGTGCGGTTGTTGAGAAGTCCTACAACCCGACTGCAAAATTCCCGACCGCATACATTGAGAGAAAAGAAATGGACTACTCCTACAACGACGGAGACCTCTATTATTTCATGGACCCCGAGTCCTTTGAAATGGAGCCCGTCAACAAGGACGACCTTCCGGACTCCTTCAAGTTTGTAAAAGAGAACATGACCTGCAAGGTCCTTTCCTATAAAGGAAAAGTATTCGGCGTTGAGCCGCCGAACTTTGTTGAGCTCCAGGTCACCGAGACCGAGCCCGGCTTTGCCGGCAACACCGCCACCAACGCCACCAAACCGGCCACCGTGGAGACCGGTGCCGAAATCCGCGTTCCGCTCTTCATCAATGAGGGCGAGACCATCCAGATCGACACCAGAACCGGTGAGTACATGGGCCGCGCCTGAGTTTTGACGCGAAGCCCGACGGACAGCGGGAGAATCCAATGACGCTTTCGGAAAAAGTCGCGCATCTGAAAGGCCTGGAACAGGGCCGCGGATTTACCGGGGAGAACCCGGAACAGGACATCATCCTGGAAATGACCGATATCCTTGAGGATACGGCGCGCAACATTGACCGCATGCGCGAAGCGCTCTTTGAACTGGAAAAGCGGATGAACGCGGCGGGCGAAGACGCTGCAGGTTCTGCTTCCAGGGAAGAGGACTCTTCGGCACGCTATGAGGTGGTATGCCCCTCTTGCGGCAGAACCATCTCCGTCACAGAGGAAATGCTTCAGAAGCGTGAAGTCTCCTGCCCCGGCTGCGGTACGGAGCTGGAATTCGACCTCGACGACAGCGAGGACGCCTCCGGCAAATAAGAAAACAAAACACAGGGGCTGCTGCACAGTTATCGGCTGTGCAGGGGCCCCGTTTTTTGAGTGCGGGGACCGAAAATCCCGGCCGCTTCTAATATAAGGAGCATCTTCCATGGATCTTGAAGAGAAAACCATTCGAAAAATCTACCGTTACCGCGGGCGCATCTGCAATCTGCGAGATGACGATGCCATGCTGCCCGACGGCCGCATCGTCAGTCGGGAGGTCGTTGAGCACGTCAACGGCGTCTGCGTGCTGCCCGTGACTGCATCGGGCGACGTCATCCTGGTAAGGCAGTACCGCTACCCGTACGGGGTCAATCTGCTGGAGCTCCCGGCGGGCCGTCTGGAAAAAGACGAATCCCCTCTGCAGGGAGCCGCGCGCGAGCTGCGCGAGGAGACCGGTATGACCGCGGCACACTGGTATGAGCTCGGAACCGACTACCCGAGTACCGGGTACATCGACGAGGTCATCCATCTCTATGCCGCCGACGGACTGACCGATGTCGGGCAGAAACTCGACGACGGCGAATACCTCGAGGTCGTCACAATGCCGTACGGCGAAGCGCTGGATCGCTGCCTGGCCGGGGAGTTTCCGGACTCGAAGACTCAGATCCTCCTGCTGAAGTACCGCCTTCTGCAGGAGACGGGCCGGCTTGCCTCCATGGAAAAGGAGGGACCTTCATGCAGCTGATTCTTGCCTCCGGCTCCCCCCGCCGGCGCGATCTGCTGGCCGAGACCGGCTACGATTTTACCGTTTACACGGCGCCGTTCGACGAGCGGACGGTGAAAATTGCCGATCCGGCCATCGGCGTCCAGAATCTGGCCCGCGGCAAAGCCCTTAGCGCCTGCGCCGCCTATGAAAAGGAGTACGGCAGCAGTGAGGACTGTCTGTTCCTCGGTGCCGATACCATCGTGGTGCTGGACGGTCAGCCAATGGGAAAGCCTGCCGACGAGGCAGATGCGCGGCGCACGCTGGCAGCCCTGTCCGGGCGGACCCATGAGGTCTATACCGGTGTGGCACTGGTATATGGAGCGAAGCGGGAAACCTTCGCCTGCCGGACCGACGTGACGTTCTATGATCTGACGGACGACGAAATCCGCCGGTATACGGCCAGCGGCGAGCCCATGGACAAGGCGGGATCCTACGGAATCCAGGGTATGGGCCGTCTGCTGATCCGCCGTATGGACGGCGATTATTTCAACGTCGTCGGACTGCCTGTCGCAGAGGTCTATCGGGCGCTGAAACGGCACGGAATTCTGCCGGATTCGGGTCGAAAATCTGTCTTGTAGAATACCAATCGCTGGGGTATAATACATCTATACTATGAAAAATTGTTTGTGAAAGCAGTAAATTAATTGGGTCCCCCGAAAGGAGCACATTCGTAATGTTCACACAGGATATCGGAATTGACCTCGGTACCGCGAACACCCTTGTCTTCGTAAAAGGCAAAGGTATCGTCATCCGCGAGCCCTCGGTCGTCGCCGTTGATGTTCGTTCCACCCCGCACAAGGTTGTAGCGGTCGGCGCTGAGGCAAAAGAGATGATCGGCCGTACCCCCGGTTCCATCACTGCTGTTCGTCCTCTGAAGGACGGCGTTATCGCTGACTTTGATATCACAGCAGACATGCTGAAAGAGTTTATTACCCGCGCAATGAATTCCTCTCCCCTCAACAAGGCACGGGTTATGATCTGCATCCCCTCGGGCGTCACCGAGGTTGAGCGCAGAGCGGTTCATGACGCAGCGCGCAGCGCCGGCGCCAAACAGGTCTCCCTCATTGAGGAGCCCATGGCAGCCGCTATCGGCGCAGGTCTTCCGGTCGCTGAGGCCACCGGTTCCATGGTCGTCGACATCGGCGGCGGTACTTCTGAGGTAGCCGTCATCTCCCTCGGCGACATCGTCACCTCCTGCTCCGCCCGCGTCGCCGGCGACAGCTTTGACGAGTCCATCATCGCCTACATTAAAAAGAAATACAATCTCCTCATCGGTGAGCGCACCGCTGAGGACATTAAGATTAAAATCGGCTCCGCTTACCCCTACGAGGGCGAGGGCGCCATCGACGTCAAGGGCCGCAACCTGGTCGACGGCCTGCCGAAGAACATCGAGGTCTCCTCGGAGGAAATCCGCGAGGCCCTCTCCGACAACGTCAACCAGATTCTCGACGCCATCCGCTCTACGCTGGAGAAAACTCCTCCGGAGCTGGCTGCCGATATCATTGACCAGGGCATCATGCTCACCGGCGGCGGAGCTCTCCTCCGCGGTCTGGACCGACTCATTGCGGCTGAGACCAAAATGCCGGTCCACGTTGCCGAGAGTCCGCTGGACTGCGTCGTCGACGGCACCGGTATCTGCCTGGAGAATGACATGCTCAGTCTGACCAGTTCCAAGAACTACGACGATTAATCCGACTGATAAATAGGAATGCAACAGGGGCTTTTTTCCGGAAAAGCCCCTGTTCCCGTCCAATCCGAAACTACTGGCATAAGAGGGACCGATTCGTATGCGTCGATTTGTAAAAACCGGATGGTTCAAAGCACTCATGATTCTGCTGGCCATCCTTATCATCTTTGTCATTCTGGCGGCGGTGCTCGGCGCCAGGAGCTCACCCGCCTCGGCGGTGGCCGGAACGGCAGAACAGCCGTTTGCCCGCGTCACCTCTGTACTCGGGCGCGGATTTGAGGAGATCGGCCATTTCTTCACCCGCTCCTCCACCTATGAGAAGCGCATCGATGAACTGGAAGGCCAGGTCACCCAGTACCAGAAGGAGCTCGCCGACTACCAGGAGACCAAGGAAAAGCTCTCCAACTACGAGTCTTTTGATGACCTGAAGGCGGAACATCCGGACTACCAGGCCAAAGCGGCCACGGTCATCGGCAAAGACTCCTCCAACTTCTTCGGCACCTTTATCCTGAACAAGGGCCAGGCCAACGGCATCCGGGTCAACGACCCCGTCATCTGCGGCCAGGGCCAGCTCGTCGGCGTGGTCACCAAAGTTACGCCGACCTACTGCGTGGTCACCACAATTCTGGACCCGAATCTGAACGCCAGTGCCTACGAAATCCGCACTGGTGAAAACGGATATATGACCAATGATGCCTCTCTTCGCCGGAAAGGGTACTGCATGCTCGCAGGCCTGGACCGCACGACGCAGATCAATAAAGGCGGCGTCGTCTGCACCGCCGGCATCGGCGGCATCTACCCGCGGGACCTGGTCGTCGGCACGGTCATTGATGTCCGCGACAGCAAACGGGACATCTCTTCCTACGCCGTCATCAAGCCGAACGTAAAAATTTCCGAGGTCAGCAGTGTCCTTATCATCACCCACTTCAGCGGACAGGGCATCTCCGTCGCAAGCGACCTGAGTGACGAACAGCAGAGCGCAGAGGAGCCCGGCATCAGCAGCGGAAGCATCTCCGACGTACGCCGGACCGGTACCAACGCGCTGACCAACACGCGGCCGACCTCCGCCACCGCGGTACAATAAGGCGGTGATTCTTTGGCCAGTCAATTCAACATCTACTCCGTTCTGAAAAATCCGGAGAAAAAGAGAAAACCGCTCTCCAACACCCGAAAGCGGACTTACTGGACGCGCCTCTTCTATGTGCTCGTCATCCTTCTCTCCGTTCTGCTCCAGAATACGCCGCACCTGTTCCCCACCATCATGGGGTGCCATGCCTGGCTGCTGATCCCGTTAGTGGTCTGTATTGCCATGTTTGAAAAGGACCTGTCGGCCGTACTTCTGGCCGCCCTGGCCGGCGCCTTCTGGGACGCCGCCCTCGCCTGGGGCGACGGGTTTCATGCACTGCTGTTTGCCGTCTTCGCGTCGGGAATTGCTCTGCTTATGAATTATCTGATGCGGAACAACCTGAAAACCGCACTTCTTCTGTCCGGGACAGCGCTGCTGCTCTACAGCGTGCTGGACTGGCTCATCTTCTCGGTTGCAAGACACGTCCCCGGTTCGGGAATGCTGTATGTGACCTTCTATCTCCCGTCTGCCGCCTACTCCTTCCTCTTTACGGCAGTCTACTATATTCTTCTGCGGAAATTCCTGCGGAAGATGCGGGAGAAATATCCCAGGAAGGAAATTCTCGAAGACCATCCCTAAGGAGTTCAGAACATGGGAATTAAGAAAAGCCGGATGACGGTGGAATACGTCATCATCGCCGTGTTTCTCGCCGTTCTCATCGGCTTTATGATTTACAATATGCTCATCAACGAGTCCAATGTCGGCAACGTCGGCGCCTACACCACCACGGTGGACGCTGCCCGCGGCGACATCCTGGACCGCAACGGCCAGCCGCTGGTGACGAACAAGAAGGGCAACTCCATTACACTGGAGGCCAGTGAATTTCCGTCGGCAAAACAGCAGGGCGCACGGAATAAGGAAATTCAGTCGCTGATTAAGCTGTTTGAGGCCAACAACGTCGAATACCTCCATGACATGCCTATCGTTCTAGATGGCGGAACCTACAAGTTCCAGATTACGGATACCAAGGGCAGAGATTTCGTCAAATGGATGAAAGGCTCCGATGAGCTGAACCTGAACAGCTATGCCACGGCGGAGAACTGCATGACCGCCATCATAAAGAAGTTTCAGCTGCAGGGATACTCCAAGGAAGATGCCCTGAAAATCGGCGCCGTCGACATGCAGATGGAGCGGGACGGTTTCGGCCCCTCTTTCCCCTACACCTTTGCCGACAATGTACCGAACCAGCTGGTCACCATTATTATGGAGAACAAAGGGTTCTACAAGGGCGTCACCAACACGATCAAGTCCTATCGGACCTATGTAGACGGCAGCATTGCACCGCACATTCTGGGACGGACCAACGATATCACCCAGGAGAAGTACGAAGAAGAACAGAAAAATCTGAAGCAGGAACTCAAAAAGGCCAAGAACAAGGACGAGGCAGAAGACCTCGCCCGGAACGCCTACAGCATTCACGACACTTACGGCTCCTCGGGCATTGAGCTTGCTTTCGAGGACTATCTCCGCGGCACCCGCGGAGAGAAGACCGTCACCACTAACGACGACGGCACCAAAGAGGAGACCTATACCATTGAGCCGAAACAGGGCGACAGCGTCGTCCTGACCATTGACAAGGACCTCCAGGTTGTGGCACAGAATGCCCTTGCCTCCACGGTCCACAGTGTCGGCGGCGGCGGCGGACGTGCCGCAGCCGGTGCCTGCGTCGTTCAGAATGTCAACACCGGTGAAATCCTCGCCTGCGCCAGCTATCCGACCTATGACAACAGCGAATGGAAGGAAAAGTACAGCGAATGGGCCAAGGATTCCAACCAGCCTCTCTGGAACCGTGCCTGCATGTCTCTGTATGAGCCGGGTTCTACTTTCAAACCCTGCACCGCCATTGCGGCGCTGGAGACCGGCACCATCAATGAGAATTTCTACTACCCCTGCACCGGTAAATACCCATACCTCGGCCATGTGTTCGAGGACGCCCATGGCACGGCCCATGGCTCCGTCAATGTCGTCAGCGCCATCAACGTGTCCTGCAACAGTTTCTTCTACGATGTGGGCCGACGGCTCGGCATTGAGAAGATCGACGAGTGGGCGACCAACTTCGGCCTCGGCCAGAAGACCGGCGTGGAAATTGCCGAGGCCACCGGCCATGTCTCCAGCCCGGAGGAGCGCCGCGCGGCAGGCGGCACCTGGTATGCCGGCGATGTCATCACCACGGCAATCGGCGAGTCCGACAACCAGTTTACGCTGCTGCAGCTGAGCAACTACGTCTCTACCATTGCAAACGGCGGCACAAGGTATCAGCAGCACTTTGTCAAATCCATCAAGAGTGCAGACTACAAAGAGACGGTTCTGCAGAATGAGCCGACGGTAAAACAGAAGCTCAATATCCACCCGAAGAACCTCGCGCTGGTCAAACGCGGTATGTATCTGGTCGGTACAATCGGATTCTGCCGGAAGGCCTTCTCCGGTCTGCCGGTCAAAGTCGGCGCAAAGACCGGTACTTCCGATGTCGTCAAAATTATCAACGGCCATCGGGTTGCGGGCAACAACGGTTTCCTGATTTCCTTTGCCCCGTTTGAGAAGCCGGAAATTTCGGTCGTCGTCTGTATTGAGACCGCCGACGCCGGTGCAAAGACCGTATCCTGCGCCGCGAAAATCTACGACTACTATTTCTCGAAGAAGAATGTCCCGTCTGTCCAGGGATACAACACGGTTCTCTCCTGAACCATGAGAAAAGAGGAAGCCACATGCAGTATACCGA
>UQOE01000034.1 GCA_900542575.1 uncultured Oscillospiraceae bacterium
ATTCCGAGAGCGGCATTTCAAAGCTGCGGGCCATGGCCTCGAAGAAACGGCCGGTGCCGGCGGCGCATTTGTCGTTCATGGCGAAGTTCTTGACCGTGCCGTCGGTGTCCACGGCAATGCCTTTGACGTCCTGGCCGCCGATGTCGATGATGGCCTTGACGCTGGGATCTGTGACATGGACGCCCATGGCGTGGCAGGAGATCTCGGAGATGTTCTCATCGGCAAACGGGACCTTGTTGCGGCCGTAGCCGGTGCCGATCAGGTAGGTGAGATCTTCACTGCCGCTGAGGCCCGCCTGCTGACATACCTCTTTCATGGCGAGCTGTGCGGACTCCACCGGGTTGATTTTGCTCTTGAGCGTGGTGTTGGCGACCATTTTGCCGTTCTCATCGAGAATGACTGCTTTTGTGTAGGTCGAACCCACATCACATCCACCGTAGTACTTCATGCTGAAACCTCCTTATTCTGGGTTAAAGTATCTCCAATTTTCTGAGAATGGTCCCGGCGCCCTGCAGCACGGCGGCATCGGCCGGGAGCTCAAAAATATTTTTGCCGTCGATATCCATCTCCAGCAGGCGCGGGTCCTGCGGGATGACCGTTAGAACCGGCGTGTTTTCAATTTTTGTAAAGTCGATGCGCTCCGGCGCCACTGCGCGGTTGACGACAGCGCCGACCTTGTCGCACATCATCATCTCGTCGGAGACCCGACGGATGGTAGCTATGATGCTAAGCCCCTTTTTGCTCTGATCGGAGACGAGGATCAGGTGGTTTACCCGGTCCATGACGCGGCGGTTGATCTGCTCAATGCCGGCCTCGCCGTCGATGACGACATAGTCGAACTCCTTGGCCAGCATTTCTATGACATTTCGCAGATAGCTGTTGATGGCGCAGTAGCAGCCCTCGGCCTCCGGGCGCCCGATGGCCAGGAAGGCATAGCCCTGCTGCTCGTCCATCGCCTCATAGAGGCGGAACTTCGCCTCTGCCAGGATGTCCTCGGTGCTGTTCAGCTTGCCGGTGACATCTGCCGCAACCCGAAGCCGTATGTCGTCTAGGGTCTCATGGACCTCTGCGCCGAGTGCGGTGGCGAGACCGACTGCCGGGTCCGCATCAATGGCGAGGATCTTGGCCTCCGGCTTCTGCTCCGTCAGGATACGGACGATAGAGGCGGAGAGAGAGGTCTTCCCCACACCGCCCTTTCCGGCCAGGGCAATTACACATGCTTTGCTTGATTCATTCATGTTCCATTCCTCTGAAAGTACCAACTAATTTAGACTACACAAAAATTGTATTATGGTACAGATTGACTAACAATTGACAAAATGGACCAAATATTTTTATAATAATTGCGGGTCTTGGTCTGACCGCAAAGGACTTTTGCAAAATTGCACAATCCCCCGGGAAGGGATTTTTTGGTCATGGTCAGACCGTACTTTTTGGGCTGTGCTTTATATATTTTGGGGTTGGATGGATATATGGATCAGTCAAAATTTAAGAGAATTGAGGTCACCTCGGTCCGACAGCAGTTTGAGGAAGAACTGGTCAATATGATTTTGAGCGGTCAGCTGCGGACGGGGGAACAGCTGCCCACCGAGCGGCAGCTGGCCGCCGACATGGGCATCAGCAAGACGATGGTGCACGAGGGCATCCGGGACCTGGTCCGCATGGGCTTTTTGGACAATATGACCCAGCGCGGCGTCGTGGTTGCCAACTACGCCCTCACCGGAAATATAGAGACGCTGATTACCGTACTGAATTATCGGCAGGGGATTGTAGATGCCCGGACCGCCTGCGGCGTCATCGACTTCTGCGAGAGCGCCGAATGTCCCTCACTGGAAAAAATTGCAGCGCACCATACGAAGCGGGAAATCGAAACGCTGGAGAAAATGGTGCAGGCGACCGCTGAGGCCTCCCTCATCAGTGCCCGGCGGATGGGGGAGAACTGGGCGGCCTACCACCGGCAGATCGTCTTTTACAGCGGCAACCCGCTGTACCCGCTACTTTACTCCTCCATGATGCAGATCGGGCTCCCGGTCTTTCACGCATGGTGTGCCTATACCGGACCCGACGCCATACTGGAAGACCTTCACGTTCTGACCGATTCCGTAAAATTAGGTGACGGTGCTGCAGCAGTGAAACGCTTTCACAGCAACGCAAATGAATTCCGTGACTACATTCGCGCACATAAAGAGATCTTCCGGCCGGACCTCTGGTCGCTGGACTGAGACAGAAAAAGAGAGAGACCGCATTTCCGAGGAAACGCGGTCTCTTTCTGCTGAAATTCAAAACCTCATGGCAGAGGCTTTCTTTCTTATTTATTTTGAGAGGCTGGCCAGAATTTCGTTGGCCCGTGCCTCGACATTGGCAGGGCAGGGTGCGCCGATGCAGGTTCGCTGCTCTACGCAGCGCTCCAGATTGATGGCCTCATAGACGCCGTCGTCGAAGAGGTCACAGACCGACTGATAGTCGGCGAGCGGAAGCTCTTCCAGTGTGGTGCCCTTCTGAATGCAGAGGGCGACAAGTTCACCGGTGCATTTATAGGCGTCGCGGAACGGAAGCCCGCGGCCGACCAGGTAGTCGGCGCAGTCGGTGGCGTTGATAAAGCCGGCCGCCGCCGCTTTGCGCATGTTCTCCGGATGGACGTTCCAGGTGTCAATCATCGGATTGAAGGCGGTCAGGCACATTTTCACGGTGTCGAATGCGTCGAAGATGGCCTCCTTATCCTCCTGCATGTCCTTGTTATAGGCGAGCGGGAGACCTTTCATGACGGTCAGGAGCGTCATGAGGTCGCCGAAGACGCGGCCGGATTTGCCGCGGACGAGCTCTGCAATATCGGGGTTCTTCTTCTGCGGCATGATGCTGGAGCCGGTGGAGAAGGCGTCGTCGAGCTCGACGAAACGGAACTCCCAGGAGCACCAGAGGATGATTTCCTCTGCGAAGCGGGAGAGATGGACCATGACCAGAGACAGTGCACTGGCGAATTCAATGCAGAAGTCGCGGTCGGAGACGCCGTCCAGAGAGTTCCGGCTCGGGCCCGCAAAGCCCAGAGCCCTGGCGGTCATGTTTCGGTCAATGTTATAGGTGGTTCCCGCGAGAGCGCCGGAACCGAGCGGGCACTGGCTCATCATGCGCTTTTCGGCGTCTTCCAGACGGCTGATGTCGCGAAGGAACATCTCGGTGTAGGCCAGAAGATGGTGGCCGAAGACGATGGGCTGTGCGCGCTGCATATGGGTGTATCCCGGCATGATGGCATTCTTGTACTGAATGGCCTGTTTACACAGGATAGAGATGAGCTCTTTGAGTTGGGGAATGAGGGCGTCGCACTCGGTTTTGATGACGAGGCGGTCGTCCAGTGCGACCTGGTCGTTCCGGGAACGGGAGGTGTGCAGGCGCTTGCCGGCGTCGCCGATGCGTTTGGTCAGCTCTCCCTCGACGAAGGTATGGATGTCCTCCGCCTCCGGATCTATGGTGAGGGCGCCGGATTCGATGTCGTCCAGAATGCCCTGCAGGCCGTTTAAGATTTTATCGGTGTCCTCTTTGCTGTTGATGCCCTGTGCACCGAGCATTGCGGCATGTGCCATGCTGCCGGTGATGTCCTCTTTGTACATGCGGGAGTCAAACGGAATTGAGGAGTTGAAGTCGTTGGTTTTCTTGTCAATTTCTTTGGAAAACCGGCCGGTCCAAAGTTTCATGTAGCAGTCACCTTTCCGAAAAAAACGCGGGAGGTCGGAAGGCCTCCCGCCTTAATTTAGCTGTTCTGATTATTTCTTGAAGTCCTCAAGTTTGTACGCCTGGCCGGAGAGCGCCTGTGCCTTCATCGGAAGACCGAAGAGGTTGATGAAGCCGTTGGCATCGTACTGGTCGTAGATGTCGTCCTCGTCGAAGGTCGCCATCTCCGGGTTGTACAGGGAGTAGGGGCTGGTGATGCTGGATTTGATGATATTTCCCTTGTAGAGTTTGAGTTTGACCGTACCGGTGGTGTGCTCCTGTGCCTTGTCGACGAAAGCGGAGAGAGCCTCGCGGAGAGGGGTGTACCACTGGCCATTGTAGACGAGCTCACCGAAGGTGATGGCGAGTTCTTCTTTCTTGTGGGCGGTGTACTTGTCGAGCGTCAGAGTCTCGAGGGCGTTGAGAGCTGCATAGAGAATAGTGCCGCCGGGGGTCTCATAGACGCCGCGGCTCTTCATGCCGACCAGACGGTTCTCGACGATGTCGAGAAGACCGATGCCGTTCTCGCCGCCGATTTTGTTGAGAGCGAGAACGATGTCTTTCTGGCTCATCTTCTTGCCGTCGAGGGCGACCGGGACGCCGGCCTCGAAGTCAAGGGTGACATAGGTGGGCTTGTCCGGTGCGTCGAGGGGAGAAACGCCCATCTCCAGGAAGCCTGGTTTCTCGTACTGCGGCTCATTGGCCGGATCTTCCAGGTCGAGACCCTCGTGGGAAAGGTGCCAGAGGTTCTTGTCCTTGGAGTAGTTGGTTTCACGGTTGATCTTGAGCGGAATGTCGTGAGCCTCAGCGTACTCAATTTCCTGCTCACGGGACTTGAGGTCCCACTCACGCCAGGGGGCGATGATGGTCATGTTCGGGGCGAAGGCCTTGATGGTCAGCTCAAACCGAACCTGGTCGTTGCCCTTGCCGGTGCAGCCGTGGCAGATAGCGTCTGCGCCCTCGGCCTCGGCAATTTCAACGAGACGTTTGGCGATGAGCGGACGTGCATGGGACGTGCCGAGGAGATACCCCTCGTATTTGGCGCCGGCCTTGACACACGGGATGATGAAGTCTTCGACGTACTCATCGGTGAGGTCCTCAATATAGAGCTTGGATGCGCCGGTTTTCAGCGCTTTCTCCTCGAGGCCGTCGAGCTCAGTGCCCTGACCGACATTTGCGGAAACGGCGATGACTTCGCAGTTGTTATAGTTCTCTTTCAGCCACGGAATGATAATGGAAGTATCCAGTCCGCCGGAATATGCGAGAACGACTTTTTTGATTTTGGATTTATCGATTGCCATGATGTTTTTCCTCCTGAATTTCAGCTTGACTGTATTATACGGGGCATCATGAATAAAGTCAACAGGAAAATGAATAAAAATTCGAAAAATCCCGGAATATTCGAAAATAATATGCATTCAAAGTGAATATTATGAATATTTCGGCAGGATGGCAGAGGGTGTCTGCTGTTGTTTGCGCCCGCAATAGATGCTATAATACAGGAAATTATTTTACTTATATTGGCGCATCTTGCGCAGTTTCAAATAGGAGGATGCACATTAATGGCACAATCCGAAAGCAGAGACGAGCTCATCATCGGCCGCAACCCGGTCATGGAGGCGCTCCGCTCCGGCAGAAATATTGACTCCCTGTTTGTCGCCCGTGGGGAACGGCAGGGCTCCATCGGAAAAATCATCGCCATGGCCCGCGACGCAAAAATACCGGTCAAAGAGGTGGACGCGAAGAAACTGGACTTTATGTGCGGCCACGCCCGTCACCAGGGGGTCATCGCCCGGGTCGCGGCACACGCCTACGCGTCCATCGACGATATTTTCGCCCGGGCGGAGGCAAAACAGGAACCGCCGTTTCTGGTCATCTGCGACGAAATTGCGGACCCCCACAATCTCGGTGCCATCATTCGGAGTGCCGAGTGCGCCGGAGCCCACGGAATTATTATCCCGCAGCGGCGCAGCGCGGAGCTTACCTACACGGTGGCCAAGACCGCAGCCGGTGCGTTGGAGTATATGCCCGTTGCACGGGTGAATAATTTGCCCAGTACAATAGAAGATCTGAAATCCCGCGGCGTCTGGATCTACGGGACCGACATGGAGGGCGAAACCTGGTGCCAGACCGACCTGAAGGGTCCCCTGGCGCTGGTCATCGGCTCCGAGGGCAAGGGGATGGGCCGGCTGGTCCGGGAGAAATGCGACTTCGTGCTCTCCCTCCCCATGCGCGGCGAAATCAATTCACTGAACGCCTCGGTGGCGGCCGGCATTATGATGTATGAGGTCAGCCGACAGCGCCTTGGCCTGAAAGCACTGTAAGGAGGGGTCCGCTTGGACGACGAGAAGAAAACCGCATCCGGCTCTGTGCCGGAAGAGGGCGTCCCGGAAGACGACACCCTGAACATAGAACCCGATTTTGACGAGTACGACGCCGATGCCGCCCCCACCGAGA
The DNA here is from genome assembly GCA_900542575.1 of uncultured Oscillospiraceae bacterium. Classification (GTDB taxonomy): domain Bacteria; phylum Bacillota; class Clostridia; order Oscillospirales; family Acutalibacteraceae; genus RUG420. The sequence goes on from UQOE01000034.1 coordinate 6,163, forward strand.
CCGTCTATCATCAGATGTCTCTGGAGGAGACGGCACAGGAGGAACCGGCCCCCAAATCCGGCGGAGAGGATGAGGACTACCATCAGATCTCCCTCGCCGAGGAGACTCCGGAACTCTTTGGCGACTCCGCCTCGGAGACTGCCCAGGCTCTGGAGAAGACCGCGCGGGAATCCGCCCAGGTCCCGGAGCCCTCAGAGGCGCAGCGCCAGCTGGATGAACTTCTGGAAAAGCAGTCCCGCCAGAAAGAGGCCATGAAGAACGCCGAGTGGGAAAAGACGCACCAGGCCTTTACCGCTGAGGCGGAACAGTTTGCCTCAGAGGCGGAGACCTTTGCCAAACGCGTCTCGGCCTACGTCAAAGAGACCGAAAAGAATTTCACCCGCTATGAGCTGGAGGAGCGCCGGGCCATCGAGGGACCCATGAAGCCGGTCCAGCCGTCGGAGGCTTCGGAGACAGCCGCGGAGGAAACATCGGAACAGGAAAAACAGCCGGAGGCACCTGCCGCATCTGCTGCATCTGTTGCGCCGGCCCGCCGCCCGCGCTACTGGCACCGGACGCCGGTGGAACCCGCCCTCCAGGGCAAGGTCACCGGCGGAACGTTTGCCATCCCGCTGGCAGAGAGTGCCGAGGCCTTTGAGGCCATTCCGGAGGAACTCCCGCAAGAGGAGAATGCCGCGGTTATGGACATCACCGATGACGCGGCAGAGGTCGAGTCCCCGGCGGAAAACGCCGAAGAGGCGGCGCCGAAGCCGAAGCGGACGGGAGAGCGTTCTCCCATCTGGCACCGGACACCGGTGGAACCCAAACTCCTGAGCGCTGTCACCGCCGGCACCTTTGACATTCCGGTCGGCACGCCGGAGGAGCTGGCGGAAGCCGAGAAGGAGGACGCCGTTTTCGCCAAACGGGAGCGGCCCAAGAGCTCTTTCAACGACGAGAAAACCCACGAGCTGAATCCCCTCGAAGAGCTGCAGCTCGAAACCGATAACGACAGCCTGGAAGCCTATCTCGGGGTAAAACTTCCGGACAAAGACGAGTACCCCGAAGAGGAAGACACCCTTCGCACCGGCTCCGGCCGGTCGGATAAGATCGAAGAGATCGACGGGGACACGACCTTCCTGCCGGACGCCGACGCCCTGAAAGCGGCGGCCGCCTGGAAAGAGAAGATTGAAGAGGAGGAACGACAGGAGTCGGAGGACAAAGCGGCACGCGCTGCCGCCCTCGCCGAGGCTGCGAAAGAGGAAGAGCAGCAGGAGAAAAGTGCTGCCGCTGCCATCTCTGCCCCGGAACAGACCGAACCCGCTCCGCCGGGGGAGGAACCGGACAGCCTGGACCGCCGTCTCGATGAACTGGCCGACCCGTCCGCCCCCAAACCCAAACCGCCGAAAAAGAAGCGCGGCTGGAAAGAGCATCTGAGCGAACTGGGGAATGATGTCATGAATGCGCTGGAGGGCGGCGAGTCCGAAGGCGAATTTGAGGGGGACGACCTCACCGCAGCGCCCCAGGAAGAGGATGTCGCTGTGGCCGACAAGACCGTCGGCATTCCTCCGATGTACAATCAGCAGATCGACCACCAGATCCGTTCCGAAAAACGGGAGGAGGACGACAGCCCGGACAGCATTCCGGAAGAGCGCAGCAGCTTTAAGACTGCCGTGCTGAAGCCGCTGCCGGAGGACGAAGATCTCCACAAGTCTCCAACCGTTGGGCTGGATGAAATTGCCGGCCTGGTGCGCAAACCGAAAGAGAAGAAAAAACACAGCAAGTTCCGCGGCAGCACGGCCGAGCTCGAGGAGGTCCCAAACATCATCGACGCCGACGCGCAGTTCAGCGGACTGGACAAGACGATACTTGCGAACGGCTCCAGCAAGCCGATCGCGCACGAGAACACAGAGGAGCTGGACGGCCAGATCCATCTGCCGGGCTTCGACGACGAGGCGCAGCAGCCGGAACAGATTGACGAAAAGCACGTTGAGGCGGAGCTCCAGAAGAAACGCAGGGAGCGCGCAAAGAATTTCCGCCTGAATAAGGGCGCTGAGGAGGACGGGGAGAAAACGAAACCGTCTTCCGTGGAAGATGTCCCCGTGTTTGCAAAAGGCAGCGACGTCTCTACGTATCTCAACTCGAATTACGATCCGAAAAAAGATCCCCACCGCCTCAGCCACGACCTGGAGCGGAATACCCGCAGCGGGCTGATCGCCTCCGTCGCAGAGGCCATTCTGACCGTGCTTTCCCTTGTCTTCGGCATTTTTGTCGCTCTGGCATCCGGTACGCTCGACGCCGTCGGCGGCAGTAGCCTGGCCTGCGGCGGAATCGCTCTGCTCATTCTGGTCCTCTCCGGCGGATTCGGATGGCAGCTGCTGCGGAAAGGGTTCCGCGGCATTGTCCATGGAAAGATCAACGCGGCAAGCGGCATCTTGGCTGTCTTTGCGGCGTGCCTTATCGAAGATATCACGATGATGCTGGCCGACAGTGCCGAACCCGCCAGCCTGTATACGGCGGCCGCCTGCTTCGCGATGTGCCTCGGCTGCTTTGCCCGGCACATCTCCCTGAAACGGGCCAGGGACAATTTTAAGTTCCTAAGCAGCGGCACGCGGCTGTACAGTACCCGCGTAGTGGAATCCGGCGAGGACGCCGGGAAAATCAGCGGCGGTGTGATGGCCGAAGAAAAACCGGCCATCGCCTACACCGTACCGGCGGATATCCCGCAGAACTTTGTCGAGGACTCCTTCGCCGATGATCCGGCCGACGCCAACAGCCGTCTGCCGTTCCTGGTCATCCTGGGCGTCGCATTCCTTGCCGCCATCGTTTTCGGTGCCGTCAACGGCAGCGCCGTGGTAGGCGTCAACGCTTTCGCGGCCTTCTGTGCTGCGGGCTTCCCGTCCTTCGGCATTCTGGCGTATCACCTGGGGCTCTACAACCAGGACGCCTCGCTCAGCCGCAGCAATGCGGCCATCCTCGGCCACCGGGCCATCGAGAAGAGCGCGTTTGTCGATACCTATGCCATGGACAGCCGCGACCTGTTCGGCAAGGGCTCCTGCAGCATTGTCGGCATTAAGACCTATCATCATATGCTCATTGACGACGCCATTCTGTACGCGGCAGCTCTGGTCATCCCGTCCGAGGGACCGCTGTCGTCCGTCTTTGAGAAGACCATTCTCGGCAAGAAAGAACTGCTTCCGGAGACTGAAGATCTGATGTACGAGGAGCGCCTTGGCCTCAGCGCCTGGATCGGCGACCGCCGCGTGCTCTTCGGCAATCGGGAGTTTCTCCGCAACCACAACGTCAAAGTCCCGACAGAGGAGGAAGAGGCCGAGTACACCGCTCACGGACGCAAGGTCTGCTATCTCGCCATCTCCGGAAAAATTGCCGCAATGTTTGTTCTGCGCTACCGCGTCAGCCGCCGGGTCCGCCGCTGCATGAAGCAGATGGACCGCGCCGGCATCACGATGCTTATCCGCAATACGGACTGCAATGTGACCGAAGAGATGATCAGCCAGCGCTACCGCATTCCTATCGGCGCCATCAAAGTCATCCGTCCGGTCTCCGGCGACCTCCTTCAGGAGTACCGCAAAGGTGCACCGGAAAAGAATGCACAGAGCAGCGACATCGGCATTTTCCATACCGGTTCGCCGCAGGCGGCCATGCACAGTCTCTACGAGGTGCGGCGGCTGTATGAGGGAAATGCCATCAACAGCACCCTGTCCATTGCCTACTCGGCTGTGGCCGTTATCATCGGAATTGTTCTCTCTGCCGTCAGCGGCGTCGGTCTGTTCAACGACCCGAAGGTCCTGCTCATCCAGGTTATCGGTGCCCTTGTGGCACTGGGAATTGCCGGACTCCGCAGCCGCCCGAAAGACGGCGGGGCGAAGCGCCGGGCCGAGACCCCTGCAGCACGCCGGCAGCAGGAAAATGCGGAACGTGAAGAGCCGGAGACGCCGGCCGCACAGCCCCGTCCGACCCGTCCGGAACGCAGTCGTCCCCGGTCTACACCGGAGGAGCGCAAGGCACGCCGCGAAGCGAGAGCTGCAAAGAAATCGAAAACATAAATAATATGCAGAATCCCTTCCCCGTGCGGGGAAGGGATATTTTCCGGTTTCGTATCTGCACAAAAAAACGGCGATTCACTCATTCAGAGTGGATCGCCGTTTGATGCTTCTTTAGGGGTACGCCGCAATTAGTCAGCGGAGTACGGGAGAAGGGCAACGTGACGGGCACGTTTAATGGCAGTGGTGAGCTCACGCTGATGGTAAGCGCAGGTGCCGGTAACGCGGCGCGGAAGGATCTTTCCGCGGTCAGACGTGAATTTGCGGAGAGCAGCGGGATCTTTGTAGTCGATCTTCTTTTCGCCGTTCTCGGCTCTTGCTACGCAGAATGCGCAGACTTTGCGACGGCCTCTTCTGCCGTTACGTCTATCGTATGCCATGGTTTCAACCTCCATTCAAAGAAAAAGTAAAAGATGCCTGCTTAGAACGGGAGGTCGCTGTCATCAGAGTCGATGGAAGCGAAGTCATCCGTGTCAGCAGTGGAAAAAGAGGGAGCAGCATTCTGAGTCCGGTTCTGCTGCGGGGCGGCATTGCCGCTGTAGCTGTTGTTTCCATAATTGGAATTGTTTCCGGTGTTGCTCTCTGCTTTGGAGCCGCAGAAGCTGACGTTGTCTGCGACGATTTCAAAGGCAGTGCGGTTGTTGCCGTTTCGGTCGGTGTATTTCCGGGTCTGAATGGAGCCCTGTACGGCAATCATGGAACCCTTGTGGAAATAACGGGTAACGAACTCGGCGGTCTGTCTCCAGGCGACAACGTTGATGAAGTCGGTCTGGCGCTCCTGCCCGGCTCTCTGGTAGGATCTGTCAACAGCAACGGAAAACGAAGTGACGCTGATTCCGCTGTTTGTGGTGCGAAGTTCCGGGTCGGCGGTAAGGCGGCCCATAATAACTGCACAATTAAGCATCTGTTAACCTCCTGAATTAGTCCTCTTCAGCAATGTTGAGGAAACGAAGAACGCCGTCGGTGATACGGAGAACGCGCTCCATTTCAACCGGGAAGGTCGGCTCTGCTGCGTACTTGACGACAACATAGTAGCCTTCTGCCTCGTCGTTGATTTCGTAAGCGAGCTTGCGCTTGCCCCACTCGTCAACGTCGTTGATGACACCGTCGTGCTTCTCGACCAGAGCCTTGAATTTCTCAAAAAGCTCTTTCGCTGCATCTTCACCGTCTTTGACGGAGAAAACCAACATGATTTCGTAGTTTTTCTTTGCCATTACTAGCACCTCCTTCTGGACATGTGGCCCCGAAGCGGATCCTCGGAGCAAGGATTTGCGGCCAAAAGATTCAGCCGCGGAAACAAATTATAGCAAAGTTCCGCGGCTGGTGTCAATTTAAATTTTCAGAGAAATCAGTTCTCTTTGGTGGCCTCGAGTTTTTCGAGGGATTTCATCTTGAGATAGGCGTGGATGAAACCGTCGAGGTCGCCGTCCATGACGGCGTCGATATTGCCCTTCTCATAGCCGGTCCGGGTGTCCTTGACCAGCGTGTAGGGCATGAAGACGTAGGAGCGAATCTGGGAGCCCCAGGCAATCTGCATCTGGTCGCCCTTGATGTCCTCAATTTTCTCGAGGTGTTCGCGCTCTTTGATTTCGATGAGGCGGGAGCGGAGCATGCGCATGGCGACTTCACGGTTCTGGTGCTGCGAGCGCTCCACCTGGCAGCTGACGACAATACCGGTGGGGTTATGGATGAGGCGGACTGCAGAAGAGGTCTTGTTGACCTTCTGCCCGCCGGCGCCGGATGCGCGGTAGACCTCCATGGTGATGTCCTCAGGGCGGATGTCGACTTCTACGTCGTCATCAATTTCCGGCATAACTTCGACCGAGGCGAAGGAGGTGTGGCGGCGGCCCTGGGCGTCGAACGGGGAGACGCGGACCAGGCGGTGGACGCCGGCTTCCGATTTCATATAGCCGTAGGCGTTTTCACCCTCAATGAGAATGGTGGCGGATTTGATTCCCGCCTCGTCGCCCTCGAGGTAGTCGAGCGTGGAGACTTTAAAGCCGTGGCGCTCACCCCAGCGGTTGTACATACGGAACAGCATGGAGGCCCAGTCCTGTGCCTCGGTTCCGCCGGCGCCGGCGTGGAAGGTCAGGATGGCGTTCCGCTCGTCATACTCTCCAGTCAGAAGGGTGGAGAGCGTCATGGATTCCAGGTCGGAATCTACTTTGTCGACGCCTTCTTTGCACTCGTCGTAGAGGGATTCGTCCTCTTCTTCATCGGCGAGTTCAATCATGACCATGGTGTCGTCATAGAGCTGCTTTAAATCGTCGTACTGTTTGACGCGGTTTTTCAGTTTGCTGGTGCGCTGGAGTACTTTCTGGGAGTTCTCAAGGTCGTCCCAGAACCCGTTCTGCGCAGCCTGGTTCTCCAAGTCCTTGATTTCTTCCTTCGCTTTGTCGTAGCCAATGGACTCTTTCAATTCGGTGAGCGACGGCTCCTTTTCCTGAAGCGCCAGTCGTAATTCTTCATACTGAAGCACTGTAATCCATCCTTCTTCTGTCTGAGATACAATTCGATAGCTGTGGATAATTGCACTTAATTATAAGGAAAAAAGAGATCAAAGTAAAGCGCAGTATCCGGGCGGCCGGACGGAATTGAATTTCTGTCTTTTATAAGGTATAATAGACAAACTAAATTTCACGGGGCGTTGGACGCTCCGTTTTTCGATCGGAAGTGCATCGCATGGATTATCAGCACATCTCGTGCCAAATCTGCCAGAAGGATTTCCAGGAGGGCGACGACATCGTAGTCTGCCCGGAGTGCGGAACGCCGGTACACCGGGCCTGCTGGCAGCAGCTGGGGCACTGTGTCAACGAGTACCGCCACGGCACCGGCTGGTCCTGGGAGCCGCCGAAGACGGCGGAAGAGGAGGAACAGGCGGAAGCACAGCAGGACGCCTCGGCGGAATCGGAGACCGGCGGAGACCAGGGCGACGATGTCCAGCAGGACCCCAACATGTTTATCGGTCCCGAGCAGACGGGCCCCTATGGCGGGTACCCCTATGCGTCTATGGACGGAACCGGCGGAGTCCGGCAGGGGTATCACCGCATCGGCGGCGACGAGACGCTTGGAAAATATAAAGTCAAAGAATATGCGTCTGTCATCCAGAACGGCTCCGAGCGCTTTATTCCAAAATTCTTCCGCATGGAGCGGACGCACTCCGTCAATTCCTGGAACTGGGCCGCGTTCTTTTTCCCGGCCTTCTGGTTCGCCTATCGGAAGATGTTCGGCTATGCTCTTCTCGCCTTAATTCTGACGATTATTATCCCGCTGAGCTGCATGAACTCCGTCTACAAATACTATGAGCAGACCATGACGGTTATGCAGCAATCCGCTTCCGCCCAACAGCAGAGCGGAGATGACAGCACGGAGGAGCAGCAGGCGGTCAGCGACCTGCCAGACCAGCCGACCTCGCTGCAGGTCAATCAGTATGTATTTTTCGCGGTGCAGATTCTCGCCGGCATCTTCGGCAATTATCTCTATAAGCGAAAAGTTGAAAAGATTTTGCTGCGGACGGCGAATCTGAATGAGGAGGAGCGGGAGAAAACGCGCCATCAGAAGGGCGGCACCAGTACACTGGCGGTCATCCTGGTCTTCCTTGTTATGTACGCCCTGACTGAGGGGGCATTGCAGCTCGCCGCCAACCACAACACTGACTTAGCAACCGCATTGGGGAGGTTATTTCATTCATGAACAACGCATGTGCAGTTATTCTCGCCGCCGGCGAGGGCAAGCGAATGAAAGCAGATATGCCGAAGGCCATGACCGAGGTCCTGTTCCAGCCCATGATTGACTGGGTGCTGGATGCACTTCGGGACAGCGGCATTGAGGACCGGGTGCTTATCGTCGGGCACTACGGTGAACAGCTGGAATCCCACGTCGGCGGAACCTGTTCCATCGCGTGGCAGAAGGAGCGCCTTGGCACAGGACACGCTGCCATGCAGGCAGTCCCGGCTTTAAAGAAGACCGACGCGGAGGACGTTCTCGTATTAAACGGCGACGCCCCGTTCATTGACTCCGCCACCATCCTCGGCTCCCTGGAGGAACACCGGAAGAGCGGCAATGCCGTGACGGTTGTCTCTGCGGAAATACCGGACCCCACCGGCTACGGCCGTATCCTGAAGAACGACGCCGGCGAACTGCTTCGCATTGTCGAGCAGAAAGATGCCACCGCAGAGGAAAAAGCGGTGCACGAGGTAAACTCCGGCGTGCTCTGGTTTAAGAAGGCAGATCTGCTCCGCGCACTGGAGCAGCTGACCCCGTCTCCGGTCTCCGGCGAGTACTATCTGACGGACACCATCGCCATCCTGAAGGGCGAGGGAAAACGGACCGGCGTGTACACCGCCGCAAACGGCAACGTTGTGCTCGGCGCCAACGACCGGGTCCAGCTTCTGCAGCTCAACGACATTGCGCGGAAACAGGTTCTGGAAGAACACCTGCGCAACGGCGTGGACATCCCCTGCATTGACGGCATCCTTATTGGCAAACACGTCTCCATCGGACGCGGCACGCAGATTCTCCCGAACACCATTCTTAAAGGCGACACCACCGTCGGGGAGGACTGTGTTCTCGGACCGAATACCATGGTCTATGACAGCATCATCCACGACGGCGTCCAGCTGAACAATGTCTTCTTCGAGGACTCCGAAATTGAGGACGGCGCCAACGTCGGCCCCTTCTCGCATATCCGCCCGAACACTCATCTGGCCGAGAAAGTCCATGTGGGCAACTTCGTCGAGGTCAAAAACTCAAACATCGGAAAAGGGACCAAGGTACCGCATCTCACCTATGTCGGCGACTCCGACGTCGGCGAAGGGTGCAACTTCGGCTGCGGCTCGCTGACGGTCAACTATGACGGAAAAATCAAGCACCGCACGACCATTGAAGACCATGCGTTTATCGGCTGCAATACCAACCTTGTAGCACCGGTCAAAGTCGGCGCCTGGGCCTTTACGGCCGCCGGTTCCACGATTACCGAAGATGTTCCGGAAAATGCGCTCGCCATAGCACGGGCGTACCAGAAGAACATTGCCGGCTGGGTAACCCGGAAAAAGCCCTACAAAAATATGAAATAAGGTCGCATCTGCATGTTCGAATTTCTAAAAAGAAAAGGAAGCTCTCCTATGTATATCATTGCGGGGCTCGGCAACCCCGGTTCCCAATATGCCAACACCCGCCACAACGTCGGGTTCATGGCGGTCGACCGGCTGGCGGAAAAGTATGACGTCACCATCGACCGGCATAAATTCCAGTCCCTGACCGCCCAGTGCCTCATCGACGGCCAGAAGGTTCTGCTCATGAAGCCGCTGACCTACATGAACAACAGCGGCGAGGCCATTGCCGAGGCGGCTGCCTACTTCAAGATTCCGCCGGAGCACATCATTGTATTCTCCGATGACATCAACCTGAAACCCGGTACCATGCGCATCCGCAGGAGCGGATCCGCCGGCGGGCACAACGGCCTCAAGAGCATCATCGAATGTGTCGGATCGGACCAGTTCCCGCGCATCCGCATCGGCATCGGCGACCGGAAGCGCTCCCAGATGTCTCTTGCCGACTTTGTTCTCTCCCATTTCTCGGAGGAGGACCGTAAAGTGCTGGAAGAACCGCTGGACAACGCGGGACGCGCTGCAGAGCTCATCCTGAAGGATGACATCACCGAAGCCATGAACCGCTACAACCGTTCCAAATAAGATAACATTTTAACCCCCATCACACTGTGATGGGGGCAATACCATTTGAAAGAGGGAAAGTCATGTCAGGATTTTCCGCCGCCATCGGGGAAAACCGCGACTACCAGTCCATTCTCGGCAACATCCGGGAAAATCAGATGCCTTTCGGAGTGCTGGGAGCCGTAAACATACACAAAGCTTATCTTATCCACAGCCTGCTCGCCGATACGGCGCGGCGGGCTATTGTGCTGGTGCCCGACGAGGGGACGGCCGCCCGGATGGCCGCCGATCTGGAAAATTTCGGAACCCGCGCCGGTGTCCTGCCCGCAAGAGACCTCTCCTATGTCTCGGCCCAGACCCGCTCCCGCGAGTACGAGCAGCAGCGCATGGGGGCTCTCTCCGCCTGGGAACTCCATCGTCTCGACGTCCTGCTTCTTCCGGTGGAAGCGGCCATGCAGAAGACGCTTCCGCCCAATACGCTGGCGGAGCGCATCCTGTTTCTGGAGCCGGGCGGGGAAGTCGACCTGAAGAAACTGACCGCCGCATTTACGGCTGCCGGCTACACCTTTGCCGACGAGGTGGAGGGCCCCGGCCAATTTTCAGTACGCGGCGGCATTGTCGACTTCTTTCCGCCGGGACGCACCAACCCCATTCGTATGGAACTCTGGGGCGATGAAATCGATACTCTGAACGAGTTCGAGATCGAATCGCAGCGGCGGACCGAGCCGGTGGAACAGGTGGCGGTGACCCCGCCGAACGAGCTGGTTCCCGACAATCCGCAGGCCCTTGCGGAGCAGATCGAGACGCTGGCGGCCCGGGTCCGCACGAAGAACGCCGATACGGTCCGCACCAAAATGCAGGATGACGCCGATGCCATTCGGGAGGGGCGGCCGATCTGCCTGGACAAGTATATCAATCTCATCTATCCCATGGCGGCGACCCCTCTGAGCTACCTGAAAGAGGGAGATCTGCTGATCCTCGCGGAGAGCGGCCAGCTCAAGGAGAAGGCGGCATCGGTCACCAAACTTGCGCATGAAGACCTGAAAGACGCCTACGAGCTCGGCGATATGGCCCGCTCCCTCGGCGAACTGACGATTTCTTGGAGCGCCCTCGTGGAGGATTTCTCTCACGCGGACACGATGTTCCTGGACAACTTTGCCCGGGGCAGCTTTGAGCTCCCGCTGAAGGATCTCTACAGCCTGACCCTCGGGACCATTCCCGCCTGGAACGGCACGGAGACGTCGCTGTTTCAGGACTGTCTGCCGTCCGATTACACCGATCAGGCGGCTGTGATCGCCGCCGGCACGGATAAGGCGGCGCAGGCGCTGGCCGGCGACTTGCAGGAGCAGGGCTACCATGCGCTCTATTACAAAGAGCTGCCGGAGCAATTCCCACGGGGTCAGCTCAGTGTGATCGGCCGGACCTTCAGCTCCGGCGTCTCGTTCCCGCAGTCGCGCCTGCTTCTGGTCAGCCACAGCGGAGTACCCCGCAGCGGGCGGCGGAAAATCCGGGCGCCCAAGTCGAAAAATGCATTCCACAGTCTCGATGAACTGCACGAGGGCGACTACATTGTCCACTCCATCCACGGCATTGGCATCTTTGACGGCATTGAGAATCTGACGGTGTCCGGCGTCACGAAGGACTTCATTAAAATCAAATACGCCAAGGGCGACACCCTGTATGTGCCGGTCACGCAGCTGGATCTCGTCTCCAAATACATCGGCCCCCGGGAGGAATCGAAGCGCGTCAAGATCAACCGGCTCGGCTCGAAGGAGTGGGAAAAATCCCGCGCCAAGGTCCGGGCGGCGGTGGCAGACATTGCGAAGGAGCTCACGGCTCTCTATGCAAAGCGGATGAACACGCCGGGCTATGCCTTCTCGCCGGATATCGACATGCAGAGCGACTTCGAGCGCCGCTTTGAGTACGACGAGACGGAGGACCAGCTCCGCTGCATTGATGAAATTAAGAAGGACATGGAGCAGCCGCACCCCATGGACCGCCTGCTCTGCGGCGACGTCGGCTTCGGCAAGACCGAGGTGGCGCTGCGCGCGGCTTTTAAATGCGTGGCCGACGGCAAGCAGTGCGCCATCCTGGTCCCCACGACAATCCTGGCCTTCCAGCATTACAATACCATCATGCAGCGCTTCGACGGGTTCCCGGTCAATGTCGAAATGCTGTCCCGGTTCAAGACCGCCGGCGAGCAGAAAAAGATTCTGCAGGATGTCAAACGCGGCAGCATCGACATTATTGTCGGTACCCATCGCCTGATCTCCAAAGATGTGGAATTCCGCGATCTCGGCCTGCTGATCATCGACGAGGAGCAGCGCTTTGGCGTGGCCCAGAAGGAGAAGCTGAAGCAGCGGTTCCCGAATGTGGACGTCCTGACGCTCTCTGCAACGCCGATTCCTCGGACGCTGAACATGGCCATGACCGGTATTCGGGACATGTCCATCCTGGAAGAGGCACCGCTGGACCGCCATCCGGTTCAGACCTATGTCCTGGAGTACGATGCCGGCGTCATCACCGAGGCAATTGAGCGGGAGCTCCGCCGCGGCGGCCAGGTCTACTATATGCACAACGACGTCGAAAGTATTATGCACTGTGCGGCCAAACTGCATGAACTCGTGCCGGAGGCCCGCATCGGAATTGCCCATGGTAAGATGAGCGAGGACGAGCTGTCCGACGTCTGGCGTGCGCTGATTGACGGGGAAATCGATATCCTTGTCTGCACAACCATCATTGAGACCGGCGTCGACGTGCCCAACGCCAACACGCTGATCATTGAGAACGCGGACCGTCTCGGTCTGTCCCAGCTGCACCAGATCCGCGGCCGGATCGGCCGTTCCTCCCGCCGCGCCAGCGCCTACTTCACCTATTACGGCGGCAAGGAGCTGACCGACATTGCGGCCCGCCGCCTGAGCGCCATCCGGGAATATACGGAATTTGGATCCGGATTCAAGATTGCCATGCGGGACCTCGAGCTCCGCGGTGCGGGCAACATCCTCG
>UQOE01000035.1 GCA_900542575.1 uncultured Oscillospiraceae bacterium
CAGATCTGGGGCAACTCAGGAAAAAGGCGGGGCCGCCCCGAGGAAGTGGGGACTTGCCCCGAAATGGGGATGCCGCTGGGGCCAGATCTGGGGCAACTCAGGAAAAAGGCGGGGCCGCCCCGAGGAAGTGGGGACTTCCCCGAGATGGGGTCGTAATTGTGGCCTGGCCTGGGGCAACTTAGGGAAAAGGCGGGGCCGCCCCGAGGAAGTGGGGACTTCCCCGAAATTGGGACGCCGCCGGGGCCTGACCTGGGGCAAACAGGCGAAAAGACGGGGCCGCCCCGAGGAAGCGGGGACTTCTCCGAGATGGGGTCGTAATTGTGGCCTGGCCTGGGGCAACTTAGGAAAAAGGCGGGGCCGCCCCGGGAAAGCGGGGAGTTGTCCCGAACTGTGATCGTCACCGTGACCTAGCTTGGGGCAGCCCGGCGAGAAGGCGGGGTCGCCCCGAGAAAGCGAGGAATTGCCTCGAAGTGAGGCCGTCATCGAGGACTGGCCCGGGGCGACTCAGGGAAAAAGCGGGGCCGCCCCGAGAAAGCGGGGACTTGCCCCGAAATGGCCCGTCCCCCGGTGCCTGGCATAGGCCAGCAGACGTGGGCAGGTGCGCTGCTTGCCCCGAAATAGCTGCCCAATTTAAAACTGGCGATCAGCTCCCATCCATTAAGTTCGCAAGGATAATGTTGTCAATCTCTTTGGGGGTTAATGGATGTTCCAGTGATTCCATTGTGAAAAGGAAATTCTTTCCCAATATATATCCGTTCGCACGGTAGAGCAAAAGTTTTTGCACAGTGCGCAGCGCATAATTTTGGTCGTCCATTTTCCCGAAATGCTCCCAAATACAGATCTGGTTTGTGCGAGGGCTAAGGAGCGTGAAATCTGGATAGACTTCTCCTACGGGCTCTAAGATCCGGCGCTCTTCATAATGAAATGGAATACGAAAATACTGAAGTCTGGATGCAATGAGTGCTTCCGACTTGGAGCGAACCAGCATTCCACTGGAACAGGGGAAGTTTGCGCCGGCTGCATCTTTTTGGAAATAACTGGCCTGCATCCAGTTTTGGGCGGTATATTCCGGCAGAAAAATGGGGCGGACCCACTGCTGCCGTTTCGGCGGAAGCTGGTAGTAGACGGATTCAAAAGAAGCGCCGCCGCATTTTCGCAAATAGGCGAGGCATCCTTTATATTCCCGTTCGGCAGTCTGCGCGGTCTTTTCAAGATACTGCTTTTGAGCCAGCTGCTGGATAAAATTGGCGTCCTGGTCTGGGGAGAGCAGACGCTGACTTCCGTCTGGCCCATAGTATCGATACCGGTCTTTTTCTGCGCTCAGGCGGCCGTCCGGGAGTGCTTTCAGCAGCTGCTCACATTTCTCCAGGACAGCCTGGATCTGTTTTAACCGGGCCTGCATGTCCATGGAAATCCCTCCTTTTCGACAGCGTAGGCGATTCCAATCCTGAATCGCAAGCTTTTGGAATCGAAGGCAGGAAATTGGGAATGAGAGGGCCGCTTATCTCCGTGACAGCCGGTATACCGTCCAGTCAATCCCGTAGATCGCGCAGAGGATGCCGGCGTCCTCCAGGAAGGGCACCGCCATGTGGCCGGGGTAGAAATTCAGAAACGGGTACGCCTCGGTGTGGGCAATTCCGGCGGCGCAGAGCACGATGGCAAAGACGGCGTACATACCGGTGAAGAGGTATCCATACAGGGTGTCGGAAAAGCGCAGCTGGCCGTCCCGCTCCAGAGCGAAGTAGGAGATTAGCGACAGGGTCGGGGCGCAGAAATGCATCAGGATCAGGTGGGGCGAAAACTTGCTGAAGGAGAACGAAAACGCCGGCAGCAGGCTGATCAGCGCGAAAAGCAGCACGAGCACCTGGGAGACCGCAGACGCAAACCGGAACACCCGGTCCTTCCTCCCGGCGCGATCCAGTCCCGCAGCGTGCACAATACTGATGATCCCGGCGAACAGGGCCGTCAGGTCGGAGTAGAGGGCCAGGCATTTCGGCCCGTTGACGGTCAGGGAGAGGGCGACGCCTGTAAATCCGCACAGGGCGGAGAGCAGGTTCAGCCAGAACACGCATTTTTTGTGCATGGAACATTCCTTCTTTCGTGTCCCTATTATAGCATTGGAGCCGGATGCGTTTTCCGATATAATAAAGGCGGAATAGAAATCGGGATTAGGAAGTCCCGTCTGCAGGAGGCTCTTATGCTGAAAATTGAACATCTGACGAAAACGTATGGGGACAAGGTCGCCGTCGACGACCTGTCGCTCCATATTCAGCCCGGAGAAATTTTCGGGTTCATCGGCCACAACGGGGCCGGAAAAACCACCACCATTCGCTGCTGCTGCGGGCTGCAGCCTTTTGACTCCGGGCGTATTGCAGTCAAGGACATTTCCATTCAGGACGACCCCATTGCCTGCAAACGCGTGCTCGCCTACATTCCGGACAATCCGGACCTGTATGAATTCATGTCCGGCATTCAGTACCTGAATTTCATAGCTGACATCTTCGGGGTGCCGGCCGACATTCGTGCTGCACGCATTGAACATTATGCGGAGCAGTTTGAAATCCGGAACGACCTGGCGCAGCCCATCCGCGCCTACTCCCACGGCATGAAGCAGAAACTCGCCATCATCTCAGCGCTGCTGCACGACCCCGAACTGGTCATTCTGGACGAGCCCTTTGTGGGGCTGGACCCAAAAGCCGCCTATCTGGTCAAGCAGGCCATGCACGAAATCTGTGAAAACGGAGGTGCCATCTTCTTCTCTACCCATGTTCTGGAAGTGGCGGAAAAACTCTGCGACAAGGTGGCCATCATCAAGCAGGGCAGACTCATCCGCTCCGGCACAATGGAAGAGGTCAGAGGCGACGCCTCTCTGGAGGACGTGTTCCTCGAACTGGAGGGCTGACTATGAATGCCGTAACAAAAGCTCTCCTGAAAAAGCAATGGCTGGAATTTTTCGGTGGGTCCAGGCAGGGCAGCCGGGACGAATCTGTGGAAAAGCGGACCAAACGTTCCGTCGGGTCGCTCCTTTTTTCCTTCCTCCTGTTTGCGTGTCTATATTACACTGTGGCCGGACAAATGGCGAAATCGCTTCTGCCCTCCGGGCAGGGGGGACTCTATTTCGCCATCATGGGTCTGACAGCCGCCGTCTTCAGCGTCTTCGGCGGTGCCTTTGCTGCGTACAGCACCCTCTATGAGGGGAGGGACAACGACCTGCTGCTGTCGCTGCCCATACACCCGCGACAGATTCTGTTTGCCCGCACGCTGCGCTGTTATTTTATTTCGTTTCTCTTTACCTCTATGGTCCTGGTGCCGTCTGACATCGCCGCACTGGTGCACGGACTCCATACAGGCTCCTCGGTGGTTATCGGCCTGCTCAGTCTTTTTATTCTGCCGGTGTTTGCTCTGGCGTTTGCCTGTATTTTCGGGTGGCTCATCGCCCTGGGAGCGGCACACACACGGGAAAATCTCCGCAGTCTGTTTGTCACCCTCTTTTCTCTTGTCCTCATGGGCGGCTACCTGGCACTGTTCTTTGAGGCGAACCATATCATACAGGGCGTGCTGCAGCATCCTGTGGAAGTGCAGCATGCATTTCACACTGGCCTTTTTCCGTTCTGGCTCTTCGGGCAGAGCGCCGTCGGCCGTTGGCTTCCTTTCCTGCTGTTCCTGCTGCTGACTGCCGTGTTTTTCGCACTGATTTACCTGGTGCTCTCCGCCAGCTTCATCCGCCTTGCCACCATGCGAAAGAGCGGGCGGCACGCGGCCTACCGGGCGAAAAAGATGAAGTCGGTACCGGTGCGTCGGGCACTGCTGCGGCGGGAGCGTATTCATCTGTTCCGCACGCCGGTCTACCTGCTGAACTGCGCTTTCGGCAGTGTTCTGCTGCTTGCCGGCTTTGTGTTCCTGCTCTTCCGCGGCCGCCGGACAACGGCGGAACTGACCGGTACTCTTGGAGACTACGCGTTTGCAGCGCCGCTCATCTATCTGGGCATCATCTGTGTATTGGCTATTTCGAACAACCTGACCGCGCCGTCGGTATCACTGGAGGGGCAGTATCTCTGGCAGCTGCGCTCGCTGCCTGTTGCGGGCAGAGACATTTTGGACGCAAAAATGCGCCTTCACCTGCTCATGACGCTGGTGCCTGCGGAACTCTGCGTCGTAGAGGCTATTGTCCTGTCACGCCCCGGTGCGCTGACCGCTGTTTTCATGCTGGTCTATCCCGCCGTACTCGTCTACCTGAACGCCGCGTTTGGACTGCTCCGCGGCCTGCGTGCGCCCAGGCTCAACTGGGAGAACGAGGCCACGGTTATCAAACAGGACTTCGGCCTCATGTTCCCGGTCATGCTCAGCGAATTTGCACTGGCCCTGACGGCGGGCCTGTTCTTCGCGGTGCGCCATGTTATGGGCTCCGGCGCGTTTCTGGTCCTTGCCACGGCACTGTTCTGCATACCAGACTTCTTTTTGCGAAAAAAACTTCAGACCAAAGGCGTCAAGCTTTGGGAAGCTGTTGAATAGAATTCGGAGATGGCAGGCGCGCTGCAGCACTCTTTTCTGCAGCGCGCCTGAATTCTGGTTTTTCCGAACATTTTATTGCATATGTGTGTGAAAACGGTTGCAATCTTTCGCGGGTGCGCTATAATAGAAAAGAATTAGCACTCAGCAATATTGAGTGCTAAACCACTGGCACAGCGGAATCAATCTAATTTCATCATACGAAGGTGTTTACAATGGCAAAAAAACAGTTTAAGGCCGAATCGAAGCGGCTGCTGGACCTGATGATCAACTCCATCTATACGAACCAGGAGATCTTCCTGCGGGAGCTGATCTCCAACGCCAGCGACGCAGAGGATAAACTTTATTTCCAGACGCTGCAGGGGGACGTCAGCGGACTGTCCCGCTCCGATTTCGATATCTGGATTGAGCCGGACAAGGAAAACCGCACCCTGACCATCCGCGACAACGGCATCGGCATGGACAAGGACGAGCTGGACAAGAACCTCGGTACCATTGCAAAGTCCGGTTCGCAGGCGTTTAAAGATCAGTTTGCCGCAAAAGACAAGGCGGACGAGAAGAACGCGGAATCGAGCGGGGAAGACAAGAAGGACGAGGAGACCGAAGATGCCGCCGCGCCCGAAAAGGATATCGATATCATCGGACAGTTCGGCGTCGGTTTCTACTCCGCGTTCATGGTGGCGAAGAAGGTCGTCGTCGAGTCAAAGAAGTACGGTGCAGACCAGGCGCACCGGTGGACCTCCAGCGGCGCCGACGGCTACACGATTACCGAGTGCGACAAGGCGGATCACGGCACGACCATCACTATGTACCTGAAAGATGACGACGACGAGCACAACTACAGCATGTACCTGGAACAGTATGAGCTGCAGAACCTTGTCACGAAATATTCCGACTACATCCGCTACCCCATTAAGATGATGGTCACCGAGCGGAAGCCCAAGGAGAAGCCAGAGGGCGAAGAGGCGGACAGCAAGGACGAGAACAAAGAACCCGAGTACGAGGAGATCCAGACCGAGAAGACTCTGAATACGATGGCGCCCATCTGGAAGAAGCAGAAGAGCGAGGTCTCGGATGAGGAGTACAACGAGTTCTACAAGAACAATTTCTATGACTATACCGACCCGCTGACGGTCATCCGGTCGTCCGCCGAGGGCGCTGCGACCTATACCGCGCTGCTGTTTATCCCGGGCCGGACGCCGGTCAACTACTACAGCCGGGACTTCAAGAAGGGGCTGCGGCTGTATGCATCGGGCGTGCTGATCATGGAGAACTGCGAGCAGCTGCTGCCGGACTACTTCAGCTTTGTCCGCGGCCTGGTAGACTCCGAGGACCTGAACCTGAACATCTCCCGTGAGATGCTGCAGCAGGACCGCCAGCTGCAGGTCATTGAACAGCACCTCGAGAAGCGCATTAAGACCGAACTCATCAAGATGCTTCGGACCGACCGCGAGAAGTACGAGAAGTTCTGGGAGCAGTTCGGCACCCAAATTAAATACGGCATTTACAGCGACTACGGCATGCACAAGGACATCCTGCAGGATCTCCTGATGTTCCGCTCCTCCAACGAGGGCAAGTACACAACCCTCGAGGAGTACTGCGACCGCATGAAAGAGGATCAGAAGTACATCTACTACGCCTGCGGCGATACGCCGGAATCCATCGGCAAGCTTCCGCAGACCGAGAAGCTGCTCTCGCAGGGCTATGAGATCCTCTACTTCACCAACGAGGTGGATGAATTCGCCATCAAGATGTTGCAGAGCTACAACGAGAAGCAGTTCCGCTCCGTCAACGGCGGCGACGATCTCGGCATCGATACCGAGGAGGAAAAGGAGAAACGCAAGAATATTGACGAGGAGAACAAGGAGCTGTTCGACTTTATGAAGGACAGCCTGGATGGCAAGGTCATCCGCGTCAAAGCCTCTACGATCCTCCAGAGCCACCCGGTCTGCTTCACCTCCGAGGGCTACATTACCCTTGAGATGGAGAAGGCCATGATGAATCAGCAGGATCCGGAGAACCGCGTCCACGCCCAGAAGGTCCTGGAGCTCAACACCGACCATCCGATGTTCCAGAAGATCAAGGAGCTCTACGACAGCGGCGACAAGGATAAGGTCAAGACCTACACCAAACTGCTCTACGGACAGGCCGAGCTCATGGAGGGCCTCCCCCTGGAAGATCCGGTGGCGTTCTCCAACGATATTTGCGCACTTATGTAAAAGCTGACACTTATATACGCAGGAACCAGCGGCATAACAGCCGTTGGTTCCTTTTTTGATACCTTTCGCGATCAACCCCTTCCCCCGCGCGCCGCTCCGTGCTACCTTGGTGGCAGTCTTCCGGATGACAGAACTGAGAAAGGAGCACACAGCATGAAGCTCATTGCCATCACCGGCCGCCTGACCGCCGACCCCGAGACCAAAATCCTCGGGGACAAGCACGTCAAGCGCACCCGGTTCCGCCTGGCCAACAACGACTCGGAAAAGGACACCGGCGAATTCTACGATGTCACCTGCTGGAACCTGCAGGCCGACTTTGCCCAGAGCCATCTCAAAAAAGGGGAGAAAGTGCTCATCCAGGGCACGTTCTCCAACCAGGCGTATACGGACGACGACGGCAACCACCGGGTCCATTTTACGATTACGGCGAACCGTATGGAGTACGCATAACTCAATTCCCGCCAAAAAGCGCCGCCGCCCCGTCGAAACCATTCATTTCGACTCATGACTACCCCCGTCTGACATGCATTCCCAGCACCCCATCACCTCACAGACATCACTTCCTTTTTCGGCGGGCAGCGGCGCTTTTTCTTCTGCTTCTTATCCTGCTCCTCTCTGCGGCCCCGGCGGCCGCCCAGGAGCCGGATGACGACATTGTGCTGAAGTGGGGGAGCGGCGGCGTCCAGGTTTATCGGGACCGGCGCCATACCAGCACTTCGGCAGCTTCCTCTGCAATTTCTGTGGCGCACAGCTCAGCTGTGAAACGGACGGCCTCCCGTCCGAAAAGACGGCGGACTGCGGCCCGCAGGCGTGTACGCATGACGACCGCCCGGACCGTCTCTTCCATGCGGCCCACAGCCGCCAGTCCGTCCGCTGTCTCTCCGCCGGCGGTCTTCTCGACGGAACCGCTGCCCGCGGCGGAGAATCCTCCGTTCACGGATGACGCGCCTCTTGGGGAAATGCCGACCATGTACCGCATGGCCTCTGCTTCCAGCCCTTCCGCTACCGGGGGGAAAACACCCCGACGGCAACGGAAAAAACACAGACAACACCTCTATATTCCCATCGCCGCAGCCCTGGCGCTGGCGGCGGCCGGGGGCGTTCTGCTGGTGCGGAACCGTACCCCGGAGCGGGAGAAAGGAGATTGGACACGCTCTTTATGAAAAAACTACTCTGTAAACTAATACTGGTGGGCATGCTACTGTTCTGCACGGCCGTTCCTGTCATGGCGGCCGATACCGTGGACAGCTTTGCGGTCCGCGTCCCCGCCGGCAGCGTTCCGGCCCGCTCCGCCCTCGACTCCCTGGTCGGCTCCCTGACCGGCAGCCAGCTTGGAACCAATCTGGGCGCGGTGACCGGTGCCGCTGCCCTGCCCGGAAAACTGCTGCAGCCGATCCGCTCGGCGCGCCGCTCCTTTCCTCTGGGCGCACTGGCCGGGTCCCATACCGGCGGCATTCTGCACCCGCTCGGCCGCGCCGGCCGTCTCGTCGGCGGCGCCTCCGGCGCGCTGACCGGCGTCCCCAGAGGACAGCTGCTTCTGCCGGGCGACAAACTCGGCGGTATCCTCGGACAGCAGGCAGGCTTTGCCCGCGGTGTCCTGGAAGGCAGGGCAGACCCCGCGGCCCGCTTGCTCGGCAGCACTTCCGGTGCGCTGAAAGGCGCTCTTCGCGGCAGTGTCACGGCGCTGCCCAAACTGCTTCCCGCCCAGACAGCGGGAACCGCGGTCGGCGTTCCTCTGGGCGCCCTTGCCGGGCAGAAAAACGGTCTGGCTTTTGGACCGCTCAAATGGATCTCTTCCATAAAAAGAGCGGCACTTGCCGCGCCCCAGGGGACGGTACTGGGCACCGTCCTGCTCCCGGGCGGCCGAATCGGCCGCCATCTGGGGGAGGGCAGCGGCCTGGTACTGGGTACGCTTCAGCGCCTGGTCCCGGCCTCCGCCGGGCTGGCCCTCAGCTCGACGGCCGGCTCCGCTCTGGGGCGCAATATCGGTGCACTGACAGGTTTGGTCGGCCTGCCGATGAACTGGATCCTGCAGGGGGCCTGGCAGCTCCCCGCCATAGCAAATGGAATTCTGGGCGCTGAGACCGGCGCCCTCATGGGCCTTGCGCTGGGGCTTCCCAGCGCACCGCTCGGCTATACGGTCGGCGGGCATGTCGGCCGCATCACCGGAGCCCTTGTGGGCCCGCCCCTCGGGGCCCTTGGCGGCGCTCTGGACGGCGGCGCCATCGGTCTCGGCGTCGGCTACGTGACCGGGTTCCTGCTCGGTATGCCGACCTTCACCTCTCTGATCCTCGCGCCCGCCGGTGCGGTCATCGGCGCAGCCATCTGGGCCGCCGTCTGCGCGCCCATCTGGTATGTCGTCGGAGCGTTCAACGGCGCCGCGGTCTGCCAGGTTCTGGGTCATGTGGCCGGCGCTGTCTTCGGCCTCGCCGTGGAGGCCGCTATCGGCGCGGTGTGCGGCTATATTTTCGGCCGATTCTTAGGTACGCTTCCCATTCTTCTGCCCGCCGCCTTTTCCGCCCTTGCGGGTTCTGCTATGGATACGCTGACAGGTGCCCTTCTCGGCGAACTCCTGGGGACACTTCTCGGCACAGCGGGCGGCCTGCTTTTTGCAGCACTCACCATCGGTTCCAAAGCATTGTCGCTGGCCGGTCTGTTCGGCCTTGTCGGAAACCTGCTCGGCGTCTTTTCCGATGCAATTCTCGGCACTTCCGCCGGCGTTCTTACCGGCTCCCTCATCGGCCTGCTCTTTGGGACGGCGGCAGACGGCCTGCTGGGTGCACTTTTTGGGGCACTTCTCGGCGGAGCCCTGGGCCGCATTTTTACGGTACTCCTCGTTGTGACGCCCCATCTGCTCATGCGGGTCATTCCCGCAGGTCTGTTCGGCGCCACCGCCGCCAGCCGTCTCTCCTCCGCCGTCCGCGGTCTGCATCATGCACTTCGCGCATCGGTCTTCGGTGCTCTGATTGGCTCTCTGGCAGACGGGCTGACCGGCTCTGTCCTGCACGGTATCTCCGCCGGTTTCCTCGGACACCTCTTCGGCAAACTCGTGGATCGCCTCCTCGGTGCTCAGCTGTTTGGCACAGCCGCATCCCTTCGCGGCGCACAGCGCGGGTTTGGACGCGGTCTCTTCGGAGATTTCCTCACCGGTGCTCTGCTCGGCCGCAGCACCTTCCGCGCACTCGGCGGACTGGGCGGTGCGCTCTTCGGCGCTCTCGCGGCCCGCGCCCATCAGCAGACGGCAGGTGCCGCCCCGGAAGAGCCTGTTCTGGTGGAACGTGCCCGACCGGAGCAGCCGGTCCCAGTGCCTCCGCAGCCAACTCCGGCTGTCTCCAATGTACCCGCGGCAGATGAAATGCTGCAGCCTATTGCGAAAGCGGCCGGCGGCCGCGCCCTCGCGGACACCGGAGAGGACCCTGCGGGACTCGCCGCTGCAGCGGTTCTGGCTGTATTTTCCCTGCTGGGGATGGGCTGGAGACGAAAAACTGCATAAAAAAGAAGACATGCTGCAGAATACATGTTCTGCGGCACGTCTTTCTCTCCAAAAGACTTTATTCGTGGTTCTCGAACAGCTTGCCCTCGATGGACCAGCGGACCCACTCGGCAATGTTAACGGAGTGGTCGCCGATGCGTTCCAGATATTTGTCAATCATCAGGAGGTTGACAAAGGTCTCGCTGGTCTTCTCCGAGAGGTCTGGTTTTATGATCTCTTCAATCAGGTCTTTCTTGACCACGCTGAACCAGGCGTCGACGGTGTCGTCGTCCATGATGATCATCTCGGCGGCGGAGACGTCGTCGTCAATAAAGCTCTGGACGGCGCCGGAGACCATTTTGACGGTGGCCTCGCCCATCTGGTGGATGGCATTTTCCACTTTATCGGGCGCTTTGCTGATGAACGGGACCAGCTCGGCGATGTCGGCGGACTGATCTCCGATGCGCTCCATGTCGTTGATGATGTGCAGGGCGGTGGAGACATGGCGGAGGTCGGAGGCGACCGGTGTCTGGAGCATCAGCAGGCGGAGACACAGGTTCTCAATCTCCTGTTTTTTGCGGTCAATTTTGGCCTCAATCTGCTGGGTCTGTGCGGCGAGGTCCTGGTCGTGCTTCAGGAAAGCCTGGACGGAAGAGGAGATGGCCTCCTCGCAAAGGCCGCCCATGTTGGCAATCTCGAGGTGCAGTTCTTTCAGCTGTTGGTTGAACTTATTTCTCATGATACTGAATTCTCCTTATCCAAAGCGTCCGCTGATGTAGTCCTCGGTGCGTTTGTCTTTCGGGCTGCCGAAAATCTGCTCGGTTCTGCCGTACTCAATGACCTCTCCGAGGAGGAAGAATGCGGTGTTGTCGGCAATTCGGCCTGCCTGCTGCATATTATGGGTTACGATGACAATGGTGTACTCACCGCGGAGCTCCATGGCGAGATCTTCAATCTTCGTGGTGGAGATGGGGTCCAGCGCAGAGGTGGGCTCGTCCATCAGCAGAACTTCCGGGTTTACGGCGAGCGCGCGGGCAATGCAGAGGCGCTGCTGCTGGCCGCCGGAGAGGGCGAGGGCACTCTTCCTGAGCTTGTCCTTGACGTCGTCCCAGAGAGCCGCCTGGTGCAGCGTCTTCTCGACGATGTCGTCCAGTTTGGCTTTTGAGTGGATGCCGTGAGTCTTGGGCCCATAAGCAATATTATCATAAATGCTCATGGGGAACGGGTTCGGCTGCTGGAAAACCATGCCGACCCGGCGGCGGAGTTCATTGACGTCGGTGTTGTGGTAGATGTCCTTGCCGTCGAGCAGGATATCGCCGGTAATTTTACACTTGGGGACGAGGTCGTTCATCCGGTTCAGGGACTTCAGCACGGTGGATTTGCCGCAGCCGGAGGGGCCTATAAATGCGGTAATCTCATTTTCCGGGATATCCATGGAGATGTTCTTAATGGCGTGAAATTTATCGTAGTATAAATCCATCCCTCGGATGGAAATCTTTGGCTCTGACACAGGTCAGTCCTCCTTTTTGTCTGCGCTGAGTTTATTTGCAAGGTGGCGGGACAGGGCGTTGATGCCGATAACCATGATGAGAAGCACCACGGCGGTGGCGTAGGCCTGGCCGGTATAAAGGCCTTCCGACATCAGACAGTACATGTGGACCGCCAGGGTACGGGCCGGCTTCATGACATTCAGGGTTGCGGTGGTGCCCGTGCCGGAGGTAAAGATCAGGGCTGCCGTCTCACCGACAATGCGCCCGGTGGCGAGGATGACGCCGGACAGAATGCCGGGCATGGCAGAGGGGAGCAGCACCCTGAAAATGGTGCGCAGCCGTCCGGCACCGAGGCCGAAGCTCGCCTGGGCATAGCTGTCTGGGACCGCCAGCAGCGCTTCCTCCGTGGTGCGGATAATCAGCGGCAGGACCATGATGGCCAGTGTCAGACAGCCTGCCAGAATGGAGTAGTCCATGTGCAGGGCAATGACGAATGCAAGGAAGCCAAACAGGCCGTAGACAATGGAGGGAATGCCGGAAAGCGTCTCATTCGTAACGCGGATGACTTTGACGAACTTCGACTCCTTGTTTGCGTACTGCGTCAGGTAGATGGCGCTGCCGATGCCGATGGGAACCGCCATAATCAGCGTCAGGAAGGTGATCACAAGCGTGTTGATGATGGCGGGCATCATGGACACGTTGTCCGCGTCGTAGTTCCAGTAGAAGAGCTTCGTGGAGAAGTTAGGAATTCCGCGGATCAGGATATACAGGATGATGAAAAATACGGTGGCGACGGAGATGATGGCGCCGAGGTGAATCAGCAGATACCAGATAATGGCACCCGGATGGCCTTTATAGGAGGCAAGTTTTTCTCTCATGACTCTGCCTTCTTTCTGTTCAGTGCCGAGAAGCAGAGATTAATAATAAGGATAAAGACAAACAGGACCGCGGAAGTCGTGATGAGCGCTTCCCGGTGAAGACCGGAGGCATAGCCCATCTCCAAAACGATATTGGAGGTCATCGTGCGGACTCCGCTGGTGATGCTCTCCGGCATGATGGCCTGGTTGCCGCAGACCATGATGACCGCCATGGTCTCGCCGATGGCGCGGCCGATGCCGAGAATGACGCCGGACAGGATGCCGGATTTGGCGGCCGGGAAGACCGCGTGGAAAATACTGCGCTCTTTGGTGGCTCCTAGGGCCAGCGAGCCGTTCAGATTGCTCGGATCTACTGCGTTCAGCGAGGACTCGGTCGTGCTGATAATGGTGGGCAAGATCATCAGACCGAGCAGAATAGAGGCGGTCAGAATTCCTTTGCCGCTGTTGTTGTTCGCTTTCTGCAGGAGCGGCACGATGACCACCAGGCCGAAGAAACCGTAGACAATGGAGGGAATGCCGGCCAGCAGTTCAACCGCCGGTTCCACGATTTTCAGGATTCGTTTGCCGGCGTAAAAAGAGAGATAGACGGCAGAGAAGATGCCGATGGGTACACCGATGACAATGGCGCCGGCGGTGACGTACAGACTCCCCACAATCATGGGGAAGATGCCGTACTGGTCTGCATCCGGATTCCAGGTCCGCCCAAACAGAAAGTTTTTGGGGCCGACTTCGTGAAAGGCCGGATAGCCGTTGACGAAGACGAAGTAGCAGATGAGGAGGACGGCGAAGATGGAAATCAGCGCACAGACCAGAAAGACTGCCTGCATCGACCGCTCCGAAAGATTCTTTTTCACAGAATTGGTTCCTCTTTTCTTTGTGGATACAACTTAGCAGGGGGTTACTGAACCTGACTCCAGTCCGTGATCTTTCCGAGATAGATATCGCGGATCTGTGCCGAAGTGAGGTTGTTGACAGGATTCTTCTTATTGACGATGACGACGATGCCGTCCTTGGCGATGGTCTGTGATTCGAGCTGTTTCGTCTCGTCGCCTTCCAGTGCGCGGGATGCCATGCCGAAATCGACAACGCCCTCTTCTGCGGCCTGGATGCCGGCAGAGGATCCGTTCTGCTCAATCTCAATGGTGACCTTCGGGTTCAGGAGCATGTACTGGTCTGCAAGGCGCTCCATGACAGGGCCGACAGATGTGGATCCGGCGATGGAGATAGTGCCTTTGGTCCCTTTCTGAGAACGATAGCCCTTGGCGTTGTCCATCTTCAGGTAGCCGGCGTCGTCGATGATCTTCTGACCGGCACGGGACAGAATGAACTTGATGAAGTCCTGAGCGACCGGCGACAGGGAACCGGGCTTGTAGCAGATTTCAAATGGGCGGACCAGCTTATATTTGCCCTCGTTGATGGTCTTGACGGACGGCGCGACGCCGTCAACCTTTACGGCCTTGACCGTGGAGAACATGGAGCCGAGGGAGATGAAGCCGATGGCGTTCCGGTTTCCATAGGTGCTCATGGTCATGACAGCCGTGGAGTTCGTGACCTCCGCGCGGGGCGTAATGGCGTCGACGCCCTTGTCGTCGACAATGCCGAGCATCTCGGTGAAGGCGCCGCGGGTACCGGATCCGCTCTCACGGGTTATGGCGTCAATCGTCGTCCGTTCCGAGCTCGAACCGCAGGAGGTCAGCAGTCCGATGCCGAGTGCAAGAACCAATACCAGGGACAGTATTTGGATGATTCGTTTTTTCATGGGGATTTCCCTTCTTCCAATCGCATAATTCAAAAACAGTTTTGTAAAATAATTATATATATTTTTCCGATTCCTCCTTGCAGATAATATAGAAATCCGCTGTAAAGCCTCTGCAGGGGGTTATGAAAAATCTTTGCGCTGAATTGTTAAAGTCACGTGAAAAAGGTTAATTTCCTGTAAAATTCCGTAAAATCTTCGCGCATGTTTCAGGGGGCGGAGAAAGAGCGTCCGACGGTTGACTTCTCATGGGGCCTGTTGTAGAATGATTCCAACTTAAATGTGAGGACGGAGAAAGTATGTCTCCACGCATCCTGCCGCCAGAGAGGCGCGCCGCGGCTGAGAGCGCGCCGGCAGAGTCGGAGACGGAAGACCACTCCCGAGCAGCGGCGCGAAATAAGTGCCGCCGAACCGGCCCCCGTTAGCGGGCTCAAGAGTGAAAGCTCAAGGTGGAACCGTGTTGGAACTTCCGGCACCCTTGAACAGGACGAATTCCGTCGTGTTGGCAGGGGCGCTTTTTTTGTGCCCGTTCTGCCGAAAACACGGCGCCCGCAGTTTTGAAAGGGGTATCTTTTCCTATGAAAATTATTGACAGCCACGGCGTCGTCTCCGACTGCCCGAAGGAGGAAGAACTTCACGTCCTCCGCCACTCCGCCGCCCACATTATGGCCCAGGCAATCTCCCGCATCTGGCCGGAGGCCGATTTCGGATTCGGCCCTGCCACCGACAAGGGCTTCTACTATGATGTCGACCTCGGCGATGTCAAGCTGACCGAGGAGGACCTCGGTAAAATTGAGGCCGAGATGAAGAAGATCTGCAAAGAGAATCTTCCGTTCAAGCCGTTCATCCTCCCGCGGGAAGAGGCAAAGAAGCTCATGGCGGACCGCCATGAGAAATACAAGCTGGAGCACATCGACGATCTGCCGGAGGACGCGGAGATCAGCTTCTTCCAGCAGGGCGACTACATTGACATGTGCACTGGCCCGCACATCCGCTACACCAAAGCGCTGAAAGCGTTTAAGATTACCTCCACTTCCGGTGCGTACTGGAGAGCGGACAGCAACAACAAGATGCTGACCCGCGTCTACGGCATTGCATTCCGCAGCAAGGATGAGCTTGCCGAGTACGAGCGTATGGTAGCCGAGGCTGAGAAGCGCGACCACCGCAAGATCGGCAAAGAGATGAAGCTCTTTATGATGGCCGACGAGGGCCCGGGCTTCCCGTTCTGGCTCCCCAATGGCATGCGTCTGAAGAACGCGCTGTCCGAGTACTGGAGAGAAAAACAGAGAGAGTACGGTTATGAGATCATCGAGACCCCGACCATCCTGTCCCGCACCCTCTGGGAGACCTCCGGCCACTGGGATCACTATAAAGAGAATATGTATACCACTAAAATTGATGACGAGGACTACGCCATCAAGCCGATGAACTGCCCCGGCGCCTGCCTGGTCTACAAGAGCGAGCCCCGCAGCTACCGCGACCTGCCGCTGCGCCTCGCCGAGGCCGGCCATGACCACCGCCACGAGCTCCGCGGCGCACTGCACGGCCTGTTCCGCGTCCGCGCCTTCACCCAGGACGACGCGCACCTGTTCATCCGCCCGGACCAGATTACCGAAGAGGTCACCGGTGCCACAAAGCTCATTACCGACTACTACAAGCAGTTCGGCTTCCCGTTCAAGGTAGAGCTCTCGACCCGCCCGGACAACTCCATGGGCTCCGACGAGGACTGGGAGCTGGCCACCCAGGGTCTCCGCGACGCTCTGGACGCCATGCATATGGAATATACGGTCAACGAGGGCGACGGCGCCTTCTACGGACCGAAGATCGACTTCCATCTCCAGGACTGCCTCGGCCGGACCTGGCAGTGCGGCACTATCCAGCTGGATTTCCAGCTGCCCCAGAATTTTGAGCTGGAGTACACCGACCGGGACGGTGAGAAAAAACGGCCTATCATGATCCACCGCGCCGGATTCGGCTCCTTTGAGCGATTCATCGGCATGCTCACCGAGCAGTATGCCGGCAAGTTCCCGACCTGGCTCGCTCCGACCCAGGTCAAGGTTCTTCCGGTCTCCGAGAAGACTATGGACTACTCCATGGAAGTCTACAAAAAACTCTTCGCCGCAGGCCTGCGCGCCGACATCGACAAGCGCGGTGAGAAGATCGGCTATAAGATCCGTGAGGCACAGCAGGTTGAGCGTGTTCCTTACATGCTCGTCCTCGGCCCCAAAGAGTCGGAGGCCGGAACGGTAGCGGTCCGCTCCCGCGACACCGGCAAAACGGAGACCATGACGCTCGACGAGTTCCTCTCCAGAGTGGAGAAGGAAATTAAAGAGCGCGCGTAAAAATGAGCGGCGTTATTGTCCGGAAGGCGGAGCACGGCGACCTGCCGGCTCTGCTGACTATCTACAACGATGAGGTGGTCAACGGACTTTCCAACCTGGATATCCATCCCCGTTCCATGGAGGAGGCGGAGGAGTGGTTTTCCCGGCTGAACCGGGACAATCATCCTCTGCTGACCGCCCAGATGGAGGACGGCACAATCGTCGGCTATGCCAGCCTCTCAAAATACCGTGAGAAAGAGGCCTACACCACGACCGTGGAACTCTCGGTCTATGTGGAGCGGGGGCACCGGCAGCACGGCGTCGGCTCGGCGCTTCTGGCGGAGATCCTGGAAGAGGCCCGGAGGGACAGCCGGACCCATCTGGTCATCTCCATCATCACCTCGGTCAACCGTGCCAGCGTCGAACTGCACAAGAAGTTCGGCTTTGTCTATGTCGGCCGCAGCCACGAGGTCGGCATGAAATTCGGGCACTATCTGGATATCGACTACTACGAACTTCAGGTCTGAACAGAAAAGAACAGCATGACCGCCGGACGGCGGCCGTGCTGCTTTTTTCTGAGGCGGAGCGGTGCCCGCCGAAATCAATTGTCAGGAGGTTCTGTCATGGAACTTGATTTGCTGCGAGATTCGTTTACATTCTGCAAGGTGCCGCCCTCTGCGGAACTCCCACTTTCCCATCCCTACGCCTTCTTGAGTGTCACCGATACGGAACGCTCCCTGCTGTGCCCCACCGACGCCGTCCCGGTTCAGGCACTGGATCGCTCGGACGGATGGCGGGGCTTCCGGGTCTATGGGACGCGCATGCTGGACACCCTGGCGGACAACACCCGGCTGCTGACGGAGAACGATATCCCCATTCGGGCGGTCTCCACCTGCAGCACCGAATATTTTTTCGTGCCGGGGGACCGCTTTGAGGAGGCTGTCGGCGTCCTCTACCTGAATGAGTACCACATAGCCGAGGCCATGGTCTGACCTGCCTCTTTTCGAAAAGGAGAACCCTATGAAAAAATCTGATATGCGCGAACTGCGCAAGGTTGTCAAGAACCAGCTCGCCGTCGAGAAGGTCTACTGCCTCTACGTCGACACCGAGAACAACGTCTTCTACGAGAAGGTCCGCCGCCTGAGCGAGATGGAGGAGGCCGAACGCGGCCGCCATCTGGACATCCTGACCGGCGTGCTGCCGACTTCGCTGGGAAAGAAGGTATTCCCGGCCTGGCTGGAGGAGCAAAACCAGGACCTGATTGCCCTGAAAGACATGCAGTGGACGGACAGGGAGATCTTTGCGGGATTCCGGGAGACCCTGCTGGAAAACTACTCCCATCTAGATCCGTACTATGCCGTTGCCGCCCGCATTGTGTATGACGTCCCTGCCAAGACGAAAGATAAATTCAGCACCGGCGAGAGCGAAGAGGTGTATACCGCCATGCTCCTGGCCATCTGCCCGGCCAAGCTCTCCGGCGCCGAACTCGGCGTCCAGGACGAAAACGTTGTGGAGCTGCAGCGCCGCTGGGTCGTCAAGCGCCCGGAGCTCGGCTTCCTGTACCCGACCTTCGACGAGCGGGGCGAGAACCGCAACGAGGTCGCCCTGTTCGGAAAAGATCCTGCGGCCGACCACCTCATCTCCAACCTGTTCCATATGCGTGAGCAGGATATGCCCGCCTCTCTCGATGAGCAGCAGGAGCGTTTCGAGGCGCTCCTGAGCGATCTGGATGTTGACATGGAGAAGGCCAGCCACTTTACCAAGGCTATTGCCGAGAAAGCTGCGGAAGATAAGGAGTCGGACGCCATTGAGAAGGCAACCATCCGCCGCTGCGCCGAGATCTGCGACATTGATACCACCGATTTCGAGGAGTACTACGAAAACGATGTCGGCACCACCAAGCTGACCGAGGCCGCCCTGGTGAACAAGAGCGTCACAATTGAGACCGGCGACTTTAAGCTCAGTGTCCCGACCGAGAAGTCGGATCTTATCCAGACCCGCAAGGTCGACGGCGTGAATTATATCCTGATTCCCATCGACGGCGACATCAAGGTCAACGGCGCCGATACGGCCCTGAAGCCCGGTGAGCAGCGGCAGGAGCTGTCGGACTTCTAATCGCGTCCACCCGTAAAACGGGTGGTTCGCTCTAAGCCTGTAAGGCTTTGAAC
>UQOE01000036.1 GCA_900542575.1 uncultured Oscillospiraceae bacterium
AAATGTATAACTTCACGGAACCCCGCGACAATCGCGGGGTTTTCGATTATACAAAGAAGAAGGGCGTGCTGCAGCACGCCCTTCTCATATTTCAGAATCGTTTACGCATCTGCGCTCCACAGGCCGTGAAGGTTGCAATAGGCATAGGCGGTTTTGACCTTGTCGCCCTCGACGAGTGCGAAGGAAGCCTCCGGCTTGCCCGTCGGGTCCAGGGTCTTGCGCTGATTGCCCTGCTCCGTGGCGAGGGCGATCCATGCAATGTGATGCTCCTCGGTCATAGGATGTGCAACAGAGCCGACGGTTACGGTGACCGTGTTGCCGTCAATTGTAATGACCGGAACGTGTTTCTCCTGCGCAGCGTCAGTGGTGTTCGGGACAAGCTCGGACATCTTTTCGCCGCAGCAGACGACGTCGCATTTTTTCTCCGAAGCAAATGCAATGATGTTTCCACAGTGTTTACATACATAAAATTTCATAATGTGAGCCTCCTTTATTACTGCTCAATTTTTACGAAATCGGATGCGGGGTGTTTGCAGAGCGGGCAGATGAAGTCCTCCGGAAGTTCTTCTCCCTCATAAATGTAGCCGCAGACGGTGCAGACCCAGCCGACCTTGCCCTCGGTCTCGGGCTTCGGTTTGACGTGCTCCTGATAGTAGGTATAGGTCATCGTCTCGACGTTGGAGAGAACGCGGGCTTCGTCTACTGTACAGATGAACATGCCGTGGGTGTCGAGGTCTACATACTGCTCAACCTTCAACGACATGACGGCGTTGATGTACATGGGAAGGAAGACAAGGCCATTGTCCGTACGGGGCAGTTCGCCCATGCCGGCAAATTTGTCGGCGTCGCGGCCGCTCTGGAAGCCGTACTGCTGGAAGATCTTAAACGGGGCCTCCTGGGACAGGCAGTTGACGTTCAGGACGCCGGTCTTCTTGATGATATCGTGGGTGTAGTTGGCCTTGTTGACGCAGACCGCAATGCGGTTCGGCTCGTTCGTGACCTGGGTGACGGTGTTGACGATGCAGCCGTTGTCCTTGTCGCCGTCCTTGGATGTGACGACGTACAGGCCGTAGCCAATTTTGAACAGTGCCGTGAGGTCCTGCTTGTTGGCAGTCTCCTCGCAGCGCTCCTGGTAGTCCATAGTGAGCTCGTCGGCGAGGGCATCGATTTTTGCGGTGGACTCCTCGTTCAGTGCGGAGAGGATGCGGACTTTGTTCTTGCAGTACTTGATGTCTCTGCAGCAGCCGAGTTCACTCTCCATAACGCGGGCGGCGAGAGGCGCCCAGGAGCCGTTTTCAATGAGGGCGACGGTGCGCTTCTGGAAGCTGCGCTCGGTCAGGTCGTCCAGAAACGTGCGCATGTACGGGAATACACCTGCGTTGTACGTAGTGGTGGCGAGAACGATTTTGCCGTAGCGGAACGCGTTGGCGACGGCTTCCGCTTCGTCGCACCGGGCAAGGTCGTTGACGACGACCTTCGGGGCGCCCTTCTTACGGAGCTCCGTGGCCAGGTATTCGACGGCGGCCTTGGTGTGGCCGTAGACCGAGGTGTAGGCAATGAAGATGCCGTCCTCTTCCACGTCATAGGAGGACCAGATGTCGTAGAGACGGAGGTACTCGGAGAGGTCGCCCTTCAGGACCGGGCCGTGGAGCGAACAGATGGTCTTAATTTCCAGGGAAGCGGCCTTCTTGAGGACATTCTGAACCTGCTTGCCGTATTTTCCAACGATGCCGATGTAATAGCGGCGCGCCTCGTCCGTCCAGGGCTCGTCGACGTCGTTGGCGCCGAACTTGCCGAAGCCGTCCGCTGCAAAGAGCACCTTGTCAGTGGATTCATAGGTCATCATGACCTCCGGCCAGTGGACCATGGGGGCAGCGACGAAATTCAGGGTGTGCTTGCCGAGTTCCAGGGTGTCGCCCTCACTGATGACAATGCGGCGGTCCTCCGGAATTTTTCCGTCGAAGAAATTGTCCATCATGGTAAAGGCTTTCGCCGAGGAGACAACGGTGGTCTGCGGGTACTTGGCCAGGAAATTGGCAATGTTGGCGGAATGGTCCGGTTCCATATGCTGGATGACCAGGTAGTCCGGCTTCCGGTCGCCGAAGACGGCGGCGAGATTGCTGAGCCACTGGTCTGTAAAATGCTGGTCTACCGTGTCCATAACGGCGATCTTTTCGTCGACAATGACATAAGAGTTGTATGCCATGCCGTTGGGCACATGGTAATGGCCCTCGAAGAGGTCGACGTCATGGTCATTGACACCGACATATTTGATGTCGGCGCTGATCGTCATGGTGCGGTCTTCCATGTTAGTCACTCCTTTATTCTCATAAGCAGAAAGATTGCCGTTACCAGTTTATCATATTTCCCGCGCGATTCGCCATTTTCCCGCCCAATTCCCGTGAAAATTTTCTGTTAAGCGCCAAATGCATCCTCTACAGAAAAGAACTGCCGCATAACGCGAACGTTATGCGGCAGTTTGAATTTCAAGAAAGACTGTGGAAGTTACGCCTGCTTCGGAGCAGCGGTAGCTGCTGCCATAAGGCTGCCTGCATCAGTGGCCTGGTTGCTGTTCACCAGGGTCTGATAAGCCTTGAGCGTATCTTCGTTCAGCTCAAGATTTGCAGTGCTTGCGTCGCCCTTGCTGTACTCATAAGCAGCGAGTTCTTTTGCAGCAGCCTGACGATAGTCAGAGGTGAGTTCGCCTTTGATGTAGCCATACGGTGCTGCAAGCGGACCATACTGCTCGGTTGCCTTCTGAACGCCTTCGGCCTTGCCGATGGGGTTGTGGAACGGGCTGAGAACACTCTCTGCACCTGCGCCTTCGCCGAGGTAATACTTCAGGATGTTGTTGCCAACTTTGGAGGCCTCGAAGATTGCGGTCGGGGTGTTGATGGTGTTGATGAATCCATCATAAGCTGCGTTAGCGGTGTCAATAACCTGCTCCGGCATGCCGAGAACGGTGGAAGCCGTGCTGGCCATGGTGTCCGGAATGCCTACGATGTCAGAAGCCTGACCAGTGATGTTGGAAACGGTACCGGAAATGGTGTTCGGTACGTTGAACAGAGCGTCATTCAGCTGGCCCTGAAGGCCGGATACGGTGCCGACGATGGTGTTCGGGTAGTTGACCAGAAGGTCACCCAGCTGACCCTGAACCGTGGAGCCTGCGCCCGTAATGTCGCTGGCCTGACCGGTGAGGTTGGAAACCGTACCGGTTACCGTGTTCGGAGCGTTAACGAAAGCATCGTTGAACTGGCTCTGAAGGTTGGAAACCGTGCCGGTAATGGTGTTCGGGTAGTTGACCAGAAGATCGGCTGCCTGACCCTGAACCGTGGAGCCTGCGCCCGTAACGTCGCTGAGCTGGCCGGTGAGGTTGGAGACCGTGCCGGTAGCTGTGTTCGGTACGTTGAACAGAGCGTCATTCAGCTGGCCCTGGAGACCGGATACGGTGCTGACAACAGTGTTCGGTGCATTGACAAATGCATCGTTGAACTGGCCCTGGAGGTTGGAAACCGTGCCAGAGATGGTGTTCGGGTAGTTAACCAGGACATCGGCAGCCTGACCCTGGACCGTGGAACCTGCGCTGGTGATGTCGCTGGCCTGACCGGTGAGGTTGGAGGCAATATTAGAAGTTTTTTCAACAGGATCGATTGCATTACTAGCCGCTTTGTTAATAGTATCAAAAGGTGATATTACCCAATTGATAAATGGTGTTGCAGGATTAGATCCACTTGCCATTGATGATATCAAATCAGTTGCAATATCAGCTGCGCTAGCTGTCACAGCCGTCAGTGCAATCGCAGCCATGAGGGAAAGAGCTAAGGCAAGCACTTTGCCAATAAGCTTATTTTTCATACTTAATAGATTCTCCTTTCGTGAGACAAACACTTCACAAAACATACGATGATCATGTGTATTCACAACAGAAAATTTATTATTACCGCTTCCGGTACCGGGGATCTTGCCAGGGGCCATCTTGCCAAACAGTCCGAAACCCGAGCGCCGAAGATGCGGGAATAAACAAACTCAAAGGAAAGTGTCTTTCCTTATATTCAGTTGTAAGGTACAAAATCCGTTTGGGATTGACTCTAATATAACAGTTGTCGTACGAAAATTCAACCTATTTTTGACTGTTTTTGATTGATTTGACCAATTTTTTACAATTTCGTCTTTTTGACGCATCGAGTTCCATTTTCTCGCCTGCAATTCGTCAGATTCCACAATTTCATTTTGCTGCAGGGTGAACGTCTGCTCCCGCATCCCCCACCCCGGGATTGTAAAAAAATGAAAAAATCTCTGTAAAATTGCAATAAAGGCGCAGCTCCAATTTCTGGGTGAAAAACGTCAAATTTCGCTATGCATCGCGATTTATTTCATTTTATCGGGCACATTGAAACGTGATTTTTACAAATCAAAATGAAAAATGCACATTATGCAAATTCAATTAAATCATTTTTGTAAAACAGCTTAATCACATTTTCATCAACTGCCGGTTTCCAAAATTTCAATGCAACAAATTTCACGTTTTGTCATAGTTTTTCGCGCATAATTCTTGTTTATTTCAACAAGAATCGGATCACGGGCAGATTTTTTGACTGATTTTGACTGTTTTTGAGTCTCAATCAGCCACTTTTTCATATTCCGACACAATTTGATTTCTGTACCATTTTCTGCCTTTTCCAAATTTCCTCCGAGACAGCAAACAGCCCTCCCCACCGAAGCGGGAAGGGCTGATCTTTTATTCGAAAATTTTGGATCGCGCGTCAACGGCTGAGGGAGCGGAGGACATCCTTTGCGCTGTTGACCGCGCCGGAGACTGCGTGGTTGGCCTGGGTCAGATGGCGGGCCGGTGCGGTGGCGAGATCGACAGCAGTGTTGCCGGCGCTGACTGCGGATCTGCCGACGGAGGTAATACGGTCAATGCCGGCTGTGGCGAGCGTAGTCAGGTCTTTGCTGGTGTCTGCCAGGTTGCCGGTGATGTCGGCGACATCGGAGGTCGTCTTCTTCAGGCTGTCGGTAAGAGAGGCGGCAGATGCGGAGACGCCGAGGACGCAGGCGGTCATCATAAGCGCCAGAACAAGCGCGAGCACTTTACGGAATTTTTTCATTGGGGATTCCACCTTTCGTAAAATTTCAGGAAGTATTTTAACATATTTCAAAAAAAAGAAAAGCCCGCTCGCAGAGCGCAAGCGAACTTTTCGGGAATCGGGCTTATTTTTTGTCTTCAGGGCAGGCGCTGTCCGGGTCGGTGAGCCGTGAATCGCCCAGGAAGAATAGGGCGACGGTGCCGGGGCCGGTGTGGGAGCCGATGGTCGTGCCGACATAGTTGATTTCTACGGGGCCGTTGAGCTTCTTGAAGCGCTTCTCGACCGCTTCTGCTACTGCCTTTGCATCTTCCATGCAGTCGGAGTGGCTGATATAGCATTTACCGCTGTAGTTCTTTCCGCCGACGGCATGGGCCTCCATCTTGTCGACGATGCGTTTGATGACGGCCTGCTTGCCGCGGATCTTGTACCGCGGAATCAGGCGGCCCTTCGGGTCCATGTTCAGCAGAGGGCAGATGCGCAGCACGGTGCCGAACCAACCGGAGGCCTTGGAGATGCGCCCGCCGCGGACATAGAAGGTGAGGTCCGTGGAGAAGAACCAGTGGTGGACGTCGAGCTTGTGCTCCTCCGCCCATTCGGTGAGCTCTTCGAGGCTGTACCCCTCATCCCGCTTATCGGCCAGGGTGTCCATCAGGAGGCCGTAGCCGGAGGAGGCGCCGAGGGAGTCGACAATATTTATCGTGCGGTCCGGGTATTTCTCTTTGAGGTAGTCCCGCGCAATGCAGGCAGAATTGTAGACACCGGACAGGCCGGTGGACAGCGTCACATGCAGAATATCTTTGCCGTCTTTCAGGAACGGCTCAAAGTAGGCGATGAACTCCTCCGAGTTGACCTGGGAGGTCTTGGTCATGGCACCCTCTGCCATTTTGGTATAAAAACTGTGGTAATCCATACTCTGGCCGAGGTCGTCCTTGTATTCGACGTCATCCAGATAAAAATGGAACGGTGCCCAATGGATGTCTCTTTTTTCAAAATGTTCCGGGGTCAGGTCTGCTGTGGAGCAGCAGCTGAGAACATAATCTGCCATAGATGATTACTCCATTTCTGAAAAATCCAGCCCGCCAAGGGAGAGCACGGCGGACTGGGTAACACGCCCGATTAGGGTCGGGCTACTGTGATTTTCGGAGCAAAACGGGGTTTGTTTCTGCTCTTGCGACTATCTTATCCGCAGGCCCCGCTCTCTGCCACCTCTTCTCCGTAGTTTCTGCTCTACAGACAAAAGAAGGGGACTCTACTGGCAGTAGAGTCCCCGGTAGAAATGACGTACCTATGCGTTTTTTCCGTTCTCCTGATCCGATTTTTTCTCCTGCTTCCCAGATTTCCGTGCGAACAGTTTATTGAGCCCGGAAAGCCAGAAGGCAAAGAACATCAAGACCTCGACGGGTATCATGATGAGGAACAGCATCCAAAGATCATACTGAATAAGCTGCAGATATACACAGAGCAGAATGCTCAGGATAAACAGCGAGATGGAAATCCAGTTTCCCACCAGCTTATGGTTCCCCCAAACGGAGTTGAAGATAATGCACAGCAGAAAGATGACCGGCAGCGAGTAAATGAGGATCATCCAGTACACGGTCTGCGTCGCCGACCACACAATAATCATAACGACAAACGCCAGCACAAAGACGCCCAGCATGGATACTATGGAGATAAGCATGTGCTTGGTGTTGGCGCGCTTCCGCTCCATCTCATTCTTCGGCTGCCGCGCCGCGCGCCGTTCTTCTCGTTCCCGTTTTCTTCTCGCTTTGCGGTCCTCCCGCTCGGCGCGCTCTTCGGCCTTCTCCCACTCCGGCTCCTCTTTTCCCTGGCGCGGTTCCGAGAGCAGGTCGTCCAGCGAGATATGGAAAAGTTCACTGATCTGTTTTAAAATACTGACATCCGGAATAGACTCCCCGCGCTCCCATTTGGACACGGTCTTATCCGAATAATTCAGCTTTTCGGCCAGTTCTGCCTGTGTCCACCCGTGCGCCAGCCGAAGGCGGGACAGATTCCCGGCGAATATTTGTTTTAATTCCATATATTTCAAAACCTCAATTTTTTCTCTATTATACCAGACGAACACCAGTTTGAAAGGAGATCTTTTCATGGAACCCAGCCGCCAGCAGCACAACATTGACCCGGTGTGGTCCCCGGACGCCCGCGTGCTGATCCTCGGGAGCTTCCCCTCCGTCAAGAGCCGCGAGGCGGCTTTTTTCTACGGCCACCCCCAGAACCGCTTCTGGGAAGTCATGGCCGCCGTGCTCGGCGAGCCGGTTCCCGTCGATGTCCCGACAAAAAAAGCCATGCTTCTGCGCCACGGCATCGCCCTGTGGGATGTCATCGCCTCCTGCACGATCACCGGCTCCTCCGACTCCTCCATCCGCGATGTCGTGCCCAACGACGTCGGCCGCCTGCTGGCCGCTTCCCAAATTTCCGCCATTTTCTGCAACGGCCGAAAATCCTTTTCGCTCTACAACACCTACCTGCGCGATTCCCTTGGCCTGAACGCAGTCTGCCTCCCCAGCACCTCCCCCGCCAACGCGCGATGGACGCTCGATAAGCTGATTGACACCTGGGGTGCAGCGTTGGCGGAGGCGTTGGACGGAAAGTGCTGAGGGCGTGGTTCGGTCCAATGCTGGCTGAAATCTTGGACGGAATCTGCTGGTGGAGAGATTCGGTCCAAAAATATATTACAGTTAACTGATAACTGTAGCGTAGCCAGAAGAATAAAATTGAATTTGAGTATTTTTGAAACATTTTGTATCAAGTTGGTGGACGGAATCTGCTGGCGGAGAAATTTGGTCCAGAAATCAGGCCCCTGGTGGACGGAAAGTTCCCAGGAGCAAATTCGGTCCACCGGCACCTGGGAGAAATTTGAACCGTCCCTGGTACCCGATTTCCCTTTCCGGCTATTTAGGCCCGGATTTTAATGGATTTGCTGGTACCCAATTATTATATTTGGAAAGTCGGTACCATAAATTTAATCATTATTTAATTATTGATTAAAAATCATAGTACCGGTTCCCGATTTTTAGCGAATCCGGTACTATTTTGTTTGGCCGTGGGGCCGCGGCAGGCTATTTTTTATCATTCCCGGCAATTTGTTATTCCAAATTTTCTGAAAATTATTCCAAATCATATATTTCAAATTTGGAATAACACTTCGAGGAAACTGTCGAAAAAGCAGTCCAAATGTATCAGGACATTCGCTCGGGATGAAAGCCAGTTTCGTACATCTTCCCGATTCCCGCCTGAAGTTAGGAAAAATTAAAAAATCAGCATTTTCCCCCGTAAGCCGCAAACCCAGGCAAGCTACCTCCATACACGCAAAAGCCGCCCCTCCATCCCGGAAGAGCGGCCAAAAATATTTAATCGAAACTTATTTCAGAGCAGCGCCGTCGGAAAAGGCGTTGCCGACCTTTTCGCCGATGACGCGGTATGCGTTGTGGGTCATGTCGAACGAAATAATCTGGGCCTTGTCGAGATCGAACTTGCCGTCCTCGCCGATGGCCAACTCTTCGGCGACGACGCGGGTGACTTCGCCGATGACGCGGACCTCGCCGCCCACTTCTTCCTCCATGGACACAAGCTTGCACTCCATGGAAAGCGGAAATTCATCGAAATAGGGGGCATCGACGGTCTCAGCCTTGACCGGGGTCAGGCCCGCCTTGGCAATCTTGTCTGCAGCGCTGTTGCCGGACTCAATGCCGACGTAGTCGGCCTGGACCAGATGCGCCTTGTCGGCCAGGGCGACGGTGAACGCGCCGCGGGCTTTCAGGTTTTCGGTGGTCATATGGCGCGTGCCGATATTCAGTGCGAGGTGGATCTGGCTGATCTGCCCGCCCCAGGCGACGTTCATGGCGTTGGGCGTGCCGTCCTCATCGTAAGTGCCGACGATAAGGACCGGCTCCGGGGCGAACAGCTGCTTGACATCAAGAGTTTTTTTGACATAGTGCAAACCTCCTAAAATAAGTTAAGTAAACAGTTTCGGCACTTCCAGAGCCGAGTGCACCACGGCGACCGCCATTTTGCGGTACCGGTGGGCGGGCTCTTTCATGTCGACGATGCAGATGACCGGGATCCCGGCGTTGTACGCCGCGTGAATTCCGTTCTCCGAATCCTCCAGCACCAGCGCCTCCGAGGGTGCGACCCCGGCGCGATCCAGACAGATTTCGTGCACTTCCGGGTCCGGTTTGGACCTGTGCACGGCTTCGCCGCCGATGATGAAGGAAAAGTATTCGGAGAGACCCGCCAGATCGAGATAGGTCTGCACGGTGGAAGTCTTTGAAGAAGAGGCGACGCACAGGTCAGATCCTGAATCGCGGAAGAAGCGCAGGAGCTCGGGGATGCCCTCCTTGACGGCTGGGCCGTGCTCCAGCACCCGTCGGTGGGCCAGCTCGGCGGATTCCGCCGCAATTTCGTGGGCGGGGTAGTCCGGGCCGTGGATCTTGTAGAGCTGGCGGAAGAAGTTGTCCCCCGCCATGCCCATGGTGGTCATGTAGGAATCGAAATCCTGCTGATAGCCATACTTCTCCATGACTTCGGTATTGGCCTCATACATGTTTCGCTCCGTGTCGAAAAGGAGGCCGTCCATGTCGAAGATGGCGAGTTTCGGGAGCTTCATCAGCCCATCTTGTCCAGGAGATTGATCATCTCAATGGCGCCGCAGCCGCAGTCGTAGCCCTTGTTGCCAGCCTTGGTGCCGGCGCGCTGAACCGCCTGCTCCACGTTGTCGGTAGTCAGGATGCCGAACATAACCGGGACGCCAGTCTGCAGTTCCGCCTGGGCGACGCCTTTGGAGACCTCGTTGCAGACGTAGTCGTAGTGGCTGGTCTCGCCGCGGATAACGGTGCCGAGCGCAATGACAGCGTCGTACTTGCCGGAGGCGGCCATCTTCTTGGCAACAATCGGAATCTCGAAGCAGCCCGGGACCCAGGCGAGCTCAATGTTGTCGGTATCGACGCCGTGGCGGACCAGGGCGTCCTCGGCGCCGCCGATCAGGCGGGATACGATGAACTCGTTGAAACGGGCGGCGACGATGCCGATTTTAACGTCTTTGCGTGCTACTACATTGCCTTCGATAACTTTCATGATTTATTCTCCTTCCCCGTCTTTCGGGTGGCTGTTGGTATGATAGTGGGTCATATGGCCCATTTTTTCCTGTTTGGTGAGTAGATAGCGGGCGTCGTATTTTTCGGCGGCAATCTCAATCGGGACGCGCTCCTCAATGGAGATGCCGTAGGCGTCCAGTCCCGAGATCTTCTTCGGGTTGTTGGTGAGCAGGCGAAGGCGCTTGGCTCCGAGATCCCGCAGGATCTGCGCGCCGACGCCGTAGTCCCTGAGATCCGGAGGAAAGCCCAGCATGACGTTGGCCTCGACGGTGTCGTAGCCCTGTTCCTGCAGCTCATAGGCCTTGAGCTTGTTCAGCAGGCCGATGCCCCGGCCCTCCTGGCGCAGGTAGAGGATGACGCCGCGGCCCTCCTTCGCCACCTGGCGCATGGCCTGGTGCAGCTGATCGCCGCAGTCGCACCGGAGCGATCCAAATACGTCTCCGGTCAGGCACTCCGAGTGGACACGGCAGAGAACCGGTTCACCGTTGTCAATGTCGCCC
This sequence comes from uncultured Oscillospiraceae bacterium, assembly GCA_900542575.1. Lineage (GTDB taxonomy): Bacteria > Bacillota > Clostridia > Oscillospirales > Acutalibacteraceae > RUG420. The sequence continues at coordinate 10,699 of UQOE01000036.1, forward strand.
ATGACGAGGGCCACATGGTGGTCGCCATTTACGATGTTGCGGTAGCCGACGATCTTGAAGTCGCCGTACTTGGTCGGCATATGGGCGTCCGCTTCACGGCGGATGATGGACTCGTTGAGCAGACGGTAGCGGATAAGGTCTGCAATCGTAATGCAGGTGATGCCCCATTCCTCTCCCTTTTCCAGAAGCTCTGTGGTGCGCATCATCGTTCCGTCGTCCCGCATGATCTCACAGCAGAGGCCGACCTGCTTCAGTCCGGCCAGCCGAAGAAGATCGACCGTGGCCTCGGTGTGGCCGCCGCGCTCCAGGACGCCGCCCTCTCTCGCCTGCAGCGGGAACATGTGGCCCGGCCGGCGGAAATCGTGGGGCATGGCCCCCTCTTCGACAGTCTTGCGTGCGGTGATGCCCCGCTCCACGGCGGAGATTCCGGTGGTGGTGCTGACATGGTCAATGCTGACCGTGAACGCCGTGCAGTGGTTGTCGGTGTTGGCCGCCACCATCTGGTCCAGGTTCAGCTTTTCGCAGTACTCCCTGCTCATGGGCATGCAGATGAGGCCCTTGGCGTTGGTTGCCATAAAGTTGATGTTCTCCGTTGTGGCGAACTCCGCCGCACAGATGAGGTCGCCCTCGTTCTCGCGGTCCGGATCGTCGGTGCAGAGAATCAGTTTGCCGTTTCGCAGGTCCTCGAGGGCCTGCTCAATGGTTCCGAATTTATTTGCCATAGCGGTTGGTCCTTTCTTATGTTAAAAGCTTATTTTAGAATCCATTCTGCTGCAGGAACTCCATCGTCAGGCCGGAGGACTTCTCCGGCTCCGCCGCGCGGTCCTGCCGCAGGGAGACAAATTTTTCCACGTATTTTCCGATGATGTCGGTTTCCAGGTTCAGCGGGTCGCCCACCTTTTTGGATGCCAGATTGGTCACTGCTCTCGTATGCGGAATCAGCGACACCGAGAAGCTCTGGCCAGTGACCGCCGCCACCGTCAGGCTGATGCCGTCCATGGCAATGGACCCTTTTTCCACCACATAGTTGAGCAGCGCCTTGTCCGCGCCGACTGTAAACCAGACGGCGTTGGCGTCCTCCCGGATGGAGAGGATGGTGCCGGTCCCGTCGATATGGCCGGAGACGATATGGCCGCCGAACCGGCCGTCCGCCGGCATGGCCCGCTCCAGGTTGACCGGGCTTCCGGGCCGCAGGTCGCCCAGGTCGCTGCGCGAGAGGGTCTCGTTCATGACATCTGCGGTGAAGTAGGTGCCGCCCAGAGAGGTGACGGTCAGGCAGACTCCGTTCGTCATGATGCTGTCGCCGATCTCGGTGCCCTCCAGTACCTTGCGGCACCCGATGGTCAGAATACAGGTTTTGGGGCCGGTCTGCAGACCCTGCAGGGTTCCGACCTCTTCTACCAGTCCGGTAAACATCTCACACCTCCTCCGGCAGATAGCCGGTCACGCAGAGATCTTCGCCGAACCGCTCCACGCTTACGTCATGGAGCTCCGGCACCTCCGCCATCGTCCGGGCACCGGTGCCCGCCACGGGAGATTTTGCATCTTTCCCGCCGATGAGCTTCGGCCCGATCATGGCCACGACTTTCTGCACAATACCCGCCTGCAGCGCCGCGGCATTCAGCGTACCGCCGCCCTCCAGCAGGATGCTGTCCATTTCGCGATCCACGGCCAGAAACGTCATCAGCTTGTTCAGGTCTACTTCGCCGTGTCCGCAGGGGACCACCTCGACATCCTCGTCTTCCAGCGCCGAGACCTTCTCGTGGCAGTCCTGCATTGCCTCAAAGGTGCAGGCCACAATCGTCGGAATTTCCTGGGCGGTCTGCACCAGCCGGCTCTCCAGCGGGATTCGCAGTTTGGAGTCGCACACGATGCGGACCGGGTCCACGTCCTCCTCTGTGCGGCAGTTCAGCATGGGGTCGTCCGCCAGCACGGTTCCGATGCCCACCATAATTCCCGCATATTTTTTGCGCAGTTTGTGCACATATCTGCGGCTCTCCTCATTCGTAATCCACTGGCTGTCTCCGCCGGCGCACGCAATCTTTCCGTCCAGGGACATGGCGTACTTCATGACCACAAACGGCGTCTTTTTCGACATGTAGTGGAAAAAGACCTCGGCGAGCTTATGGCACTCGTCCTCGCAGATGCCGGTGTGCACTTCCACGCCCGCGTCCTCAAGGATTTTGGCGCCCTTCCCCGCCACCAGTGGATTGACGTCCATGGCGCCGATGAATACGCGCTTGATCCCCTTGTCCAGGATAATCTCGGTGCAGGGAGGCGTCCGCCCGTAGTGGCAGCACGGCTCCAGCGTCACATACAGGTCCGCGCCCTTCGGGTCCTCCTTGCAGCGGAGTAGCGCATTGCGCTCCGCGTGGAACTCTCCGATATGCTCGTGGCACGCCTCACTGATGATGCGGCCGTCCTTGACCACGACGCAGCCCACCAGCGGGTTCGGGTTCACGTGTCCCTCCCCTCTGCGGGCCAGCGCAATGGCGCGGCGCATATATTCTTCCGGTGTTGGCATGTTGGTTCCTTCTTTCCTATAACTGCAGCGTACCGTCTCCAGCCGCACAGCAAAAAGCCCCGAAACGAAATTTTCGCTTCGGGGTTCCAATACAAAACAAACGCGAACGTGCGGCCGCTGGGCAGCCGTTCCGTTCTGACGTTCTTCTCTCGTCCAGACTCTACTGTCGGTACCGGAATTGCACCGGTTCTTGCTTGTGCTTGCGGACTTTACCGCCGGTCGGGAAATGCTCCCTGCCTCGAAGACGTTTGTGCTGTTCAGTTTTCACAATTTTTATTCTAGCATGGTGCCCCATGCCTGTCAAATTCAGAATTACATGCGGCCGCGGCGTTCCCCGTCGTCCCAGAGAACGATTTTCCCGGCCTCCCGGGTCTTGTTCATGTCGATGAGCCGCTGGTTAGAGGAGCCGCGAAAGCGCAGGCCGACCTCTTTCAGACGCTGGACAAAGCGGCCGTCCACCAGGACGTCGACCATGGAGAGGAACTCGTCGGTGACTTCGCAGCGCGGGTGGCTGCCGTCCACCAGGAGTTCTCTGTCCAGTTCAAAGCCGGTAAAGCACCAGAGGTCCTTGGCGGGGTAAGCCGCCTTGTACTTCCGGAGAAACGGAACCAGCGCCCGCTGATTTTCGGGCTCCATGGGGTCGCCGCCCAGAAGCGTCAGTCCGCGGACCGGGCCGCGGCCCAGTTCCCGGAGCAGATATTCCTCGGTTGACTCGTCAAAGGGCTCGCCGTAGTCAAAGTCCCAGGTTTCCGGCTGGAAGCAGTTAGGACAGTGGTTGGTACATCCGCTGACAAAGAGGGTGACCCGGACGCCCGGGCCGTTGGCGATGTCGTAGGTTTTGATGGTTCCGTAGTTCATGGTTTTACCATACCTCGCGCCGGAGGAATCCGGTCAAGTTGTTGCCGATGCTTGCATAGGTGTTGGAGGACATATGGAGGTTGTCCACCGTAACCCGCGGGCAGTTGGCCTCGGTGACAAATTTGTACTGAGACGGGTGAAAGACATGGACTTTCAGAGTCTTGGACTTGCTCCAGGCCGATGCCTCTGCATTAATGGCATTGCTGTAGTCCTGGTACGTCAGCCCCAGTTTGTTCTTCTGGCTGTAGCGGCTGAGCGGCTGGTCCGGCTGTTTGTTGTGCTTGGCGCTGTAGAACAGGTCGACGATGACCACCTGCGTCGGCTTCTTACCGGCTTTGATGCGCTTCTTCGAAGCGTTGCTCAGCGTGCGCATGAGGTTCCGATAGGCGCCATAGAAGGTCGTCGTGTCGTCTCCGCCTTTTTTGCCCAGCGGAACGCCGAAGGAGTAGTCGTTGGCGCCGCCCTCGACGACGACAATGTCAAACTGGTCCAGACTGTACGACAGGGTCTTCATTCCGCTCGATTTCGGGTGGTTCGGCGTCCTGCCGTAATAGATGTTCCACGCCTCATCCTTAGTTATAGAATACAGGCCTTTGACTCCGGTTGCAATGGTTGCGCCGCTGATTCCCGCATCGTATACGCTTGCGCCGGTCTTCTGCCCCACGCGGTGCGGGAACGAAACGGAGTACCCGGTGACCTTCGTATACGGCTCGCCATAGACGATGCTGTCGCCCAGGAACAGGATGCGGGATTTCTTATGGTTGCGGGCATCCGTGCGCATCTCTGCGTCGTAGCTGCTCTGCACCGTCTTCCCATCCATGACAGCGACGGCCTGCACCGCATAGGTGTGGTACCCCTTCTTCTGCGAAATCGTGGCATTCTGTAGAACGTTGTTCTGCGCCGGGACCTCCCCGACTTTCATCCATGAGGTCTTCCCCGTCTTGCTCGATCTGCTGCCCATCAAAAGCACATACTTCTGGGCATTCGCCACGGTCTTCCACGAGATGGCGGTCTTTCCATCGCTGCGCTCGTTAACGGAGAGCATTGTGGGCTTCTCCAGTTTCAGCAGTCCATGGCCCTCGTAGGAGGAATGGATGGTCTCGCCGGTGAAGCTGGTCCGGACCGCCTCTACCGTATAAATGTATGGATTCCGGACAGGGTCTATATACCAGTGTTCTTTGTCTTTAAAGAGCGAGATTTCCTGGCTGTTTTTTACGGTGTTGTGGAAAACATCGGTATATGTGGTATCCTCCGTGGATCCCAGGAGTTCATACTGGCCGCCGATGCCGTTTTTTCGGTAGATCCGGTACGAGGTGGCCCCGTTGACCGGGTCCCAGGACAGGACGTCCTTGGCGTTCTGCCGGTCCACATCGAATTTCGGGGCGTCCAGAGCAGCATTGGCCGAGTATCTGGGCGGAATCATGCCGAAGACAAGTGTCATTCCAAGGACGAGAGCCACGGCAATGACGACGTTTTTTTTCCATTTGCGCGGCCGCCGGGAAGCGGCGGATGATTGTAACTGCATAAAATCCATCACCTTTATATAAGAATCAAGATTGTAACTAAGTAATATAGCACACCAAATTTGCAGATAATAGGGCAAGAGTATAAAAAAACGAAAAATCCCGCACGTCGCAGCGTGCGGGATTTTCCCTTTGAGGAAGATACTTTGGATTTTCTCAGACAGAGCGGGGAGAAGAGATAAGAGAAACAAAGCTTTTTGGAAGGGTACGTATTCTCCCCCGCCGGGTCTGTCTGCCAGAAAAGCACTGGAAATGATTTGGGATGGAATCATTTTTCAATAGTTAGTCTTCACTAACATTCTTCGTTATAGAGGGCCTTTGTATTTTTGTCAACCTCACTCCGCGAAAATCTGCAGAAATTAGACAAATTCTGCAAACCATTGCACTGGGATCCAACGTATTGTGATAAAATAGATCCTGTGTTTTATACATTTTCATTAAAGGAGAGAAACAAACACCATGACCACATTCTTTGTCGGGCTCCTCATCCTTCTGGGCGGCGGAGCTCTCTACGGCAAATTCTGTGAGCACGTTTTCGGCCCGGACGACCGACAGACTCCCGCCTATGCCAAGGCGGACGGCGTCGACTACGTCCCCATGAAAACCTGGCGAAACAGTCTTATCAACCTTCTGAACATTGCGGGCACCGGCCCCATCCTCGGACCCATCCAGGGCATCCTGTTCGGGCCCATCGCGTTCATCACCATCCCCATCGGCAACGTCATCGGCGGAGCCATGCACGACTACTTCTGCGGCATGATCTGCACCCGCGACGGCGGCAGCCAGATGCCGGATATGATCCGCAAATACACCAACAAAGGCGTCGTCGCCGTCTACCAGATTTTCCTGTGCATCCTGCTCGTACTGGTCGGCGCGGTCTTCGTATACACCCCCGGTGACATTGCAGCTACTCAGCTGTTCAAGTTCTCCGGTGCGCCTACAGCCGCCTCTACCTGGATCATCTATGCGGTCATCTTCGCCTATTACCTCATTGCGACGGTCCTGCCCATCGACAAGATCATCGGCCGCATCTACCCCATCTTCGGCGGCATCCTGCTGTTCTCCACCCTCGGCATCTTCATCATGATGCTGGTGAAACACGTCGGTCTCGTCAACGTATGGGACGCATGGAATACCCCGGCTTTCGCTTTCGGTGATTACTTCCACGCTTCCGGCGCCTTCAGCAGCTGCGGCCACTTCATCCCGATCTTCTTCGTCACCGTCTCCTGCGGCATCCTCTCCGGATTCCACAGCACGCAGACCGCACTCGTCTCCCGCACCATCAAGAGCGAGAAAAACGGCCGCATGACGTTCTACAACATGATGATCCTCGAGGGCTTCATCGCCATGGTATGGGCAGCCGTCACCATGGGAATGATCAACCTCACCGCCAAAAACGGCGGCATCACCATGGGCTGGGCCGACGGCATGGTCGCCTATTTCGGCAACGTCGGCGGCCATCTGCAGCAGATTCAGGCCACCAGCGTAGTCGGCATCGTCTGCCGCTACTGCCTCGGCTCCGTCGGCAGCATTATCGCCCTTCTCGGCGTCATCATCCTGCCAATTACCTCCGGCGACACCGCGCTCCGCGCGCTTCGTCTGACCATCTCTGATTCCTTCCACATCAAACAGGAGAACAACGTACAGCGTCTTCTCCTCGCCGTCCCAATCTTTGCTGTCGCCGCCGGCATCCTTGTCTGGGCGAAATTTGACAGCAACGGATTCCAGACCCTCTGGAACTACTTCGCATGGTCCAACCAGACCCTGGCTCTGTTTGCACTGCCGTGCATTGCCATCTTCCTGGGACGCAGCCAGAAACTGCGCTTCGTCTGGATGCCGCTCATCCCGGCGTTCTTCTACGCCTTCGTCTGCTGCTCCTGGATCTGCCAGGCCAAGATCGGCTTCCACATGAGCTGGACCGCATCCTACATCACCGCGCTCATCTTCGCACTGGCCTATGTCGGCCTCATCCTCTACCAGAGCGCGCGCGATAAACGCCATTACACACTCTCGGCTGACAACACACCAGTCAAAGTATCGTAAACATCTAAAATACGCAAACGGGCCGCCGCAGACTTGCATCTGCGGCGGTCTTTTTTATTGGTATTCCCTGGAGGTGGTGGACCGAATTGGCTGTGCGGGAGATTCCGTCCACCATCGTTCGGAAAGCTGGACGGAACTTGCTGTGGGGAAGATTCGGTCCAAAATAATATGACAGTTAGTTGAAACTTGTAGCATTACACGCGCATAAGTCGCCAAGTTGAGTCATACTCACTCGTTTTGTATCAAAGTATTGGACCAAATATGCTGGGCAGGAGATTCCGTCCACCCTCCTTCGGAAATCTGGACGGAACTTGCTGAGGCAAAGATTCGGTCCAAATTAAAATTACAAATCATAGATATTTGTAGTATTACTTGTGCATAAATTGCCAATTTGAGTATTTACAGATCGTTTTGTATCAAAACAATGGACCAAATATGCTGTGCAGGAGATTCCGTCCACAATTCCGGCCCCGGATGGACGGAACTCGCTGTGGCGAAGATTCGGTCCAAATCAATATTACAAATCACAAATATTTGTAGTATTACTTGCGCATAATTTACCAGTTTAAGTATTAGTAGCTTGTATTGTATCGCGAATTTTTAAGTCAAGTGCAACACTTTCGAATAGAAGACTTCATAAGGTGTCCGGTACCCCAG
>UQOE01000037.1 GCA_900542575.1 uncultured Oscillospiraceae bacterium
AATAATGCCCTACAGGGGGGCTTTTTATGCAGTCCGAATAAAATGGTTCGGTCCATTCTGCAGAGGCCATTTTAAAATTTAGATATCGATGTGGGCTGTGTACTTATATTCGTAATAGTTCTGCCCGCCCTGCAGGAATGTCTTTACCGTGCCGTCTGCATTATACCAGATGCTGAGGACATATTGGCTATGATCCTTGGCATCTGCAGATTTTGGCTTCAGGAAGCTGATTTTGGACCCGCTGTACTGGACGGAAACAGGATTGTTGATCGAGTCGGAGAGGGTGTATTCGGTCAGAGCACCTTTACTGTTGGTTTTGCAGGTGACATGGATCGAAGTGGGATCTTCCTGTCCGAAGCTGGTCTGCCTGATTTCACAGGAGATCAGATTCCCTTTGGAATCATAGCCGGGAGTCAGCTGGTAATAGTAGTCTGCGGTATTGCCAGCCTCACTATAGTCGATTCGAATAGAGGAGATCCGGTCTCCGCTGTAAGCGATGGTGTCGCGTTCGAACCAGGCTCCCTCGGCGTTTTTCTCTTCCGCTTTGACGACATGGCCGGCGGAATCGCGGGTGAATCGGACTGTGTAGGAGGAGGTTCCTTCCGAATCCTTATCCATCGGTATGAATATCTGCTGAATTTTTCCGCTCTGGAAGGCGGGGGACAGCATCTGGATCGCAAAGGGAAGACCGGAGTCGGAGGTGCTGAGAAGGATGGCTTTCAGATTCTGATCCTGGATGGATCCGGTCGGGAAGAAGAAGCCGGCACCGCAGTCAATGGCATCCCAAGCCACATAACCATCCGCGTGTTTTACGGTCATGGTTTTGCCGGCACTGTCATAGGAATAAGTGAGGGCATTTTCCTCCTTCTCCACTCTGCAGGTGGTGGGGACCGGAGATCCTCCTTTTGCAGATGCCGGGATACACAGGGCTGCCAGCATCAGCAGGGACAGCATGATTGGAATTACTTTTTTCATAGTCTTGCTCCTTTATCCGATTGTCGCAGTTGAAAAATATTTGTATTCGAAATAGTTGGGCAGATAAGTCTTGACAGAGCCGTCGGAGCTGTACCAGATACTGAGCAGATAGTCTTCCTGATTCTCAGCTTCCCTGTCCTTCATCTGGCTGACCTTCCCATTGGTATAGTTGACAAGCATATCCTGCTGATCTGTGATGATCTCCGTCAGCTGTCCTTTCGAGTTCGTTTTGCATTTGCAGTCAAAGACCTGTTCTTCCCCGGAAGTTATGGTGATTTTGCAGGAGCGGATCGTTCCTTTGCTGTCGTAAGAGGGCAGAATCTGGAGTGAAAACTCATCTTCCGGCTGGGAGATCGAGATAGAAGAAACGACCCCTTTGCTGCTGTAGCAGATCTGATCTTCCTCCAGTGTCTTCCCTTCTGAGGTAAGGACCGCATCGGTGATGTCTCCGTTGCTGTCGCGGGTAAATGTGACTTCTCCGGCCGGGATATCTGTGATATCATCGCGGCTCTGCGTGTTGCCGTCCGCATCAGCTGTTTCAAGCGTCACCACAGATTTTGCGGGAGAGATCGAGATTTTCTGAATCTTACCCGTATAAAAGGCAGGTGACAGCATCATAACGGCATAGGTATCTCTGCGGCCATACTCGTAGCTCCCATAGAAGGTCAGCAGCTTCAGATTCTGATATTTTGTCGGACCGGTGGGAAGAAAGAAGCCGGCGCCGCAGTTGTCTGCGTCAAAATCGGTTCTGGAGCCGCTGCTGCGGTTGACAAGCAGCGTTTTCGAGTGGGAATCATAGGAATAAGTGAGAGCATTGTCTGCATGCTCATAGCGGCAGGTCTTGGGGATAACCGTGGAACCGCTTTTTGCATAAGCTGGAAAACAGATTGCGGTCAGCAGCAACATGCTGATCAGGATGGAAAAAAACTTTTTCATTTGTACTTCTCTCCTTTATTGGTTTCATTAACCAGATGCCATAAACCGAAAAATAGTTTTATTCCTATGCCACTTGCCCCGACGGGGGGAACAGGGTAAAATCGTAAAAAAGCCATGAGACGGAAGGAGTCATGATTTTCCATGGAACTCAGCGGAAAAAAAGTACTGGTTGTCGGCCTTGCGCGCAGCGGAATGGCGGCCATCAAGGTCCTGACCAAACTCGGCGCAGAGGTGACGCTGTCGGAAAACCGGAAAAAAGAGGAAATCAAAGAGCTGCCGGAACTGGAGGCAATGGGCGTCCAGGTAGAGGGGCAGACGGTAGATGTTGCAGACCATCCGTATGATCTCTGCGTCAAGAACCCCGGGGTTCCGTATCGGAACAACCCGTTTATTGACAAGCTCAATGAAAACGGCGTCCCCATCATCACGGAAATTGAGCTGGCTTATCAGGTCGCGAAGCCGCAGCACTACCTTGCGGTCACGGGCTCCAACGGAAAAACCACCACTTCCACGCTGCTCTATGACATTGTGCATAGAGCCTACCCGGAGAAGACGCATCTCTGCGGCAACATCGGCATTCCGCTCTGCGAAATTGTCATGGAAGAGAACCTGCTGGAGGAAGAGGGACATTACATTGTTCTCGAAATCTCCAACTTCCAGCTCATCAACATCGACCTCTTCCGCCCCGATGCAGCGGTCATCCTGAACCTCTCGCCCGATCATCTGGATTTCATGGGTACGCTCGAAGCCTATTACAAATCGAAGACGGAAGTCTATCGCAATATGAAGGGGGACGATGTCTTCGTCCTGAATGTCGACGATGACACTCTGGTAGAGTATACGGAAAAATACCCCATTCACTGTAAAATCAACCGGTTCAGCTTAACCCGTACCGATGTTGACACCTTTGTCAAAGACGGCAACATCTGGGTGAACGGGGAGGAAGTACTGCCGCTGAGCGCCATCCGCGTAGTCGGCATGCACAACCGCCAGAATGTCATGGCCGCTGTCGCCATTGCAAAATCGGCCGGCGTGTCCAATGAGGATATCACTGCGGCGGTTGCGTCCTTCCACGGCGTAGAGCACCGAATTGAGTTTGTCAGGGAGAAAGACGGCGTCAAGTACTACAATGACTCCAAGGGCACGAATACTGACGCCACTATCACGGCGCTCAAGGCGTTTGACCACGGGGTTCTGCTTCTGGTCGGCGGTTACGAGAAGGGGCTTCCCATGGATGAGGTGCGCAAACATCTTGGCTGCGTCAAAAAGGTAATCGGCTATGGCGCCAGCGGTCCCCGCATTGTCCATGATCTTGTCGGTGAGGAAGGTATCGTGGTAAAGACGCTGGACGAAGCGCTGGCGGAGGCCAACAAACTCGCCGTATCGGGCGACACCGTTCTGCTCTCTCCGACCACCAGTTCTTTCGATCAGTTCTCCTGCTTCGAAGAGCGCGGCGACTACTTCAAAAAACTCGTCAATGCACTTTGATCTTTCCAGTGAATGAAAATTCACCCGGATCAGCGGGATCGGGCACGGGAAGGACAATGAATAAATATTGAATTATCAGGCGTATCATGAATATTTATTCAATGTACAAACATGGGGATCTGACGGCTTTATCAGACAATTTTCACGAAATATTCAATTGCTTTGAGACAAATACCACAATATTTGTCCTGAGCTGTACGCAAATTCCCTCAGTTCGTGATAATCAACATCTGCATCATGGAATATTTGTCCAACATTGCCCTTGTGGCCTGTTTCTACATATTGATACAATATAACTGTCGAAAGCAACGGATAACATCAGTTGGGAATGGGATACCAGCTTAGCTGCTTTCGGATAGAATTGGTAAAAAATTGGGAAACAGGAGGTGTACAGCATGATCGCAAAATTCCTTGCATGGTTTATCGCGAACGCTATTTTTGACTGGCCGTTCTAAACACGAAAAACTTTCCTTCAAAATTGTTTATCTCTCATGTATTTCCGGGTAAACATCTCCTTCTTATCCGGACTCCTTAAGCAAAGAGACACGGGGTGCGCTGGGAACCGCACCCCGTGTCTTTTTGCTTTGGAAAAAGACTGGTGCACCGCAGCAAAGGTTCTGCGGTGCACTTCTTTGTTAACTGATCTGATATCCAAATTCCTGTACCCAGTAGTCCATGCCGCTGCTGCTCACAAAGTGGGCCATACCGACCGCTTTGAAGTCGGGATTCAGCATGTTCCGCCGGTGTCCCTGGCCGGAATAGAGTCGATTGTCTTCGCGCCAGTCTTCAAAGACCTGCTCTGCTGACGTCTGTCCGGCTGCAATGTTTTCGCCCCAGCTCTGCGCGCCATTGCTCCTGACGGTAAAACAGCTCTGTCCGTTCGGGCGGGTATGCGAGAAGAGCTGCTGGATCTCCCTGGCGCGGATTTTGGCAATGCTTTCAAGATTGCGGTCCCATTTCAGGGCTCCGCATTCCGGGTACTCTTTTCCGAGATTCATCGGAGACCAGTACCAGGCGTCCTCTCCGGTACGAAAGCGGTTCAGCTCTTCCAGCATGGGCCGGACGTCATTCCGATAGCCCGGGGCCGCGGCCAGCGCGGGGGAAGAGCAGAGGACAGCGATGGTAAAAGTTAAGAGGAGAGCGGACAGGGACTGCGTGAATTTTTTCATAGGATTCCTTCTTTCCTGTAGTAAGAAGCATGGCCGGACCCCCAGGGGCCAGCCAATGTGCTTCTGTTTTAGCCAATTCCGCTGAACATTTTAGCCCGCAGCCTCTGCTCTGTCGACCAATTGGGAGAAAACAGGACAGAATTCCCGCTTTTTTGTTTGACTTGGCGAAAGAAATAGCGTTACTCTAATTAGGGAGAAGTCTGGTTATTCTATGACCAGAACCAGAAAGGGGACCCGATTATGGCAGTCGAAATGAAACCAATTGAAGCGCCCTCGGTCCGGGAACTGTTTTCGGAGCAGCTGGTTGAGAGGATGCTGCATGGAGATCTCGTACCCGGTGAGCAGCTGCCCGCCGAAAGGGAGCTGGCGGCGCAGGCCCATATTTCGAAATCGGCGGTGCACCTGGCGCTGGCCGATCTGGAGCGCATGGGCTTTGTGGAGACAAAAGAAAGACAGGGGACTTATGTGGCCGACTTCGCCAAAAACGGCAATGTCCTGACGCTCGAAATGCTGAGCCGCTCCAAGAGCTTTCGCTTCGACCGCCAGAAGACGATCGACATCCTCGAAATGCGCGACGGCATTGAGACAAAGGCGCTGGAGAGGCTGGCCGGCAATCTCACTGAGGAGAATCGAAACACTCTGACGGAAGACCTCGAGGAGACAAAACGATACTGCGCGGAGCATCAGCCGGTGGAGGTGGAGAAACTGGCACATCGCTATTTTCATTTCCACCACGATATCTGCGTCTGCTCCGGCAACTTTGTTCTTCCGCTCCTGTTCAATACCTTTGAGCAGTCTACTACTTATTTCTGGGAACTCCCAATCCGTGAATTTGGACCGGACTGGTGCATGGAGATGATGCAGGGCATGTACGATGCCATCCTGACGGGGGAGAGCAGCAAATCAATTGCGTTCTTCCGGAATGAGATCCGAATCTACCGGGAGGAACTGGCCGATACCGTAAAGTAGCCAGAGTTATCGGTTTGCTCGGCCCTTATAGGCATGTGCAGAAAAGTCTATATTTTATCGTTTTCCCGGCTCTGAAGGCCGGGAATTTTTTGTCTGTCTGTCACTTTAAAAAAGAAAAATTAATAGAATGCCTGTTCATGATTGACATTTTTTTGGCTATCTTGCTATAATCATATTGGTTAGACCAGAGCAGAGCGCTCTGGAAGCTTGCATGATTTTTGGGTATTTCATTTTGGGAGGATCGTATTATGCCAAAAGATGTGCACCCCCGTATTCACACGAATGAACGGGATTTCCCGCTGGTAGATTACCACTGCAATGACCCGGTGAAGAAAAAGTACGTAATTAAGCTTGCTAAGATGATCACGGACAATGTTCCGCGTACACTTCCGGGGCAGATGAAAGAGAACTACATGGACTTCTGGGTTCTGGACCGCGTCCTGAATCTGGATGAGGTCAAGTTCCTGCTCAGCTTTAAAAAGAAGAGAACGCCGCTGACCACGGCCGAGCTCGCCGAGCGGAACCACATGTCCATGGAAGAGACGCAAAAGATGATCGACCACCTGCTGTGGGTCGGTATTCTGGAACAGAACCGTCTCAACGACGACAACCACATTCAGTATCTGGTGCCGAAATGGGTTGTCGGTTCCGGTGAGTACATGGTTGAGAACCCGACGCTCTGCGACGAGAAACCTGAAGTTGCCACGATGTTCAATCTGGCACCGCAGGAGCCGCTGGAGTTTGCCGCTAAGATGGTTCCTCCGGGAGGCGCCGGACTCGGCATGCACGTCATTCCGGTTGAGAAGGCCATTCCGAACGTATCGGAATCGGTCAGCATTGAGCACCTCTCACACTGGCTCGACAAATACGATAAGTTCTGCGCCATGGTCTGCGCATGTCGAAAGGCGCAGCGCATCCGCGGCGAGGGCGTCGGCGACATTGAAGGATACATGTGCATCGGTGTCGGCGACATTGCCGAATATCTGGTCACGTCGAAGAAGGACGCCCATTATATTACCAAAGAAGAGGTTATCGAGACCCTGAAGCGCGCCGAGCGCAAAGGCTATGTCCATCAGGTCACCAATATTGACGGCCCTGACCGCATCGTCGGCATCTGCAACTGCTCCCCGGGGTCCTGTTACGGCCTTCGTACCTCACAGCTGTTCAACACCCCGAACATGTCCCGCTCCCCGTATCGGGCCCATGTCGACAAGGACAAATGCGTCGCCTGCGGCAAGTGCGTCGAAGTATGTCCGGCCGGTGCAGCCCGTCTTGGCCAGAAGCTTCGCCGCTCCGACGGAAGCGAAGTCACCTATCCTATGCACGAGCTGCCGGATGAACAGCGCTGGGGCGCCGATAAATGGAACCCGAATTACCGCGACGACAACAAGATCAACTGCTACGACACCGGTACTTCGCCGTGTAAGACCGCATGTCCCGCCCACATCGCCGTACAGGGCTACGTAAAAATGGCGCTGGAAGGCCGCTATGAAGATGCCCTCCGCCTTATCCGCAAGGACAACCCGTTCCCGGCCGTCTGCGGCGCCGTCTGCAACAAACGCTGCGAAGACCGCTGTACCCGTGGCCTCATCGACAAGCCGGTCTCCATTGATGAGATCAAAAAGTTTGTCGCATACCGTGAACTCGACAATCCGGATAAGTTTGTCCCCATCTGTGAGAACGGAGACGGCAATCTCTGGGACAACTATAAAATTGCCATCATCGGTGCCGGCCCGGCCGGCCTTTCCGCAGCCTATTATCTGCGTGAGGAGGGCTATCCGGTCACCGTCTTTGAGCGCGAATCGCGCCCGGGCGGCATGCTGACCAACGGCATTCCGTCCTTCCGTCTGGAGAAGAAGGTCATTGATGCGGAGATCGAGATCATCCGCAAAATGGGCGTCGAAATTAAATGCGGCGTCAACGTCGGCGAGGATGTCACAATCCAGGAGCTCCGCGACCAGGGCTACAAGGCTTTCTATATTGCCATCGGCATGCAGGGAGGCCGTCTTGCCGGTGTACCGGGTGAGGACGCCAAAGGTGTTGAGTCCGGCGTCAGCTTCCTGCGCCGCATTAACCAGGACAATTCCATTCGTCTCGGCGGAGACACGGTTGTAGTCGGCGGAGGCAATGTCGCAGCCGATGTCGCACGCTCCGCAGCGCGCGCAACCGACGGGAAAGTCTACATGGTATCCCTGGAGCAGCGGGATGAGATGCCTGCTGCCAAAGGCGAAATCGCCGAAGTTGAGGGCGAGAACATTGTCATTGAGAACGGCTGGGGCCCGAAGGAAATCCAGCAGGACAAGAAGGGCAATGTCACCGGCATCGTATTCAAGAAATGCAACCAGGTCAAAGATGCTTCCGGTCGGTTCAATCCGCAGTACGACGAGGATGACACGATGACCATTCCATGCACGGATGTGCTCATGGCCATCGGTCAGTCGGCCCAGTGGGGCAGCCTGCTGGAGGGCACAAAGGTTGAGCTGAACCGCAATGGTACGGCCAAGGCGGATAAAGTAACCCTTCAGACCGCCGAGCCCGATATTTTCGTCGGCGGCGACATCTATCACGGCGCCCGCTTCGCCATTGACGCCATCGCCGAAGGCAAGATTGCCATGTACTCCATCAACCGCTACGTCCATCCTGGCCAGTCGATGACCATCGGCCGCGACCTCCGCGAGTTCATCGAGCTCGATCGAGATGATATCTCCGTGCCGCTGGCTTCGTTTGACACGGCAGACCGCCAGGCACCGGGTATGAAGCCCGGTGACCCGCTCGCCACCTTCAGCGACCTTCGGGAACCGCTTACCGAAGAGCAGGTTAAGAAAGAGGCCGGAAGATGCCTTGGATGCGGTGCGACGACCGTTGACCTGAACCAGTGCATCGGCTGCGGACTTTGCACGACGCGCTGCGAATTTGACGCCATCCACCTGTCCCGTGATATCCCGGAGGCATCCAATATGGTTGTCGCCGAAGATATGTATAAGGCCATTGGCCCATACGCGGCGAAACGCGCTATTAAGATCATCAAGCGAGAGGTCAAAGAGAAGATCAGCTCGCTGAAAAAATAAGCTCCTTTTCGAATCCATGAAACGGAAGGACCCCGCGTTGTCAGCGGGGCCCTTTCGTTATATAATGGGAAAAATGATTGGAGATGATGGAATGCCAGGATACCTCATTCAGGACACCACAGAGGAGGAGCGACGGGCCATTGTCGAGGAATCCCTTGGAAATCTGAACGGTGCCTGTGACGGCTGCATGGCCGGACTGGCGGAAATGTACAACGACTACATTGCAGGCAAAAAAGAAATCCGCGAAATCAACGAGGAATTCAACGCCCGCTTTGTCCGCGATATGGAGCGGGAGGACCATAACAGCTGTGTTATGTAATCCGAACAAAAAATGACCCTGCCGGTTTCGGCAGGGTCGTTTTGTCGGTTCAGATGTTTTTGTCGGCATAGGTGAATGTGGTGCGGGACTGGGCGGTCTGTCTGCCCTGCTGAACCACGATGCTGGTCAGCCGTACCGGCCGGCTTTCCGTGTCGTACCGGAAACTTTCGCTGTAATAGGAGATGGCTTTTCCGTTCTTTTTCGATGTTATGCTGTACCCGGTCAGGTATCCTTTTCCATTCCGACTGTACTGGAAGCGGTATACCGGACCGCCGGTCCGGACTTCTGTAATGCGTCCGTGCTCATTCTGTATGCTCTTCCAATAACGAGAGGTAGATTCCCTGTTCGTGGAGAGCTTCAGCCGGCGGCCGCAGGAGATGCCGTCTTTATAAAGGAAGGTAAAGGTCATGGAGAAGCCATTGCTGTTTCGGAATGAGATGGACTGAAGGGTCTTGTCCTGGTTGTACTGGTAGAGAACGTTATAGCGGGCAGAGCCATCTGAAAAATCGTAGTTCAGAAGTTTCCCGTGTTTGGCATAGAAACGGTACTCTTTTCGAAGCGCCTGACTGCCTCCCAGCTGGAAGTCGTAGTTTCCGATGTCTACGAGACGCTGTACCTTTCCGGTTCGAATGGATGGACAGAAGGCAAACCAGAGAGCGTTTTTCATGTCCTCATCTGTCTGCCCGACTTCCTGATTCCATAAGACAAACAGGCCGGGATCTTTGGTAAAGGCGCTTGGGTCCATAACCAGATATTCCGGAAAGCTGAAGATACCGGCGTAAATCATACTGCTCCGGGACGAGATGGAGAGGGTTTTGCTCTTTTTGTCCCAGCGGTAAACGGCCTTTCCGGTATCTTTTGCGCCGCTCTTATAGGTTTCCACAACAGATGCCGAGGCTTTCAGCGGCATGGCATTGGAGCGGTGCGGAGTCCTGGCGTGCACGGAGCCGATGATGGCCAGGACCAGAAAAATGGCAACCAGTATGACAGCAGTGATACGGCTGTATTTGGATGGGTTCATGGACGGATTCCTCCTTTTATCAAACACACGTACCATTATACGACAGGATCCGGTTTTGTTTATTGATTTTTTACAAACAGAAGGACAAACGGTCATAGATATCGACTAAAACAATAGGAAGAACCAGAGAGAGGAGGGGCAGATGAAACGAAAAGATCGGCAGCTTCTGTTTGCCGCCGCCGTACTGGTGCTGTTGGAACTCGCAGGACTGACGCTTGCCGTGCAGGCCCTCAGATGGAAGTTCTTTCTCTACTATACCTATGACAGTAATCTGCTGGGGCTTATCAGCGGTGTGCTGCTCATTTTTGAAATTCTGCTGCACAGAAAGCATCCGGAGCGGCTGATGCCGCAGGCACTGCACAGGCTGAGGTTTGTCTCCGCCTGTACCATGGAAGTCACATTGGTTACAGTTGCATTCCTTTTTCTCCCGGCTGCTGCATTGTCAAATGGAATATCTGAGGCAGTACAGGGGCTTTTCCTGGAAGGCGATGCTCTTTATGTCCATCTCCTCGCTCCGCTCTGGAATCTGCTTATGTTCCTGCTGCTGGAGTGGGACCCGCCGCTAAAGTTCACAGACACCGGACGGTGTCTGCTCTGGTCTGTCATTTACACAGCCGTATTGGCTTTGCTGAATGCCGGCTCTGTTGTGAACGGCCCGTATCCCTTCTTTCAGGTGCACAGCCAGCCGGTCCTGCTCTCGGTTCTGCTGGCAATGGCCGCTTTTGCCGGAAACTATTTTCTTATCTGCTGTACCTGGCTGGTCAGTCGGGCAGTCGGTACGGCGCATTGGAGGAAGGCACAGAAAATGCTGTAGTCTGTATTTACCGGAATTTCACCTTGCATGCCGGGACGTATTGTAGGATAATAAAAATATAAATAATTTGTTAATGAAACCGTCTGCTGTATGGAACTGCAGCGGACGGTACAGGTCAAAGGAAGGTGACGTTTATGTTCCATTCTGTATTGAGCGCATTCATCCTTCTGGTTACTCTGCCGGCTCTCATTGCGAGCACTTTTGCGGATCTTTTTGAGAACATTCACAAGAACCTCGTTGTACCGCGCAGAGCAAAAAAGAACAGCTGAATTTCAGCGCATATCGATTCGCCGGAGAAGTTTCTTCTCCGGCTTTTTTCCTGCAGTTTTGTAAAGACTTCGGTGTGATTTTTTAGAAGATTGAACATTTTTAGAAATTTGTTCTTTGATAAATAACAAATAGGTTTTAGAATATTGTTCTGTAAAGGGATTCTTCCCGGATACTTATGGGAAAACAGGATGGATGTGTATTTATGTCCAAAAAAAGGGAATCAACGAGAAACGCAATCATCAATGCGTTTATCGTGCTGCTCTATGAAAAAGGAAAAGTATCTGCTATTTCGGTGAAGGATATTATTGCAAAAGCATTTATTTCACGCAGCACTTTTTATACTTATTTTGACAACATTGATGATGTGACGGCAGCCATGGCACAGCACTACGGAGAGGAGCTCGGAGATATCCTCCGGGACCACACACCGGTGTCCGAGAACATCACCGGCTATCATGCGCTGTACTATCGGCTTCTCGACTTTGTCAAACAGCACCAAACTATAGCTTCCGCCATTTTGCTGAACTATTCCAATGCCGCTGTTACCAAGGCCATTCAGGGCCCCATGTGCGAGGCCTTTCTGGAGCTTTATCGGCCGGCGCATATGTCGGCTTCTGAACTGCAGCTGCAGTATACGGCTCAATACTGGACGTACGGTGTGTATGGCTTCCTGAAAGAGTGGGTCCAGGAGAACTGTGAGCCGGACACGGAGGAAATGTCCCTTATTCTCATGAACGCGGTTATTACCAGTCAGGACTTCCTCCAGGATGTCCCGGAAACCGAACAGGTTTTCCTTTAACAAAATCGAATCTGTCCAGTTGGAACCGGAGAGTGTCTCTCCGGTTCTTTTTTTATAATTGTGCAATATGATGAATTTTATCATTTTTTGCTGGCTGACTGGTAATACCAGACTTATGTCTAACTTTCAGGTGATTTTCCAGACTTGTGTGTTTCTGCTTCTTGATATTTGTACAGTATGCCAAAAAGATAAGATAGATTTTATAAAAATTGCACATATAATAAACGAACGTCTGTTTTTATACAACTTTTGTCAGAATTGCACAAATTTTAGACACTGCTTTTTCCGGAAACCTCGAACAGAACACGATTTCGTGTTCTGTAAAAGGACCGGATGCGACTGTTAAAATATAGATAAAGTCACGGGGCCGGGTTAAGGAGCCGGTCCGAGCAGACTTTCTTTGGGATAAACATTTTTGGGATGATTTGGGAAGTTTTGGGTATTACTATGTCCAGAAAAAGAGAATCGACAAGAAATGCAATCATCAATGCATTCATCATTCTGCTCTACGAGAAAGGTGAAGTCCGTTCCATCTCCGTTAAGGATGTCATTGAACGGTCTCATATTTCCCGTAGTACTTTTTATGCCTATTTTGACAACATTGATGAAGTGACAGCCGCCATGGCCAAGCATTACGGCGATGACCTCGGTCAGATTCTGGTCGATCCGACGCCGGTCCGCGAGGGCATCACCGGCTATCGGGCTCTGTACTACCGACTTCTGAATTTTGTAAAGAATCACCAGACCATCTCTTCTGCTATCCTGCTGAACTACTCCAATGCAGGGGTGACCAAAGCCATTCAGGGACCCATGTGCGAAGCATTTCTGGAGCTCTATCGTCCGGCGCACCACACGGCATCGGAGACGCTGTTAAAATATGTTGCCCAATACTGGACCTACGGCATATATGGCTTTATTAAAGAATGGCTTCGAAACGACTGCAGTCCGGGTGTAGATGAGATGTATCTTGTCCTGGACAAAGCCGTCTCCACCAGCACCGACTTTATGCTCAGTGCCGGATAAATTTGAAGAAAAAGGTACCTTTTTAATAAACGCACAAACTTAAGTGACAAAACGTGAAAGGGATGAGTTTTATGGGGAACGACGCAACCGTCATTGCCCTTACAGGAAAGGGCGGTGTCGGCAAGACTTCTATTTCGGCAGCATCGGTCCGTATTTTAACGGAGCGGAAACCGGATGCCAAAATTCTGGCAATCGACGCAGACCCTGCTGTGGGACTGTCGACTGCGCTCGGCGTGACGGTTGAGGAGACTCTGGATGACATTCGGCTGCGCGTTGCCAACGATGTGACAGGAAATCTGAAAAATACCGAGGATATCCTGGCAGAGGCCAAATTCCGTCTGCTCGAGGCCATGAAAGAGCGGGGAGATTTTGCCTTTCTCGCCATTGGCCGTCCGGAGGCGGAGGGCTGCTATTGCGCTATCAATTCCTACCTCAGAAATGTCATTGGCATGCTGGTCAAAGATTTTGACTATGTCATCATCGACGGCGAAGCGGGAATTGAACAGATCAACCGACGTGTCATGGACAAAGTGACTCATCTTCTGCTGGTTTCCGACCAGAGCCGGAAGGGCCTGCAGATTATCGGCACCATCAAGGATGTCTCCGACAAAATGATGATGTGCGACAAATGCGGGGTCATTATCAACCGTGCTATGGCACCGGAAAAAATTGACTTTACTGACATTCACGGGGCACCGCTCCTGAATGTCATTGGACCGGACAACACACTGACAGAGATGGATATGGACGGCAAGAGCATTTTTGAAATTCCGTCCGACACCATTCTCCTGAAGGGCGTCACGAAGGCCCTGGAAAATATGGGAATCATCTAACAGACAAAAAAGAGGTGTTGTGAAATGAAGGACCTCAAGTATCTGTACTACTTCGAGAATCTGCTGCAGAATGCAGATAACGAGCTGGTACAGCAGGCCCAGAAAGATGGGAAAATCTGCATCGGATACACCTGCTATCACATGCCGGAGGTGCTCCTGAATCTCCCGGGATGTTTTTCCGTTCGTATCCGTGCACCGCGCACAGGTTCCATTGACATTGCAACGTATTACATGTCCAACTATACCTGTGAATTTTCCCGCTCTGTACTGGAACGCGCTATTGAGGGAGGCTATGAATTCCTCGATGCACTTGCAGAAGTCGATGCATGTTCGGCCATGAACCGCGTCGCGGAGCATTTTGAAATTCTGAAGGTCAACGACAAGGATAAATTCTTTGTCACCCACCTGGATGTCCCCTATAAAGTAGAGGACTACAGTGTCGACCACATGGTCGTTCAGGAGCAGCTCCATCTTCTGGATAAGCTCCATGATGTCTATGGCATCGACACGTCCGATGCGGCCATCCGCCAGGCGGTCAAAGAGCACAATGAGATGTGCAGCATTATCCAGGAGATCGGCGAGATGAGAAAGATGGAGAATCCGCCCATCACCGGCTACGAGTTCGCCATTCTCGTTCTGACGACTTATACCTGCCCGACCTATCTCATTATCGACAAACTCCGTGAGACGCTGGAAGAAATCAAACAGCGGAAACCGGATCCGAAGCCGTGGTATCGCGCAAGAGTTGCCATTGTCGGCTCTGAGATCGACGATCCGGACCTCATCAAACTCATAGAAGAGTGCGGCGCATTTGTGGTCGCAGACCGCTATTGCTACGGCTCCATTCCCGGACGTGAAATCATTGAACTCAACGACGATGAGCCCGCTCTGAAGCAGGTTGCCCGTCACTACATGATGACCTCCGAGTGCCCGCGTTATATGGCCGAAGAAAAGGTAGAACAGCGCCGTCACACGGCGGATCGCCTTGCGAGAGAATACCACGCAGACGGAATTATTTACGAACAGATGAAGTTCTGTGATTTCTGGTCCTTTGAGCGGACTCTTGCAGGACACATTCTTCAGGCGGACTACGGTTGGCCGGTTCTCTCCATTGACCGTCCTTACCGCTCCCGCGGCTCGGGTCAGCTCCGTACGAGGTTCCAGGCCTTTGTTGAGGCACTGGAGATTAAGAAGATCCGCAAGGAGAAAGAAGGTGCGGCCGTATGAGCAAAAAGCGCAAAACTGCAAAGAAAAGTGAGAAGATCCGCTACCCGGACCCGAAATTCTTCAAAATGAAGGACCATTTTAACTGGAAATACCAGAAGGAGAACATGAAAGAAGTGCTCTCCATTGCCAAAGATATGTTCAAGGAGACCGACTGGAAAGATGTCGGACAGGCCCGTGTCGACGACTGCAAAGCTTTCGCCAAACGCTGCAAAAAAGAGTACGGCTATCTGAAAGAGATGAGCCCGAAAGAGCGTTGGGATGTCGTCGTCAACGGTGAGAAATATCTCGGCGTTATGTACCGGACCGGACAGATGGCCTTTACCCGCCGTGAATGGCGCGGTGTGAAGGACACAGCCTATGACTTCTACGAGTGGGCCAGAATGTGGGGCATGCTGCTCTCCAGTTTCGGAAAAGATCTGGTTCCCGCCCTGGCAGGCGTCGTCAACTACCGCTGGATGGTTTCCTATTTCTGCTGCCACTCCTTCCTGGACAAGAACACCATGGGCCTGCGCGGCAAAGCGCTGAAGATGCACCATGAACTCATGTACGACATCTTCCGCTACGTCGCAGAGAACCTGGTCTTCCTCATGAAGGCAGACGAAAAGATCGGCAACTGCGAAGAGCTGTCCAAGAAGATCGTCCTGTTCGATGAGATGACCATGGGTCAGATTATGGCGGGTTTCCCGGACCTGGTCGGCATTCCGTATCAGCTGCTTCCGGTCTTCCTGCTTTCTGAGATTGACCAGCTCGCGTGCGAACCCTATATCGACGCGGTTGAGGCCTATGGCCTTCCGCCGGATACCTGCCCGGTTCCGACCTCGGAGTGCGGTGCCTGCGTACTGGATGCCCTTCCGCACATGGGTTCCTGCTTCATTTCGAGTTCCATGCCCTGCGACGGCTCGGTTATGGCTTCTACCTATACCACCCGCCGTTATCAGGATCTTCCGACGTTCCATCTGACCTTCCCGGTTCGATACGAGGATGAGACGGTCATGCAGTATGCTGTAGACGATGTCAAAGAGTGCATCCGTTTCGTAGAAGCACACACCGGAGCCAAATGGAACTGGGATGCTTACTTCAACGCCATGAAACGCTTCAATCTGGAGACCAAATATGAGCTCCAGAAGTGGGAGATTAACGAGACCCCGTATCCGCAGCTGATCGGCCCGTGCTATGAGCTCTACCGTAAATGGAACTACGAGATGGACGGCGGCCTGGATCCTCGTATTCCGGCCTCAGCCGAAAAGGTCAACAATCTGATGATGGCGGCCTATGAGAACAAAGAGGAGCCGTGGCGCGGCAAGATGCGTCACCGTGCCATCGTCTGGTCGGTACCTGCCCACTACTATGCAAACTTCTCCAACTGGCTCGCCAACTGCTGGGGCATCAATGTCCTGGTTGAGATGGAAAGCCTGAACTTTACCCGTCCGCTCAATACCGACAACCCGGATGAGGCTCTGAAAGATCTCTCCCGTCTGTATGAGCGCATGGTCATGCGTCGTCACACGAACGGCGGCTATCAGCACGTTCTGACTGAGCTGTGGCGTCAGTGTGAAATGTGGAAACCGGATCTGGTCATCATGTACCAGCACGTTTCCTGCAAGAATATGTCCACCCTTCAGGGCCTCTTTGATGATCAGGCCAGAGAACACGGCGTAAAACTGATCTGGATTGAACATGACCTGATGGATCCGCGTACAGTTCCGCGCAAAGATATGCGTGAAAAAGTCAACAACTTCATGCGGACCGTTATGAACGAAGAGCCCATTGACCCGTCTCTCATTGACTTTGAAGACGACGCGACTTGGTAATCAAAGGAGGAAAAGATCATGAAATACTATGGTGGTTGTGACGTCGGTTCGACCTACACGAAAGCGGTCATTCTCGATGAGAACGGAAAGATGGTCGCCAATACTACACTGAAGAGCAAAATTAACCCCGTAGAGTCTGCACAGCTTGCAATGGATGAAGTCTGCAAGCAGGCAGGCCTCTCGAGCAGCAAAGATCTGGCATATCTGATCGGCACCGGTTACGGCCGCAACAAGGTCCCGTTTGCCGATGAGAACATCTCCGAGATCTCCTGCC
>UQOE01000038.1 GCA_900542575.1 uncultured Oscillospiraceae bacterium
TACAGGAAAGCTATGTGTCATTTCTATGTGTTGCACTTACATTGTAAATTCGCCCTATTTAAATGAGCTGGGTATCGTAGAAAAAAAAGTGCTGCTCAGAATGATGTTTCAGCAAAACAGTGTAAAAAGCACAGAATTGTGGAAAACTCGGTCAAATTTGTCAAAATTTAGCAGACAAGTAAAAAAGATCCGCTCATAAGAGCGGATCTTTTCCGATTTGAACTTAATCTTCCTCTTTCGGCTCAGAGGACTCTGCCGGCTTTTTGGTCGGTGTAATCTTTCCATAGAGCATTCCCTCAACATCTTTACGAGGTGCCCGTTCCGCAGCCGGTGCAGAAGAAGCTGCAGAAGTTCTGCGGGAAGAGTCTCTCCGCTCGCCGCTACTGCGGCCATTTCCACGGCGACCGCCGCGGCCTCCATTGCCGCGGTAATTGCTGCGGTATCCGCCGCGATTGTTATTGCGGCGCGGACGATCATTCAGCGGTTTGACGCCTTCGGCAAGAGCAATGACGACACGGCGGTCGGCATCTTCACCGATGGAGTAAGAGACAACGCCGTCAATGTCAGCAACCGTAGTATGGATAATACGACGCTCGGAGGGATTCATGGGATTAAGAGTGACACTGCGGCCATACTTACGAACCCGTCTTGCATTCTTGCGTGCAATTTCACGAAGGGTGCGTTCCCGTTTCTGACGATAATCACCGACATTGATGGAAATACGGACTTTTCCTTCCTCATGGCCATGATTTGCGGCCAGACGAACCAGATACTGAATGGAGTCCAGCGTCTCTCCACGGCGGCCGATGATGAGACTGTAATCGTCGTCACTGAGTACCTGGAAGAAGTATTCCTTCTCATTTTTCAGGACATTGATGGTCGCGTTCTGAACACCGATTTTTTCAATAATTTCAGAAAGGTAGGCATAGCCTTTCCGAACTGCCTCCGGAGTATCTTCCAGATTGACCGCTTCCGGAATTTTCTCCTCCGGAACCGTTACCTGCTCTGAATTTTCGGGAGCACGGTTCATCGGCTTTGCAGCTGGAGTCTCTTCTTTCGCCGAAGCTGCTGCTGTCTTTTTCTCCGCAGTGTTCTTCTTCTCAGCCGTTTTTTTCTCAGATGCCGGTTTTCTGGGGGCCGTCTTTTTCTCCGCCTCTTTTTTGGGAACAGCGGACTTCTTTTTAGGAGCCGGTTTTTCAACAGGGGCATCCGGAATTTCATAATAGGCTCGAACTTCTGCATCTTTTCCGCCGAAAATTCCGAATTTTTTCTTCTCGGGCATTGTCAGAACTTCATAGCTGACAATGACGTCCTCCGGGGCACCGAGCGCATTTTTCGCGTTGATCTGTGCCTGTTCGATGGTTGGGCCTTTTGCCACAGCATCGATGATCATATGATTTCCTCCTTTTTCCGTTCCGGACTCCTCCGCAATGTTAGAAGTAATAGAAGTGGTTCATATAAGAAAAATACCGGAAGCAGAACCTTAAATTACAAATAAAGCCGCTGCAGGCGAAAATTCCTGTGGGCGGCTTTAACGTTTTTAGATTTCAGGCTTGTGCCGCAATTTTAATCTTCAGCAGACGCGCGGTATTCGTCGAGAATCTGTTTGTCACGCTTAAAA
Organism: uncultured Oscillospiraceae bacterium; assembly: GCA_900542575.1. Classification (GTDB taxonomy): domain Bacteria; phylum Bacillota; class Clostridia; order Oscillospirales; family Acutalibacteraceae; genus RUG420. The sequence goes on from UQOE01000038.1 coordinate 1,622, forward strand.
GCTGTCTCTTTTTCGCGGCGAACCATGGTCTCGTCGATCATAATTTCAGCAATGACTTTGTCCGGTGTATAGATACGGTCCAGAATAATCATCTGAATGACACCTAGAAGACTGTTGAATGCCCAGTAAACACCGATACCAACCGGGAACTCAAAGGCGAGCCAGAGGGAGATAAGAGGCATTGTGAGCATCATGCAGCCCATGGATGCCATGCTGGACTGAGTAGCGTCCCCCTGCTTTTTGGTGCGCCAGAGCGTATAAATGGAGCTCAGCATTGCAAACAGGAACGAGAGAATTGGAACCAGAACAATGAGATGGTTCGTATGCATAAGCTGTTTCGGAATGTCACCGAAGTTGAAGCCGACCGCGTTGAAATGGTCGCTGAAATTCTGAAGAACAGGGAATACAGCTGGGTCTACACCTGTATGAGCACCCTGCAGCTGGCTGACGTGTTTCAATACGGTAATTTCATTATAACCCGCTGCGCGCCGGCCGGTGGTATGTTCAAACGCCTGAACCGCGTTGGTCAGTTTTTCAACCGTACCATTGCCGAAAATTTTGTCAATTCGGAGAATATAGGTCAGCGGCTTATAGATGGCACCATACAGACCCATAATAATGATAAACTGGAAAATCAGAGTGCCGCAGCCCATATTCATGGAACTGAAGCCCTCTTTCTGATAAAACTCCGTAATGGCTTCGTTCTGTTTCTGCTGGTCGTCTTTATATTTCTCTTTAATTTTATTGATTCTGGTCTGCATGCGTCTGGACTTTGCCTGATTCTTCTGCTGCTTAATGGAAGAGGGAAGAAGAATGAGCTTGATGATGATAGCAAAGAACAGGATTGCAACCAGATAGTTCTGATGGAACAGGTTATAGAGAAATGCGATGACGTAGCCGAACGGATACGAAAAAATGTTGTAAATAAAATTGTAAAAACCGTTCAAAGAAAATGTCCTCCGTCCCTCAGTAGTATTCCTTGATTTCGGGCACCGGGTCATAACCGCCGCTCGTAAGGGGACTGCATCGGATAATACGCCAGATGGTCAGAAGCGAACCTTTCACCGCACCGAACCGCTCAATTGCGGTCAGCCCGTATTGGGAACAGGTCGGGTAAAACTTGCAGGTAGGGGGCTTATGCGGTGAAATATGCTTTCTGTAAAAATTGATCAGAGCGATGAGAAACTGCTTCATGATCCTGACTCTGCCGGAATGATGCCGGCATTTTTTAACTGGGAGACCATGATTTTGGCAAGGTCTGTACTTTTTTTATAGCGCGTCCGCACGCGGCAGACAAAGATAAAGTCATAACCCTGCAGTGCGTCTCCATACGTACCATAGACTTCCCGAAACGCCGCCCGGACCAGCCTTCTGGATTTATTTCGCTCCACGGCATTGCCGATTTTTTTACTGGAAGTTATTCCTATACGACAAATTCCCGCACGGTTCTTCATAAAATAAATAACCAGTGCAGGATTTGTACAGGAGGTTCCTCGCTTATAGAGCCTCCGAAAGTCTGTGTTACGTTTTAGAATTGTCGGAGCATTTGGTCCAGACATCAGGCAGAGAGTTTCTTTCTGCCTCTAGCTCTACGGCGGGCAAGGACTTTGCGGCCGTTGCTGGTAGACATTCTTTTGCGGAAGCCATGCTCTTTCGCTCTATGGCGCTTTTTCGGCTGATAGGTTCTCTTCATGCTGCTGCCACCTCCAATGCAAAATGATACAAATTAACTTTGTAGGGCATCATTATATACTAATAAAATAAAAAAAGTCAATCCTTCTGTCAGAGAAAAATGAAAAAATGCCGTATTACTGCCATTTTTACACCAGTCCATAAGAATTGGAACAATGTCCCTCAGATTGAAAACAAGGGGTAATTATGATAAAATTTAACAGTTACAATATACGTGTCGCTCTATATATATTAATATGTAATATATAATAGGTTGCAAAGACAGGAAAAAGACAGGAGAGAATTTTCTTGGAAATGGATTCCTACGCCGACATCTGGGCGCTGGTGAAACAGTACTGCAAGGAAAAGGAGAGCAGTACCATTTATTCACTTTGGATTGAACCGCTGAACCTGGTTTCCTTCGAAGAGAATGAAGTCATACTTTCCACGACCGCATTTAAATCGAATATTGTGCGCAATAAATTTATGGGTCTGCTGAATGAAGCATTTGAGGCCATTATGGGCTTCTCCATTCACATTGAAATTATTGCGGATAATGAGACGTCCCAGGCAGAAAAAACGCCGGATCGGCCAAAAGAGGAAGAGGTACGGACCTTCTCCGGAAACCCGGAGCTCACCTTTGATACATTTGTCGTCGGCTCTTCCAACAAATTTGCACATGCCGCCGCACTGGCAGTTGCTTCTACGCCGGGACAGGCCTACAACCCGCTGTTTATCTACGGAAACTCCGGGCTTGGAAAAACCCATCTGCTCAATGCCATCTGTGCAGAAATTCAGAAAGAAAACCCGACCGCAAAAATTATCTATACCTGCGGCGAAGACTTTACCAATGAGCTCATCAACTCCATTGAAAAAAAGACCATGCAGCAGTTCCATGACAAATATCGCACGGTTGACGTCCTGCTGATGGATGATATTCAGTTCATCGGAGGAAAAACGCAGACGCAGGAAGAGTTCTTCCACACCTTTAACGCCCTGGTCAATGACAGTAAGCAGATTGTTTTGACCTCTGACCGTCCCCCGAAGGAAATCCCGCTTCTGGAAGAACGCATCAAGACACGGTTCGAATGGGGTCTGCTGGCAGATATCCAGCCGCCGGACTTCGAGACCCGAATGGCAATTATCAAGCGCAAAGCAGACTACTATCATCTCGACCTGTCCGACGACGTCATTCAGTACATTGCGGAGAAGCTCAAAAGCAATGTACGGCAGCTGGAGGGCACCGTTAAGAAAATCAACGCCTATCACACCATTGACGGTCAGAAACCCTCTATAGCAACGGCTGACAAGGCAATCAAGGATATTCAGAGCGACAACGAGCCTGTACCGGTCACCATCGACAAAATCTTAAACGAGGTGGCACGTACCTACAGCATCCCTGTAGAAAGCATTACCTCGGACAAACGGAGCGCCGACATATCCAAGGCCCGTCAGGCAGCTATGTACATTGTCCGCGAAGTAACCGGACTCTCTATGGAAAAAATCGGAGAGGCCTTTGGAAACAAACACCATTCTACGGTTATCTATAACATCAACGTCGCGGAAAAAGACATGAAAAACGACCCGGCGGTCCGCTCCACCATACAGGGAATTATCAACAATATCAATGAAAACAGTCGAAGCTTCTGAGAAGAGTTTTCCACTTTTCCACTGACATTCCACTGTCTGCTTTCCACAGTTTTCCACACGAAAGAAAAATCTGTGAAAAAACAGGCCGGGGCTTCGGAAAAAATTCGGAAAATTTTCTGTATGAATTTTTCGCGTTACTCTGCGAAAAACAGAACTTTTCCGCAGAACTGACCGCCCCTATTACTATTACTGAAATTAATTATTTATTCTTTTGTTATATGACTGCAAAAGGAGGCAAAATCGATGAAAATCGACTGCAGTGCGCAGCTGTTGAACGAGGCATGCCAGAATGTACAGAGGGTTGTCACAACCAAAACGACAATTCCGGCCATGGAAGGCATTCTGCTCAAGGCAGAGGATGACACCCTGGAACTGACGGGCTACGACCTAGAAGTAGGTATTATTACCAAAATTCCAGTTACCGTATCAGAAGAGGGCGGTATTGTACTGAACGCCAAAGTACTCTGTGATATCCTCCGGCGTCTGCCGGCAGAAAATGTCAGCATCGAAGCCGATGCACGGCAATCCTGTGTCATCCGCTGCGGAGAAATTGAGTACAAGCTGGTGGGAATCGCAGCAGAAGAATATCCGGAGCTTCCAACAGTAACGGAATCCCGTCCTATTCTTGCAGACAGTGAGATTCTGAACGAAATGATTCACCAGACTATCTTTGCCGTCTCCGCAAATGACACAAAGATGATTCACAATGGCGTCAAATTTGAAATCAGTCCCAACCAGCTTCGTCTGGTAGCGGTTGACGGTTTCCGGCTTGCCATCCGTACCGAGGAAATCAAGTATTCGCAGGAGCCCTTCTCTTTTGTTGTCCCCTCCAAGACGCTGAATGAGGTCAGCAAACTTCTCGACGACAGCGACGTGGTCTCCATGAATATTGCAAAGCGGCATATTCTGTTTGAAATCGGCTCCTATGTCATTGTCTCCCGTCTTCTGGACGGCGAATTTCTGGACTATCACGCAGCCATTCCAAAATCATTTGCTACGACTGTCGAGGTCGACGTCAAAAACTTTATCAGCAGCATTGAGCGCACTTCTCTGCTCATCACTGACCGGCTCAAAAGCCCTCTGCGCTGCATTTTCGACGAAAACAGCATCAAAATTATGTCTTCCACGACTCTTGGTACTGCAGAGGACCGCATTCCGGCCAAAGTGAACGGGGATCGGGTGGAAATTGGTTTTAATAACCGTTTTCTTCTGGATGCATTCCGTGCCTGTGACTGTGAAAAAGTAAAAGTAACTCTGAATGGCTCTCTGTCCCCCATTACCATTGTGCCGCTGGAAGGCGAAAATTTCCTGTTCCTGGTTCTTCCGGTCCGTCTGCGGGGCGAGCACTGAATCGCGGAGGGGAGGAAGAGCAGATATGACGAATGAGACGGCGGCTGCAGTCCCCATTTCCACTGAATTCATCCGCCTGGACAGTGCCATGAAACTGGCAGGTGCAGTCTATTCCGGAGGCGAGGCGAAACTCTGCATCCAGGAGGGAATGGTTTCTGTCAATGGAGAAATCTGTCTGCAGCGCGGACGGAAACTCCATACTGGGGACTGTTTTGTTATCGACGGAGCTGCCTATGAGGTAACCAGGGCATGAGAGTAACAGCTCTGCAGCTGCGAAACTTTCGAAATATTTCCGAAATGGAATTCGAACCGGTTGACGGCGTCAATATCATCTATGGTGAAAATGCGCAGGGCAAGACCAATCTTCTGGAGGGCATCTGGCTTTTTACCGGCATGCGCTCCTTTCGCAGCACAAAAGAAAAAGATTACATTCAGTTTGGACAGTCCGGTGCAGGTCTTCAGATGAAGTTCAACAATGATGTACGGGAACAGAATGCGTCCATCGAAATCGGGGAGAAGAAAAAAGTTCTGCTGGGCGGCGTCAAACAGGATTCCACGGCGTCCCTGGTCGGCGAATTTCTCGGGACGATCTTCTCACCGGGGCATCTGGAACTGGTCCAGGGAAGTCCCGGGGAGCGCCGAAAATTTCTGAATCAGGCCATCAGCGAACTGAAACCCAACTATGCCAGCCGGCTGACGCAGTTTCATCGGGTGCTCCATCAGCGGAATATTCTGCTCAAAGATCTTCGCTTTCACCCGGAACTTGCGGACACGCTCGCCGTGTGGGACGAAAGTTTTGCCTCACTCAGCGCATTCCTAATTCGGGAACGCAGAAACTATCTGGAGCAGCTGAAACCTCATCTGAAAGAATTCTACTCCGGCATTTCCGGGGGACGGGAAGAAATTGATATCTCCTATCAGTCCACTCTTCCGGCCGAAGGGGAAGACGCCGCACTGTGGCGGGAACCTATTTTGAATCAGCTGTCGAAAAGCCGCAACGACGATATCACGGTAGGCTATACGACAGTCGGTCCTCACCGGGACGACCTGCACATTACGCTGAACGGCATGCCGGTGAAAGAGTTCGGATCACAGGGACAGCAGCGTTCCTGTGCGCTTTCCCTCAAAATGGCAGAGGCCATTGTCATCCGTGAAATAACCGGAAAACAGCCGGTGGTTCTGCTGGATGACGTCATGAGCGAACTCGACAGCGGCCGACAGGACTATATTCTGAATCACATCGACGGATGGCAGGTGTTCTTAACCTGCTGTGAACCGTCCGGCATTCTGCTGTCCCGTCAGTCCCAGAACGGCAGGATGTTTGAAATAAAGGAGGGCCGGCTGTGTTCCTCCACTTAGGACAGTATACGGTGGTCTCCACCGAACAGATTCTCGGTATTTTCGACTTGGACAATACCACCCTTTCCAAGCACACGCGAAACTGCCTGGCAAAGGCGGAGCGGGACGGAAAAATTGTCAATGTCTCCTCAGAGCTCCCAAAATCCTTCGTCATCTGTCAGGAAAAGGGAGGGGAGGAAAAAATCTATCTCTCTCAGCTCTCTGTTGCCACACTGTTAAAACGACTGGAAACAGGCGGCTTCCGTCCGTCTGATATTTAGAGGAGGTAACCTCATTGGATATGGAAAATAAGAATTCGGAAATTCTCCGGCAGGAGGATTCCAATACGCCGAATCCGGAAACGGAGCGCCAGGAAGAATCCCGGGAGGAGACTGCCGAGGAGAAACTGGAAGAGCGTATTGAAGCCGCCGAGGAGAAGATTGGCGAATTCGACAATGTCGAAGAGATGGATACGGTCGTCACCGAGACTTATGATGCCGACCAAATCCAGGTTCTCGAAGGGCTGGAGGCCGTTCGGAAACGCCCGGGCATGTATATCGGTTCCACCGGTCCCCGCGGTCTGCATCACCTGGTCTATGAGATTGTCGACAACTCCATTGACGAGGCGCTTGCCGGATACTGCACCCATATTGAAGTCAATATTCTTCCGGGCAATGTCATCGAAGTACAGGATAACGGACGCGGTATTCCGGTCGGCATCAATGAAAAAGAGGGAATCTCAGCGGTCACTCTGGTTCTGACTGTTCTGCACGCCGGCGGTAAATTCGGCGGCGGCGGATACAAGGTCTCAGGCGGACTGCACGGCGTCGGTTCATCTGTCGTCAACGCCCTGTCAGAATGGCTGGAAGTTGTTGTCAGCCAGAACGGCCATAACTACTATCAGAAATTTAATCTCGGTGTGCCGGAAGAGCCTCTGAAAATAATTGGTGACACCGATAAAACGGGTACCCTCATCCGTTTCAAGCCCAGTGCGGAAATTTTCACCGAGACTACAGAATACGATTTTGACGTACTGGAAAAACGTCTGCGTCAGCAGGCGTTCCTCAACGCGGGCCTGAAGATTACCCTGACGGACAAGCGCGGAGAGGAAGAGCATCAGGAGGTCTACTGCTACGAGGGCGGACTTGGTTCGTTTGTCGAATTTATCAACAAGACACGCGGGCTGACCCCGCTGCCGGGCATGGAACATCCCATTACGTTCAATGCTGTCAAAGACGATCGGGAAGTTGATATCGCCCTGATGTACAACGATGGGTATAAAGAAACCCTGCTCAGCTTTGCCAACAACGTTCAGACCGTGGACGGCGGTACCCACGAGACCGGATTCAAATCGGCTCTAACCCGTGTGTTCAACGATTACGGCAAAAAATATAAAATTCTGAAAGACGGGGACAAAAAGCTCTCCGGCGAAGATGTCCGGGAAGGCCTTGTCGCCATTATCAGCGTCAAGCTGACAGAGGCACAGTTTGAAGGCCAGACCAAGGGAAAACTCGGAAATACCGACATTACCCCGCTGGTTTCCAAAGCGGTCTATGAAAACCTCATGACCTATTTTGAGGAACATCCTAGCGTGGCACGTGCCATTATGAATAAATCGCTCGAGGCGTCCCGGGTGCGGGAGGCAGCTCGAAAGGCAAGAGATCTTGCCCGCCGGAAGACGGCACTCGAGGGAAATTCGCTCCCCGGCAAACTCGCCGACTGTCTCGACAAGGGCAATGAACTCACAGAACTCTACATCGTAGAGGGAGATTCCGCGGGAGGTTCCGCAAAAGAGGGACGAGAACGGCAGTATCAGGCCATCCTTCCTCTCTGGGGCAAAATGCTCAACGTGGAAAAAGCCCGGCTCGATAAAGTCATCGGCAACGACAAGCTGACGCCAATCGTCACGGCTCTTGGCACCGGAATCGGCGAAGATTTTGATATCACAAAACTTCGCTACAATAAGATCATTCTGATGGCCGATGCCGATGTTGACGGTGCCCATATCCGCACACTTCTGCTTACCTTCTTTTTCCGCTATATGCGGCCTCTCATTGAACAGGGTCATGTCTATATTGCACAGCCGCCGCTCTATAAACTGTCCCGGGGCAAACGTTCCCTCTACGCCTATTCCGACGAAGAGCGAGACCGTATGATCCAGGAACTGGGCGGCAAATGTGACATTCAGCGGTACAAAGGTCTCGGTGAGATGGACCCCGAACAGCTCTGGGAGACCACCATGGACCCGAAAACCCGCATTATGCTCCGCGTCAATCTGGAAGATGCCATGGAGGCAGATGAGACCTTTTCCATTCTCATGGGAGACAAGGTTGAACCCCGCCGCGAATTCATTCAGAAAAACGCCAAATACGTTGAGAATCTTGATATCTGAGGAAGGATGAAGAAACTCTTATGCCGAAAAAAATGAACTCGGAACAGCAGAAGAAAAAAGAAGCTGAGTTCCGTGAAAATTTAAAGACGCAGAAGGTTATCCCCGTCGATCTCGAAAAAGAGATGCGGAAATCCTTCCTGGACTATTCCATGTCCGTCATCGTCGAGCGTGCGCTGCCGGATGTCCGCGACGGACTGAAACCGGTTCACCGCCGTATTCTGTATACCATGTACGAGAACAACCTGTATCCGGAGCGCCCTTATCGTAAGTGCGCCGATACCGTTGGTTCCGTACTTGGACGATATCATCCCCATGGAGATGCGTCGGTCTATGACGCAATGGTTCGACTGGCCCAGGATTTCTCCATGCGGTATACGCTTGTGGACGGCCACGGCAACTTCGGTTCCATTGACGGCGATCCGCCGGCTGCCTACCGATACACCGAATCCAAAATGAGCAAAATTGCCATGAAGATGCTGACGGATATCGACAAAGATACCGTCGACTTCATGCCGAACTACGATGATCGACTGAAGGAGCCCACCGTTCTCCCATCCCGGTTCCCGAACCTGCTGGTCAACGGCTCTATGGGTATTGCCGTCGGTATGGCCACCAATATTCCGCCCCACAATCTGGGTGAGGTCATTGACGGCATGTGTGCTGTAATTGACAACCCGGACATTGAGCTCCCCGAGCTCATGAAATACATTCCGGGTCCGGATTTCCCAACGGCCGGTATTATAATGGGTCGATCCGGCATCCGTGCCGCTTATGCGACAGGCCGCGGAAAGATTACAGTCCGCGGTAGAACGGAAATTCTGGAAAAGAAGAACGGCCGGTTTGAGATTAAAATTACGGAAATTCCGTATAATGTCAATAAATCCCGCTTAATTGAGAGCATCGCCGACCTGGTCAAGGAAAAGCGCGTCGACGGCATTGCCGACATCAACGACTACTCCTCCATGCATGGCATGTATATTTCCATCGACCTGAAACGTGACGCGAATCCGCAGGTGGTCTTAAATCAGCTGTTCCAGTACACGCAGCTGCAGTCCACTTTCAGTGTCATCAATCTTGCCATTGTAAACGGCGAGCCGAAAATTCTGACGCTGAAGGAAATCCTCCAGGAGTATATTCGCTACCAGGAGGAGGTCGTCCGCCGCAGAACCGAATTTGAGCTGAAAAAGGCCAGAGACCGTGCCCATATCCTGGAAGGTCTTGCCCGTGCCATCGACATTGTAGATGAAATCATCGCCACCATCCGTGCCTGCACCGGCGGAACCGCAGAAGCAAAACAGGCTCTGATGGATAAATACCAGTTTGATGACCCACAGGCTTCCGCCATCGTCGCCTATCGTCTTGGTCAGCTGGCCGGTCTGGAAATCAAGAAAATCATGGATGAGTTGGACGAACTCCACGCAAAGATTGAGGAGTACACCGACCTGCTTGCCCATGAGGAAAAAATTCTTGGTCTTGTCAAATCGGAGGCCATGGAAATTCGAGACAAGTTTGCCGACGAGCGCCGCACCGAAATCTGCAATGTCAGCGGCGAAGTCGACATTGAGGATCTCATCCCCGTTGAAGAAGTTGTCATCACTCTGACCAACATGGGCTATGTCAAGCGCCAGACAACAGACAGCTATCATACTCAGCGGAGAGGCGGCCGCGGCATCAATGGCATGACGCAGAAGGACGAAGATATAACAGAGACGATGTTTACGTGCTCTTCGCACGATGAAATCATGTTCTTCACCAACTTTGGCCGCGCCTATCGTCTGAAGGCCTATGAAATTCCCGAGGGCAGCCGGACCAGCCGTGGTATGAATATTGTCAATGTCCTGCAGCTCATGCCAGATGAAAAAGTAACCTCCATGATCCGCGTCGACCTGACCGATCCGGAACATTCCTTTGTCTGCATGGTAACAAAAGCCGGAATTATGAAGCGAACGCGTCTTTCTGACTTTAAAAATATTCGAAAGAGTGGTATTATTGCCATCAGCCTTGATGAAGGAGACGAACTCGCCTGGGCAAAACTCACTTCCGGCAAAGACGATCTTATCGTTGCCACCCGGGAGGGAATGTCAATCCGGTTCCATGAGACCGATGCCCGCCCGCTGGGCCGTACCGCCCGCGGCGTGAAAGCCATTACCTTCAAGAAGCCAAACGATGAGGTTGTCGGTTTTGATATCGTCCGTCCGAATGCTACGGTTCTGACCGTATCCGAGACCGGCTACGGCCGTCGAAGCAGTCCGGATGACTACAAAGTCCAGAACCGCGGCGGCTCTGGACTGCTGAACTACCGCGTCGAAAAATACGGCAAAGTGGCAGCCATTCGTATGGTTGACGAGGGAGAGGACCTCATTATGATCTCTTCCAATGGTGTCATGATCCGCATCGAGGTCAGTGAAATCAACCTTGTATCCCGTCCTGCAAAGGGTGTAAAGGTCATGAGAATCAACGGAGAGGATCGTCTTATTACGATTGCGGCAGCGGAGCATAAATCGGAAGAGGAAGCTTCCGCCAATCCGGAAACGGAGACCAGAGAAAAAGACGATTAGTGAGGTACTTTGCCGATGAGCAATGAACGAAATCCTTTCAACGAAGAATTAGATCAGGAATTCGACCGTGCCATCAAAGAACTGGACGATACGGCCAATGCCATTGAAGATAAGCGCAAAAAAAGAGAACAGGCCCGGACCGAGGAAGATCGCTGGAAAGAAAGTCATTCCGACGACCGAATCGAAATGGAGACCGTTCATTTTTCCAATGCAGAGGAGCCCTCTGCATCCGGTCCCGTCAAACCGGACCGCGGGAAAAAGGGTAAAAAGAAAAAGATGAGAAAAAAAAAGAAAACCGTTATTGCGGTAATCTGCATTGTGCTCGTCCTTCTGCTGGGAATTGCGCTGTTTGTCCTGAATAAACTCGACATGATCGGCAGTGGCAGCGGCTTCGGCAGCGGCTGGATTCAGGACAATGATATATCCGCTTCTGATATGGACAGTATCATGGATGCTGATTCCCTGAACACTTGGCTCAAAAAATGGGCAACCAACGGTGGAGAGAAAATGCACAGCAAATATGTCAAAAATATTTTGCTGATCGGCGTTGACAGTAAGAGCAAGCTCTCAGACTCCATGATTCTTGTCTCCATCAATGAGCGCACGCATCAGATCAACATGGTCTCCTTTTATCGGGACAGCTATACCTATATTCAGAAAAACCGGTTCGGCGGCGGCTATTTCGGCAAGATGAATGCGGCCTACGGAACGGGTGGACCCAGGTGTGTCGTCTCTACGATTGAAAACGATTATAAGATTGACATCGACGATTATGCGCTGGTCGACTACAATACCTTCCCGAAATTAATAGATTCCATGGGAGGAATCGACGTCAATGTCACCAAGAAAGAGGCCGATTATCTGAATCGGACCTGGTATAAGTGGACGATGACGCATAAAAAGATCCAATTCCATGCCGGAAAAATGCATATGAACGGCGAACATGCGCTGATGTTTTGCCGCATTAGAAAACTCGATTCTGATGTAGGACGGACTGCACGGCAGCGCCGTGTGATTCTGGCCATGATGAACAAGTTCAAGAGACTTTCCCTTGGTCAGATGAACCACGTTGTGAATGTACTGCTTCCCAATATTAAAACAGATATGTCCAAACGGGAAATTATGAAATACGCCAGTCAGTCGCTCTCAAAGCACTGGAATCAGTATAAAGTGAGACAGATTACCATGCCGACACAGGATTCCTGTGTGGAGGGCAATGCGAACGGCCAGTGGATCTGGATTGTGGACTATGAACTGGCAGCCAACAAGCTGCAGCGCACTCTGTATGGACAGAGCAATATTCGTCTGGATCCGAATCGTATCTCGCCGCTTACTTTCTCCAAGAACAATCCGAATGGAAAAGCAGACCGGTTGCCGGCTGGACAAACGCGCAACTATAATGGGACAACCTATTATTATTACGATACGGTTCCTGCAACGCAGGCCGGAGGAAACGAATCTCCGGGAGGAGGATCCTATTACGGCGGCTCTGTTGCCACCACAGGCGGGGCAGCAGCACCGGCGACGGAGGCAGCGGGCGCCGAAGAAGGAACATTCGAATAATCGGCAAAAAAATCGTGCAGCAGAAATAATTCTACTGCACGTATTTTTTTGATGGATTCAGACGTCATCCGGATTCAGATTCAGTACCAGCTTTTCATGGATGCCGGTCAGATGGGTGTACCTGACGCCGGCGGAGTCAAACATCTGCTTAGAGGCGATGGTGCTGTCCGAGTCCGCATATTTGTCAGAGAGATAAACGACCTCTTTGATGCCGGACTGGATAATAGCTTTTGCACATTCATTGCAGGGGAACAGGGCAACGTATATTTTGCAGCCGTTTAAGCTGCCGCCCGCATGGTTGAGAATGGCGTTGAGCTCAGCGTGGCACACATAAGGGTATTTTGTTTCCAGTGTGCTGCCTTCTCGACTCCAGGGAAACTGGTCGTCACTGCAGCCGATGGGGAGGCCGTTATAGCCGACCGACATAATTTTATTCTGATTGTTGACAATACAGGCACCGACCTGGGTATGTGGGTCCTTGCTCCGCATGGCGGAGAGGACGGCAATACCCATAAAGTATTCGTCCCATGAAATATAATCTGTGCGCTTTCCCATATGCAGTGCTCCGTTACTCGGCAAAATTGGCTTTTTCCACGTTCCGTTCAATTTCTGCTAAAACGACGTTGTAAACCTGTGCGCCCTCCTGAATAAAGTGGATGTCATCTTCGTGATGGCACAGCATGGCAAAGGTCTTTCCAATGTTTTCGGAGACATTGGAGCTCTCTTTGCGGATATTGAGAAAATAGAAGGAGTAGGCGGAACTCTCATAGACATCTCGGTACAGTTTGGACTGCCGGAGTTCCAGCTGGTCATGCATGGCAGTGATTGCAATAGTAGAGAGCGTCGTAGAGGGCAAATAAATATTAAACCCTGTTTCTGCGGAGAATAGAAACAGAACGCTGATTTGCTGCATGACGGAAGAGTCCTGAAAAAGTTCTTCCCGGTCGGCACGGTGTTCCACTTCGTCGACGAACAGCTTGGCGAGATGTTTTCCTATTACGCGCGCCTTATTGACATTTCCGTTTTGACGGTCATGATTCATGGTCTCGACGGTCTGCAGCACATCGGCGTCGACGTCGGCGGAGTGATTGAGATTTTTTTCAGAAGTAAAAATCTTGATATCGTCGTCTTCATAGAGGGACATAGGAATTCACCTGACTTGTCAATTATTTTCGGCGGCGGCTGCAGAAGCCTTTGCCATTTCTGCTTTTCTTCTGGCACGGCGGAGTTTTGCCTGGTAGCTCAGAAGGAGATTTAGATTTTCGTCCGGCGTATTGCAGGTACCAAGCTGAATGGGCTTGCGGTTGTACATGCCACAGAAGGAACTGCCGCCGGTTTTCAGAAGATGTTTCTGTTTGGCAATGGCGAGCAGGTCTTCCGTCTGTTCCGGAGTATTATAGGGTGTCCAGACTTCAATACCGTCCAGGCCCAGGCCTATAAGACGGTCAATGAGAGCGGGATAGTCGGAATACTGTCCGGGATTGGAGAGGATGGCTACGCCATTTGCTTCATGAATGGAGTCGATAACCTCTTTTGTGCTGGAAAACTTTGGAAGAATATTGATATTTTCTTCGCTCTCCGGGTTGAAAAGTTTGTAGTAGATGTCGCCGAAAATTTCGGTGGTATAGCCGCACTCCATGAGTGCATGGGAAATGTGCTGGCGGTAGATGTTGGTGGAACCGGCCGCACATTTAATAACAAGGTCCGAGTTGATGGGATAGAGCTTGGAAGCTTTTACGATCATCAGCTGACTGGCTTTTCGGCGAGAGAGTGAGTTTTTTCGGCAGAGACCTTCCAGTCGGTTCGGATTCTCGGCAAGATAGCAGAGAATGTCAACTTCGCGTTTCTGACCGTCTTCGGTCTCGTCGACGGAGGAGAGCTCCACGCCGGGGATGACCGTTATACCGTGCCGTTTTCCGATGATTTTTCCGCGTACCGTGCCAGCCTGACAATCGTGGTCTGTAATGGCAATGGTTTCAATTCCACTGCGCTTGGCGAGAAGAATGAGGTCCTCAATTCCAAGGGAGCCGTCAGAAAGTCGGGTATGGCAATGGAGATCTGCTGGCATAGTATCCCTCCCAGATGATGCAATAGAGTAAAACAGATAAGGAAATAATACATTTATACATTTTTTCAAATTTATTATAATATAAAAGTCTTAGAATTGGCAATATTTTTGTTGTACTAATTTTTGAAAAATGATATAATAAATAAACTTGGTTGATTGTAAATTGAAGTTGGACAACTGAATAACAAAAGATCCATGGCTGG
>UQOE01000039.1 GCA_900542575.1 uncultured Oscillospiraceae bacterium
GTATAACTTCACGGAACCCCGCGACAATCGCGGGGTTTTCGATTATACAAAAAGGTTGCCGCAGAGATGCGGCAGCCAAAATATAGAATGCAGTTTATTTTGCCTGATGGTGGGATGAGACCTCCAGCCGGGAAATGGCACGCTGCAGTGCCGCCTTGGACTGAACATACTCCAGATGACTGAGTTTTCCCTGGAGACGTTCCTGAGCACGCTCCTCTGCCCGTTTCGCCCGATTAGCATCGATCTCCTCAGGCCACTCGGCCGTATCTACAAGAATGACAACCATATCCTGATTGACTTCCATAAAGCCCTCGGATACAACTGCTTCCCGCCATTCTCCATGTTCCTTAATTTTGATCGGACCGATATCGACAGCGGCCACCATGGGCTCATAGCCCGGGAGAATACCGATCTGCCCTCCGGTCGTCTGGAGGACGACCTCTTCGGCGACATCGGAGAAAAACTGCTTTTCCGGTGTCTTTATGACCATGTAGAAGTTTTTGTTTTCTTCTTTTGCCATAGGAATCCCCTACTCTTACTTGGAACTCTTCTGCAGTTCCTCGGCAGCTTCGTAAACCTCGTCAATAGTGCCTTTATTATAGAAGCAGTCCTCAGGAACATCGTCCAGCTCACCGTTGACGATCAGTTTAAAGCCGCGGATCGTCTCCTTCAGCGGAACATATTTACCCGGAATGCCGGTAAACTGTTCACCTACAAAGAACGGCTGAGAGAGATACTTCTTAATTTTACGAGCACGGTAGATCGTTTTCTTATCTTCATCGCCGAGCTCATCGATACCGAGAACGGCAATGATATCCTGCAGTTCTTTATAGCGCTGCAGCGTTGCCTGAACACGGCGTGCTACGTCATAATGCTCTTCGCCGACAATCTGCGGATCGAGAATGCGGGAGGAGGAATCCAGCGGATCGACCGCCGGGTAGATGCCTTCCTCGACGATAGCACGGGAAAGTACCGTACGGGCATCAAGGTGTGCAAAGATGGTTGCCGGGGCCGGGTCGGTCAGGTCGTCAGCCGGAACATAGACGGCCTGGACAGAGGTGATAGACCCGTTTTTGGTTGAAGTGATACGCTCTTCCAGACTGCCAACATCGGTTGCAAGAGTCGGCTGATATCCGACTGCAGAAGGCGTACGGCCAAGAAGTGCAGAGACCTCAGAACCGGCCTGAATAAAGCGGAAGATGTTGTCAATGAACAGAAGAACGTCCTGATGCATCTGGTCGCGGAAATACTCGGCGACGGTCAGACCGGTCAAGCCGACGCGCATACGGGCCCCCGGCGGCTCATTCATCTGACCGAAAACCAGCGAGGTCTTATCCAGTACGCCGGATTCCCCCATTTCGTTCCAGAGGTCGTTGCCCTCACGGGAACGCTCACCGACGCCGGTGAAGACGGAATAACCGCCGTGCTCCGTTGCGACATTGTGAATGAGTTCCTGGATAAGAACGGTTTTGCCGACGCCGGCGCCGCCGAATAGACCGATCTTACCGCCTTTGGCGTAAGGAACCAGCAGGTCCAGGACTTTTATGCCGGTCTCAAGGACTTCTGTTGCAGGTTTCTGGTCTTCAAAGGCCGGTGCACTGCGGTGAATCGGCCATTTTTCTGCGTCCTTCAGTGCAGGTTTATCATCGATAGTGTCACCAAGGACATTCATCATACGTCCGAGAGTCTGTTCACCGACCGGTACGCTGATGGGAGCACCGGTGTCCACAGCGGGAAGTCCGCGCTTCAGGCCCTCTGCTGCCGACATAGCAACGCAGCGGACAGTCCTCTCACCGAGATGCTGCATGACCTCGGCGGTAATGACCTCATCATCATTTTGAATACGGATGGCATTGTAGAGCTCAGGGAGGTCACCGGAGTCAAACTTGACGTCGATAACCGGCCCAATGACCTGTGCAATGCGCCCGGTATGTTCTGCCATTATAGTTTCGCCCTTTCTGGTAGATTATGATTCGTTCCCGCGTTACAGCGCGGCGGCGCCACCGACAATTTCGGTGATTTCCTGTGTGATGGCCGCCTGACGGGCGCGGTTGAAGTCGAGGCTTAGTTTGTCGAGCATTTCTTCCGCATTGTCCGATGCAGTCTGCATGGCATTCATGCGTGCACTCTGTTCACTGGTAAAAGCCTCAACAAAACAGGTATAGATGATCCAGTTGAGATACTTTCGAATGAGTACCTTAAAGACCTCGTGGGGAGACGGCTCATAGTTGAGCAGACTGTCCTTCTGGATGGTATCCCGGATTCCGAGAGAATCCTTTAAATCGTCCATATTGAGAGGAAGCAGCTTCAGACAGGTCGGAACCTGAGAAATAGATGATTTCATCTGTGTATACACAACGTAGACATCATCATAGAGCTCTTCGTCAAAACGTTTGCGGATAATTTCACCGATTTCCCGTGCACGGTAGACCGTAGGGTTTCGAACCGGGAAAATAAAGTCTTCATCTACAAGGTCGGAAAACTCCGATTTTCGGAAATACTCGTGGCCCATGCGGCCGGCAATCAGGATCTGAACCTGGTGGTCTTCCTGGCTGCGGATGAGCTCCTCCGCCTTTTTACAGATATTGATATCATAGCCGCCGGAGAGCCCCTTGTCGCCGGTCAGCACCAGAACGCCCACTGATCGGTTCTTTCCCGTCTTATGCTGACGCTGATCAAAGTTATGGTTCTGAATATCCGCACTGTGGGTGAGGATGTCAATCATAACCGTTTCAATATCATAAAAGAAGTGAGCAGTATCATCCTGCTGAGCTTTCGCTCTCTTTAATTTTGATGCAGAGACTACGCGCATTGCATTGGTAACCTTTTGGATTTCCTCAATGCTCTGAATTCTCTGCTTAATTTCACCTGTACTCGGCATGGGATCACCGCCTTAGACAACCAGGGAGCTCTTGAAGGCTTCGATATCAGATTTCAGTTTGGCGGTCATCGTGTCGTCCAATGCTTTCTTTTCCAGAAGTTCGTCAAGAAGCGGCCTGTCGGTATCTTCGACGTAGCGGATCAGGTCGCGGTTGAACTTGGAGACGTCTTTGGTCTCAACGTCGCTCAGATAACCGTTGACTGCACTGAACAGAAGCACGATTTGATCCTCCACCTCAAGCGGCGAGTACTGCGGCTGTTTCAGGCACTCATAGAGGCGTTCGCCCTGTGCGAGTTTATTACGCGTCCCCTCGTCGAGGTCGGATCCGAACTGGGCAAATACAGCCTTTTCGCGGTACTGCGCCAGATTCAGACGAAGCGGACCGGCAATCTTCTTCATGGCCTTCAGCTGAGCGTCACCGCCGACACGGGAAACCGAGAAACCGACGTTGATAGCCGGACGCTGTCCGGAATAGAAGAGCTCGGTCTCGAGGAAGATCTGGCCGTCGGTAATAGAAATGACGTTGGTCGGAATATACGCAGAGATGTCACCTGCCTGAGTCTCGACAATGGGAAGCGCGGTCATGGAGCCGCCGCCCAGATCGTCAGAGAGTTTTGCAGAACGTTCCAGCAGACGGGAGTGCAGATAGAAGACATCGCCGGGATACGCCTCACGTCCGGGAGAACGCTTCAGCAGAAGAGATACCGCACGATATGCTACTGCGTGCTTCGAGAGATCATCATATATGATAAGAACATCTTTGTGTTCTTCATACATGAAATACTCACCCATAGCACAGCCGGCATAGGGTGCAATATACTGGACCGTTGAACTCTGGTCTGCTGTGGAAGAGACGATAACCGTATAATCCATGGCACCGTATTTCTTCAGCGTATTCTGAATGGAAGCGACCGTAGATGCCTTCTGACCAATTGCGACATAAATGCAGATAACATCTTTGCCCTTCTGATTAATGATGGTATCGACGGCAAGTGCGGTCTTACCGGTCTGTCGGTCGCCGATGATGAGTTCACGCTGTCCGCGGCCGATGGGAGTCATGGCGTCGATGGCGACAATACCAGTCTGCAGCGGCGTGTCAATTGCCTTTCTCTGCAGAATACCGGGAGCAGGAGATTCGATGGGACGGGCGGCATCGGTATGAATGGCGCCGCGGCCGTCAATTGGCTTGCCGAGCGGATCTACTACGCGGCCGATCAGCTCGTCTCCGCAGGGAACCGAGAGAACTTTACCGGTACTCTTTACCGTCATTCCCTCTTTAATTTCACGGTCCGAGCCGAGGAGAATGCAGCCGACGTTGTCTTCCTCCAGGTTCATGGCCATTCCGGCAACGCCGTTCTCAAAGACCAGCAGCTCGCCGTACATGGCGTCTCTCAGACCGTAGATTTTTGCAATGCCGTCACCGGACTGGAGGACATAACCGATTTTTTCTTCAGCCGTAGCGCTGTCGTAATTCTCGATCTGCTCCTTGATGACGGCAGTAATCTCTTCAGGTTTCAGTTTCATTCGTTTCACCCTAATACTCTTGATTCAAACAAAAAGCCCTCAGCCCTGGACAAGCTGGGTCTGGAGAGCTTTCAGCTGGCCCGCAACAGAGTCATCATACCGGTCGTCGCCCACCTGGACGATAACGCCGCCGATGATAGCGGGGTCAATTACCTCGCTGACATGGGCATCTGCCGCATGATACTTGCTGCAGAAGCGCTTCGAAATCTGTCTGATGACATCGGGCTCCGCCTTTTCGGCGGTTGTTACGGTTATGCTGATGATGTTTTGAGACTGATCCTTCCATGCTGCGACATTCTGATAGATGTCGGGCAGGAGTTCCATTCGGTTTTTCCGAAGCAGAAGAAGGACCAGGTGAAGAGTGTCATCGGAAAGAACATCCGAGAAAATACCGCGGATGGCTTTTTCCTTGTCTCCGGGACTCTTCCGTGGGTTTTTCAGAAACCCGCGGAGATTCTCCTGAGAGAACCAGACCTGCCGGAGGAAATCAAGTTCCTCCAGAGCCTGGTCGAGCTTTCCTTTCCCCTTCGAAATCTCAAAAAATGCTTCCGCATAACGCTCAGATATCAGTGACATTATGCAGCACCAGTTTCTTTCAGAAATTTGTCTACCAGCTCACGGTTCTTCTCGGTGTCCATATTTGCCTGGATGACTTTGGAGGCCGCGGCAATGGCGAGACCGGAAATCTGAGCTTTCGACTCTTTGATGGCCTTCTCATGCTCACGGGCGGCATCTTCCTGGGCACGGGCGATAATCTGCTTGGACTCGTCTTCTGCTTTTGCAACGGTCTCATCGTAGATTTTATTGGCTCGTGCCGTCATGTCGTCAATGATCTTCTGACCTTCCGCTTTCGCCGACTTCATTTGTGTCTCATACTGGTCTTTCAGAGCAAGGGCGTCATTCTTGGCATCTTCCGAGGTTTTCAGGTCCTCGGCGATGCCGTCCGAACGCTTCTGCATATAATTCATGACCGGTTTGAACAGCACTTTCTTCAGCACGAAAAACAGGATAAGAAGGTTGATGAGTGCGAAGACCATGGTGTATAAGTTGATACTTTCGAGCATGTTACACTCCCCTGCTTACGGTCAGATTTTTGCGTAAATAAGAATTGCGATTACGAAACCGAAGATTGCAGTAACCTCGGCGAGGGTGGCGAAAATAAGGCCGGTGGACATGATTTTACCGGAAGCCTCCGGGTTGCGGGCGACACTCTCAGATGCCTTGCCGGATGCAAGACCGAGGCTGATGCCGGCGCCGATGGCGGTAAGCATTGCAATTGCGGCTGCGATAGCGATTAATCCTGAACTCATGATAAAATCCTCCTAGTTAATCTTGAATGGCTTCCCCAACATAGATGGAAGACAAAAATACAAAGATGTATGCCTGAAGTCCTGCGTCAAACAGGTCAAAAAAGGCGCTTGCCAGCGGGACTATAGGTTTGATGAACACAGAACCGGCATAGAGCAGGTCCATAATGACAACCCCGGCGAACACGTTGCCGTAAAGCCGGAGCGTAAGCGAGAGCGTCCTGGTCACGTAGTCCAAAATATTAAAGGGCAGCATGATGGGCGTCGGCTTAAGGAAGTTCTTCCCGTATCCTTTGATTCCCTTATACTTAATTGCAGAAATAGGAATAAGGAAAACCGTCATCAGCGACAGAACCAGCGGAATATTCAAGTCACTCGTCGGCGGCTCAATCTGAAGCCAGGGACTGTAGACGTTCCCGGTCCAATGGTGCATAAGTTCTGCCGATGGAATTAAGTTGAAAATGCTGGCGATGTTGGCAAAGACGAGAAAGATGAGGATGGTGCCGAAATACGGGACAAAGTCCTTGTATTTCTTTCCCATGTTCGGTCCGATGATGTTCCCGATTCCATTGACAACTGTCTCGGCAACGAGCTGCTTGCCTTTGGGAACCTTTTCGAACTTCTTCGGCCGAACCAGGACCAGTGCCAGGATAATGATGACCGCCATGATAATCCACATGACCACAACCGTATCTGTCACCGGGACCTTCAGCTTACCAAGAGGTATGGTAAACATTACCTGATGATTGAATAGCGCTTCGGTATCCAATTTTGAAGTTCCCTCTTTTCCAGATGGATTTTACTGCGATTCACACATAGTAATTGGTATGAATAATACCTGTGACTTCTGCCAGAACAAACAGATTGGTTCCCGCAGGCACCAGCAGAAGGCCAGTCACGTCGCACCAAAAAAACATATGCGATGAAAGGCGGACCGTTACAAACAGAACAGCGGCAGCAGCCAGAAATGCAAGAATCAGCAGCAGCGAGGGCAGCACCATTTGTCCGCCTGTCTTCTGTTTCCCGATTTGACTGTAGAGATGAGAAGTGGCTGCAAAAATAAGGACACCGCATACGGTGCCGGTCAGCAGGCCAAACGCCCCCATCAGCCGTTCCGGAAAAACGATAAGGATAACCGCCATTGCAATGCAAAACAGGCAAAATGAAATTTGAAGAATTCTCTTTTCCAATTTTGGATTTGTCATAGGCGTCAATCCGAATGTCAGTTTTTCGAGTATCGGTTCCGTAACAGCGCATAAATTTCACGTACCGTAAAATGGTATTGTCAATTTTTGCAAAATTGTGAAAAATCTGGCATGCCTGTTACTAATGCGAGTTATACCACTTCAAAATTAAAAAGACAATAGCTGTTTTCACGATTTTTTTCGAATTTAAAAAAATATTTTTGAATTTTTAGAGTTGTTGTATTTGCACACAAAAACAGCAATTTTTTGTCGAAATTGTTTGTGAAAAAGAGCTATTTACTAATTTGAAATTTCTTCTCTCTGCGGTCGGACAAGTGGAAAGTGTCATCTCTCAAAAATGAATAATCGGTCCGATTCATTTTTCATTTTTCCATCTTTTTGGGAATCGAAACAGCAGTTTGGCCAGGACGCAATTTCCTCCGTCATAACTGTCGTTCATTCCCAAATATCGATTTGCCTTTCCCTTTTTCTCTGGATGGGTGTAAACTGGAACAAAATGATACAGCAAGTGAGGAATTCTCTATATGATCACCCGAGAAAATTATGACGAGTTTCCAGATATCGTCGTCCGCTTTTTCAATTATATGGGTGCCATTCGCAATAAGTCCGCCAATACAATCTCTGAGTATGCGCTGGACCTGCGGACCTTTTTCCGCTTTCTGCTGATGGACCGCGGCAAAGTTCCGAAAGAGACTAAATTTGATGCCATCGATATCCGGAAAGTTGATGAGGCTTTCCTTCAGACGGTCACACTGACCGATGCCTATGCTTTCCTGAGCTACTGCAAAGACGTCCGCCGCAATTCTGCCACTACCCGGGCCAGAAAAGTCTCCACTCTCCGTGCTTTTTTCAAATACTGCACCGTACAGGAGCATATTCTGGAATACAACCCCATGCAGGAGCTCGACACCCCAAAACTGAAAAAAACGCTTCCAAAATATCTGACCCTGGATGAGAGCGTAGATCTGCTGGAATCCACTAATGAAGGAAGACATAAAAAGCGCGACTACGCTATTGTCACTCTGTTTCTCAACAGCGGCATGCGCCTCTCCGAGCTGGTCAGCCTCAACTATACCGATATCCGACAGGACCACACGGTACGCATTACCGGGAAAGGCAACAAAGAGAGAACGGTCTATCTGAATGACGCCTGCATAGACGCCATAAACTCCTATCTGCGCGTACGGCCCAAAGACGGCGTCAAAGACCCGGAGGCACTGTTTCTCAGCAGCCGCAAGCAGCGAATCAGTCCAAAGACGGTACAGCACATTGTCAAGGATGACCTGAAGAAAGCCGGCCTCGACGGCTACTCGGTCCATAAACTCCGTCACACAGCTGCCACCCTCATGTACCAGTACGGCCATGTTGACGTCCTGCAGCTGAAAGAGATCCTTGGCCATGAAAATGTTGGTACCACGCAGATTTATACCCACGTGGTCAATGACAATCTGAAAGACGCAGTCGACTCCAACCCGCTGAACAGCAAGTCGGTGCAGAAGAAACTGAAAGAGGATCAGAAATCAGAGAACTGACAGCAAAGTCGCACCTAACGGCCAGATAAAAATAAACAGGACCGCTGCAGAATTCAATGTTCTGCAGCGGTCCTGCCGCTTCTAAAAAATTTGTTATTTGTCAGCTTTTCCGGACTTCTTTTTGGCCTTGGCCGCCTTTTTTGCCGCCTCCTGCTCTGCCTTGGCTGCCTCAACACGTTTGTCATTGGACATATTCGTGGCAATAGCAGATTTGGTAAAACGGATTTTATTGCGGTCAGCGCCGGTCTCAATGACGACAGAGTCCTCTTTGACTGAGACCACGCGGCCCATAACGCCGCCGATGGTCAATACCTCGTCGCCGACCTTCATGTTGTCGCGCATCTCACTCTCGGCCTGCTTCTGCTTTTTATCTCTCCGGGAGATAAAATACATATAGACTACGAAGAAGACGAGAAGGACGATGAGCCAGATTGTACCGCTGCCCGAAGCGCCGCTGGCGCCTTTGGCACTGCCGGCAAGCAGCTGAAATGAGAGAGATGCAAGATCCATTACGGAACCTCCTAAAATAACATGAAACATAATTTATTAAATTATATCAATACGAAACCGTGATTGCAATGTACGAACTGTTAAATTCGCTGATCCAGCGCCTGGACGTATTCGTCGTGGAAGGAAGAAAATGTCCCGGCATCCAGCTCTCTGCGGATTCGTTCCATCAGACTGTTGTAAAAATATAAGTTATGCAGAACTCCCAGGCGCAGGTACAGCACCTCCCCCGCCTTCATCAGATGGCGTAGATAAGAACGGCTGTAGTGCTCACAGACAGGGCAGCGGCATTTGGAGTCGATCGGATCCTCATCTTTGGCGTATTTGGCATTGTTCAGATTGATAATGCCGTTCCAGGTGAACAGATGACCGTGCCTTGCATTCCGGCTCGGCATGACACAGTCAAACAGGTCAACGCCGCGGTATACCGATTCAATAATATTTCCAGGTGTTCCAACCCCCATCAGATAGCGAATTTTATTCGCCGGAATATACGGTTCCACTTCGGAAATAATGCGGTACATCTCCTCTTTCGGCTCCCCGACCGCCAGACCGCCGATGGCATAGCCGTCCAGATCCAGCGATACAATCTCCTTCATATGCGCAATCCGAAGATCTTCATAGGTGCATCCCTGATTTATGCCAAACAGCATCTGCTGCGGGTTGAGCGTCTCCGGCAGCGAATTGAGCCGGTCCAGCTCCTTTTTACAGCGGATCAGCCAGCGCGTGGTCCGCTCCGTTGACTTTTTGGCATAATCATACTCCGCCGGATTTTTGACGCATTCATCAAACGCCATGGCTATCGTGGATCCGAGATGGGATTGGATCTGCATGCTCTCCTCGGGCCCGATAAAGAGCCGCCGTCCGTCCACGTGCGAGTGAAACTGAACGCCCTCCTCCGTAATCTGATTGAGCTTTGCCAGAGAGAAGACCTGAAAACCGCCGCTGTCGGTAAGGATAGGACCGTCCCAGCCCGTAAATCGGTGAAGACCGCCCATGTCATAAACCAGCTGATCGCCTGGGCGGACATGGAGGTGGTAGGTGTTGCAGAGCATGATCTGCGTCCGGCAGAGATTTTTGAGATCATAGGCGGAAACGCCTCCCTTAATGGCGCCGTCCGTCGCGACATTCTGGAAAGCTGGTGTCTGGATATCTCCGTGGACCGTGTGAAACACGCCGCGGCGGGCGGTTCCCTCTGTTTTGATTAACTCGTACATAAAAGCACCCTCAAGATATCATCATTGCGTCGCCGAAGGAGAAGAAACGGTATTTCTCCTCAACAGCCGTGTGATAAGCGGCCATTGTCTTATCGTAGCCGAGAAAAGCCGCAATCAGCATAATGAGCGTGCTCTCCGGGAGATGGAAGTTGGTAATAAGGGCATCCATACATTTGAACTGATAGCCAGGGTAGATGAAAATGCTGGTCCAGTCCTCGTCCTCATCAATCCGCCCGAGTTTGGTTCCAACTGCCTCAATGGTGCGGCAGGATGTGGTGCCGACTGCAATGACGCGATGTCCTTCTGCATGGGTGCGATTGATAAGGTCCGCCGTCTCTTTCGGCATCCAGTAGTGCTCCGAATGCATCGTGTGGTCCTCGACATTTTCTGCCTTTACCGGTCGGAATGTCCCGAGGCCGACATGGAGCGTGACCTTTCCAATGTTCACACCCATATCTTTTATTTTCTGCAGGAGTTCCGGCGTAAAATGAAGACCTGCCGTCGGTGCGGCGGCAGAACCGAGCTTGTCCGCATAGACCGTCTGGTATTCATCGTTATCCTGGATCTGCTCCTTGATATAAGGCGGAAGCGGCATCTGGCCGATTTCATCCAGAATATTAAAGAAGTTCCCCTCGTACTGAAAACGTATGACACGGTTGCCGTCCTCTTTGACCTGGACCACCGTACCGTGCATTTTTCCCTCACCGAAGACAAAGTGGCTGCCCTCTTTGGCGCGTTTTCCCGGACGCGTCAGACATTCCCACTCATCTTTGCTGGTTTGATTCAGCAGAAGAAACTCAACAACGGCTCCGGTCGGGTCTTTGACGCCGTAAATCCGTGCCGGCAAAACTTTTGTGTCGTTAATTATCAGACAGTCTCCGGGCTGCAGATAGTCGGTCACGTCGCGGAAAATGCGATGTTCGATACCGCCTGTTTTTCGATCTATATGCATAAGACGCGCAGAGTCCCGCGGCTCCGCCGGATGCTGTGCAATCAGCTCCTTGGGAAGATCGTAATAAAAGTCTGATTTCTTCATGGTTCCCCCTCCCTCTCTTTGTGGAAATCTTGTCATTGGGGTTTGTTGACTTTATCTGCCCCCTGTTATATATTTTTAAATAACCTTTTTATAGAAAACCATTTTCTGGTTTCAGGGGCAATAACTGCTTTATTATAGGGCAAAGATTTTTGGTTTACAACCGATTTTCATCAATCCAGAAGAATTCAAATTGGAGGTTTCACCATGAAACAGTATAATGTCGGCATCATCGGTGCCACCGGAATGGTCGGACAGCGGTTCACGACGATTCTCGAAAACCACCCGTGGTTCAACGTCAAGGTCCTTGCGGCCAGCTCCCGCACCGCCGGAAAACGTTATGAAGATGCCGTCGGCACCCGTTGGAAACTCTCCATCCCCATGCCGGAAAATGTCAAAGATATCGTTGTCATGGACGCTGAGAAAGATATCGACAAAATTAAAGATCTCGTCGACTTCGTCTTCTGTGCCATCAACCTCTCCAAGGAAGAGACCCGTGCGCTGGAAGACGCCTACGCCAAAGCGGAAATTCCGGTTGTCTCCAACAACAGTGCACACCGCCATACTCCGGACGTACCCATGGTAGTACCGGAGCTCAACCCGGAGCACATTGAAATTATTCCGGCACAGCGCAAGCGCCTTGGTACCAAGCGCGGCTTTGTCGCAGTTAAATCCAACTGCTCTCTCCAGAGCTACGTTCCTCCGCTCTTCCCGCTAGACGAAAAATTCGGCGTAGAAGACGTTCTCGTCTGCACCTATCAGGCCATTTCCGGCGCCGGCAAGACCTTTGAGACCTGGCCGGAAATTCTGGACAATGTCATCCCCTATATCGGCGGAGAAGAGGAAAAATCCGAGCTGGAGCCGCTGAAAATCTGGGGCAAAATTGACGGCGACGTCATCAAACCGGCGGAGAAACCGCATTTCACGGCACAGTGCCTCCGCGTCCCGGTCAGTGACGGTCATACCGCCGCAGTATTTGTAAGATTCCGTAAGAAACCCACGAAAGAGGAAATCCTCGACATCTGGAAAAACTTCAAGGGCGTTCCGCAGGAGCTTCAGCTTCCGATGGCACCGGAGCACTTCCTCAACTACTTTGACGAGCCGGACCTTCCGCAGCCCCGCCTGCAGCGCAACCTGGAAAAGGGCATGGCAATTTCCATCGGCCGTCTCCGTGAAGATACCCAGTATGACTACAAGTTTGTCTGTGTCTCCCACAACACCCTTCGCGGTGCCGCCGGCGGCGCAGTGGAACTGGCCGAGCTCCTCGCTTCCAAGGGCTATTTTGACTAACAGGGGGAAATTTAATTATGAAACTGGATAAGCCAATCTTTACCGGAGCGGCAGTTGCAATTGTCACGCCGTTCAATGAGTACGGCAACATCAACTACCCAAAGCTCGCTGAGCTCATCGAATACCAGATCGCCCACAAGACCGACGCCATTGTCATTTGCGGCACCACCGGAGAAAGTGCAGCCATGGACATTGTCGAGCACGTGAAAGCCATTGAGTTCACAGTCAAACAGGTTGCAGGCCGCGTCCCGGTTATCGCCGGCACAGGTTCCAACGATACCGCTTTTGCCGTAAAGATCTCCAACCAGGCCGAGGCAGTCGGTGCCGATGCGCTCCTTGTCGTAACTCCTTATTACAATAAAACCTCTCAGGACGGTCTTGTACGCCATTATAAATACATCTCCGACCGGGTTTCTCATCCCATCATCGTCTATAATGTCCCCTCCCGCACGGGCGTCAACATTAAGCCGGAGACCTTTGCACGTCTTGCTGAGCTGGAGCATGTCAACGCCGTCAAAGAGGCCAGCGGAAACATCTCCGATCTCGCAAAAATCTTCCGTCTCTGCGGCGACAAACTCGATATCTACAGCGGCAATGACGACCAGGTCACTGCGCTGATGTCCCTCGGCGGAAAGGGCGTCATCTCCGTTCTCTCCAATGTCGAACCGGAAGCTGCACACGACATTGCCCAGTCTGCGCTGGACGGCGACTTCAAGAAGTCTGCAGAGCTGCAGCTTAAATATCTGGACCTCATCAACAAATTGTTCATGGATGTAAACCCCATCCCGGTCAAAGAGGCCATGAATATCATGGGTCTCGACGTCGGCGACTGCAGAATGCCGCTTGCCCCGCTCTCCCCTGCCAACCATGAAATCATGGTTCAGACCCTGAAAGATTACGATCTCATCTGAGAACGGAGGAAACGCACAAATGACCAATATACTGTTAAACGGGTATCTTGGGCGAATGGGTACCTTTATTGCCGAGCTCGCCAAAGACAGCGACGATCTCAAAATTGTCGCCGGAGTAGACTACAAAGCACCGGAAAAAGACTACGATTTTGCCACTTACACAGACTTCTCTGCAATTGCGGAGAAACCTGACGTCATCATCGACTTTTCCAATCCCTCTGCTTTAGACGGAATTCTGACCTATGCAAAGGCCAATCAAATTCCAACCATTCTCTGCACCACCGGCTACAGCGACGAACAGATTGCCGCAATTGAGGCCGCATCCAAAGAGATTCCCATGTTCCGTTCCGGCAATATGTCCACGGGCATCAACCTTATGCTGGAGCTCGCCAAACAGGCCGCAGCAGTCCTTTATCCGGACTTCAACATTGAAATTATCGAGGAACATCACAATCAGAAGCTCGACGCGCCAAGCGGCACGGCTCTCATGCTTGCAGATGAAATCTCCTCGGTTTTGGATGACAAAATGACCTATGAGTACAATCGACAGGCCAAACGCGGCAAACGGCCCGTGAATGAAATCGGCATTCACAGTGTCCGCGGCGGAACGATTGTTGGCGAACACGAAGTCATCTTCGCCGGCCCGGACGAGGTAATCCGAATTCAGCACTCCGCCTCTTCCCGCAAAATTTTTGCCAACGGCGCACTGAATGCGGCACGGTTTATGAACGGCAAGACCGGATCTGGAATGTACACCATGAAAGATGTTTTGGCCGCACAGTCATAATAATATCATTAGCTGCAGAAACGGCGACCCGCTTTTATGAGCGGATCGCCGTTTTTTATCGCGAATTTTCAAATCAAGTGCAACACTTTCGAATAGAAGACTTCATAAGGTGTCCGGTACCCCAGACA
>UQOE01000040.1 GCA_900542575.1 uncultured Oscillospiraceae bacterium
TTATCCTACATGAGGGGGCTTTTTGCTATTGTCCGATTTTACTGGTTCGGTCCAGGGCGGGGACTCTTCTCATTTTTCCGGCTGATTACAGCCGCAGAAGCTTTTTTGCATTGTTGTAAAAGACATTTTCCTGTTCTTCCTCGTTCAGGCCGGAATAACGTACTTTGTCCATCTCTACCTGCGGGGCATGGAACGGAGAATCGATGCCGAACATGACGCGGTCCGGTCCAACCGTCTTGTATGCCTCATAAATTTTACTCGGCATAGGCATACCGCTCATCTCAAGATAGAGGTTGTCCAGCCGCTTCGCCATTTTTATGCTGGCATCAATATAGACGCCGTGTCCATGGCCCATATGGAGCATGGTGACACGGACATCCGGATATCGCTCCGCCAGAAGTGCAACCTGCCACGGAAGCGAATACGGCGGGTGGCCGCAGTGGATAAAGACCGGAA
The DNA here is from genome assembly GCA_900542575.1 of uncultured Oscillospiraceae bacterium. Classification (GTDB taxonomy): domain Bacteria; phylum Bacillota; class Clostridia; order Oscillospirales; family Acutalibacteraceae; genus RUG420. The sequence continues at coordinate 457 of UQOE01000040.1, forward strand.
GGTCGTATTTCTGTGCATAGTCCATAACCGGGTACACAACCGGATCGTCGGTGACAAAGGCGTCAAACAGCGGCTGCATCTTAATACCTGCAAAACCCTCGTCCTGAATGTAATGATTCAGCTTTTTCTCAACATCGTCCTGCAGCGGGTTGATCCATACCATCGGGACAATTTTGTCGGGATACTTATGGTAGGCCTCAGCTACTTCATCATTTGTCTGGAAAGATGAGGCCGTCAGAAAAGTTTTTTCAATATCGAATGCTTCCATCTGTTCCAGCAGTTTGTCGACGGTAAATGCCACGTCGGCCCAGCCGCCAAAACTTCCAAGATGGGAATGGGCGTCAATTTTTTTCAATGCTGCGCACCTCCTGTTGCTTTTCATTTTAGCGCACACTGTATCTTTAAAAAACATGCAATTTTATCGTATTTTTAATACACAGAAGATAACAACGGCCCCGCGGGGAGAGAATCCGCAGGGCCGCTGTTATTTGTTTTGCTGTTCATAGAAAGGAGAAATGAAAAAGGGGAAAACATCAGCGAAAGGAGTTTCGCTCCCCGCTGACAAGTATTAGAATACCCTTCAAGTTTGTCTTTTCCTGCATCTTTTTTCAAACATCCTGTGAACAGCATTTGGGGACAGGCAAAAGCCCCGCGGGGAGAGAAATCCGCGGGGCCTCTGTTTTGCTGTGTTGCTGTTCATAAAAGGAGAAATGAAAAAGGGGAAACTGTCAGCCCGGGGGTCTTACTCCCTGCTGACAAATAATAGAATACACAGTGTTTTTGTACTTTCTATGCTTCTATTACGAACAAGATGTGAAGTTTATCTTCTGGCATGAGAAGAGCCCGGCTGGGACTTCCCACGCCGGGCTCAGGCTCGTTTTGTGTTTTTGAAAGGAGAGAATGAAAAAGAGGATAGCCAAACGGAATCGTGATCTTTCGTTTGACAGCCTTTATATTAAAGGACAATTTAATTCTTTTTAAGAATCAATTGAAAACAATTTGTTAATCCACAAGATAAGCATGAAAAAACGCCGTCTCGGGTGATCTGACCGAGCGGCGTTCTTTCCATGTGTGTGCTGTGTGAAAATTAAAAATAGGAGAAAAATGAAAAAGATTCATAGGTTGAGAGGCTTTCCTTCCCTCAACAATTCTTATTATACGGAAGAAGCCTAAATGGAGGTTAAAAAAAGATAACAAAGCTATGAACAAATTTATTTTTCTCCATGAACGCAGCGTGATTCAGCCATACCGGGCTACCTGTCGGTGAATCCAGTCCATCAGAACATCTACGACATATTTCTGTTCCTCTTCTGTCATCTGTTTTCCGGCAGGAATATGGTGCCATTTTTCCAGGCATTCCCTGCAACAGCACCCCGTAGCATGCTGCGCCTTAAAAACAGGATGTCCACGCATAGGAGTCTGTCGCCCGTCATGCTGCGGATTTTCCGGAGCCAGGCGCATTCGAACAAAGTCCTCCGCATGGTGCCGCATGACTTCATCTCCCTTTTCACGGGCATATTCCAGGTCTCTGGTATCCAGAGAAAAGCGGCTGCGAAAGTGCGATTTGGCCAGTTGTGCCCACAGTTCATCTCTTGAAGGCGTCTGATACACAATGGCATCTGCACAGTTCGTCCCTGGCTCATAGCTCAGATGAGAGCGTTGGGCCTGCTGTTTCTGCACGCCCGGGTCATCTATGCGGAAAGTTCGGCCGCCCTTCTGGAAGATTTCGCCGGTGGTCACAAATTGAAATGAAATGCCTGCACGAATGCACTGGACCCGCACATGTCGAACCCACGCATAGCTGCAGACCCTGCCTTCTCCACTCTCGTCTCCTCCGCAGAGGACGCGATTCACACCGTGTTCGCCGCCCAGGGAAGCGGAGCAGTCGACATCTTCCAGAAGCGGAAGCAGCCGGAGTTCTCGATGTTCCGCCGGCATGTTCAGAAAAACAGGCAGACGCTGGTCTGCCTCTGTCTGAGTGTGACATTCGCAGATTTCCCAATTTTCCATGCTGCTTTCCTCCTCGAAAAAAGAGCACGCTGCAAACGTGCTCTTTCCCATTTTATTCGTTTGAACTGCGAGCTTCCTGTATGACCTGATTGATGTCTGAATACGAATAGCCGAGACGAAGAAGTGCATTGACGGTACGGCGCCGGTCCCTCTCCTCTTCCAAATTTCGCGTACGAAATTTGGTCTGAAGAAGAGCCCGAATGGATTCCTCCGGGTCCGGTTCCAGTTCTTCTACGATGAGGTCTGAAAGTTCGCGGGAGACCCCTTTTTGCCGCAGAGCCACCCGAAGGCCATTGGCACTGAGATGCTTATTGCGGAGCTGTTCTTCCGCATAGATGCGGGCAAACCGCTCGTCACTGAGAAAACCGACTTCTTCCAGGTGGTCACAGATTGCCTCCGCCCGCTGCCGAAGTTCGGTATAGTCTGCCTGCTGAGCATCCAGTTCAATGGTACTGAAGCTTGCGTCGGTTACGCCGAAATTGCGCGAATCGTCTTCATAAGGCAGCTCTGCATTCTCAGATTGCTTCCGTTTTTCCCTCCGGGCACGGTTTTTCCGTTCCTGAACGGTCTTCCGAACCAGCTTATCTGTCAGTTCTTTCCGTGTATATTCCCGCTGTGAAAGCAGGTCCAACGCTTTGTCATACATGCGCTGCTGCGCTACACGGTCCAGCAGATTCTGAAGTGTCTCCAGGTCCAGCTCTGTTTTGTCCGGGTACCCAAATGAGTACCAGGTTGCCTTGTCTGTTGTGGCAATGTATTCGCCGTTTACGGAGAGATGGATTTTCTCACCGCGCCCCGGCTTAGCAGTCAGCTGATAGCTCATTCGTCGTCGTCAACGGTAATGTCAAGTTTGGCTTTGGCTGCCGCAGCAGAGGTTGACTTCTTCTTTGCGGCAGGCTTTTTGGCCTCTGCAGCCTTGGCATCTGCCGCTTTTGCGCCTGCAGGAGTGGCATGAAGATTGCCGCCCTTATACGGTGCTTTTGCCTGGTCGGCGAGGTCGGCGGAATGTTCTTTGATTTCCTTTTCCAGCTCCGCCATAAAGTCCGGATGCTCCAGAATATAGGACTTAACGTTGTCACGGCCCTGGCCTAAACGCTCTTCTCTGTAGGAATACCAGGCACCGCTCTTCTGGATGATATCCAGATTAACGGCTGCGTCAAGGATTTCGCCCTCTTTTGCAATGCCGCGGCCATACATAATGTCAAATTCCGCTGTCTTAAAAGGCGGAGCGACTTTGTTCTTGACGATTTTTGCCCGTGTACGGGAACCGATAAACTCGTTCTTGCTGTTTTTCAGCTGTTCGACCCGGCGGACATCGACACGCATAGATGCATAAAATTTAAGTGCACGGCCACCGGTGGTGACCTCCGGATTGCCATAGACAATTCCGACCTTTTCACGCAGCTGGTTGATAAAAATGATAATACTGTTGGATTTGGAGACAGCACCCGCAAGTTTTCGAAGTGCCTGTGACATGAGGCGTGCATGAAGGCCTACGTGAGAGTCACCCATTTCACCCTCGATTTCCGCCCGCGGAACCAGTGCTGCGACAGAGTCGACTACCAGAATGTCAATGGCGCCGGAACGAACCAGCTGTTCTGCAATTTCCAGAGCCTGCTCGCCGTTGTCCGGCTGTGCGACCAGAAGCGAGTCGACATCTACACCGAGATTACCAGCATAGACCGGGTCCAGCGCATGCTCTGCGTCAATGAATGCGGCCTCTCCGCCCTCTTTCTGCGTCTCCGCAATGGCGTGGAGTGCAAGGGTTGTTTTACCGGAAGATTCCGGGCCATAGATTTCAATAATTCGGCCGCGGGGATATCCGCCGATGCCGGTTGCGGCGTCCAGAGTCAGGGAACCGGTAGAGATGGCCTCTACCTGCATAGCCTTACTGTCGCCCAGACGCATAACCGCGCCTTTTCCATATTGCCGCTCGATTTGCGCAATGGCCGTGTCCAGTGCTTTTTTCTTCTGATCTGCTGCCAAGATAATTCCTCCATGTGTCCAGGCGTGTTATGATTGCTGCGCCCCATACGAATGAAAAACGTACAAATGTTCTGTTCATTACATGATTATTATAACAGAGCCTCTATAAAAATCAACTGAATTTCCATTGTGTGGACGTTTATCGGGACAGACTTGGCTTTTGCCCACTATTAATGTAATATATATTTCGGCAGCCTGTCAGATTCCCCGGCGGATGCTTTTACAGACGTAATAAAAAAGATAAAAATATCGAAAAAAATGCTTGCATTCCCTTGGTCAGAATGGTAATATATAGCCGTTGCATTTGAGACGGGTTCATCGCCCGCCGAACGAAGGAGGTGCCGACACATGGCAAAATGCGCATATTGCGGTAAGGAAGTCAAATTCGGAAACAAAGTTTCCCATTCCCACAGACGTTCCAACAGAGCCTGGAAACCGAACCTCATGAGAGTTAAAGTTGTCGATGAGAACGGAACTCCGAAAAGAGTTTATGTTTGCTCACGTTGTCTGCGTTCCGGTAAGGTTAACCGCGCACACTAAGCACTCTCCTGAAAAATGTATCGCATGAAGCTGTTCGCAGCTTCTGCTTTACACATAGCGGAATGGTGTAACGGTAGCACGACAGACTCTGACTCTGTTTGTAGGGGTTCGAATCCCTTTTCCGCTGCCAGAACTGAGAAGCACTTGGATTTCATCCGAGTGCTTCTTTTTTTTGCATGGTTCTGCGGAAAACAGCCAGCTCAATACCCTGTTATTCTCTGAGCCGGGTCTCTGCATTAGTAATTGTAGTTGTAACGTAGAATTAAATCGGATAAACGGCCCATGTACTGTCATCATCGTGGTATTTGTACCCCCATTTGCCGCGTTTGGAATCATACGCCGGATGCAGGTAGATTTTTTCAGGGCTGCTGTAATGATGAGTTGACGATTCTTGCTCCTACTGCAGCTCCGAGCAAAATGCTCTTCCAAGAGGTCCGGCATTTGCTCCTTCGCCGAAACGACACAGACGGCTGCAGTGCTCGGCATAATGTTCAAAAAATAAGAAAAGGGATCCGATTTCCATTTAAAGGAAACCGAATCCCTTTTTCTATGCTTGACCAATCTTATGATTCCTTCCTCTTCCCGGGAACCATAGCAAGTCCTAGGATAATCAGTGCAAGGATGAGACAAAGCATCAAATAATAGACGGCAACATTCTGAACAGCCCAGGTGACAAAATTGCCCATGCCGGGCAGTCTGCACTTTGCTGTGCCGAGATACTGCGTCGGAGTGACAAATGCGTAGGTATTCCCGTTCATCGAAACCTGGTATTTTGTCTTGCCGTCCGAATGGACCGCCTTTTGAAGGATGCCCAGTGTTCGCTGATTTCCCAGATCGAACAGGAGGACATCTCCTGGGCTCAGTTCGTCAGGATCCTCCCTCTTTACCAGCATGATGTCGCCCGCCTTGGCCGATGAGGGCAGAGCATTGTTATCAATGTAATAGCCGCGAAGGATCGATGCCGAACTGCCGCTCCGTTCGACGGCATGAAAAGCAATACTGAAGATTCCAACCAGAAGAAAGATTACCAGGAAAAAGATCAGGAATCCTCGCAGAACGCGATGTGATTTTCCCCGGGGCATGTTTTCCTCATACTCTTCCGGGATTGGCTCTTCGTAGGAGAGCGCCGAGAGCTGTGCCTGGAGCTCCTGGATTTCCCGGGCATATTGGGCATTCTGCCGCTTCAGCTCCGCAGCATTTTCATCCAGTATGCCGGAATCCTGAATGTTTTTCAGCCGCCTGGCAAAGTGCACACAGTCCTGGTATAACTTCTGGTTTTGCGCTTCGATATTCTGAATCGCCGCCTGGACTTTGTCGATCGATTCATCGACTTCTCTTCGGCTGTAGCCGTTCTCTTCATATGAAAAGTTTCTGGTTGGTTCTGCCATGAAAAGGGATCCTCCAAAATCAGGAAAGGGCATCGGCGAAATCCAGTTGGCCGATGCCCTTCCATGCGCATATAGCTACGCTTACAAATACGAATTATCCGACATTTTCCCTTCTTATGCAAGCCTGTTTCTGCGTTTTGAGATAGACAATCATTCTATTTTGTAAATAATTTGGTCAAATTATTTTCGCTGTAATAGGAACCGTATCCTGCAAAGCAGAAACTGTCAGATTTCGTTAAAAAATTTTTTAATTAACAGGACAGATTGTTTCAATCTGTCAGGAAATAGACAATCAAGTTTGTCTATACTGAGATTGGGATTGATTTAACGATTCTGGAAGAATTTTCCAGTGGTCTCAATGGCATCGCAGATCAGGGAAGCCATCTCGGCTGGAGATGCAGCATAGCCGCTCTGTGCCCATTCTTTTATCAGGGCATAGATGCCATTGCTCCAGAAAAGGGCCGTTGCGCTCAAAATGCGGGAAGAGATGTTCTCGCCGCGTTCTTTATAGTATTCGGTCAGAAAAGTCTGAAATGTCGTGGAGATGTAATCAGCCATCTGGGAGTTGGAAATATTGAGCAGCAGCGCATCGGCCAGTTCCGTATTTCGTTTGAAGTAGCGGAGCATAACGGTGTAAATCTGTTCGTACCCTTTTCGGGCACTGACATTGCGGTGGCCTTCGACAATGGCCTCCAATACCGGACGAAGCAGAATGTCCAGGGCATCGTTGCTGATCTCTTCCAGAGAATTGTAATACGTATATATAGTGGACCGGGATACGCCGGACCGTCGGGCGACATCCTGAATCGTGATTTTTCGGGAGGATTTGAGCTCCTGGAGCAGGCTGATGTATCCCTGCACAATCTGCGCCTGCGCTTTTTTCGGTCTCATGTCCGACTCCTCCTCTCTGCTCTCATTTTAGGAATTATTTGATTTTAATACAAGGAGGAAATGAAATGGAGTATCAGAACAACTACCCCTATGTGTTCATCCACGGACTGGGCGGCTGGGGTGATCAGGACCTCATGAACAAAGTCTGGCCCTATTGGGGAGTCGGCAAAAAAATCTTGTGAATCATCTGCGGAAGCTTGGTTACGAGATCTATCTGCTATCCTGCGGACCGGTCAACAGCGCCTGGGACCGGGCATATATCATCTGGGCCTATCTGTTCGGCGGAACCGTCGATTTCGGAAAAGCCCATTCGGAAAAATATCATACAGTCCGCTTTGGACATACATTTGAACATGGTGTTCTGGAAGATCTCGGCAAAACCGATGCACATAAAAAAGTCAACTTGGTCGGCCATTCCTTCGGAGGCCCGACCGTTAAAATGATCAATCAGCTCTTCATGGACGGTTCCGAGGAAGAGCGTGCTGTCACGCCGCCTGAGGAGCTCTCTCCTCTTTTCGCCGGCGGACATGCCAATCTGATCCACACCATTACCACTCTGGATAGCGACAACAACGGTACGACCGTCTGTGACTGGGCAGAAGAAAACAAACATCTGCTGACACGGTGAATTATCTCATAGCTGGTTTTATTGCCGCCGTGGGAGAAACGCCGCTCATGAAACTGTACGGTATGCACGCGGAGCAGTGGGGTCTGATGCCGGACACATCGACGCTGAAGAAATATCGTCTGATTAATCTTTTTCGGAAACGGAAGGAAATTGCAAACTTTGCAAATCCGAATTACGTTGAAAACAATATCATGCAGGAGATGCGCGTAAAATTGTAGAAGAGATTATTAACCCCAAGCAGCGGCCGGATGCGCACATCTACTATTTCTGCCAGCGCGCGGATACTTTAAAGCCATTTATCGGCAATCGCCGTCGTCCGCACTTGAAAATGTTTTTCTTCTGCTTCCTCTCCGGCCTTGTAGAGGGAGTCTATGCGCCAAAGTTTTTGAAAAAATACGGACTCGGAAGCGACCCAGACTGGTTCCGCGGAGATGGATTCGTCAATCTGCCGGCCCGGGGCAACCCGTTTAAGGCCCCGGGCGAAGAGGCGGAACTGGACTTTGATCGCACCTACAAGGCCGGAATCTGGTATAAGATGCCGCCGGTCCACGCTGACCACGTCTATTGGGTGGGAATCACCGGATCGAAAGAGGACGACCGGTTTGCACTGTTTGAAAAGATGATGAAGCTTTACCGGACACTTCCGGATGGCTAACCTATTCTCTTTCAAAAGGAGGTTTGCATATGGAAATCAAAATGGAACTCACGCCGGAGCAGCAGGAGATTCTGAACGGCTCTGAGGGTGAGACGATGGCCAAGGTCTTTGAGACTCTGGTCCGCTACGGCGAGATCTTCGGCGCCACAAAAATGGTGCCGGTGACAAGCCGCTATGGGCACCTGGTACTCAGCTTCGGCGCATTCTTCCTGGGCGCTGAGTTCGATCTCTACCAGAAGCTCATCGATGAGGGCTGTCTCTCAAAGCAGAAGTTCACGGTGGATCCGCGGCCCTATGACCCGAAGGTTCCCCAGAACGCCATCGAAAAGCTCTCAACGAAAGTCATCTACGGGCAGCAGCGCCGCTATGACAGGGAGCTGAAAAAACTCGGCATTCTGAACGAAGATGCCTATACCTGCACCTGCTATCTGCCGGAGGTTGGCAATACGCCGAACGAAGGGGAAGTCCTCTCCTGGGCGGAATCCTCCGCTGTCGTCTACGCCAACAGCGTGCTCGGTGCACGGTGCAACCGCAATTCCGGTGTGCTGGAATTGTTTGGATCGATTGCGGGGTATGTCCCCTACTTCGGCCTGCTGATGGATGAGAACCGGAAGGCCGACTGGGTCATTGAGCTCAGGACCACGAAAAAGCCCGATGCGCAGCTGCTTGGCTCCGCTATCGGCATGAAGGTCATGGAGGACGTCCCCTACGTCATCGGACTGGACCAATACCTCGGGAACGATCTGAACGAAGAGGCAAAAACGTATCTGAAAGATTTCGGCGCAGCCACCGCATCCAACGGTGCCGTCGGCCTGTACCACATCGACGGTCTGACGCCGGAGGCAAAGCGGCTCGGACGAGATCTGATCAAGCCTGATGCGAAAACCTACGTCATCGACGACGCAGAACTGCAGCGGGTCAAGGACAACTACCCGGTCATCTGGAAGAACCCGGATGCGAAACCAGAGATGTGCTTCCTCGGATGTCCCCATATGACCAAACAGCAGCTGATCGACTGGACCGAGAAGCTGGAGGCGGGATTAAAGGCATCAGGCCGAAAGAAAGTTTCGGTTCCAACGGTCTTTACCACCTCGATGCCGGTGAAGAAGGCCTTCGAGGAGACCGAATACGCAAAGAAGCTTAAGAAGATGGGCGTTGTCGTCAGCTTCATCTGCCCGCTGATGTACATGGACAATACGCTGAATGCGAGAAAGAATGTCATCACGAGTTCCAATAAGCTGCGCACGTACACGACGTCGCGTTTCTACTCCAACGACGAAATTCTGGATATCCTGACCAAGGGGGTGGACTGAATGCGGTTTAAGAAGAAAAAAGCGGAATCCCGCACGTTTCAGGGGCGCGTCATCGTCCCCGGCGAGCTCACGGTGGAAGCGGTCGTCACCCACAACGGGTTCAATACGCTTGCCAGCATGCAGCTGATGTCCATTCAGCCGAAAACCCGCTGCAACGACCAGAGCAACCCGGATCTCTACAACAAGATCCTGCAGAACAAAGCCCTGTGCCTGCCGCAGACCATCGGTTCTACAACGGGCGGCATGTTCCTGTACTCTGCCGTCAAAGCCGGCAAGGCCCCTGCCTGCCTCCTCTTCTCCCTCGATATCGATTCCCTGGCAGCCGCGGGCGCCGTCCTCTCCCAGGTCTGGGCCCCGGAGACCCCGATGCCCACGATCGATCGACTGGGCGACGACTTCCTGAACTATGTCGAGGACGGCGACAAAGTAACCATTCATACCGATGGAACCGTTGTAGTCGAGAAATGAAAGGAGAAATGCAATGAAAGAAGAATATCAGCCGTTATTTACCCCGTGGAAAATCGGCAACGTCGAAATTAAGAACCGCATTGTCCTTGCTCCGATGGGCGGAACCTGCATCTTCGGCTGGACCGAGCCCAACCACTTCGATAAAGAGGCCGCAAAACTGCTCGGCACCATTGCCGAAAACAACTGCGGACTGATCATTCCCGGCATTGCACCGGTCAAAGATATCATCGGCGGCGCATGGCTGTATCAGCACAAGTGGAAGTTTGCGCAGCTGAAAAAATTCATGGCCCAGGTCCATGCCACCGGCGCAAAAATGTTCGTACAGATGACCGCCGGGTTCGGCCGTTCCATGGCACTCAGCGCCATGATGACCACGATGATTAACAACAAGTTTATCGGCACCATTGCCAAGCCATTTATGGATCCGGAGTATCTGACCACCGCCCCATCCCCTCTTCCGAACCGCTGGGCGGAAGATATTACAACCAAAGAGATGACCAAGGAGCAGATTGACAAGATCATCTATGCATTTGCGGAGACTGCCCGTCTCTGTAAGGAGGCCGACGTCGACGGCGTCGAAGTCCACGCCGTCCATGAGGGCTATCTGCTGGATCAGTTCACACTCCCGTACACCAACCACCGCACAGATGAATACGGCGGATCCTTCGAGAACCGCTACCGGTTCCCGGTTGAGATCGTCAAGGCAATCAAAGAGAAATGCGGAAAAGACTTCCCGGTCTCCCTCCGCTACTCCGTCGTCTCCAAGACCATCGGGTTCCAGCAGGGCGCTATTCCCGGGCAGGATTACATTGAGGTCGGCCGTACCATGGAGGAATCCGAAAAGGCCGCCAAGTACCTGCAGGATGCCGGCTTCGATATGCTGAACTGCGACAACGGCACCTACGATGCCTGGTACTGGGCACATCCGCCGCAGTACATGCCGGAGAACTGCAACCTCGCAGATGTCTCCCACATTAAGAAGTTTGTCGACATACCGGTCGTCTGTGCAGGCCGCATGACGCCAAAAGCCGGCGCCAAAGCCATAGCAGACGGCGAAATTGACGCAATGGCCATCGGACGTCAGTTCCTGGCCGATCCAACCTGGGTCACCAAGCTTATAAACGACAAGCCGGAGGAGATCCTCCCCTGCATCTGCTGCCACAACGCCTGCTTCGACATGGCCAAGCACGGAAAATCCGCCTGCGATCAGGATCTGGACGATTCCATGCACATGTGCCGCTGCGCCGTCAACCCACAGACGATGCAGTCCGGCAAATACAAAATAGTTCCAACAAAACACCCGAAGAACGTCGCGGTCATCGGCGGCGGCATCGGCGGCATGGAGGCGGCGCGCGTGCTCAAGCTGCGCGGTCACAATCCGACCATCTATGAGAAATCCGACAAGCTCGGCGGCATCTTCATTGCCGCGGCCGCTCCGGATTTCAAGAGCCACGACAAGCAGCTCATTGAGTGGATTAAGCTGCAAATCAAAGAACTGGGCATCCCGGTCCAGTACAACACCGAGGTCAAGGACATCCAGTCCCTCGGTGCCGATGAGGTCATCATCGCCACCGGCGCAAAGGCCAATCACCTGCCGATTCCGGGCAACGAGAAGATCATGGGCGCCTGTGACTATCTCCTCAACGTCAAGGAGACCGGCGAAAACGTTGTCATCATCGGCGGCGGCCTGACCGGCTGTGAGATGGCACTGGACCTCTACAACAAGGGCAAAAAGCCGGTCATTGTGGAGATGAAAGATGACCTGATGGCGGTTCCGAACCTCTGTCTGGCCAACTCGTCCTACCTCCGCGATTTCTTCAAGGCCAACCACGTCCCGGTCTACCTGAACGCAGCTACCAAAGAAGTCGGCGACGGCTATGTCCTGATCCAGGACAGCCAGATGAAGGAGACCCGGATTCCGGCGGATACCGTCATTGAGTCGGTCGGATACAAGCCCACCCCGCTCGCCCCGAAGGGCAGACATGTCCATCTGGTCGGCGACTGCAACAAAGTCGGCAACCTGCGCACGGTCATCTGGCGCGCGTGGGATGTTGCGATGAAAATCTGAAAAAAATCGGATACAAAAAATGGGTCTGCTGAAAGGCAGACCCATTTTTATTAATCATCCGAATAGAGATTCATGGAATATGTTTAATTAACGACATTACCCGCTTCATCAACGTGTATTGTAATTCCCTTATAATTAAATGGAAACTCTATAAAGAGGACATTTTGGGCAACTATTTCATCCGAATCTATTATCATTTTCCCATTTATCATTCTTAATGAAAGTCTTGCCTCAGCCAAATACTGCGTAAATTCATTTTGAAGAAGTAAAGCAGAGAATGCCTTTCTGGTTTCCTCTTCACTGCCAAATTGAAGTTCAATAAAATAATTATTCTGAGATAAATTATTTTCAATTATCTTTCTAAGATATGGTTTGCATTCATCATAAGTTGAAAAATAAAGCCCATTTTTTTGATAATAGTTTACTGGAGCATTATTCTCCTGGCAGGCAGCCCAATCGTCAGTCCGATATGGAATATAATCTTTTGCATCATCTCCGATAAAGTTAAAGTAGCGATGGGTTATATAATCGGGAACTTTTTTATATTTTCTTGTACTGCTAACTTCAGGCTTTTGGTCGAGTAAATCATCCCGCTGAACATCCACTGGATAATTCTTTCCATTTAACGAAACGATATTCCACATATGATAGGAATACTTTGAATATGAATTAAAAGAACTTCTTGCTGTTTTTCCTTCAATAACGTAGCTTTTTACACCAAGTTTCGAAAGTAAATACTTCATTGTCAGTGCATAAGCAATACTATTACCAATATGATTCACCAAAGTGTCATATATGTTATAGGCATTGTCCGAAGTTGTTATTGTCCTGATCATCTTATCATGAACAAACAATTCCTTTTCATAGTCAGTACCATCGCGAGGAGCATCTGACAAAAACTCTTCCGTTGCTTTTTTCAGTTCAGACTCCTTTCTATTATTTTCATTATAAGTTGATGCATTATTAGTTATTACATAATCCATACCTAAAGTAGGAAGTTCATAATAGTTAATGAGTGGGTCTACATTGTACAGGTAAGGAAATAATTCTGGATGGTCGTTTCTGATTGCACGGATTACTCTTCGTTTCGAATTATTATCTTTGATTTCCGGAATAGACACACCATCCTCATGGTGGAGAATTCCATCATAGATCTTGTTGTAGACCGCCTTCTCCTGACTGTCCAACTGAGAATAATAATAATTCCAGACAGCGCCCTCTGAACCAGATTCTGCAAAACTGTTAACCGGTAGAATACAGCTCTGAAAAAGAATAATTGCGAACAAAATAGCAGCTAGTTTTTTCATCATCGATTTTCCCTCTCATCAACTTTCCCAACCCGAATTTGAAATAGAGCTAAGCAATTCATAATGATTATATGTAGCATTCGATGAGTAAATATTATTTATCTCATTCACCCACTTCATATCGTTCCAGGTTCCAGGATCAAAAATCAAAGCTGTATATGTATGTTCGCCTGAATGTAATACTATTGGTTTTTTATATTCTTTTTTTGTACGCAAATTGCAATAACAAGTTGGACACCCTCCGCTAGACAGCAGTCTGGTAGATA
>UQOE01000041.1 GCA_900542575.1 uncultured Oscillospiraceae bacterium
TATTATTTACATCATTTTTCTTATTTACACCATCTAAGGACTTCATTGTCGGGAAGAGCAGGACGTCACGGATGGCGGGGGTGTCGGTCAGGAGCATGACCAGACGGTCAATGCCGTAGCCGATGCCGCCTGTCGGAGGCATGCCGATTTCCATGGCGTGGAGGAAGTCTTCGTCGGTGTGGTTGGCCTCTTCGTCGCCGGCCGCCGCAAGGGCATCCTGGGCGGCAAAACGCTCGCGCTGGTCGATGGGATCATTCAGCTCGGAGTAGGCGTTGCACATTTCCCAGCCATTGATGTAGAGCTCAAAGCGCTCAACCTTGGACGGGTCATCCGGCTTTTTCTTGGTCAGCGGGGAGATCTCAATGGGATGGTCCATGATGAAGGTCGGCTGGATCATCTTGTCCTCGCAGAACTCGTCGAAGAACAGGTTGACGATGTCGCCCTTCTTGTGGCGATCCTCGTACTCAATGCCCTTCTCGTCGGCGAGCTTTTTGGCCTCTTCGTCGGTCTCTACCTGGTCGAAGTCGATGCCGGTCTGCTCCTTGATGGCGTCTACCATCGTGAGACGGCGGAACGGCTTGCCGAGGTCAATCTCGGTGCCGTTATAGGTGATGGTTGTGGAGCCGTTGACCTTTTCGGCGAGATACCTGAACATGCTCTCAGTGAGTTCCATCATGCCGTTGTAGTCGGTGTAGGCCTGATACAGCTCCATCAGCGTAAATTCGGGGTTGTGCTTGGTGTCGACGCCCTCGTTGCGGAAGACGCGGCCGATTTCATAGACACGCTCCAGACCGCCAATGATGAGACGCTTTAAGTAGAGTTCCAGAGAGATGCGGAGCTTGACGTCCTCATCCAGTGCGTTGTAGTGGGTCTCAAATGGACGGGCCGCAGCGCCGCCGGCGTTGCTGACCAGCATGGGGGTCTCCACCTCCATGAAGTCACGGGCGGACAGGAAGTTACGGATTTCCTGAATGATCTTGGACCGCTTCATGAAGACCTCTTTGGAATCCTCATTCATGATAAGGTCCAGGTAGCGCTGGCGATACCGCTGGTCGGTGTCGGTCAGTCCGTGGAACTTCTCCGGCAGCGGATACAGCGACTTCGAGAGAAGGGTCACCTCTTTGGCGTGGACCGTAATTTCACCGGTTCTGGTCTTGAAGACAAAGCCCTTGACGCCGACGATGTCACCGATGTCCATTTTCTTGAAGTGCTTGTAAGCGTCTTCGCCGAGGTCGTCCCGGGCGACATAGACCTGAATGCGGCCGTCGCGGTCCTGAACGTTGCAGAATGAGGCCTTGCCCATGACGCGCTTAAACATCATGCGGCCGGCGATGGAGACATCCTTTCCCTCGTACTGCTCGTAGTTATCCTTAATCTGTGTGCTGTGCTCCGTCTGGTCGTATTTGACGATCTTAAACGGATCCTGGCCCGCCTCCTGGAGTGCCTGAAGCTTTTCCATGCGGACCTTCTGAAGCTGGCCCACGTTCTGGGCCGGCTTGCTGTTCTTGTTATTCTGCGGCATTCTTGCTTGCTCCCTCTTGTCTTACTTCTTCTTCTGCTCAATATTGTCAATACGATAAGTGATTTTGCCGGCAGGTGCCTCGACCTCGACAACGTCGCCTTCGCGGTGGCCGAGCAATGCTTTGCCCAGCGGGGATTCATCGGAGAGTTTGCCGTTGAGCGGGTCGGCCTGTGTGAATGTGACAATGGTGTAGACTTCCTCTTCATCGAGGTCGATGTCGCGGATGGTTACCGTGGAAGACATGTTAACCGTATCGGCGGACATCTCAGACTCGTCGATAATTTCGGCATTCTGAAGGATGGCCTCAAGTTCCTGGATACGGGACTCCATTTTGCCCTGTTCGGATTTGGCCTCATCGTACTCGGAGTTCTCGGAGAGGTCGCCGAAGGACAGCGCCACTTTAATTTTTTCGGACATCTCCCGGCGGCCGACGCTCTTTAAGTTGTCGAGCTCGTCCTGGAGTTCCTGGTAACCTTCCCGGGTCAGCTTGATTTTCTCGATTGCCATATTCAAAATCCCTTTCGTGTCAAATAGTTTGTTCGTGTATGTTGACTGTACCGCGCGGAGTCGGTTCAGTTTTTCTCAATTTTGCGGAGGTTCTCGTCGTCCCGTCCACGGCGCCGGCTGTGGCCCTGGCGCACCGGTTTGACCTGTGTGCGGTTGACGCTGACGGGCGGTGCATCTGGAGTCTTGTCCATCTGTACTTTCATTTCGCCGGAGATCAGGTTCTCGTCGACGACGATGCCGCGGCCGTCTTTTGTCTCGACGACGCTGCCCACCCTCGGCGTAATCTTCGTCAGATGCTCATACGCCGCCTCCTCATACTGCAGGCAGCACATGAGGCGGCCGCAGGTGCCGGAGATTTTAGCGGGATTCAGGGAAAGGCCCTGCAGTTTCGCCATTTTAATAGATACCGGATTAAATTCGCACAGATGGTTCTTGCAGCAGAGCGGCCGGCCGCAGATGCCGAGTCCGCCGTAGAGCTTGGCCTCGTCCCGGACGCCGATCTGCCGCAGCTCTATGCGGGTTTTAAACACGCCGGCCAGGTCCTTGACCAGTTCCCGGAAGTCCACACGGCCGTCCGCCGTGAAGAAAAACAGGATTTTTTTGTTGTCGAAGGTGTATTCTGCGCTGACGAGCTTCATTTCGAGCCCGTGTTTGGCGATTTTTTTCTCGCAGATATCATAGGCACGTTTTGCGCGCCGTTTGTTGTCTTCAATATGTTTTAAGTCTGCAGACGTCGCCTTGCGAATAATGGGCTTCAGCTCGGCCGGCACCGCATCTTCTTCCACTTCGCGGTTGGCGATGGCGACTTTTCCGCACTCCACGCCGCGGGCGGTCTCTACGATAACGGGGTCGCCCACCTCAAACGTGACGCCGGCGGGGTCAAAGGTGTAGATTTTGCCGACTTCGCGGAAGCGGACGCCGATGGTGTCGATCATGGTTGCCTCCATATATTAGTCCCATGCGGCGGCAGCCAGGTTGCTGCACAGCCGGGTCAGGGTAAGATTTTTGTTTGCGTGCCGGTTGACGGCATCGGCTATGCCGCCGGCTGCGCGCTCTAAATTCATGAGCCGATCGGTTGAAAAGCGGTCGGCCAGTGCCGCCGCGGCCTCGGGCTGGCCGGACATGGAACTGCTCTGGCCGTTCTGTGCCACCAGCGCATCCCGCAGGATAAGCCGCAGCTCCTCCAGCGCCTCCGGGAGAAGGTCGTATTTCTTTTCAAACTTTGCCGCCGCTGAGAGCAGCTTCCGCTCCTTCCCGGTGCACAGTGCCCGGGCAAGATTCAGCGCCGCTTCCCGCGCATCTTCGGTAAACTCACTGCTGGCCTCGTCCCCGTCGCCGCTGTCCAGACTGAACACTGCGGTGCGTGAGAGCACGGTTCCCAGCAGCGCCGCCTTCGAAGGCGTACAGAGCAGAAACGTCGCGTACTGCGGCGGCTCTTCCAGAATTTTCAGCAACGCGTTCTGGGCATAGTCCTGCATGAGGTCCGCCTGGTCAATAATGTAGACCTTGCTGTCACTCTCATTCGGCAGAATATAGGCATCGTCCCGCATGCGCCGGATGACGTCGACGGACAGCGTCTTGTGCCCCACTTCCGGGACAACATGCACGATGTCCGGGTGAATGCCGGCCGCCGCCTTCCGGCAGGGCCCGCAGTTTCCGCAGGGCTTTCCAACCGGCGCCGTGCAGACCAGCGCCTGTGCAACCGCTTCAGCAAGACGGAGCCGCGCGTTCTGCGTGCCGCCGTCCAGGACCATGGCATGGGGTACACGGCCACTGTCCACCAGCGCTTCCACGCGCCGGACCGCCTGGCGGTCTACGCCCTCAAGTTCCATGGGTCAGGACTCCTTTTTGCGGTTTCGTCCGCCTTTGGTCACCTTCGGCGGCTCAGCCTGTTCCTCCGGGGCCTTCGCGGCGGCAGACGCTTCGGAGCCGGAGACCGCTGCAGGTTTCCCGGTCTTTTCAGCAGCGCGCGCCGCCGCGTCCGGATGGGCGGAGATGGTCTCCTCTTTCTCCCCGGGCAGCATATGGATAAGCAGTCCGGTCAGGAAGAGCGCCGTCGTAAAGTCTGCAATATGCAAAGGGTAAGCAGATGTCATTTTTTCTCCGTTCCCGGTCAGGAAGAGCAGCACCGGTGCCAGTGCAGTAACATAGCCCAGAAACAGAGCGGTGATGCCGCAGAAATACAGCACCCAGCTGCTGCGCTCCTGCCCCACCTGCGCCGAAATGCGTGCAAAGGCAAACAGTGCCAGAGCGGCAAAGCACAGGAAAAGGATTTCCAGAAACAGCTGAGAGACATTCTTGAATTTAATGGGCAGTAAAAAGTCGCGCAGCAGCCGCGCAATGGCCCACAGAATGGGGTTCATGGCGAGAATGCTGACGAGACGATTGCGATAAAAGCTGTCTCCGCGGAACTGGGAGACGGTGTAAAAGACAAAATAGGCCGCGGAGAGGAAAGCGAATACCGCCTCCAGAAGCATGGGAATAAAGCCCGTGCTCATGAGGCTGGAGCCGTAATAGGGGTCAAAAGGATCGGTCTCCGCTTTTACGGACACAGCCTTTAATACAGCCTGTACAAAGTCGGCGAGGAAGCCGATGGATGCCAGTGTCCCAAACACGCCCAGGAAAATACTGCGCTCCTCCGGGAAGTCTGGCTTCGGGAGTTTTCGGCTGAACCGAATGAGTACAAACGAAGCAATTACAACGATAAGAACCAGCGCATAGAGCACCCACATGGAGACGCTGTTGGCGGTATTCCAGAAGCCGGTCTCCGGGTCAATCTGCCGACTCAGCTGGAAGGTGCGGAGCGGCACCCCGATTAGCACTGCCGCAGCCGCGACAAGCAGCGCGACAGCCGGTGTGAACCAGCGCGATTTACTGTTCATTGACGATCATCCTTCAGGGCACAATGCCACAATTAAAACTAAAGTACAAGCTATTATAATACATCGGATTTTGGGAGTCAATGAAGTGCCTGCGCGGAAAAAGCAGCCGGCAGCGGAGCCCGGCGGGCCCGCTGATTCCTAAGAAAAAGCAAAGAACCGCTGCGCAGCTCGCGGGCTGTGCAGCGGTCCTGTTTCACACACATGTTATTGCAGTGATTACTGCTCTTCTGCAGCGTAAACGCTTACTTTCTTGCGGTCTTTGCCGACGCGCTCGAAGCGGACGGTGCCGTCGATGAGAGCAAACAGAGTATCGTCCGAACCCTTGCCGACATTGTTGCCGGGATGGATGTGGGTTCCGCGCTGGCGAACGAGGATGTTGCCGGCGGAGACGTACTGACCGTCTGCGCGTTTTACGCCAAGACGCTTGGACTCGGAGTCACGGCCGTTGTGGGAGGAACCCTGTCCTTTTTTATGCGCAAAGAGCTGAATGTTAATTTTGAGCATGATCTACACCTCTCTGATTTGAATGTCGTCCGAATACTGCTCGGATAAGGCCTCTACGTGAAGTTCCAGTCCCCTGAGAAGCTCCTGTGCCCGCTCTGCATGCTCCCGGGAAAGACGGAGGTCCATGGACCCGTCTTCGACGGAGATATCTGCCGAAAGTCCCATTATGTCGGTAATGGTGTTGGCCGTCAGATAGGCGGCGGAGGAAACAGCGGCGCATACGATGTCGCTGCCCAGCTCGGCGTAGTCAGAATGGCCGGAGAAGGAGTAGCCGCGGAGGGTTCCGTCGGCGTCCTTAAAAAAGGCGACCTGGATCATAGAAACAAGTGATTAGCCGTTGATGGCGCCGATTTCAACCTTGGTGTAAGGCTGTCTGTGGCCCATTTTACGTTTCTCGTTCTTTTTCGGTTTGTAGGTGAAGACGGTGATCTTCTTGCCCTTGCCGTTCTTGACGGCTTTGGCCTCTACGTTTGCACCGTCGACATAAGGAGTGCCGACTTTGATGCCGTCGTCGCTGCCGACTGCAAGCACCTTGTCAAACGTGATGGCGGAGTCTGCTTCGACATCCAGCTTCTCGATGTAGATGACGTCGCCGGTCTCAACCTTGTACTGTTTTCCACCGGTCTCAATAACTGCGTACATGGGAAATACCTTCCTTGTTTTAGACTCGCTACGACGGGGGGAGCGAAACGCCCACTTTTCCTGACCCGTAATATGCGGCATGCAGTATTATAGCATGGCCCGTCAACCGAATCAACCAAAAAATTACCGGTACATCCCCTTAATTTTTTCGGCGGTCCGAAGCCGGAAAAAGTTCTTCATAAACTTCTTTACATGCTGTTTTCTGCTTTTTTTTGCGCGTCTGGCCTTTTTCTCTTCTTTGGCCTCAGCGCGGTCCTCCGAGCGGATCTGCGCCCGCAGTCTGAGGTCAGCTTTGTCTCTTCCCAATTTGCTCCACAGGTTCGGCAGCGTTTTGGTCGACAGTGTGGTCTTCTGCGTCATAGTGCTTAGCCCCTTTCTCTGTCCGTTTCAGCGCCGGGGTCCAGTCCGTGTACGGTGCCAGGACAGGTTTTCCGCGGTAGCGGACCGCCTGTATAATGAGGAGCACCACACAGGCGACACAGACGAGGGCGGAGAGCCACTGAGAGATGCGGATGTCCGACTGCCCCACATAGAGGCTGTCGGTTCGAAGGCCCTCGACAATGGCACGTTCAAACCCGTACCATGCCCCGTACATCAGAAAAATCTGACCGCGGTATTTTCTATGCTTCTTAAACATTATATATAGCAGAACGAACCCGAGCAAGCACCAGATGGACTCATAGAGGAAAGTCGGATGCACATATTCGGCCGGATTCATCGAAATATGGTGCGCCTCAAAAAACCACTGGCGTGAGACGATATAGGCGCGTACCTTTTCGCTGGTCATGCCCCAGGGCAGACTGGTATTGGTGCCGAAGGCCTCCTGGTTGGCAAAATTGCCCCAGCGGCCGATGCCCTGGCCCATCAGGAAGCCGACCGAGGCGAGGTCAAACATTTCGAGGATACTCGCCTTTTTGATTTTACTGACCACTATTACGGTCAGCAGCGCCGCAATAACACCGCCGTAGATGGCCAGCCCGCCGTCGTGGATCCGCCAGATTTCATTCGGATGCAGTTTGTAGTAGTCCCAGCTGAACAGGACATAGTAGAGCCGGGCGCCGAGGATGCCGAAGATGGTGCCCCAGATGACCTCATCCAGAAAGACGTCGACGTTGATCTTCTGCCGCCTGCACAGCCGGATGCAGGCCCAGAGGCCCAGCAGAAATCCGACCGCAATCAGAACGCCGTACCAGCGAATGGTGAATTCGGCGCTTCCAATATGAAAGTCGGCCAGAACGGACGGCACGTGAAAGACATGGTGCAGTGCCCGAAACTGGACGTTTGCGTAGTCGCTCATGAATCGGCCCCCTGGGGAAGGATGACCGAGATGGCGCTGCGGTCCATGCGGATCTTCTCCCGGAGGTACTGTTCCGCATCTTCTTTGGTCAGGCTGCGATAGATGTCTATGTCGTCAAACATATCCCAGCCCTCGAAGTGGGCGGCGACCATGTCGTTGGCGAGGCCGTCTATGTCGTTGTAGTCCATAATGGCTTTGCCGTAGTTCATTTTCAGTGCGCGTTCGAACTCGGCGTCGTCAATGCCGTCTTTCTGAACCCGAAGGATTTCTGCTTGGATGGCATCTGCCACCGCATCGGGGTCCTTGGACTCCCCCTCGAAGATGAGCGATGCATACCCATAGCCGCAGAAATATTCGTAGCCGAACGTGGTGTTGATAAGCCCGTCATTCAGAAGGCGGTTGTAGAGGGGCGAGGTTTCACCGGCCAGCAGATCCAGCACAAGATTGGCCAGGAGCTTTTCCCGCAGGGTGCGGACCGGCGTGTCCCAGCTCTCCTTGAAGCCAAGCGCGAACAGGGGCATGGCGACCGCGAGCTTCTGTTCGGCCCGCGGGGCTGCAACCGATTCGGGTTCGCCGTAGTCGGCCCGTTCCACGGAGACGGCCTCTTTCGGATGGATTTCGGCGTCGACGATTTCCATGACTTCGTCGACAGTGGTATTGCCTGCAACTGCCAGCACCATGTTGTTCAGGCTGTAGAAGTTTTGATAGCACTCATACAGCAGGTCAGCCGTAATGTGCGAGATGGACTCCACCGTGCCCGCAATATCTATTTTGACCGGGTGCTTCTGATACAGGCACCGCAGCAGGTTGAACAGCACCTGCCAGCCGGGCTCGTCCTGGTACATGCGGATCTCCTGCCCGATGATGCCCTGTTCCTTCTGCACCGTCTGTTCGGTAAAGTAGGGATGCTGGACGAAATCCAGCAGAATGCGGAGATTTTCCCTGAAATTGGAGGCGCAGGAGAACAGAAAACAGGTCTTGTCAAAAGACGTATAGGCGTTGGCACTGGCACCGGTTTTGGCGAAGCGCTCAAACGCGTCCAGCTCCTCGCTCTCAAAGAGCTTGTGTTCCAGGTAATGGGCCGTGCCCTCCGGAATGGCCTTTGGGGCCTGCCCGGCCTTCTTGATAAATGTGTCTATAGAGCCGTAATTCGTGCCGAAAATGGCATAGGTGGTGGAATAACCCGGTTTCGGGTAGACCATGACGTTCAGCCCGGACGGGTGCTTCACCTCGTAGCAGACGTCGCCGAGGGCGCCGCTGCGGATTTCACGGATTTCACTCATGCTTCGTCGTCCCCCTCTCCGTCGCCGCGCAGAAAGAACACGGTGTCCAGCGTCACCCTCTGTGCCGCCGCAACGACCTGTTCCTTCGTGACCGCCGCAATGCGCGCTGCGGTCTCTTCCGGATTTTCAAAGCGGGAGCTGCAGACCTGCAGATAGGCCCAGCCGTCCAGGTCCTCCGGGGTGTCCCCGACGGAGTGGTAGCCGTCATTCAGCGCGCGGAGAGAATTCTCCATGTCTCCGTCGGTGACGTGGCCGTCCGCGAGGTCCTTCAGCTGCTTCTGCACCTCTTCGATGACCCGCTCCGCGTTCTCGTTTTCAATGCCGCTCTGGACCAGGATGATGCCCTTCTGGCTCAGGTACCGGGCGGAGCAGTAATAGCAGAGGCTCTGCTTTTCCCGGACATTCATAAAGCAGCGGGAATAGGGGCCGCCGCCGAACAGGTCGGTCATGACGCGGATGGCCGGGAAATCCTTGTCTGCGTCTTTCGTCCCAGCGCGGAAGCCCAGGACCAGCTTGCCCTGGCGGACCGGTTCGGTCTCTTCCAGGCGGCGGACCGGGCCATTCGCCTTCCCCACCAGCTCGGTGTGGAGCTCCATAAGCGGGCCGCGATTCACATTCTGCAGATACGTGAGCAGCAGCGAGGAGATGCGGTCTGCATCTCCGGTTCCGACGATATTGAGCTGGATGCGCGCAGTCTTCAGCATGTTCTCCCAGGCCGCATACACCGATTCCGGAGTCAGGGCTGCGACGCCCTCTTTGGTTCCCAGCGCGTCGATGGCATAGTCCTCTCCGGCGCACATCTCTTCCAGGCAGCGATGCACGGCGTAGCCCCGCTTGTCATTTTTGAGGCTGTCCAGCCGTTCCAGCCGGATACGCTTTTCCCGCTCCAGGGTATCGGACGGAAACCGGCCGTCCTCGGTGTTCGGCTCGAAGACCGTCTGGAAGAGCAGCTCGGCGCAGTTGTAGATGATGTCCTCTCCCTGCAGAGCAAAGCGGCTGTCGATCATCGTCATGGAAAGCCGCAGCACCAGATTCTCTCCGTGCTTGGAAACGGACGGGCGCAGCTCCGCACCGTAGAGCTCGGCGAGCCTGCGGTTGAGCAGCAAATAGGTCGGATAAGACTTGCACGAGCGGTTCAGCAGATACGGCAGAATGGAGTATGCGGACACGTCGCCGTGCAGCGGCAGTACCAGCTGAATAGCCAGCTGGCCGGTTTTAAACCGGTCGGTAGGGCACATGACGACGCGCACGCCCTCAGCCGGATTTGCAATAGAAAAAGGTTCTCCCATAGAGGCCCTCCTGTCTTAAAAATTAGATATTTATTTTACCATAGAACAATCGGCGATAAAACCCGATCCTGGGACATGGCTCCGTTGACTTCCCTCCCCGCCTCTGCTAGAATTTTTTCGATTCCTGAAAGGAGCGAAATGTTATGAATATTGCAGAGGCTGAAGTCGGAAGCCGCATTGAAGGCTTTGCACTCGTCAAACGCTCTGAAGTCAAGACCTCCATGAAGGGGGCCCAATATTTAGATATCGACCTCGCCGACAAATCCGGCGACATCAACGGGAAATTCTGGGACTACGACTCCCGCAAAACCCCGGTCTTCCCGGCGAATTCACTCGTCAAAGTCCGCGGCACCATCAACGAGTACCGCGGCACGCGCCAGCTCCGCATTGAGCTCATCCGCCCGGCCCTCAAGACCGACAACGTCAATCCTGCGGACTATGTCGCCTCCGCCGAATACGCCGGCGAGGACATGTACGACGCCATCTGCGATATCGCCCGTCACTTTGAGGACGACGACCTGCGCAGTCTGGTATTGGCCGTGTATGCCAAATATAAAAACAAGCTGCTCATCCATCCCGCAGCCGTGCGCCTGCACCATGCCATGCGGGGCGGCCTGCTGTACCACACTCTGTCCATCATCCGTATGGCACAGGCTGCAGCTAAAATCTACCCGTCCATCGACGAAGATCTGCTGATCGCCGGGGCCGCCCTCCACGACATCGGCAAGCTGGAGGAAATTGAGGCCTCCTCGCTCGGCGTCCCCACCCAGTACTCCATAGAGGGAAACCTGCTGGGGCACCTCGTCCGCGGCGCCATGATGGTCCGCGAGGTCGGGCAGGAAATCGGCACGCCGGAGGAAAAGCTGCTGCTCGTTGAGCACATGCTCATCTCCCACCACGGCAAGCCGGAATACGGCGCCGCCGAGCCGCCCAAGTTCCTGGAAGCCATCGTCCTCGCCAAGCTGGACGAGCTGGACGCCACTGTCTTTGAAGTGGAGAACACCATCCGAAACGTATCCCCGAACGAGTTCAGCAACGCCGTCTGGGCGCTGGACAACACCCGCCTGTTCAACACGGGGCGCAAAGAGATCACCCCCGAGGCGCATCTTCTGGAGGACAACTGATATGCAGGACCCTGAAATCGTCGAGGGCGCAAGCACCTACAACGCCGGCTCCAACCCATCCCCCTGGACGGAAATTGCCGTCACCGTGCCGGCAGAACGCATTGACGACGCAAGCGCCATTGCGCAGATGACCGTCCCCTACGGAATCTATATTGAAGATTACCGGGACCTGGAGGAAGAAGTGGAGGAAATTGCCCACATCGACCTCATCGACGAAGATCTGCTGGCCAGAGACCGGTCCCACGGTGTCATCCACATCTATATCGAGCCCGGCGAGAACCCGGCCGAAGCCGTGGCTTTCCTGCGGGAACGGCTTTCCGCCGCGGACATTGAATACGAAATCAGCACGATTCCCTGCCGCCGCGAAGACTGGCAGGACAACTGGAAAAAATATGTTTCCCCCATGCAGATCGGCCGGAAACTTCTCATCCAGCCTTCCTGGGACCGCGCCGACCCGGCGCTGGCAGCCGGCCGCACCGTCCTTCATCTGGAGCCCGGCCTCGCGTTCGGAACCGGCACCCACGAGACCACCCGCCTGTGCCTCGAGACGCTGGAAAATTACGTCCATGGCGGCGAATCGGTGCTGGATCTCGGCTGCGGCAGCGGCATTCTCTCCATTGCCGCCCTGCTGCTGGGCGCCTCCCGCGCCGAAGGCGTGGACATCGACGAACTCGCCGTCAAAACGGCGCGTGAGAACGGCCGCCGCAACGGCTTCGCCGAACCGCAGTACAAAGTCAGCTGCGGAGACATGACCGAACAGGTCAGCGGCACTTTCGACATTGTTGTCGCCAACATCGTGGCCGACATCATCGTGCTGTTCTGCAAAAATGCGCGCCAGTTCATGCACGACGGCTCACGGTTCATTGTCTCCGGCATCATCGCCGACCGCGAACCGGACGTGCTGCAGGCCTTTTCAGACAACGGCTACGAAATCGTCGAGCGAAAGCAGGACGGCGAGTGGCTGTGTTTCGTTGTAAAATAAGCAAAGCAAAAATCGGCACCTTGCGGGTGCCGATTTTTTATGCGCGGAAGTATTTATTCAGCATTTGACGAGGGTTTGTTGAGCCTGAAATGCTAATTTTCAAATCAGGGACATCATTTTGCCGGGAGTGTTGATCCTATGAGCCCGCTTTGGAGGTCCCATTTCCATTTTTCGAAATGCAGGATCAACATTTGCGGTATTTTGTCGAAAAGCCAGGAAAAAGCGGCACCTTGCGGGTGCCGCTTTTCTTATTATGCGTAAGAGCGCTGTTGAGCACGAATGTGCGAAACAAAAAACCACCCGCTG
>UQOE01000042.1 GCA_900542575.1 uncultured Oscillospiraceae bacterium
CCAACGAAATCGCCGGCAAGAAACTCTGCCACCCGAACGACGATATCAATATGAGTCAGTCGTCCAACGATACGTTCCCGACTGCCATGCATATTGCAGCAGTCACTGCCATTGAGGACAAACTTATCCCGGCAGCAGAGGACCTCATCAAAGAATTCAAGCGCCTTGAGAAGGAAAACGAGGGCATCGTAAAATCCGGCCGTACGCATCTTCAGGACGCTGTGCCGATTTCCTTCTCCCAGGAAATCAGCGGCTGGAGATCTTCCGTTGAAAAAGATGTCAAGCTGTTGAAAACAGCTGTTCAGCCGCTTAAGAGCCTTGCGCTCGGCGGAACCGCAGTCGGCACCGGCCTCAATGCGCCGAAGGGCTTCGACGTCAAAGTCGCAGAGAAAGTATCCGATCTGACCGGCAAAGATTTCGTCACCGCAGAGAACAAGTTCCATGCGCTGACCTCCAAAGATGAGATGGTCTTTGCGCACGGCGCCGTCAAGGCACTTGCCTGCGACATGATGAAGATTGCCAACGATGTCCGCTGGCTGGCCAGCGGTCCCCGCGTCGGACTCGGTGAAATCACGATCCCGGCCAACGAGCCCGGTTCCTCCATCATGCCCGGCAAAGTCAACCCGACCCAGTGCGAGCAGGTCACCATGGTTGCCGTACAGGTTATCGGCAACGATGTCGCAGTTGGCATGGCCGCTTCCCAGGGCAACTTTGAACTGAACGTCTTCATGCCGGTTATGGCTTACAATTTCCTCCAGTCCTGCCGTCTTCTGGCAGAGTCCATCGTATCCTTCCAGAATAACTGCGTCTATGGAATCAAGGCCAACAAGCAGAAGATGCACGACAATCTTCACAACTCGCTTATGCTCGTCACGGCGCTCAACCCGTACATCGGCTATGAGCACTCTGCAAAGACCTCGCAGCTGGCGTTCAAGGAGAACATCTCCCTGAAAGAGGCCTGCGTCAAACTGGGCTATCTTACCGAAGAGGAGTTTGACAAGGTCTTCCATCCGGAGCAGATGGTCTGACAAATCCATTAGGAAAGGAAAATCAGTACATATGACTTACAGTTATTTCCCGGGATGCACGCTGAAGAACAAGGCGACAGATCTTGACCACTATGCGCGTATCTCGGCGGAGGCACTGGGGTTCACGCTGGAAGAAATTCCGGAATGGCAGTGCTGCGGCGGGGTCTATCCGATGGCGCAGGATGAAATTGTCACTCGTCTTTCCTCCGTCCGCGCTCTGAAAGCGGCCGAGGACAGAAATCAGAACCTCGTGACGCTCTGTTCTGCCTGCCACAACGTCATCAAGCAGGTAAACAATGATATGCAGACCAATGAGTACATCTCAAGTCATGTCAACAACTACCTTGGCAAAGAGGAGACCTATCACGGGAATGTCCAGGTTCTTCACTATCTGGAAGTGCTCCGCGACGAAGTCGGTTTTGACGAGCTGGCCAAAAAGGTTGTCAATCCGCTGAAGGGAAAAAAGATCGGTGCCTATTACGGATGTCTTCTGCTTCGGCCGTCCCGCGTCCTCCAGATGGATAATCCGGAAAATCCGCAGATCATGGAGGATTTTATCTGTGCGATCGGCGCAGAGCCCGTCATCTATGCACAGCGCAACGAGTGCTGCGGCGGCTATCTCACTATGGAGGATAAATCCATCCCTGAGAGACGAGCAGCAGCCATTAAACAGAATGCACTGGATTCCGGTGCAGACATGCTGATTACTGCATGTCCGCTCTGTCTTTACAATCTGACCCGCAATGGCGGCGAGGCCGTTCCGGTCAAATATTTTACCGAGCTTCTGGCAGAGGCTCTGGGACTGAAGGAGGGAGAGTAATGGCAGGTTCCGTCACGAGAGAAGATCTTGAGGCCATGAGCGGCGTCAATGTGCTGAAGTGCATGCGCTGCGGAAAATGTTCGGCAACATGTCCCTCTTATGAAAATATGGAGTATCATCCGCACGAGTTCGTCTACATGGTAGAGCGTGGTGAGATCGACAAACTGCTGGCCAGTAAATCGATCTATACCTGCCTTTCCTGCTTCGCCTGTGTGGACCGCTGTCCGCGGCAGGTTGAACCCGCCGTTCTGATTGAGGCCGTCCGCAATGCCGCAGAGCGGAGACAAAGCGGAAACCATATGGCCGAAAACGATGTCCCGAAGATTTATGATTTGGATCCGGATCTTCCGCAGCAGGCCATTGTCAGCGGCTTCCGCAAGTACAGAAAGTAAAGGAGAGATACCATGCAGAGAATCGGCGTATTTATATGCTGGTGCGGAAGCAACATCGCTGCGACGGTAGACGTCAAGGCCGTTGCCGAAGCGGTTCGCAGAGAACCCGGTGTTGTCTTCTCTACGGACTATCAGTATATGTGTTCTCAGACCGGACAGGATCTGATCAAGGACACCATCAAAAAAGAAAAACTTACAGGCGTTGTCGTCTGTTCCTGCTCCCCGCGGATGCACGAGAAAACGTTCCGCAAGGCGGCAGAGGAGGCAGGCCTGAACCCGTATATGCTTGAAGTCGCCAATATCCGCGAGCAGTGCTCCTGGGTTCACAAAGACATTGTGACCGGCACGGAAAAGGCGATCATTCTTGCCCGTTCGGCCGTTGCAAAAGTCATGCTGAATACCCCGCTGGAGGCCGGTACTTCTCCTGTCACCAAGCGCGCGCTGGTTATCGGAGGCGGTATTGCCGGCATGCAGTCTGCCCTGGATATTGCCGAAGCCGGCTATGAAGTCGATCTTGTCGAGAAGAAACCTACTATCGGCGGTAAGATGGCACAGCTCGACAAGACGTTCCCGACCCTTGACTGCTCCTCCTGTATCGTCACACCGAAGATGGTCGAAGTCGGTCAGAACGAGAAAATTCACATCTATTCCTACAGCGAGATTGAAGATGTCAGCGGATTTGTCGGAAACTTCCATGTTAAAATCCGAAAAAAAGCCCGCTACGTCAAAGAAGACGTCTGCACGGGCTGCGGCGCATGTATGGAAAAATGTCCCATGAAAAAGGTTCCCAACGAGTTCAACATGGGAATGGATAACCGTACGGCCATCTATATTCCGTTTGCCCAGGCGGTTCCGAAAGTTGCGACAATTGATCCGAACTACTGCATCAAACTGACCCGCGGCAAATGCGGCCTCTGTTCCAAAGTCTGCGCCGCCGGCGCCATCGACTACGAGGCAAAAGATGAGATTGTCGAGCAGGATTACGGCGCCATTGTCGCCGCTACCGGCTATGACATCATTGATGTCTCCAAGTACGATGAATTTGCCTACGACGAGAGCCCGGATGTCCTGACTGCGCTGGAGTATGAGCGTCTGATGAACGCGGCCGGCCCGACCGGCGGCCATGTGCTCCGCCCCTCGGACGGCAAAGAGCCCAAGACCATCGTCTTTGTCCAGTGCGTCGGCTCCCGTGAATCCTGCGATTCCACAAAAGGGGGCAAGGAGTACTGCTCCAAAGTCTGCTGCATGTACACAGCAAAGCATGCCATGCTGACGAAAGATCATTATCCGGACACCAATATCTATGTCTTTTACATCGACGTCCGTACGCCGGGCAAGAACTTCGATGAGTTCTACCGCCGAGCGGTAGAGCAGTACGGGGTCCATTACATCAAAGGCATGGTCGGTAAGGTTACGCCGAACAAACGCACCGGCAAACTGGAAGTCCAGGCCTCCGACCTGCTTGCGGGCGAACAGCTCCATATCGATGCCGATCTCGTTGTCCTGGCAGCTGCTGTCAAAGCAGATCCGAGCGCCCGTCATATTGCAACTATGCTGACGGCCAGCATGGACAACAATGATTTCTTCACCGAGGCCCATCCGAAACTCCGCCCGGTGGAGTCTCCCACCGCCGGCGTCTTCCTCTCCGGTATGTGCCAGGGGCCAAAGGATATCCCGGAGACGGTTGCACAGGCTTCCGGTGCCGCCGCAAAAGCCATCGGCCTGCTGTCCAAAGACCATCTGGAGGGCAATCCCTGTGTTGCCCATTCGGATGAGATGATGTGCAACGGCTGCTCACAGTGTGCCCATGTATGTCCTTACGGGGCCATCACATATGCGGAGAAAGAGTTCCGTATGCCGGATCGATCCACGAAAGTCCGCCGTGTCGCTCAGGTTAATGAGGCGGTATGCCAGGGCTGTGGAGCGTGTGCTGCTACTTGCCCGTCCGGCGCAATGAACATCAAAGGCTTTACCAATGACGAAATCATGGCGGAGGTAGACGCAATATGCAAGTAAAAGAAGAGAAAAAAACGGAGCAGGCAGCCGAGCCCTGGAAGCCGACGATCGTCGCATTCTGCTGCAACTGGTGTTCCTACTCGGGCGCAGATCTTGCCGGAACCAACCGCCTGAACTATCCCGCAAACGTAAAAATTATCCGTGTCATGTGCTCCTGCCGCATCAACCCGATGTTCATTCTCCGCGCCTTCCAGCGCGGCGCAGACGGCGTCATCATCTGCGGCTGCCATCCGGGAGACTGTCACTATATTACCGGCAACTACCATACCAGACGCCGTATGACCCTCATGTTCTCCATGCTGGATTATCTCGGCATTGAGCAGGACCGTGTCCGCCTCGAATGGGTTTCGGCCGCAGAGGGCGCCCGTTTCGCCGAAGTCATGAACAGCTTCGTGGAGCAGGTTACGGCGCTGGGTGAGAACAAGAAACTGGAGGACCTGAGATGCAAGACGAAATGATTCAGCGCGCAGCAGAGCTCCTCGCCGACGGCACGGTAACCCGTGTGCTCGGCTGGCGCTCTGGCCAGTTCGTATATGATGTGTCTCCGGCCCTGTTTGAGACCGAAGACGAGCTGCAGAATTTCTTTGTCTACAACGAGTTCTGCGGAAATAATCTCTCCAAATATCTCATCAAAGAGATGGATAAAGAGGGGAAAATTCTCGTATTCCTGAAACCCTGTGATACCTACAGCTTCAACCAGCTGATCAACGAGCACCGAATCAAGCGTGATCAGATCTATGTCATCGGCGTCGCCTGCAACGGCAAAGTTGATGTCGATCTCGCCAGACAGAAGGGGATCGAGGGCATCATCAGCGCAAAGGCAGACGGGGACAATGTTGTCTTTGAGACGCTCTACGGTACAGAGACGCTTCCGAAGACCGAGGTCCTGGCCGAGCGCTGCGCCAACTGCAAGAGCCGGAAGCACGTCGTCTATGATGAGCTGATCGGCGAGGAGGGCGAAGTGCTCGACAGCCATCGCTTTGATATGGTTGAGAAAATTGAGAGCATGAGCCCGGATGAGCGCTATGCCTTCTGGCAGGGAGAACTTTCCCGCTGTATTCGCTGCAATGCATGCCGCGATGTATGTCCGGCCTGCACCTGTGAAAAGTGCGTATTTGACAATCCGAAATCCGGCATTGAGAACAAAGCACCCTATAACTCCTTTGAGGAGAGCATGTTTCATATTATTCGGGCCTTTCATGTGGCGGGCCGCTGCACCGACTGCGGCGAGTGCTCCCGCGTCTGTCCGGAGAATATCCCGCTTCATCTCCTGAATCGAAAATTTATCAAGGACATGAATACTCTTTACGGCCCCTACATGGCCGGCGAGGTCGCCGATCCTGAGATGGACAACCCGATGGTCGGCTTCCGGGACAGCGATGCCGAGCCCTCGATCGTCAAGGAAGGGGGAATTCACTGATGAAACAGATTGCACTTTCTGATCTCGATCAGATGTTTGCCGCCATAGCAAAAGAAGAGACCGTCTATCTGCCGGTAGCGCAGGAGGACGGGGCATCCGCTTTCGAGCCGTGGTCAGAGGGCAGACATTACAATCCGGTTCTGAACACCGTCCGCTCTGCCAAGGACTTCTTCTTCCCGCAGGTGGAGGATATGATGGCTTTCCGGCTGCAGGATCAGAACATCGATATCATGGATACCCGCAAATCCTGCGAAGATTATGTGATCTTCGGCGTCCGCGCCTGCGACGTCCGCAGCTTTGATATCCTCGATAACGTATATCTCTCCGATCCGGTGGATACCTACTATAAAAACCGCAGAGATCACGGCACGGTGGTCTCCATTGCCTGCAGCCGTCCGGCTGAGACCTGCTTCTGCGGCACCTTTGGAATTGATGCCTCGAATGCAGGCGGCGATGTCCAGGGCTGGATCGCGGAAGAAAAGCTCTGGATGGAGCCGCTGACCGAGAAGGGCGAGGCATTCCTGGAGAAAATCGACGAACTGACCTCGGAGGCCGATCCGGCTCCGGCAGAGACGGAAAAAGAAAAAATCCGCACCATCCTGGATCAGCTTCCGCTGAAAGATGTGAAGGTCCCGGAGAAGATGCGCTCCGATTCCCTCGGCGTATTTTCCGATCCAAAGTGGGCAGAGCTCTCTGAAGCCTGCATGGGCTGCGGCACCTGCACGTTTGTCTGTCCGACCTGCCAGTGCTTCGATATCCGCGATTTCAATACCGGACACGGTGTAGAGCGGTATCGCTGCTGGGACAGCTGCATGTACTCAGAATTTACGCAGGAAGCTGCCGGCAACCCAAGAACCACGCAGCTCCAGCGCTTCCGCCAGAGATTTATGCACAAACTCTCCTACTATCCTGACAAATACGACGGTGTTTACAGCTGCGTCGGATGCGGCCGCTGTCTGAAAAAATGTCCGCAGTCGCTGAATATTGTAAAAGTTATGAATGCGTTTGGAGGTGAGGAGTAATGGAAAACGAAGCTCTGATTCCGAAGATCGGCGTAGTAACCGATATTCGAATAGATACGCCCGACATCAAGACTTTTCGCGTGGTAGGAACGGACGGCAAAAAGCTGTTTGACCACCGCCCGGGCCAGTGTGCCATGGTCGGCATTCCGGGCGACGGAGAGGGAATGTTCTCCATTACTTCTTCTCCGACCAACACCGAGTATATGGAGTTCTCCATTAAGAAGTGCGGCCGCCTTACGTCGCTGATCCACTCGATCGAGCCGGGACAGCAGATTACGGTCCGCGGGCCCTATGGACGGCCGTTCCCGGTAGATGATAAATTTGCCGGCCAGAATCTCCTGTTTATCGCCGGCGGCGTCGGTCTTGCTCCGCTCCGCTCGGTCATCAATTACTGCCGCGACAAGCGCGCCAATTACGGCCATATCGATATCGTCTATGGCTCCCGCTCTGCCGATGACCTGCTGGATTACCAGGAAATCATCAATGAATGGGAAAAGGACGATGATGTCAATGTCTATCTGACCATTGACCGCCCCCAGGAGGGCTGGAACGGCCATGTCGGGTTTGTTCCAAACTACGTAAAGGAACTTGGGTTTGACACCGACAAGACCTGCATTGTCTGCGGCCCGCCCATCATGATCAAATTTACGCTCCAGGGCCTGACTGAACTCGGCTATGATAAATCTCAGGTCTACACCACGATGGAGCTCCGCATGAAATGCGGCATCGGCAAGTGCGGACGCTGCAATATCGGCAGCAAGTATGTCTGCAAAGACGGCCCGGTTTTCCGCTGCGACGAGCTCGATGAGCTGCCGAGCGAATATTGATAGAGGAGGATACGACTATGGCAAAAGAAGTTACCATTTATCTGTTCGGCAAGCAGTTTCAGGCGCCGGACAATCTGACTATTATCAAAGCGATGGAGTACTGCGGCTATGAGCTGACCCGCGGCGTCGGCTGCCGGCACGGTTTCTGCGGCGCATGTGCTACCATCTACCGCATCAAAGGGGAGAGAGAACTCCATTACTGCCTCGCCTGTGAGACGCAGATTAAAGACCAGATGTACATTGCGACTCTTCCGTTCTTCCCGCTGGAGAAGCAGATCTATGATATTGAAAAGATTAAGCCGGAACAGCAGATCATGATCCAGCTGTATCCGGAGATCTACGGCTGCGTCGGCTGCAACGCCTGCACCAATGCCTGCCCGCAGGAACTCAATGTTATGCAGTATATTGCCTACGCTCAGCGCGGCGACTTCAAGGCCTGTGCCGATGAGTCTTTTGACTGCGTCATGTGCGGCTGCTGCTCGTCCCGCTGCCCGGCCGGCATCTCCCATCCGCAGGTGGCCATGCTTGCCCGTCGTCTGAACGGCAAATACATTGCCAAAGACGCAAAGCATCTGGTTGACCGCGTCGATGAAATTCATCACGGCGACCTCCTGGATGATGTCAAAGCACTGATGGAAAAGTCGTCCGATGACATCCAGGCGATGTACAACGCCCGCGATATCGAGAAATAAGGAGGTTCCCCATGTATCCCGAATACTTACAGGCTTCTCTCAGAAAAGTCGAGGAGAAGCGTGACTATAACACCGCACTTGAGCCGGAGCGCATGTCTGCGGAAGAAAAAGACAAGCTGCTGAAGGCCTTCCATCCGGATTACCGCACCGACCAGTTTGAAGAGCTGAAGGTCGGTGCCAACAAGGGCGAAAAAGTCAACCACGAGCTGGCGGACATCCTGCAGGGCCACAGCCGTATGAAAGCCGACGACGTCGATCTGGATCATCCGGATTATGAGACCGATATGCTGATTATCGGAGGCGGCGGGGCAGGCTGCTCGGCTGCGATTGAGGCCGATAACGCCGGTGTGAAATGCATGATCGTCACGAAGCTCCGTGTCGGAGATGCCAACACCATGATGGCAGAGGGCGGCATTCAGGGCGCTGACAAGCCGAACGATTCTCCGGCCCGCCATTATCTGGATGCTTACGGCGGCGGCCACTTTGCTGCCAAGAAAGAGCTGGTCTACAAGCTTGTTACCGAGGCCCCTGACGCGCTGCTTTGGCTCAACCGCCTGGGCGTTGAGTTCGACAAGGATGCCGACGGCAACATGCTCACGATTCATGGCGGCGGCACCTCCCGCAAGCGTATGCATGCGGCAAAAGACTATACCGGCGCTGAAATCATGCGGACTCTCCGCGACGAGGTCTACTGCCGCAGGATCCCGATCATCGACTACACCGCTGCGATCGAGCTCATACTCGACGAAAACGGCAAAGCCTGCGGCGCTGTGCTTATGAACACGGAGACCAAAGAACTGAAAGTTGCGCGTGCCAAGACCGTTGTTCTCACAACCGGCGGTGCCGGACGTATGCACTACCAGGGATTCCCGACATCCAACCACTATGGCGCAACGGCAGACGGTCTGGTTCTTGCCTACCACTGCGGCGCATTGCTGAAATATCCGGATACGCTTCAGTACCATCCGACTGGCGCGGCGTTCCCGGAACAGATTCTCGGAGCCCTGGTCACCGAGAAGGTCCGCGGCCTTGGCGCCAAAGTCGTCAACTGTGACGGTGAGGTCTTTGTCCATCCGCTGGAGACCCGCGACGTCGAGGCGGCCGCCGTTATCCGCGAGTGTACCTCCCGCGGGAAAGGCCTATCTCTTGAGAGCGGCGGCTTTGCGGTCTGGCTCGATACCCCGATGATTGAGAAAAAGAACGGGGAGGGCACGATCCTCGCCAAGATTCCGGCCATGTACAAGATGTTCCACAAATACGGCATCGATATGCGGTATGAGCCGATTCTGATCTATCCGACTCTGCATTACCAGAATGGCGGTGTTGATATCAATACCAACTGCGAGGTCACCGGAGTAGAAAATCTGTTTGCGGCCGGCGAGGTCGTTGGCGGAATTCATGGTCGAAATCGACTGATGGGCAATTCACTTCTGGATGTCGTCGTTTTCGGGCGCGATGTCGGAAAATCGGCTGCGGCGCGCTGCAAGGAGATCGACAAGATCGGCACTCCGACGCTGTCTCACATTGATGAATTTGAGAAACAGCTGAAGGAGGCTGGAATAACGACCTCGACCGTCTCTCCGAAGCTGTTCCCGAATTATCGCCAGGCCAGAAACTATCTGGATACCTCTTATACGGAAGATTCTCAGATCTCGATCAAAGCGGTCGAATAAAAATTCTTACAAATTCTTTCTCATTGACTGACATTTGCCAAAAGAGCGAAGTCTTCGGACTTCGCTCTTTTTCTGTCATATTGTATATTTATGCGGTTTTTAGATCAGCTTTTCGGAGAAATCTAAAAATTCTGAGTGGCATCTTATCAATTATTGGGGAAAATGATATACTAATTCCTGGAAATGATTCTCAGGAGGTACGATTCATGTATGACGTATTAATTATCGGCGCCGGCATTGAGGGAACCGCCATTGCCCGCCGCTTGTCCCGGTACCAGCTCTCCATCGGAGTGCTGGAGGCGGCAGATGATGTCGCCATGGGGGCAACCAAGGCAAACAGTGCAATTGTCCATGGCGGTTATGCAGAGGCCCACTCCAAACTCAAAGGCCGCGTCTGCTATCCCGGCCGCGTTCAGTTTGCACAGCTGGACTCGGAACTCCACTTCGGCTTCCGCCAGACCGGCAGTCTTGTTATCACCAAGAATGAAAAAGATCTCAAAGGTCTGGAGGAAATCAAGGCAAACGGTGAGCTCAACGGCCTGCCGGACCTCAGTATTCTGAACCACGACCAGATTATGGAAGTGGAGCCGAACATTCGGGACGATGTCAAATATGCACTTTACTGCGAAGGTGCCGGCGTCTGCTCACCCTATGAAATGGCCATTGCACTTATGGAAAATGCCATTCACAACGGGGCGGAGCTTTTCCTGAACGCGGAAGTTACCGGCATTGACAAACAGGAAGACGGCCTTTTAGTCCACACCACTAAGCAGGACTTCTCGGCCAAATATGTCATTAACGCCGCCGGCCTTGGAGCAGATAAAATCGACCAGATGGTCAATGAACCCACGTTTTCCATCCATCCGCGTTCCGGTGAGTACATTCTTCTTGCAAAAGACACCGGAGACGCACTGAACACCGTCGTATTCCAGATGCCCACCAAAATGGGCAAGGGCATTCTGGTTACCAGTACCTTCCACGGCAATCTCCTGATGGGACCGGATGCCATTGAAGAAGATGCCCGGTCATTCTCCAAGAGCACACACGCCGCACGTCTCTATGAAATTTACCAGGCAGCTCTGGACACGACCGACAAAATTGACCCCAAAAAGTTTATCCGAAGCTTCTGCGGACTCCGTGCCGTCGCAAGTACGGACGACTTCATTATTGGACCGACTGCCACAAAAGGCTTTATCAATGTTGCCGGCATTCAGTCGCCTGGTCTGACCTCTTCGCCGGCTATTGCTGACATGGTTGCAGATATTCTTGCGGACCAGGGTCTGGAACTGGTCGACGATCCGAACTACGACCCGTACCGCAGACCTATTTTTGACCCGGACCGTGAGCGTCTGGACGCTTCAGCGGTATTACGCCTTGCTGCACTGGACTCCTGTCCGGAAAAACTGATCTGCCGCTGCGAACAGGTCAGTGAAGGTGTCATCGTAGACGCCATGCACCGCGGCATTCCGGTCGAGACCATCGACGGAATCAAGCGCCGCACCCGTGCCTCCATGGGGTATTGCCAGGGTTCCTATTGCCGCATGCGCATTAAGGAAGTCATGGAACGCGAACTCGGCCATGAAGTAGATCCTCGGACGGACACGCAGCGCAACGGCGACACGCGGGTATCCCGTCAGGAATTCCTGGACTACCTTGCTGAGCATGAGGAGCAGGTCAATTACTTTATGCCGTAAAGCAGTCAGCTTTACAAGAATTGCACCTTGTTCAGGAGGCGGATTTATACTAGAATGTCATAAAAAGGACAATCGCGCTTCTGACTTTCGGCGCGAATCCAAGATACATCTGAAAGGAATGGGGAACCAATTATGGACCAGAACGACATGAAAAACTATCGCATTGAGCATGACTCCCTCGGAGAAGTCAAAGTCCCGGCCGACAAGTACTGGGCTGCTCAGACCGAGCGCAGCCATGAAAACTTTAAGA
>UQOE01000043.1 GCA_900542575.1 uncultured Oscillospiraceae bacterium
GTACAGGAAAGCTATGTGTCATTTCTATGTGTTGCACTTACATTGTAAATTCGCCGTCAAAAAATACTCTTATGCGTGACAAAAAATGAAAATCTGAGAATTTTGTCAAAACATAAAAAATCCGCCCCCTCACAAGGGAGCGGATTTTTTATGTTTTATTCAGCAACCGCTGCCTTCAGCGCATCGACCTTATTGGTCTTTTCCCACGGGACGTCGATGTCCTCGCGGCCCATGTGGCCGTAAGCGGCGACCTGTTTGTAGATGGGGCGGCGGAGATCCAGCTCGTCGATGATGGCGGACGGACGGAGATCAAAGACCTTGGTGACGGCCGCGTTCAGCTTTTCGGGGTCCACTTTTTCCGTACCGAACGTGTTGACGTAGACGGAGACCGGGGTGGCGACGCCGATGGCGTAGGCCAATTCGACTTCGCAGCGGTCGGCGAGGCCGGCGGCGACGATGTTCTTGGCGACCCAGCGGGCTGCATAAGAGGCGGAGCGGTCGACTTTGGTCGGGTCTTTGCCGGAGAAGCAGCCGCCGCCGTGGCCGCAGGCGCCGCCGTAGGTGTCGACGATGATCTTGCGGCCGGTCAGGCCGGAGTCGGCGGCGGGACCGCCGAGGACGAAGCGGCCGGTGGGGTTGATGTAGAACTTGGTGCGGTCATCCAGCAGATCGCCCGGGATGACAGGGAGAATGACGTATTTCTTGATATCGGAGCGGATCTGCTCCAGGGTGACGTCGGCGTCGTGCTGAGTGGAGACGACGACGGCGTCGACGCGGACGGCCTTGTTGTTCTCATCGTATTCCACGGTGACCTGGGACTTGCCGTCCGGACGGAGGTACGGGAGTGTGCCGTCCTCGCGGACGTCCGTCAGCTTTTTGGCCAGCTTGTGGGCGAGGGAGATGGGCAGGGGCATGAGCTCCGGGGTCTCGTTGATGGCGTAGCCGAACATCATGCCCTGGTCGCCGGCACCGTTGAGCTCGTAGGGGTCGGAGTCGCCGGCCTTGTTCTCCTCGGAGTGATCGACGCCGAGGGCAATGTCGGCGGACTGCTCATCAATGGCGGTGAGGACGGCGCAGCTGTCGCCGGTGAAGCCGATGGACGGGTCGTTGTAGCCGATTTCATTGATGGTCTTCCGCGCGATGGACGGGATGTCCACGTACGCGCTCGTGGAAATTTCACCCATGATCATGACCTGGCCGGTGGTGACAGTGGTCTCGCAGGCGACGCGGCCCATGGGGTCCTGCTTGATGATCTCGTCCAGGATGGCGTCGGAGATCTGGTCGCAGACTTTATCGGGATGGCCTTTTGTGACCGATTCAGATGTGAAGAAATGATGCATAAAAAATCCTCCTAATGAAAAAAAGAAAGCCTTTCGGGGAACCCCCGAAAGGCGTATGCACGCGACTTATCTTTCGGCGGTCACCGCAGGAATTGGCACCTTGCAAAAAGCAGGTTGTCGGACGTCAATGGGCCTGTTCCCTTACGTCACTCTGGATAAGGTTTCATTCAATTGTGTTACATAGTAACGCAGACTATGTGTGTTGTCAACTATTATCTTCTGACTTGTCTGCAATGGCCCCCGCCCCGGCACTGCGGCGCCGTTTTTTCTTTTTCGGCTGCTTCTCGTTCAGAATGATGGGGGAGACACGCTTGTACAGCAGGAAGGTCAGAAGGACATCCAGCATGCCTTTCACGAAGGTGAACGGTACATTGAAGATGAGGATGGCCTGGGACAGGCTGTGCACGCTGGGCAGGATGGCCTGGTAGGCGGACAGAATGGCCTGTTCCGGCATAAACGCCTTTTCGTAGAACGGGTAGACAATATAGAAGTTGGTGAGATAGCTCAGAGCGGTCATGCAGACGGCGCCCACCAGGGAACCGGTCAGCGCGCTCTTTTTGCTGCGGTGCCGCTCGTAGATGTAGCCGGCGGGCAGAACAAACAGTGTGCCCAGCAGGAAGTTGGAGAGCTCGCCGATGAAGGCCGAGGAGGAGGCGGGCATGTGCAGCAGATTTTTGATGAGGCAGACCAGTACGCCGTACCACGGGCCCAGCGCGAACGAGGTCAGCAGGGCGGGCAGCTCGGAGAAGTCGAGCTTGATGAAGGACGGTACCAGCGGAATGGGAATTTCAAGATACATGAGCACCGTGGCCAGGGCGGACATGACCGCGACGGTCGTGAGCTTGCGGGCCGACGAGATGGTGCGGCCCTGCGCTTTCTGAGACATTCCAATTACACCCTTTCCGGAAAACTGGTTAGATTATAATGCCGTGCCCGCAAACTGTCAAAAAGCCGGCGCCGTGAAGCTGTGGCTCTTGATGAACTGGACATAGGCCTGGTAGAACTCGCCCTTCCGGCGCCGGCTGAGGGGCAGACATACGCCGTTCTCCAGTTCCACCTGCTCCCCGTTGAAGGCGCTGACATACTGCATATTAATGGTAAAAGAGCGGTGCACCGAGAAAAAGTACTCCTCCGGCAGCTGGGCGCGGACGTCCGCGAAGGTGCTGAGGACCGGGAGGAGGGAGGAACGGGTCTGAATACAGGTACCCTTGCCGTTGGCCTCCGCCGCATAGATCTCCTCCGAGCGGAATGAGCGATATCCTTCCGCAGTGCGGGTAATGATAATACGGTAGGAGAATTTTTCCCGCCGGCAGGCGTCGACGGCCGTAAAGACGGCGGACTGGGTGATGGGCTTGACAAGAAAGCGGAGCGCCTTGACCGAGAAGGACTCAAAGACGCCGTCCGGGGTGGAGGAGAGAAGCACCAGTGCGACATCCTCGTCCCGGCTCCGGAGGAGACGGGCGGTCTCCAGCGCGGAGCGGTGCTCAAACCCCTCATCGATGAAGATGAGATCAAAAAGACAGTCCATGGCGTAAAACTGCATGAGCGAGGTGACTGCGCTGCAGCAGGCTCCGGCGTAGCGGCGGCTCCGATATTCCTCCAGGGTGTGCAGGAAGAAGTTTGACATGGAGGGGTCTGAGGTGAGGATGCCAATGTTCATGCAGATACTCCTTAAGTTCCTTTGTCCCCCTTCCCCGGACAAACCCAACGCCATAGATTTTACTCGGACACCTGTCTGAAATCAAGAATCCGGGCATGAATGGTACGCTCGATCTGAATTTTGATCCATTCATGCAAAACGCTGCTCCACGGCCCAAAGCTGTCGTATGCTGGGAGGAGAATCTCAGTGGACAGGAGGACTTTTTATGGGAACTTTTCATCACGACAGCGCCAATCTGCTTCGGTACACGCTCGGGGAAAACGAGCGGACGGACCCATTTACCTGGCAGCTGCTGCGGGAGGACTGCCCCGCCAGCGTGCTGCCAGTCGGCCGGAATGCACAGGACCTGCTGCTGCCCATTGCCGGGCTGACCCCGCTGGAGAGAGCGCTGGCACAGGGACTTTCTCCGCGGACTGCCGCACTGCAGCTCCTGCGGGCCATCCGGGACGCACGGGAGCACCTGATTCCGACCGGGGAGCTGCTGCTCTCGCTCCCGTTTTTATATTATAAGGAAGAGACCGGGCAGGTTCTGCTGCTCTGCCTGCCCACAGATGGGGCGGGCAGCGGCAGTGAACCGACGAGGCAGCTGTTCCGCTCCGTGTTTGCGGCAGCTGTGACGAGGGAGAGTCCGTACCGCACGGAAATCAGTGAGGCACTGTGTTATCTGAACGGGGAGGACTATACCCCGGAGGGAATGGTGCAGCGGCTGCAGGTGGAAAAGCCGCCGGCGGAACCGAAAGTAAATTGCGCGGCGGAAGAGGCAAAAGTTTCGCTCGGGGAACGGGTGAAGAAGTTTCTGAGCGGGGAACCGACGGCAGAGCTGCCGGACCTCTCGGACCGGGGAGACCCGGACGACCTCTATTTTCTGACCGTCCGGGCCACGGGGCTGGAGTTTCCGCTGGGAGAGGAGCGGACGGTCATTGGGTCCGACCCGGAGCAGGCGGATCTCTGCCTTCCATGCAATGTGTTTGCGGAGGCGGCCCACGCGGCCATTACGCGGGAGCGGGGCGGCTACTATGCGGCGGACCTGCAGACGAAAACCGGGCTGCGCCTGAATGGGAGGAAAGTGCGGCCCTGGCGGCCGGAGCGGCTGGAATCCGGGGATGTCCTGCGGATTGGAGAGGACGAAATTGTGTTTTCACGGCGGAAGATTCCAAAATGAGAACCGCATGACTATGCGAAAAACAGGCGTTTTTTAGCACTCAGACATTTTGAGTGAAAATTTTTCCGAAAAATTGTTGACTTCTGATTTGGGAAGCGATATATTATATATGCAATTAGCACTCGACCATTTTGAGTGCTAACTCAATTTGCAAAAGGCGGTGAGGAAATGTTGCCGACACGCAGACAGAAAATTCTGAGTGCCATTGTGGACCAGTACATTGCGACTGGTGAGCCGGTGGGCTCCAAGACGCTGCTCTCGAAGCTGGATATCTCCTGCTCCTCCGCAACCATCCGGAACGATATGGCTGCACTCACCAAGCTCGGCTACATCTACCAGCCGCATACCTCTGCCGGACGCATTCCGACCCAGGCCGGGTATCGCTACTATGTCGACCATCTGATGAAGGTCCACGAGCTCGGCGCGGGGGAACGAAGACAGATTGAGGCGGGCGTCGACGCCCATTCGAGCGACCCCGATACGCTCCTGACCCACGCCTGTGAGGCGCTGGAAGAGCTCACCAATTTTGCTGTCGTCGCTGCGACTCCGGCAGATGAAAACGCCATTATCCGGAACATTGAAATGGTTCCGGTCAGCGCAAAAACCTGCGTTATCGTGCTGCTCACCTCGACGGGCGTGCTCAAGAGCAAGGCCTGCCGGCTGGGGAGCCCCATTCAGCAGGAGACAATCGACACGTTTCACCGGGTGGTCGGCGAACAGTTCGTCGGCCGGGAGCTCAGTGAGGTGTCCATGGTCATGGTCCAGACCGCAGTCGCGTCCCAGGGCGCGCAGGCACTGACGATGCTGCCGCTTCTCACCACGGTCTACGATCTGGTGAAGAGCGCATCACGGTCCAGCATCCAGATGGGCGGGCAGTCCCGGCTTCTGGATTACAAGGATTACGGGGACAGCGTCACCGAGCTTCTGAACTTTCTGCATGAGAGCGGACCGATGAGTCTTCTCATCGACGACGCCGATGACACGGACGATGTGGAGGTCCGAATCGGTACGGAAAACAAGTACCGGGAGCTCGGGAGCTCCACGACCATCATTTCACACTACCGGATCGGTGACGGCGCCACGGGTGCCATCGGAATCATCGGACCGACCCGGATGAACTATTCCAAACTGATTCCGGGTATTAAATATCTCTCCGAAGTCGTCAGCCACGTACTTTCGGAGGTCTACGAGGAGGATCTCGCCGATGGAGACAGAGAACAAAAACACCAATCCAGCTGAGGAGAAGACCGAGGCTAAGACGGAGCCCGCTGAGGAAACTGCAAAGGAGACCAAAGAGGAGACCGCCGAGCCGAAGAAAGCTGAGGCTGCAGAGCAGAAGACGGAGTCCGGTCCGAAAAAGAAGGAGTCCGACGAGCTGGAAAAGCTCCGCAAGCAGGTGGCTGACTTAAATGACCGCTACGTTCGCCTGTTCGCCGAGTATGACAACTTCCGCAAACGGACGGCCAATGAAAAGACTTCTCTCTACAACAAGGCGCTCACCGATGCGTATTCCGATCTTTTCCCGGTGCTCGACAACTTCGAGCGCGCCTATGCCAGTGAGGACACCTCACCAGAGGACTTCAAAAAGGGCATGGACATGATCTACAAACAGGTCCAGGAAATCTTCCAGAAGGCGGGAGTGGAGCCGTTCGGCGAGCCGGGCGAGACCTTTGACCCCATGCTTCACAACGCAGTCATGCATGTGGAAGACCCCGACAAGGGGGAGGGCGAAATCGTCGCCGTGTTCCAGAAGGGCTATAAGCTGGGCGACAAAGTCGTACGCCACGCTATGGTCCAGGTGGCCAACTAGTTGAAAGATCTCACGACCGGCTGACGCCGGCATGATCATCTTATAAATGTAAGCAGTACAAAAAACAAAATTAACAAAGTCTTATTCAGACGGAGGAATATATTATGAGCAAAATTGTCGGTATTGACCTTGGTACTACGAACTCCTGCATCGCCGTTATGGAAGGCGGCGAGCCGGTTGTCATTGCAAACGCAGAAGGATCCAGAACGACCCCGTCCGTTGTCGCATTCGGCAAAGACGGTGAGAGAATGGTCGGACAGGTTGCAAAACGTCAGGCCATCACGAACCCGGACCGCACGGTCTCTTCCATTAAGAGAGAGATGGGTTCCGACTATAAAGTACACATTGACGGAAAAGATTTCACCCCGCAGGAAATCTCCGCAATGATTCTTCAGAAACTGAAGACCGACGCAGAGGCTTATCTCGGTGAGAAAGTCACCGAAGCCGTCATCACGGTTCCGGCCTATTTCACCGATGCACAGCGTCAGGCGACGAAAGATGCCGGTAAGATCGCCGGTCTCGACGTCAAACGTATCATCAACGAGCCGACGGCAGCCGCACTGTCCTATGGCATTGATAAAGAGAATGACCAGAAAGTCATGGTATACGACCTCGGCGGCGGCACCTTCGATGTCTCCCTCATTGAGATGGGCGACGGCGTCCAGGAAGTTCTCGCCACGGCCGGCAACAACCGCCTCGGCGGCGACGACTTCGACCAGAGAATCATTGACTGGATGGCCGACGACTTCAAGCAGAAAGAGGGCATTGACCTCCGCGGCGACAAGATGGCTATGCAGAGACTGAAAGAGGCCGCTG
This sequence comes from uncultured Oscillospiraceae bacterium, assembly GCA_900542575.1. Taxonomy (GTDB): domain Bacteria; phylum Bacillota; class Clostridia; order Oscillospirales; family Acutalibacteraceae; genus RUG420. The sequence goes on from UQOE01000043.1 coordinate 6,789, forward strand.
AGAAAGCAAAGATTGAGCTCTCCGGCGTCACCACTTCCAACATCAGCCTTCCGTTCATCACGGCCGATGCCACTGGCCCGAAACATCTCGAGTGCACGCTGTCCCGTGCAAAATTCAATGAGCTGACGTCTGACCTCGTCGAGTCCACGATGGGCCCGGTACGTCAGGTACTCAGTGACTCCGGCCTCAAGGCTTCGGAAATTGACAAAGTCATCATGGTCGGCGGTTCCTCCCGTATTCCGGCGGTCCAGGAAGCTGTTAAGAAATATCTCAACAAAGAGCCTTTCAAGGGCGTTAACCCGGATGAGTGCGTAGCCATCGGTGCAGCCATTCAGGGCGGCGTTCTCGGCGGCGAGGTCGAGGGCCTTCTTCTCCTCGATGTCACCCCGCTGTCTCTCGGCATTGAGACCCTCGGCGGTGTCTGCACGAAGATCATCGACCGCAACACCACAATTCCGACCAAGAAGAGCCAGATCTTCTCCACCGCTGCAGATAACCAGACTTCGGTTGAGATCAACGTCCTCCAGGGCGAGCGTGAGTTCGCTGCGGACAACAAGTCCCTCGGTATCTTCCACCTGGACGGCATCATGCCCGCACGCCGCGGCACCCCGCAGATTGAGGTCACCTTCGACATCGACGCCAACGGCATCGTAAACGTCTCCGCGAAAGACCTCGGCACCGGTAAGGAGCAGTCCATCTCCATCACTTCTTCCTCCAACATGTCCAAAGAGGACATCGACAAGGCCGTCAAGGAAGCCGCTCAGTACGCCGAGCAGGATAAGAAGCGCAAAGAGGACGTCGACACCAGAAACGGCGCAGACCAGATGGTCTTCCAGTCCGAGAAGATCCTCGAGGAGAACGGCGACAAGTTCTCGGCTGAGGACAAACAGAACCTCCAGACCAAGATTGACGCTCTGAAAGAGGCCCTGAAGGGCAGCAACATCGATGACATCAAGAGCAAACAGGACGATCTGCAGAAGGTCTTCTACGACGTCTCTGCGAAACTCTACCAGCAGGCCAACCCGCAGGGTGACCCGAACAACGCAGCCGGATTCGACCCGAACGCCGGCAGCACGGGCAGCACCAACAACGGCGGCAGCGACGGTGATGCAAGCGACGTCAACTTCACCGATGTTGACTAATACGATATAATATACGAAACTTGAGAGGTGCCATGTCTCCCCAGGGAGGCGTGGCCGCTTCTCCATAAACCAGAGATAAAGAGAGGTCCTATCCTTGGCAGAGAAACGCGATTACTACGAGGTTCTCGGCGTTGACAAGAGCGCGTCCGACGCAGAGATAAAAAAAGCATACCGCAAGCTGGCCAAGAAGTATCACCCCGACCTGAACCCCGACAACCCGGAAGCAGAGGCAAAGTTCAAAGAGGTCAATGAGGCCTATGAAGTTTTGAGCGATCCGGATAAGAAGGCGAAGTATGACCGATTCGGCCACGCGGCATTTGACCCGAATGCCGGCGCTGGCGGATTCGGCGGCGGCTTCAGCGCCTCGGATTTCGGCGATATCGGCGATATCTTCTCCAGCATTTTCGGCGGAGGCGGATTTGGCGGCTTCGGCGGTCAGCAGCGCCGCGCCGACCCCAACGCACCCCGCCCGGGCAGTGATATCGAGGCCCGTATTACTCTTACATTTGAGGAGGCGGCCAAGGGCTGCCAGAAGACGATCACGGTTCCACGCATTATGAACTGCGATGTCTGCGGCGGTTCCGGCGCCCATTCCGGCCACCCGGAGACCTGTCCGCAGTGCCACGGTACTGGCCAGGTTACGACCCAGCAGAGAACGGCGTTCGGCCTGTTCCAGTCCACGGGTGAGTGCCCGCAGTGCCACGGCCGCGGCACAATTATTAAAGACCCGTGCCCCCGCTGCAAAGGCCTTGGCATGATCCGCAAAAACGTCAAGCTGACGGTCAATATTCCGGCCGGCATTGACAACAACCAGGTCCTCACCGTGCGCGGAGAGGGCAACTTCGGCCCCAACGGCGGCCGCCAGGGAGACCTGCAGCTCGCCGTCTCCGTAAAGCCGCATCCCATCTTCACCCGCGAGGGCTACAATGTCTACACGAATGTCCGGGTCACCTATGCCCAGGCAGTTCTCGGCGACGATCTTTATGTCCCGACCTTGGACGGCAAGGTCAAATACCATATGCCGGCCGGCACCCAGAACGGAGCCCGCTTCCGCCTGCGCGATCGAGGCATTAAACCCGCCCACTCCGCAATGGGTGGCGACGAGTATGTCACCGTTACGGTCGATGTCCCGAAGAAAGTTACCGAGCACCAGAAAGAGCTGCTCCGGGAATTTGATAAGGAGTATATTGACAAGCCGGTCAACGACGGCAGCGGTGCCCATGCACCGAAAAAGAAGTCCCGGTTTGGCAAATTCAAGGACAAGTTTGACTAGGATTCGGCCGCTGACCGCGGTACCTTCGACGGAGAACCGTTTCATGACCCGTTCCAGGGTTTCCCGGGCTTTGACGACTGGGACGATTTCTTCGGATTTTGAATAAACAGCACGGAAAAAGACAGACAGTTTCGACTGTCTGTCTTTTTTATTAAACAAAAATATATAAATGTACAACAGATTACAAAATTAGTAAATTTGTCGAAGTATTTGAGAAAAAACGTGAACTTTTAATTCGTTGTAGTAGTCTAAATAGATGTACAGACAAAAACGTATTGCTGTGTTCGGTTAATTTTCGTGCTTCAACACGAAATCTTGGCTTAATCAAACACAGCATATGACCTGTCTGCACGGGAATACGAATAGGAAAGGGGGAAATTACATCGATGAATAAGTTTCGCAAAGTGATGGCACTCGTCTGCGCTTTGGTTATGGCAGCTGCCATCGGTGCGGTTTCTGTTTTTGCAGCAGATCCCGTTTCCAATGCAGCTAAAGACTACGATCATGTCATTCATATCAATATTGATCGGGATGGCAATCTGACGAAGCGTGCCGAAGAATCAACCACTGCTACCGCGACGGTTGCTCCCACTGTGCCGACTTCTTCTGAGACCACTACTGAGGAAACAACTGAGGTTCCCACCACACAGCCAGTTCCGACCACAGCGGCTCCGAAAAAGTCAACCCCGAAACGTTCTATTGCCAACACCGGTGATGCCGGCCTGGCCGCAGCCGCTTCGGTTGCAGCTGTTGCAGCAGCTGCGTTCGTTATCTCCAAGAGAAAATAAGATGTATTTTCCCGAGAGATAAAACAATTTTTGCACTTTGAAAATTTGGAAAGGGGAATTCATTTTGGATCGTACCAAAATGATGAGATCGCACCGCTTTATCCTTGCGATTCTCATGTCGATTGTGGCAATTCTGGCCCTGTTCTCCGTCTCTGCTATCTCCGCTCATGCGGAAGAGGCGCCCGCAGAAACTGCTTCTGCAGGACAGACCGTAGATAACCACTTCGAATCGAAAAATTTCCTGCTGGATACGAGACATTTTGATGCGCGTCTGGATGATTCCAATCTTCCGGTCAATGTAACATTAGGCAACATGGAAGATCCGAGCAATAAGAATGTCACACCGGCAGAGAACAGTGGCTCCCATCAGGAGCTTACGATCGGCTGGAATGACCCGGATGTACCGGCTGTCATTGCTCCCATCATTAAAGCTGCTCCTATCATTAAGGGCGCACCGATTGTTATCATTAACAACGGTCTGAAGACTCCGCTCGCTTTCGTCGCCGGCAAACTTGCTGAGGCACCGAAAGCAGCTCTTGCAGGCTTTGTACCAGGCGTCGTTACTGGTAAAGCACTTGAAGCTCCGAAGGTTCCGGCAGCATTCCTTGCTGGTAAAGCTCTCGAGGCTCCGAAAGCTTTCGTACCGGGTGTTCTTACCGGTAAAGCTCTTGAGGCTCCGAAGGCAGCTCTTGCTGGTTTTGTACCGGGATTCATTAACGGTAAGCTTTTTGAGGCTCCGAAGGCATTCTTGAATGGCTTTAAACCTGGTGTTCTCACCGGCGCTGTCCTTGCAACTAAAGCACTGAATGACCTGGCAATTAAGCCGCTTCTCGGTCTTGCCGCTCTTCAGGCTCTGAACAACCTGAAGCTTCTCAAGGCACTCCCGAAAGCAGTTGCTCTTGGCGCTAAGCTTGCCACTCTTCCGGCAATGACTGCTGGAGCTTTGATTCCACTGCAGCTCTCTGGTGTTTGGCATGCATTCCATAACCCGCTGAGCCTTGGCGGTCCGATTCTCAAAACTGTGAAGGGCCTTACTGCCCCCGTTTTTGAGATCCTTAAGGATCATGCTGAGGACCTTGCTACTGCATTCTTGCTTGGTCAGGCATCCATGCTTCCGCTTCTTGGACTGAAGAACATTGCAATTGGCACACTGGCTGCTGGCCTTCCGCTGGCATTTATTGCTGGTGTTATTGCTGCAACGAAACTTGCTGCTCCGATTATCGGTGCCCTCGCTCTTGGTAACCTTTTCAAAGGTCTTCTTATTCCGGCACTCATTGCTGGTAAGCTTCTGAGAGACGGCATTATTGGCGCCCTCGCTCTTGGTAACCTTCTCAAAGGTCTTCTTATTCCGGCACTCATTGCTGGTAAGCTTCTGAGAGA
>UQOE01000044.1 GCA_900542575.1 uncultured Oscillospiraceae bacterium
CCCCGGCGCGCCGCCTAACTCGGGGCAACTTGCAGCTTCCTCGGGGCGGCCCCGGCATTTAGCCAGTTTACCCCGATCCGGGCCCCGGCGCGCCGCCTAACTCGGGGCAACTTGCAGCTTCCTCGGGGCGGCCCCGGTATGTAGCCAGACTACCCCGACCCGGGCCCCGGCGCGCCGCCTAACTCGGAGCAACCCGCAACTTCCTCGGGGCGGCCCCGGCATTTAGCCAGATTACCCCGTCTGAGGCCCCGGCATTCCCCCATACTACCCGCCCCGGGCCCTGCTTCCTGCAAGTATATCCCAAATCAGCGCCCTCTGTGTACTGCTTTTTGAGGAAAACTCCTGAATCGCGGTGAACCAGGCGGCTCTTTCGTACTTCTGTCTGGCTCTATTGACCTGCTACACGGAAACTCGTAAAATAGAACAGTATGTATTTTGCAAGTTCTGCGAGGAATTCAGAAGGGCGCAGAACGGGAGAAAAGGTGAAATAAATGTTGATAATGGATTATCTGGAGCGCAACGCAGACCTGTATCCGGATGACGTTGCACTCGTGGAGATCAATCCGAGCTACGACGAGCAGAGCCGTATTACGTGGAAGGACTACGCGCTGGTGCAGCCGGAGCAGGGGAAGGAATTCCGCCGGGAAATCACCTGGAAGGAATTTGACGATACCGCCAACATGGTGGCGAATCTGCTGTTTACGCGGGGAATCAAGAAGGGCGACAAGGTCGCCATTCTGCTGATGAACTCCATTGAGTGGCTGCCCATCTACTTCGGTATCCTGAAGACCGGCGCGGTCGTCGTACCCATGAACTACCGCTATGACTCGAGCGAAATCAAGTACTGCCTGGACAAGGCGGACTGCTCCGTCCTGGTCTTCGGACCCGAGTTTGTCGGCCGGGTGGAAAACATCCTGGACCAGATTCCGGATGTCGAGCACCTCTTCTATGTCGGAGAGGACTGCCCGAACTTTGCGGACAATATGAACCGCATCATGAAGTACTGCTCCCGGGAGCGTCCCCATGTGCCGCTGACCGAGGACGACGATGCGGCCATCTACTACTCTTCGGGCACGACCGGTTTCCCAAAAGCCATTCTGCATGCGCATCGGGCACTGAATCACGCGGCGGTGGTTGAACAGAAGCACCACGGGCAGACCCGGGACGATGTGTTCCTGTGCATTCCGCCTCTGTATCACACCGGGGCAAAGATGCACTGGTTCGGCAGCCTCATCTCGGGCAGCAAGGCGGTCCTGCTGAAGGGCGTCAAGCCGAACATCATCCTGAAGGCCGTCTCGGACGAGAAATGCACCATTGTCTGGTTGCTGGTCCCGTGGGCCCAGGATATTCTCGACTACATAGACCGCAAGCACCTGAATTTCGACGACTACAATCTCTCCCAGTGGCGGCTCATGCACATCGGCGCACAGCCAGTGCCGCACACGCTCATCCAGCGCTGGCTGAAGATGTTCCCGAACCAACAGTATGACACCAACTACGGGCTCTCCGAGTCCATCGGGCCCGGATGTATTCATCTGGGGGTCGGCAATGAGCGCAAGGCCGGCGCCATCGGCATCCCGGGATACGGCTGGCAGGTCCGTCTGGCCGACGACAAGGACAACACGATAGACGCCCCGAAGACTGTCGGCGAAATCTGCGTCAAGGGCCCGGGCGTCATGAAATGCTACTACAAAGACAAAAAGGCTACGGATGAGACGCTCATCAACGGCTGGCTCCACACCGGCGACATGGGCGAACTCGACGAGGACGGATTCATGTGGATCGTAGACCGCAAGAAAGATGTCATCATCACCGGCGGCGAGAACCTGTATCCCGTCCAAATTGAGGACTTCCTGCGGGCCAACAACAAGATTAAGGACGTCGCCGTCATCGGCCTCCCGGACGAGCGCCTGGGTGAAATTGCCACGGCCATCATCTCCGTCAAGGAGGGCGAGAAGATGACAGAGGACGAGGTCAACCAGTTCTGCATGGGCCTGCCCCGCTACAAGCGGCCCCGGAAGATCATCTTCGCCGATGTCCCCCGGAACCCCACCGGAAAAATTGAAAAACCCAAACTCAGAAAGATGTACCGCGGCGATTCTCTGGTCGCCAAACAGGTTGAGGAGTGATACCATGAAAAAACTTTTGCTCGGCAACGAAGCCGTCGCACAGGGTCTCTACGAGGCCGGCTGCCGTCTGGTCTCCAGTTACCCAGGCACCCCCAGCACCGAGATTACCGAGAATGCCGTCAAACACGACGAAATCTGGTGCGAGTGGGCCCCGAACGAGAAGGTCGCCCTTGAGACTTCCATCGGCGCCTCCATCGCCGGCGGACGCGCCTTTTCCGCCCAGAAACACGTCGGCCTGAACGTCGCAGCCGACCCCATGTTCACCGCATCCTACACGGGCGTCAACGGCGGTCTGGTCATCGGCGTCGCCGACGACCCGGGCATGTTCTCGTCCCAGAATGAGCAGGATTCCCGCCACTACGCCAAGGCGGCCAAACTGCTGATGCTCGAGCCCTCGGATTCCACCGAGTGCCGCGACTTCACGAAGCTCGCCTTCGAGCTCTCCGAGAAGTTCGACACCCCGGTCCTGCTGCGATTAACCACCCGTATCGCCCACTCCTCCAGCATCGTCGAGCTGGGTGAGCGCGCCGACATCCCGGTCAAAGAATACGAAAAAGATTTTCAGAAGTACGCCATGCTGCCGGCATGTGCCATCAAGCGCCATGTCGTCGTAGAGGAGAGGCAGAAGGCGGAGACCGAGTGGGCCGACACGGCTTCGGTCAACACCGTAGAGTACAACGACACGAAGATCGGCGTCATCTGCGCCGGCATCACCTACCAGTACGCCAAAGAGGCGCTGGGGGACAAGGTCTCCTACCTGAAGCTCGGCTGCGTCTATCCGCTGCCGGACAATCTCATTCGGGAGTTCGCCTCGAAGGTAGATACCCTGTATGTCCTTGAACAGCTCGATCCCTTCATTGAAGAGCACGTCCGCTCCCTCGGCGTGGACTGCATCGGCAAGGAGAAGTTCTCGCTCCTCGGCGAGTACTCCGCCCAGAAGATCGGCGAGGTTATCCTCGGCAAAAAATATGATCATCTCACGGTGGACATGGACATCCCGCCGCGCCCGCCGGCGCTCTGCGCAGGCTGCCCGCACCGCGGCCTCTTTGCGGCTCTGAAGCCCCTGAACGTTTTCGTCAGCGGCGATATCGGATGTTATACCCTCGGCGCCCTGGCCCCGCTCAGCACGATGGACACCACCATCTGCATGGGCGCCTCCGTCAGTGCCCTGCACGGCCGCAACAAGATCCGCCCGGATGAGGCCACGAAGTCCGTCGCAGTTATCGGCGACTCCACGTTTATCCATTCCGGCATCACCGGCATGATCAACGCGGCCTACAACCAGTCCAACTCCAAGATCATCGTCCTGGACAACTCCATCACCGGCATGACCGGCCACCAGGAGAACCCGACCACCGGCAAGCGCATCAACGGCGATCCGACCACGGCTGTCGACCTGGAGGCTCTGGCCCACGCCTGCGGCTTTGAGCGCGTCCTTGTCGTCGATCCGTACGACATCGCCGGTACCCGCAAGGCCATCAAAGAGGAACTCGCCGTCGAGGCGCCGTCTCTCATCATCTCCCGCCGTCCGTGCGTCCTGCTGAAGGAAGTCCGGAAGCATCAGAAGCCGCCGCTCCACGTAAACGCCGACAAGTGCATCGGCTGTAAAGCCTGCATGCGCATCGGCTGCCCGGCCATCAGCTTCAAGGACGGCCAGTCCTATATTGATTTCACGCAGTGCACCGGCTGCGGCATGTGCCAGCCGCTCTGCAAGTTTGATGCCATTGAGGAGGGGAAATAACATGACAAAAAGTATTCTGATCGTAGGCGTCGGCGGCCAGGGAACCCTGCTTGCCTCCCGTCTGCTCGGCCGCTCTCTCCTCGCCAAGGGCTATGATGTCAAGATTTCCGAGGTCCACGGCATGTCCCAGCGCGGCGGCTCCGTCGTCACCTATGTCCGCTATGGCGACAAGGTCTACTCTCCCATCATTGAGAAGGGCGAGGCCGACATCATCCTGAGCTTCGAAGAGCTGGAGGCGGCACGCTGGCTTCCGTACCTGAAAAAGGACGGCCGCATTGTCGTCAACACTCAGAAAATGGACCCGATGCCCGTCATTACGGGAGCGGCCAAGTATCCGGAAAATGTTCTGGATCGCCTGGAGAAGGCCGGCGCCGCAGTTGACCGCATCGACGCCCTCCGCATGGCTCTGGAGGCCGGTTCCCCGAAGGCCGTCAACGTCGCCCTCATCGGCGCCGTGGCGAAGAACACCGACATTGAGCGCGGCATCTGGGAGGAGACCATCCGCACCACCGTCCCGCCGAAATTCATCGATCTGAACCTGAAGGCCTTCGCGCTTGGGTATGAATCGTAATATTTGCCGATCCTTGAGTGGCTGCACACTGTAATGGGTGTGCGGTCACTCTTTTTTTTGTGGGAGCCGTGGGCCGCAACCGACTGCTTTTTTATCATTCTTGGCAATTTGTTATTCCAAATTTTCTGAAAATTAATCCAAATCACATATTTTCAAATTTGGAATAACACTTCTGGGAGAATGTCGAAATAAATGGGATTTTCTGTGATGGGGGCACGAAAGCTTTCGCAGGAACTCCCCGCAACTGTTTGACAAAAGCTGAGAATATAGAACTTTTGTCACGGTAACATCGAAAGTTTGACAAAAACTCGGAAAACCAGATTTTTGTCAACGCGCGGGCGAGAGATATATTACAGAATAGAAGATCGCGTAGCTTATCAGCTTGACAAAATTCTGGAATCAGCCTGTTTTGTCAAAAAAGCGGCTCTCAGGGCCCGATTTTCTTTGACAAAAATTGAAAATCAGAGCCTCAGGTCAAAAATCACCCATGTGCGTGACAAAAGTTGGAAATATGGAACTTTGGTCAAAGAAATAACCGCTGCATCGCTACGGCGGTCTTTCTATGAGAAGTTGTGTGATTATGCTGCGGCCGGAGCCTCAATTTCTTTGACGTAGTCCTCATACTTGGGGAGCTTGTAGGAAATATAGATATAGCGGATAGAAGTGATGACGCAGAGGACACCGAGAATGTAGTAGTACGGGTTGTCCAAGACGCGGATCACCGTGGTGAAGAAGCCGACGCCGGGCGGGCAGAAGGTGAATATGGTGCCGATTAAGGTCGCCCATGCCAGGAGCTTGTTGCCTTTGCGGGTGTATTTGCGCTCCTGCAGGTTGAATCTGGCCATAAGGGCGAGGGTGACGTTGGTGGACATCATGAGGACCAGGCACATCGGATCGCCGATGATCTTACGGGCTGTGACGAACAGCACGGTGCCGATTGCATAGCCGGCGATGGCCATGATCCATGCCTTCTTCTGTGACGGGACCTTGCCGCCTTTGAAGTACTTGCCCCAGTTCCAGTCCGATTCATATTTGACGGCGTAATAGATGGAGACGAATTCAATGCAGACGAACATCATGCAGCCGATGTTCAGGACTTTGAAGAGCCAGAATCCAATCTCGTGCCACCATTGATTGAACAGGAACGAGAAGACGATGTCGTGTCCGAAGTACCAGCAGTGCTGCCAGAAGTAGAACGGGCACTCTTTGTGTTTGATTTGCATGTACATACTTGTGCCGTACTGAACGAACCCGAAAAAGTAGGTCAGCAGGGCGGCGATGATGACCGTGGTCTGGTTGGCCCAGACGATGGACATCGCCTGTTGAATGGTATACATAATCCATTTCTCCTTTCTCGATTCTGTCATAGCAGACCTGCGCCGCCGGATCCAACCACAGGACCCGTAAAGTCTGTGCAGAAATGCTCAATTTGTGGGAGAAATGTGTATAATGAAGGGGAAAAGGAGGGAGACGGTTATGGAGGATCGACGCGTTCAGCGGACCAGGCAGTATCTGCGCGCCGCCCTGGTGCGCCTGATGAAGAAAAAGCCCATCTCGGAGATTACCGTCACCGAGCTGACGCGGGAGGCCGATCTTGATCGACGGACTTTCTACCTGCACTACGACAACCTGTTCGAAATTGTGGATGAAATTGAACAGGAGGCCCGCGATCTCGTGAGCGTCGCCTTCCAGAACGGCCTGAAAGAGAACCGCGACATCTTTGAAATCCTGACGCAGATCATGATGTCCAACATAGACTACTACGACACCATCATTCTGGATCGGAGCTATTACCGCCTGGAGCACGACTGCAAGAACATCCTGAAGGACGGCATCACGGAATGCTTTCGGAAGTCTTCTCCGCTGGATGATGCCGCCTTCGACTACTACCGCGAATACTGTGCGTCCGGCATTATCAATATGTACACCCACTGGATCCGCAATGGCAAGGACATCCCCGTCGAAGAGCTGACCCGACTCGTGCAGGATGCTGTGCGGAATGGATGGGAGAAGCTGAGCGGGGAATAAAAAGTGCTGCAGAGATCAAAATCTGCAGCACTTTTTGCATATGGTCGAGTTGTTACTTGCCGCTGCTATAGCCCGGCTCGGGGCAACTTGGCGAAAAGGCGGGGCCGCCCCGAAAAAGTGGGGACTTGCCCCGAAATGGGGATGCCGCTGGGGCCAGATCTGGGGCAACTCAGGAAAAAGGCGGGGCCGCCCCGAGGAAGTGGGGACTT
>UQOE01000045.1 GCA_900542575.1 uncultured Oscillospiraceae bacterium
TGGCGTTCAAGGAGAACATCTCCCTGAAAGAGGCCTGCGTCAAACTGGGCTATCTCACCGAAGAGGAGTTTGACAAGGTCTTCCATCCGGAGCAGATGGTCTGATATAAGCTTATGCGTTTCCCTCAGCGGTTCTCTGTCAGAACCGCTGGGGACTTTTGGGACTCACGGATATTGTCCTGCGACGGGAACCTCGCCGACATACGGGTCTCAAGTTATTCTTCTGAAGGAGGACAGGGCTCTATGCCTAATAACGTAACCATCTATCTGTTCGGAAAACAGTATACTGCTCCGGACAACCTTACTATTATCAAAGCTTACGAGTACTGCGGATATGAACTGACCACCGGTGTCGGCTGCCGCCACGGTTTCTGCGGTGCATGTGCAACCATCTATCGCATCAAGGGAGAACGGGAGCTCCATTACTGCCTGGCCTGCGAAACGAAAATCAAGGACCAGATGTATATTGCGACTCTTCCGTACTTCCCGATGGAAAAAGCGGTTTACGATCTCAGGAAGGTGAAACCGGACCAGCAGATTATGATGGATCTCTATCCGGAAATCTACTCCTGCATCACCTGCAACACCTGCACGAATACCTGCCCGCAGGGTATCGATGTCATGCACTATATTGAAGATGCACAGAACGGTGACTTCAAGGCCTGTGCCGAGAAATCCTTTGACTGCATCATGTGCGGCTGCTGCTCCTCCCGCTGCCCGGCCGGCATTTCCCACCCGCAGGTGGCAATGCTTGCCCGTCGTCTGAACGGCAAATATATCGCGCCCGAGGCAAGACATCTTACCAGAATGTGCGAGGGAGTGGAGAACGGTTCGCTTCTCGATGATGTCAATGATCTCATGAACAAATCGGATGAGGAGCTGCAGGCCCTCTACAATTCCCGTAAAATTGAGAAATAAGGAGGAGCGCAACCGTTATGTATCCCGAATATTTACAGGCTTCCCTCAAAAAAGTAGAGGAGAAGAGAGACTATAATACGGCCCTTGAGCCGGAGCGCATGTCTGCAGAGGACAAAGATCAGCTCCTTAAGGCTTTCCACCCGGACTATCGCGAAGACCAGTTTGAGGAACTCAGGGTTGGAGCCAATAAAGGGGAAAAGGTCAACCATGAGCTGGCCGCTATTTTGCAGGGCCACAGCCGGATGAATGCCGACGATGTCGATCTCGAGCATCCGGACTATGATACCGATGTACTTATTATCGGCGGAGGCGGAGCCGGCTGTGCAGCTGCCATTGAGGCAGACGAGGCAGGTGCCGATGTCCTTATTGTCACCAAACTCCGTGTCGGTGACGCCAACACCATGATGGCAGAGGGCGGCATCCAGGGCGCGGATAAGCCAGGTGACTCCCCGGCACAGCATTTCCTGGACGCCTACGGCGGCGGCCACTATGCGGCAAAGAAAGAACTCGTCTACAAATTGGTCACAGAGGGCCCAGACGCTCTTCGCTGGCTGACCGATCTCGGCGTTGAGTTCGACAAAGATGAAGATGGCAATATGATCACCATCCACGGCGGCGGTACTTCCCGCAAGCGTATGCATGCGGCGAGAGACTATACCGGCGCAGAGATTATGCGTACCCTCCGCGACGAGGTCCAGTGCCGTCAGATTCCAATTGTGGACTACACGGCTGCCATTGAGCTTATTCAGGACGAGAACGGGAAAGCCGCCGGTGCGGTTCTTCTTAATACTACGACCAAGGAGCTCAAAGTTGCCCGTGCCAAGACCGTCATCATTGCAACCGGCGGCGCAGGCCGACTTCACTACCAGAAATTCCCGACCTCAAACCACTATGGTGCTACGGCCGACGGCCTGGTGCTTGCGTACCACTGCGGCGCACTGCTGAAATATCCGGACACGCTGCAGTACCATCCGACTGGTGCCGCTTACCCGGCGCAGATCCTCGGTGCACTGGTTACCGAAAAGGTCCGCGGTCTGGGTGCCAAGGTCATCAATGTAGACGGTGAGGTCTTCGTCCATCCTCTGGAGACCCGCGACGTCGAAGCCGCAGCCGTAATCCGTGAGTGCACGGCCCGTGACAAGGGCCTGAAACTGGAAGGCGGAGGACAGGGTGTCTGGCTCGACACCCCGATGATCGAGAAAAAGCACGGCGAAGGCACAATCCTTGCCAAAATTCCTGCCATGTTCAAGATGTTTGACAAATATGGCATCGACATGCGCAAAGAGCCAATCATTATCTATCCGACCCTTCACTACCAGAACGGAGGACTGGACATTAACACCGACTGTGAAGTCACCGGCGTTGAAAACCTGTTTGCAGCCGGCGAGGTTGTCGGAGGCATTCACGGTCGAAATCGTCTTATGGGCAACTCTCTTCTGGATGTTGTTGTCTTTGGCCGTGACGTCGGCAAAGTTGCCGCTGCCCGTGCCAAGAGCATGGACCATGTCGGCAAGCTGAACCTTTCCCACATCGAAGCGTTTGAAAAGCAGCTCCAGGATGCCGGAATTGAGTCGGATACGCTGTCTCCGAAACTGTTCCCGAACTACCGCCAGGCGAGAAATTATCTCGATACGCCGTTTACGGACAGCAGCCAGGTCTCCATTAAAGCAGTTAAATAAGAGCCTTGTTTGGACGGCGCAGAGTGCTTTCACTCTGCGCCGTTTTTCGCTATAATGATTTGGAGAAGAAGTGTGCCCGAACACGAAATGAAAAAAGGAGCAGTGTCATGGTAGAGACGATGTATATCAACAACGGCTGGACCTTCTATCCGGAAGAGCATCCGGAACAGAAAAAGATCGTCCGGCTGCCGCATACCAACTGTGAACTCCCGTTCAACTATTTTGATGAACGTATGTATCAGTTTGTCAGTGTTTACGAGAAAGACCTTACTTTTCCGGAGGAGTGGGCCGGATCTTCCGTCTCCCTCCGGTTTGAGGGAATTGCCCAGAGCGCAAAGGTTTACCTTAACGGGGAAGCGGTGGGCGAGCACTGGAACGGCTACACCCAGTTTACCTGTCCGCTTGAAAAGGCCGCCAAATTCGGGGAAATCAATCACATTAAAGTGGTAACCGATGCCCGGGAGTCCCAGGACATTCCGCCGTTCGGCCATGTCATCGACTATTTGACATACGGCGGCATCTACCGGGAAGTCGCGCTGGAAGTGCGCGGTTCCGCGGTACTGGATCGCCTGTTTGTCCAGGCGGGAGACATCTATTCAAAGGACAAAACCTTTCAGGTTTCCTTTGAGACGGAATGCAGCGTAGACCGGCAGAATCGTCCCATCACTGCTGATCTCGCGGTCACTGACGGCAGCGGGGTATTGATAGAAAAGAAGGGAGAGCGGGTAACCATCGGCTCCAACACCTTCCGTTTCCACTCAGACCGACTGCAGACCTGGGACCTGGAGCACCCAACTATCTATGAGCTTACGGTTACGCTCCATTTTGACGGAACGGTGACCGACATTCAGAAGACGACCTTCGGTCTTCGGGAAGCTGTTTTTAAACGGGACGGTTTTTATCTAAACGGAAAATGCATAAAATTACGCGGCCTTGACCGCCATCAGTCTTACCCATATGTCGGCTATGCTATGCCGGCCTCTATGCAGGTGGATGACGCAGAGACTCTCAAATACCGTCTGGGCCTGAACGCCGTCCGCACCTCTCACTATCCGCAGTCCAAATATTTTTTGGATGCCTGCGACCGGCTCGGTCTTCTGGTCTTTACGGAGGCACCCGGCTGGCAGCATATAGGAAGCAGCTCTGCCTGGCGGGATCAGCACATCCAGAACGTAAAAGAGATGATTCTTGATGACTGGAATCACCCAAGTGTTGTGCTGTGGGGTGTACGCATTAATGAATCTCTGGATGACGACGAACTGTACCGACGCGCCAACGATGCGGCCCATGCGCTGGATCCGACGCGGCAGACCTCCGGCGTCCGCTATCTGAAGCATTCCCATCTTCTCGAAGATGTCTACGCATTTAACGACTTTTCCCATACGGGCAAAAATGCTGGCGTGCTCCGCAAGGAACTGGTGGCACCGCTCTCCAGGCCCTATCTGATTTCGGAGCACGATGGCCATATGTTCCCGACCAAATCCTATGACTGCGAGGAACACCGACTTTCGCAGGCACTTCGCCATGCCCGCGTGGTCAATGACGCGCTGTCCCCTTCAAACGGTATCTCGGGAGTTTTCGGCTGGTGTATGGCCGACTACAATACACATAAGGATTTCGGAAGCGGGGACCGGATCTGCTATCACGGCGTCCTGGACATGTTCCGCAATCCAAAACTTGCCGCTTACTTCTATGAGAGCCAGAGCGACGACCACGATGTTTTGGAAATCAGTTCTTCTATGGACATCGGCGAACACCCCGGCAGCTGGATCGGCGATATCTACGCCTTTACAAATGCCGATTCCGTTAAAATGTATCAGAATGGCGAGTACG
Organism: uncultured Oscillospiraceae bacterium; assembly: GCA_900542575.1. Lineage (GTDB taxonomy): Bacteria > Bacillota > Clostridia > Oscillospirales > Acutalibacteraceae > RUG420. The sequence continues at coordinate 4,430 of UQOE01000045.1, forward strand.
TTACCGAGTTCTTCCCGGACCGGGAGCATTTCCCAAATCTGCCGCATCCGCCGATTTTGATCGACGATCTGGTGGGCGACCGTCCGGAGCGACTGGATGGTCTCTCCACAGCGACGGGCAATTTCCTGCGCAAGGCGGTAAAAAATTATATTCACAGCGGACAGGAGGCCGTCATTGACGCCAGTACGCTTGCGTCTCTTGGAGCCGGCGCGGTCAGAGATCAGCTGACACCGGAAAAGGCGAAAGCCCTGTTCCACAAATATTCCAACACCTGGGGCGCCGACGTCACGGTCTACCGGTTTGAAGCCATAAAAGACGGAGAGGTAGTGAAGCAGGCGACAAAGGGCCCTGCTATGGAGTTCCATCTTAAGACCGATGCGACGACGACGGAGCTGAAGGAGACTACGACATACGATGTGGCCGAAGTCCGGATTGCAGCGGTGTCAGAGGACGGAAATATCCTGACCTATGCAAATGATCCGCTTTTGCTGGAGGTATCGGGCGGCCTGGAACTGATAGGCCCATCCGTTATTCCGCTTCGTGGCGGCCTCGCCGGTGTTTATGTGAAGACAACCGGGCGGGGGAGCAGTGGAACGCTGACGATCCGCTGCGGCCGCTGTGATGATACTGTGCTTCATTTTAAGATTTCTTACTGAGAGGATAACAAAATATGCTGAATACGACACTGATTTACATTGAAAATGATGGAAAATATCTGATGCTTCACCGCGTAAAAAAGAAGCATGATATTAACCACGATAAGTGGATCGGTGTCGGGGGAAAATGCGAGGAAAACGAGAGCCCGGAAGAGTGCGCCGTCCGCGAAGCGTATGAAGAGACCGGGCTCACGCTTCTCCATCCGCAGTACCGCGGTGTGGTTACCTTCGTCTGCGACAGAGTGGAAGGGGAGTATATGCATCTTTTTACCTGCACGGAGTTTTCCGGGACTCTGCGCGAATGCCAGGAGGGAGATTTGCAGTGGATTGATAAGAATATAGTTCCCACGCTTCCAACCTGGGAGGGGGACCGGATTTTCCTGGAAAAGATTGCGCAGCCCTCTCCGTTTTTCTCGCTGAAACTGGTCTATCAGGGGAACCGGCTGATCTCGAAAGACTGCCATACCTACGGCGTTGCAATAGGTTCCTGAGACGTGAAAAACATCTAAGATTTCCCCATTTCTTCCTTGACTTTCGTCCGGGCCGTCATTATAATAAAGAAGTCGCTTGTGAAGCGGCGGCCTGTGATGTGGACCATTAGCTCAGTTGGTCAGAGCATCCGGCTCATAACCGGCGGGTCCGGGGTTCGAGTCCCTGATGGTCCACCAGTTTTCTGTATAGGGGTATAGCTCAGTTGGTAGAGCAGCGGTCTCCAAAACCGCGTGCCGAGGGTTCGAATCCTTCTGCCCCTGCCATTTGCTGATATAGCTCAGTTGGTAGAGCGCATCCTTGGTAAGGATGAGGTCACCGGTTCAAATCCGGTTATCAGCTCCAATTGA
>UQOE01000046.1 GCA_900542575.1 uncultured Oscillospiraceae bacterium
AGGAAAGCTATGTGTCATTTCTATGTGTTGCACTTACATTGTAAATTCGCCATCTATTAAGATGTGATATGCCCCAAAATTTCCCAACGGGAAGAAAAGCCTTTGATTTTTACCCGATATTTTATCAGCAAATCCTGTCACCTTTATTAATAGGTATAGAAAAGCCAGTACCTGTTTCTTAATGAAATCGGGTACTGGCTTAATTATAGTTTATCTTGAAATTGTTTTTTACTGGACTGCGACAGTACCGGATGCCGGACTGAAGAATGTGTCAACCTCCGGGCGTACATGGAAATAAAGGGTTGCCGGTGGATCTTTTACAAATACTTCGCTGTATGTAGCTGTACCCTGCCCTTTTTTATCAGTATTAAATCCAATAGATGCCATCGGGTCCTGTTTTGCTTTATAGGCTGCTTCATTTGGATAAAAGTCCACTACATAACCATAATGTGTTCCTGAAGTTACATTATCATGATAAGAATTATCACCTTCCATTTCTAATGCCCTACCATATTTATCATATGCTGTAACTTTGACATTATATGAAAATGTCATTGGGGTTTCTGTAGATGGATGAATCACCGGTTTCTCTGCGGCAAGTCCGATAACAGAGAATACGGAAAGCGCCATTAAAATCGCTGCAAACACAATTGCCAACATTCGTTTTGTCTTCTTCATGTTTTTTCCTCTTTTCAATTTCCCTCTAAATTTTGAATTTGCTTTCTATTTCTTATGTTCGAATTTGGAAAGAAAAGGTTCATAAAAGAAACGGCAAGTTTTCATTCAAGTCTTATCAACTCAACCATTCAAAAACCCCGCAGGCAATAAGCCTGCGGAGTTTCTTGTGTATATTCACTTTGGTAAAAGCCTGCCCCGCAGGATCACCTGCTGAACCGAGAGATCTTTTTTGCGCAGTAGAACCGCGTCCGCCGTCTTTCCGACTTCTATGCTTCCTCTTGTGGAAAACATACCAATCGAGCGCGCGGGGTTTTCGGAAGCACAGCGCACCGCATCTTCCAGTGGAATGCCCATTTGCAGCACGCAGACCCGCAGGCAGTCCATCAGGTTGGAGACGCTCGCAGCGATGGTGCCGTCCTTCAGCCGCGCCTCTTTTCCATGGACAAACACCTCGTGCCCGCCAAGCGTGTAAGTTCCATCCGGGCAGCCGGTTGCCTCCATGCTGTCGCTGATCAGGACAACGCGTTCCGGGCCGAATCTACGAAATGTGTTCCGAACGACGCTCGGGTGATTATGCAGTCCATCGGCAATCAGTTCCACCATGCATTCCGGGTCATCCGATGCGGCTCCCACCACGCCCGGGGCGCGGTGCTGATAAGGAGTCATCGCATTATAAAGGTGCGTGACATGGTGCGCTCCCTTTTTCATGGCCGACAGAGCGGTTTCATAATCTGCATTTGTGTGGGCAACCGACAGTGTGACGGTTCCCGCAAGTTCTTCCACAAATTGGGAGGCACCGGGCCGCTCCGGCGCAAAATCGACCAGGCGGATCCGATTTCCGGAGATCCGCTGGAGCTCGCGGACAAATTCCGGATCGGGGTCCAGAATATTGCGGCTCTCCTGCGAGCCTTTTTTCTCCGGGGAAATGAAAGGGCCTTCCATGTTCATGCCGAGAACAGCTGCATCGCCCGAATCCTCCCGGAAGTCTTTTAAGACCGCAGCCGATCTGCAGATGTCCTCTTTCGGCATCGTCATGGAGGTCGGGCAGAACGCGGTAATTCCGTTCTCCGCCTCATATGACGCAATCCGATGCAGCGAGTCTGCGGTGGCGTCCCCGAAGTCGCATCCCCTGCCGCCGTGGATATGGATATCCACCAAACCCGGAATGACATAGCAGCCGGAGGCATCGATTGCCGTGCGATCCGATGCCGTCGCCGAAAACCTGCCATTCTCTATGGCAAGGCTGCGTCGAACAAATTTGTGATCTGGCGTATATACTTCTCCGTTCTGAAGAATCATGCGGTCCTCCCGTAAACGCGGTTCGGTAAAGCCGCTTTGTCGGCAATAACAGTTACATCATTGTGGAGACGAAGGAGAGAAGCCGGAACTTCCGGTGTAACCGGCCCCCAGAGCGCTTTTTCCAAAATTTCCGCCTTGTCCGCCCCGCTGGCAATCAGGACAATGCGTCTGGCGTCCAGAATATTCTTGAACCCCATGGTCAGGGCCTGCCGCGGAACCTGGTCCGGTGAATCGAACAGGCGCGCATTTGCCTGAATGGTGTTTTCCGAGAGATGGACCAGATGGGTGGTGAGTGCCAGCTCCGAAGACGGCTCGTTGAAGCCGATGTGGCCATTGTGGCCAATGCCGAGCAGCTGGAGATCAATTCCGCCGAGGGCGCGGATCTGCTCATCGTATTGCCGGCATGCCTTTTCCAGATCTTTGCCGGAGCCGTCCGGGAGACGGCAGCGGCTGGGATCGATATTGATATGGTCAAACAGCCGGGTCTTCATAAAATAATGGTAGCTGTTGGGGTCCTCTGCCTTCAGGCCGACGTACTCGTCCAGGTTGACCGTCTGAACCTGGCGGAAATCCAGAGTCCCGGCCTGATACATCCGGATCAGCTCCTGATAGGTCCCGATCGGAGAGGAACCCGTCGCCAGCCCGAGAACGGAATTCGGTTTCAAACGGACCTGCGATGCAATAAGTTCTGCAGTTGCGCTGCTTACCATATCATAATCTTCAACGGAAAGTACTCGAAACATATCCTCATCCCTTCAAATAGTTATTTGGCTTAACTAATTAAATGCTAATCTTTTATAACAAATATAAACTACGGCAATAGTGCTGTCAATAATTAGTTTTTTGAATTAACTAATCTTTCTTGATTTCTGGGAAATCCATGCTACGATAGGGTTAGAAAGTATTTTCCGGGAGACAGTTTACATGAAGATCTTCAATCAGCAGGACATTAAAAATACCAATCTGAAGCAGGTTCTGACCTGCGTTCAGAACCAACCGGGAATTGCCCGCGTCGATATCTCCAAGAAGCTGGGCCTCAGCAAACCGGCCGTCTCCTCTCTGGTCGACGAGCTGATTGTCCGCCATTTTCTGGTAGACTCCGGGACCGAGGACAGCAAAGCGGTCGGACGAAAGCCCAACCACCTCTATCTGCAGCAGAACTATTATCATGTCGCTGTTTTTTATCTGCGAAAAGACAAACTCTGCGCATCTGTTATCGACATTGCGGGAAAATGTTTTTCCTATGAGGAAATCCCCATTTCTTCCGCTGCGGATTACCTGCCGCAGGCGAAAAAATATCTGAATCGCATTGTGCCGGACCAGCTTCCGGGCGAACAGATTCTCGGTATCGGCGTAATTGTGCCGGCTATGATTAACGCCGAAAAGCAGACGGTCTTTTCTGTCTCCATCCCCTTTCAGGAAAGCGGCTTTGTCCAGGAACTGCAGTCTGCGTTTCCGGATTATACAGTGGCACTTCTGAACAACACCGCCTGCATGGCATACGCGGAAAAAGTATATGCCAAAGTGCCGAACTCCAATTTTGCATTTGTAAATATCGGCTACGGCATTGGCTCTGCGCTGTTTGTACAGGGAGAATTGCTCGGAAATGCGACCGGATACTACATGCAGATGGGCCACTATTCGGTGGACCCGAACGGTCCGCAATGCAGCTGCGGCAAACGGGGCTGCCTGGAAATTATCATGCGGGAGAACACGCAGAATCAGTCTCTGGAAGAAATCGGCGACGCGGCACTCTACGGAGATCCTGCTGCCCGTGAGAATCTTCAGCACCTCGCCTACGATTTTTCTCTGGCCTGCATCAATATGATCTGCTTCGTCCATCCAAGTGAAATCGTATTGGGCGGCAGCAAAGCCGCTGCACTTGGGCCCTATTTTCTGCAGTTGGTACAGCAGAACATAGCAGCGATGGGCTCTTCCCATCTGGACGACCATGTGCTTGTCCGCCTCAGTCAGCTGGACGCCAAAGCTGTCTATTACGGCGCCATGAAATATCTGTTCGACCATTATTACAACTTCACGCAAAAGCAAAACGGGTCTTTCTATTTAGGCTAACCATAAGGAGGAAACAAAATGAAGAAACCCCTGAAACGAATTCTCTCTGTTCTGCTCGCCGTTCTCATGCTGGGAAGCGTGCTGGCCGTCTCTGCGGCAGCGGAATCGAAGAAGGGTAAGATGAACATCGTCCTGCTGGACGCCGGACGGAAATATTTTTCCGTCGCCCAGATCGAACAGATCCTGGACCGGATGGCGGCAGACGGCTACACCGATCTGGAGCTGGCTACCGAAAATAACGGATGTCGCTTCCTGCTCGACGATATGTCTGTCAAAGCAAACGGAAAATCCTACTCCAGTGACGAGGTCAAAAATGCCATTATCGCCGGCAACAAAAAGTATTATGACGATCCGAACGGCACTTATCTGACTCAGAAGGAAATGGATGAACTCTACACCTATGCCCAGAGCAAAGGACTGAACATCATTCCGCTCATGGAATCCCCCGGCCACATGAATGCGCTGGTCTACGCCATGGAGACCCTTGGGGTCAAGTCCGGTTCTGCGACTCCGAATGCAACCGGAAATATCAGCATGAACATTGACGACGCTGCACAGAGCAATTTCATCCGCGCCCTGCTCGGAAAATATATGAACTATTACAAAGACCATGGCAGCGAATGGTTCAACATGGGCTGCGATGAGGTCAGCGGCTATATGCCGAAGGACGGCAAATACAATTACTATATCGACTATGTCAACATGCTCTCCAGACAGGTCAAACGCCACGGTCTGAAGCCCATCATGTTCAATGATATTCTTTACTATGACGGAAACGGCGAAGGCCAGTTCGACAAGGACATTGCCGTCGCCTACTGGAATGTCCCGGCCGGCTCCGTCCAGCCCGCCGCAAGCGTTGCGACCATTGAAAAGAACGGCCACAGGGTCTTCAACCACAACTGCCTGTTCTATTACGTCGTCGGTGTTAATGAATCTCTGGAGAACATCAACTACAATCCGTTCTCCTATAAGCTCGCCAAAACCAGCATGCGCCATCTGCACTATACCGACATGAGCGACGGCACCAAAGATGAGAACATCCTCGGCGCCTGCGTCAGCATCTGGTGCGACACACCGAAATACAATTATGACAGCGCTAAAGTGCTTGACCTGATTGACACCTTCGCGCAGAACAATCCGGAATACTTCTCATAACTTCCTCTGCAGAAAAAGCAGCTGTCCATTGTGGACCGAACCATTTTATTCGGACTGCATAAAAAGCCCCCCTGTAGGGCATTAT
>UQOE01000047.1 GCA_900542575.1 uncultured Oscillospiraceae bacterium
GACACCTTATGAAGTCTTCTATTCGAAAGTGTTGCACTTGACTTGAAAATTCGCGCCGTAAAAAAGAACCAAGCAGAAACGGAAAATTTCTGCTTGGTTCATTCCCCTATCTGAATTCTCCTATCGAATCCATATGCAGTTCGATTGTATCCACAAATCATACAATTCTGCATGTCATAATATTACCATACTTTATTTGAAAAAGCATTTGGCAAAACGTCCAAAACTCATGTAAAACTTTTGTAAATAACGGAAGTCCAGGGAGGTCAGCCCTGGATGACACGCATTGCCATAACGGCGATGATAATGAGGACGACTATGGTGGAGACAATAAGGACAACCTGCTCCGTCCGCATGGTCCGGTGAAGTACTTTCTTCTTGTGCTCCAGGTCGTGATCTTTCTCCGGCTTGGCCATCTGCCCTCCCCCTTTCGATCTGCAATGTATTTATAATAGCACGATTTGCATAAAATTCCAAACGGATTCGAAAAGAATTGCGGCATCTTGCCACTGGCAGCTTCTAACACGTTGGTTTATAATTAATTCCGAGCATGTTCGTTACCAAATGAACAATATTTGTAACTTTGTTACACTCATTTTGTTATGAATGAGACATGGAGAAAGGAAGATCGTCCGTTGGCCAACAGCGAATTCACGAAGAATCTAATTGCAGGCAGCACAAAAGAACTCATCCGTGAAACCACCATTGACAAAATTACTGTCGTTAAAATCTGCGAGAAGGCCGGCATCAGCCGACGAAACTTTTATCGCTATTTCAACGACAAGTACGATGTCGTCAACTACATCTACTATCATGACCACCTTATTAAATGGGTCTATCATGACAACTGGACCATCTGGGACTACTTTCCTGAAATCTGCCGCGAACTGTACAGCGACCGCAAGTTCTATGCCAACGCCTTCAAGGACGATGCGTTCCGCAATTACTGCTACCAGAAACTGTATCCCCTCATCTATGAGGACTTCGAGGAGACCTTTGACAACGAAGAGACCGCAAAATTCTATATCCGCCATATCTGCGACCTATGTTTTGACTACTTCATCATCTGGCTGAGCCGGGAATCCTGTACCCCTCCGGACGAATTCGCCCGCTGGGTTCGCCATATGGTCACCGTTCATTCCCAAAAGCAGTACGAGCTGGCCTCCCGCCCATCCCGCAGTGAAACCGAGGGCTACTACGGTTCCGGTGTAAAATAAGTCCCGGAAACCCAAAAGTTCTTCTCCCCATATCTCAGAAAAAGCAGAAAAGGCCGCTGCAGAACCCCGTTCTGCAGCGGCCCTCTTGCTGTAAAATTACTCCGACAGCCGGAACCACGCCGTCGCATACTCGGCGATGGGTTTTACCAGCGTGCGCATGTCCTTACCGGACGTGTTAATGCAGAGGTCATAATTCTCTTTCCGGCCCCATTTTTCACCGGAGACCAGTTCGTAGTAAGAAGCGCGGACCGAATTAATGCGCTTCATGTCCCTATAAATGTGCTTGTCCGGGGCGTCTTTGTACTTCGGCACCGTGGCGCGGATATTGGCTATGCAGGTCTCGCTGTCCGCATAGACGAAAATTTTGAGCGGATCGTAGTCGTCCAGAATGACGTCGCCGCTGCGGCCCACAACGACACAGTCCTCGCCCTTCTCAGCTATGTTGCGAAGCACCTGCCGCTGAACCCGCAGGACATCCAGGGAATGGGTGTCAATGCCTCCGTAATTTTCGAAGGGCATCTGCAGAAACGTCGCCTTGTTCTCCTCGGTCAGCTGAAAAACTTCCTTTTCGCTGAGATTCAGGTCTTTCGCAATCGTGTGAATGATTTCCTTGTCATAGTAGGCGAAGCCGAGGGTCTCTGCCAGCTCCCGACCGATGACGCCTCCGCCGCTTCCGTATTCACGGCTGATGGTGATAAGTTTCATACATGTTCCCTCCTTTAATAAGATTCCAAAGAAATTATAGCACAATTTCCGCAGGGCGATTAAAAGGTCAGCTCTAAAATATCGGCATTCGGAATGCCATAGTCCGCATACTCTTCGTTGGTCATGTCGTGGAAATAGGAGTAGACCACGCGGGAGATTCCATTGTGCGCCACCAGGAGATAGGTGTGCTCTTCGTCGGCTGTGATGTCGTCCAGCAGGCTGTAAATACGGTGGGCCAAATGCAGCATCGTCTCTCCGCCCCCGTAAGAGCAGATGAAGTTCTGCTTATCCGCCGCAAACTCTTTTCCGTCCCGCGGCGTGCCCTCATATTTACCGAAATTCTGCTCAATCAGCCGCGGCTCCACCTGCAGCGGAAACCCGTTGATCTCCGCGATATGCTGTGCCGTCTCGTAGGCGCGGCTGAGCGGGGAGCTCAGCACCTGATCGATCTGCAGGCCCAGCGAACGGATGCGCTCGCCCGTCGCAATGGCCTGTGCGTGGCCGCGTTTGGTCAGCGGACTGTCGGTCTGCCCGCAGATTTTATTCTCGACGTTCCAAAAGGTTTCGCCGTGCCGGACAAAATAGAGATGCCCCAAGGAAATCGCCTCCGTGACATTGTATAATGGGGATAGATTCATCTTATTACAAAAAGCAGGTGAAATCCATGGCAACTTCGAATCACAGCTGGCTCGACTGGGCCGTCGAGCTCCAGTCCCTCGCCCAGGCAGGCCTCTACTACTGTCACAACTACTTTGACCGGGAGCGCTACACCCGCATCCGGGAAATCTCCGCAGAGATGCTCGCCGCCCACACGGACGCCAGCCCGGAGGAAATCATGCAGCTCTTCTGCAGCGAGACCGGCTACCAGACCCCGAAACTCGACACCCGCTGCGCGATCATCCAGGACGAAAAGATCCTTCTGGTCCACGAGAGCCGCGGTGGCTGGTCCATGCCCGGCGGATGGTGCGAGGTGAACAAATCTCCAGCAGCAAACGCCGTCAAAGAGGCCAAAGAGGAGGCCGGCGTGCATATCCAGGTGGATAAAGTCATCGCCGTCCAGGACCGGGACCTGCACAACCATCCGCTGTATGCGAATAAAGTATGCGTCCTCTTCTATCTCTGCACGCCTCTGGGCGGGGAATTCGTACCGAACGTGGAGACCACCGAATCGCGCTGGTTCGGCGAATCCGAGCTCCCCGACCTGAGCGAGGAGCGCAACACGGAGGAGCAGATTGCCATGTGCTTCGCGGCGGCCCGGGACCCGGAGTGGCAGACCCGGTTCGATTAAATGGTAAAAAATAAGCCTCCCGAAAGGGAGGCTCTATTTGTGATTACATGGAGATGACGCCGAACACATTCAGTACCGAGCTGATGAAAATAATTACCAGGAAAATAGGGCAGATGTACTTGATGTTGATGTTATAAAGTTTCTTTCGTTTGAACTTGGAGACGAGCTCAATCTCTTCATCCATTTTCTGGACAGTGACGCCATACGAAATCAGAATACAGGTGGCAAGAGCTGCCAGAGGCATGATAATGGAGTTGGACAGGAAGTCCATGAAGTCGAGAATCTGCATGCCGCCGATCGTGAAGTCGGACCAGACGCCGTAGCCACAGCAGCAGAGCGTTCCAAGAGCAATGGTGTATACTGCAAAGATGATCGTGGAGAGATTTCGGTTCCAATTCGTCTCATCCTGCAAAGTGGCGACACACGCCTCGGCAATGGAGACCGAGCTCGTCAGAGCCGCAAACAGAACAAGAAGGAAGAAGATAGCGCCGATAACGTTGCCGCCGCCCATGCTGGCGAAAACTTTCGGCAACGTGACAAACATGAGGGACGGGCCGGAGGCCAGGATATCCGGGTCGCCGCCGGAGAAGGCAAAGATAGCCGGAATAATCATGAGGCCGGCGAGAACCGCAATGACCGTATCGAAAATTTCAATTTCCGAGGTGGCCTGCTCGGGGTCGACGCCGTCTTCCTGATAAGAACCATAGGTAATCATAATACCCATGGCAAGGGAGAGGGAGAAGAACATCTGGCCGAGGGCCGAGACGACGGTCATAATAGAGAAGTTATGAAAGTTCGGGACAAAGAGATATTTTAGGCCCGCCGAGGAGCCGGGACGTGTGCAGGAGTAAACGGAAATGACAACTGCCAGTACAATGAGAGCCGGCATCATAAATTTGGCCGACTTCTCGACGCCCTTCTGGACACCCAGCAGGATAATGATAAAAGAGAGAATGGCAAAAATAATAGTATAAACTTCCGCATTCCCTGTATTTCCGATAAACGAATTGAAATAAGTGGGTCCTGCCATAATCTGTGCCTTGCCGCGTATGAATTCAATCATGAATTTGATGATCCATCCGCCAATGACACAGTAATACGGCATAATGATGAAAGGAACAACCGCATTCAAAAAGCCGCCGAACTTGGAAAGTTTGGTGTTTTTCAGAGCCGAGAAGGCGCCGAGCGGACTCTTACGGGTAATTCGGCCGACCATCGTCTCCGACATAATCATCGTGTAGCCAAAAGAAAGCACGAGAATCAGATAGACGAGAAGGAAGGCACCGCCGCCGTACTTGGCGCAGAGATATGGGAACCGCCAAATATTTCCAAGGCCGACCGCGGAGGCCGCCGTCGCTATGACATATCCGAGTTTTCCATTGAAGCCGCCGTTTTCGGCATAGGCTGACTGGGCGTTGATGCCCCGTTTTTTACTCAAATGAATCTCCCCTTAAACGGTATAATGCAGTATTTTACCATAGAACCCGGTTTGTGGACAGCATGCAAATATACAAAAAAGAAGCCCAACAGAGGTCTCTGTCGGACTTCTTTGAATTGGCGCCCCCAACAGGGCTCGAACCTGTGACACCGCGGTTAACAGCCGCGTGCT
>UQOE01000048.1 GCA_900542575.1 uncultured Oscillospiraceae bacterium
TACAGGAAAGCTATGTGTCATTTCTATGTGTTGCACTTACATTGTAAATTCGCCACAAAAAATGCAGGAGCCACCGGAAAGCTCAAAACTCTGCGGCGGCTCCTGCAGGTATGGAAACAGGAATTATTCCGAAATAACTTTCTTGGCGAACGCGGCGACCGACTTCAGGTCATCGGCGTTCGGGCGGCCTTCGTGGAATTTCTTAGCCCACTGACCTTTGCAGTGCCACTCCTCCGGGGACATCGTCAGGCCCTTGGCCTCGACTTCGCCCTTGATCTGCTTATAAGTGGACTCAATAAGAGCGGCAGAGCTGATATTGACGACCTTGCCGACTTTGACATGGATACCGTCGATAAATCTCTTGACTTTCTTGTCCGCACCGGCATAGTAGACCGAGCTGCAGAGGAAGAGGACATCGACGTCCTCGGTCAGCGGGGTGTCAACGGTCTTTGCCTCAACGCCTACAGCCTCAGCGACCGCTTTGGCAAGTTTTTCGGTGTTTCCGGTTTTCGTATAATATCTGACTGCAACGTTCATTTGAATACGTCCTTTCTTTCTTTGTTGTACTCAATATAAAACCGCTCCGTGACCTAAATATGACCTTTTAGAACTGGATCGAGAATTTTGTACCGGCTCCCTCTTCGCTGGTGCAGGAGATGGTGCCGCCCAGCAGGCTCAGAATGCGTTTGACGATCGGGAGACCAAGGCCGTTCCCCTTTTTCTGGTGCGATGCGTCACACTGGTAGAACACCTCAAAGATATGCGGCAGCTTGTCCGCCGCAATGCCGCAGCCCTCATCGGCGATGGTCACCTGCCGTCCACGGCTCTGAATGTGGATCGCATCTCCGGGCTCGGAGAATTTGACCGCGTTGTCCAGCAGGTTGATCCAGACCTCCTCCAGGAGCTCCGGGTCGGTCTCCAGCGTCAGCGGCTCCATCTGCAGATCGAAATCCTCGGCGCGATCGGGGTATTTTTCCATAAGCAGAATGACCGCCCGACGAATCTGTTCGTCCACCTGGACGTTTCGCTTCTGCGTAACAATAGCAGTATTGTCCAGGCGGGTCAGCTGAAGCATGTTCCCACAGAGTTTGGAGAGACGGTTGGATTCCTCCCGGATCAGTTCCAGGTATTCCCGCTTCTCCTCCTCGCTCAGATGGTCCGCATCTTCTTCCAGCAGTTCACTGAATCCGGAGATAGCAGCAATCGGCGTCTTGAATTCGTGGGAGACGCTGTTCATGAAATCTTTGCGCATGTAATCCATGCCGCTGAGCTGGGCCGTCATCTTGTTGAAGTTTTCCCGCAGATCTTCGAGCTCCTTTACCTGAAATGCACCGGTCTCCTCGGGAACTTTGACGGAAAAGTCGCCCTCTGCCACCTCTTTGGCAGCATCTGAGACCTGTACCACCGGCGCGGCAAAATTGTCGCTGTGGCCATAGAGGACAGCGCCGCCCAGAAGCATGGTGCCGGTGCAGACAGCGGTTACGGCGCCCAGAACCGTTTTCTGGTTGATTGGGCCTTTATGAAACAGCTTCAGCGCACCGACCGTCAGTCCGCCGGACAGCATACAGGCCGTGCAGAGGACACTGGTGGATATAATGGGAAAATAATAGCGCATGGGCACCGAGACCGATTTGCCCAGTGCCTTCTCTGCGAATTCTTCTGCTTTTTTTACGAGATCTGTCATTTTATCTTACCTTTGTAGCCGAGCCCCCGGACTGTCACGATCTCGAAGTCCGGGTTCCCGTCAAATGTCCTGCGAAGTTTTTTGACATGGGCATCTACGTTTCGCTCGTCCGATTCGGTGTCCATGCCCCAGATCTCATCCAGCAGTTCGAGCCGGGTAAAGATCTTATTGGGGTTTCCGAGCAGCTTATAGAGGAGGTAGAACTGCTTCGGCGGCAGCGTGTGCTTTTTTCCGCCCACTGTCACGGTCAGAGTATCGTAGTCCAGGACACTCGAGCCGATGCGCAGCTTTTTCTCGTTGGCGAGCTGGGAACGGCGCAGCAGCGCCTGGACCCGCAGGACCATCTCCTTGAGGTTGATCGGCTTTATCATGTAGTCATCGGTGCCCGCCTCAAAGCCTTTTTCCATATCCTCCATCTGGTCCTTGGCCGTGATAATAAGGACCGGCATGGTGTACTGCGCCTCCCGCAGTTCCCGGATCAGCGTGATGCCGTCCATAACGGGCATCATGATGTCGCTGATGATCAGGTCCACATACTGGTGGTCCAGGAGGTCCAGCGCCTCTTCTCCGTTATAAGCAGAGAACACGCTGTAGTCCTGTGCCTTCAGCTTGGCACAGATCATTCGATTCAGTGCGGCATCATCTTCCACAACGAGAATGGAAAACATAGATTATACTCCTTATTCTGCTGCAATTGCCTCTACCTGATGACGGCGTTCGTACAGAACACATCCGCCTTCGTGGTCGTCCATCAGCAGGTCTTCTGCCTGCAGCGTCTCAAATAAGTGGGAGTGAAGAGCCTCGCGAAGTGAGGTATCTCTCACATTGATATCCGAATACGGGGAAAACGGGCACGGCTCTGCACCGCCATGGGGATTGATGTGGAAAAATCCCCGGCCGGCAGCCAGACAGCCGCCCGAAGTCTTTTCATCTCCGGGGAAGGAGACAAAGACCATATTCTTCCGGAGCTTCAGCTCCCTGATCCGCTTCCGGAGAATCTCACGCTCCGCATCGCCGGGTGCCAGCTCTTTGGTACTGCCGGTAACGGGAACATATTCGACAAAGACAACGGCTTTGCATCCGCGTTCATAGAGTTCGTCGATAAACTCATCCGATGTCACCTGTTCCAGATTGTCCTTTGTGACTGTGATGGAGGCACCGAAAATCAGGCCGTGATCCTGAATATTCTGCATACCGCTGACGATGCGATGATAGACGCCGGCGCCGCGGCGCATGTCTGTGGTCATCTGGTGGCCCTCAATGCTGATGACGGGGACCAGATTGCGGTATTGGTCAAAAATTTTGACGTATTTTTCGTCAATCATGGTGCCGTTCGTGAAAACCGGGAAGAGAACTTCCGGAATGTTTCCGGCGGCTTCCAGTACATCGCGCCGGACAAGGGGTTCGCCTCCGGCGAGGAGAATGAATCCAACGCCGAGGTCTTTGGCCTCCCGGAAAATGCGCTCCCACTCAACGGCGGTCAGCTGGTCTGCCGGGACCTCATCGTTGCAGAGATCATTGCTTCTGGCATAGCATCCGGCGCAGTGCAGGTTGCAGCTGCTGGTGATGCTCGCAATAAGGAATGCGGGAATGTGCTCCCCGTTTCGGTCGGCCTCCGCACGCAGACGATTGGAATGTGCGCTGGATTTCGCATAGCGGAGCATATATTTCCGCTCCTTTGGATTGGCAAACGTGGATGCGACGATGCTGGCGACAACTTTGCGGACGCCGCCGGTCATGTATTTGTCCAGGCTGAAATCGGAATCGGTATATTTCATTATAGATCTTCACTCCTTTTGAGCAAAGGATACCGGTCTTCTGCGACCTCAATATGACCTTATCATAACAAAAAAGAGCGCCGCGCAGGCGACACTCTTTGCATTATTGAAGGATATTTTTTTCAAACTCTGCCTGGGACGGAGAAGTTGTCTGCTGGACAACGGCATTCCCCGCTTCCATTCTGGCAATGGACATTTCCGACGAAGCACGGTTTCCTGCATGAAGCGCAACTTCCAGTGGAACGAGAACCGAACTCAAAATGAGCAGTACCATCATGATAACTCCGAGGATCAGAACATAGCTCTGACCGCCTTGTCCGCGATGCCCCCGGACGTTGCTGCCGGTATTGGACTCGTGGATGGACTCGACAATGGATTTGCTGGGCTGAATATTCTGAAGATTGGTATACATAAGATCAATTCCTTTCTCTCTTAGGTTGTGTACAATATAATTCTGAAATGCGACCTTTATATGACCTGAAGAAAATTTTTTAATTTTCTTCCGACCGGAACTGGCTGGGCGGAATACCAAATTCAAAAGTCTGCCTCAGCAAACATGGTCCAAGGTTTTAATATCGCTTAATCCAGATTGTTTTTAACAATATAGTTTACGGTATCCAGCACGGTCTCTTTGGCGGGACGCGGATTCCATCCCAGAAGACGGCGTGCTTTTGTGTTATCCCGGTGGTACTTCAGCCCGATCATTGTGTTCAGGACTTTCATGGCCGGATTGAACTTCGCCATCAGGGAGATCAGGAAATCCGGGACAACCGCCGTGCGGATTTTATACTCCGGGAAAGCTTCCTTCATAATCTTTGCCATCTCCGGCATGGTCATCTCCTCGGACTCTGCGATGAAACGCTGTCCGTCCGCCGCATCCTGCTCCATGGCCAGCACGTGGAGATGGGCGAGATCGCGTACATCGCCGACCGGGTAGATCACATTGGGCGAGGGGTTTCCGTCCAGGACAGCGGTGAAAATCTGGTCGGTGCTGCTGTGGCGCCCGCCCATATTCGGCCCGAGGATGGCACCCGGCAGAATGGTTGCCAGCTGCGTCCTGTCCTGCGATCCGATCAGCTCCCAGGCCCGCTGCTCGGCTTTCAGCTTGGAGACCATATATTTCGTAATCCATTTGTTGTTCTCATCGGTCCAGAACGTCTCATCGATCTTTGGGTTTGGATCTTTTTTATCCGGATAGTTGGCGGCCTCCGAGGAAGTCATGACAACCTTTTTCACCCCGGCGCGGATGGCGGCCTGCAGAACATTTTCCACACCCTCCACGGCGATCGGGATCAGAGACGGGTCGTCCATGTTGTCCCCG
>UQOE01000049.1 GCA_900542575.1 uncultured Oscillospiraceae bacterium
CTACCAGACTGCTGTCTAGCGGAGGGTGTCCAACTTGTTATTGCAATTTGCGAACAAATTTTATTTTGTTCTACTCGTTTCTTCTTCCAGCACCCGGACCTCCCGGATGATGAAATCCTGTCCGGCGATAACCTCTTTGTCAAAGCTGCCGCAGTTGGGACAGATGCCCTTGTTTTCCACGATGGGATACTCTTCGCCGCAGACGCGACAGCGGCCCACTGCCTTGACGACATGGATGATCAGCTTTGAGCCGCGCAGAAAATCGTATTCGTCGGAGACGACGGAGTAGCCGTCTTCCAGAAACGCGGGGACCACGGTGGTGGCCTCGCCGACATCCAGAACGACGGCGTCGACGTGGTCAATGCCGTTAGCCTGGATGACCCGTTCTACATTTTCGGCCACTCCGAAAAGAAGTGTCAGTTCATGCATGGAGGCGCCCCGTCACTGGTTCGCCTTGGCGATCTTAATTTTAATCTCCCGCTCCTGGCGGTAGTTCTCAACAAATTTCTTGCGGTTGCGGACCGGGTGGATCGACTCGTTAAACTTCTTGACGAGGTGGATGGCGTCGAACTTGCATCGCGTGGTGCAGAGGCCGCAGCCGATGCAGCGGTTCTGGTCCACAATCGTGGCGCCGCAGCCGAGGCAGCGGGCCGTCTCCTTTTTGAGCTGCTCTTCGGTGAAGGTAATGCGCTCATCGCGTCTGGTGTGCGCCTTCGCCGCGTTGATGCCCGGGACCTGTCGGGAGATATTGTCGTAGCTGACATTGTCGAAGTCGATATTGGATTTATCCAGCTCCTTATACTCTCTACGGTCGCGCGCCAGGGAGACGCTGTGGCCCTTCCAAACCGCGCGGCTGATGGAGATGGCGCCCTGCTTGCCGGCCGCAATGGCATCGATGCAGAATTTCATACCGGTGACAACATCGCCGCCCGCAAAGATATCGTATTCGCTGGTCTGGTAGGTCAGGGGATCGACTTTAACGAGGCCGCGCTCGTTGAGCTCGACGTTCGTGCCTTCCAAGAGGCCGCCCCAGTCGACGCGCTGACCGATGCAGTAGAGCACTGTTGAGCACTCAGCCTCGTCGGTGACGCTGTCGTCAAACTGCGGATCGAACCGGCCTTCAGCGTTCTTGACGGAGATACACTTGCGGAACTTGATGCCCTTGCAGGCGTGGTTGCGCTTGACGATGCCCGTCTGGCCCCATCCGGCGTGGATGGTGATGCCGTCATCCTCGCAGTTCTGCTTGTCCTCGTCGCCCATCGGCATGTCCTCGTAGGACTCTAGGCAGTAGAGATCGACCGATTCGGCGCCGTAACGCATAGCGGTTCGAGCAACATCGGCGCCGATATTGCCGCCGCCGATGACGACAACCCTGCCATCCAGATGGACATCGTTGCCGCGATTCACGCTCTTGAGGAAATCGACGCCGGTCATGACGCCCTGGGCATCCTCATTCCGTATGTCCAGCTTGCCGCCATACTGCAGGCCGATGCCAAGATAGAAGGCCTCATAGCCCTGCTCGCGGAGCTCGGGAATGGTGACATCTTTGCCGACCTCAATGCCGCAGCGGAATTTGACGCCCAGCACGCGCAGAACATCAATTTCTGCGTTGACGACGTCTTTCTCCAGGCGGAACGAAGGAATTCCCACGGTCAGCATGCCGCCCGGCATCATCTCTTTCTCAAAGACGGTTACCTTGAAGCCGCCGGCGGCGAGGTAGTAGGCGCAGGACAGGCCGGCGGGGCCGGAGCCGATGACCGCAATCTTCTTGTCATGGTGCCAGAGCTTCTTCGGGACGAACCGCTGATCTTCCTCGATCTCCCGGTCGGCGATGAACTTCTTGATCTCGTCGATGGAGACCGGGTCATCAATTTCGCCGCGGGTGCATTCGCTCTCGCAGTTATGCGGACATACGCGGCCGCAGACCGCCGGGAACGGATTCTCCTTCTTGATTAATTCCAGTGCATCCATATAGCGGCCCTGTGCGGCGAGCTTGATGTATCCCTGGATTGCAATGTGGGCGGGACATGTGGTTTTGCAGGGGGCCGTTCCGGTCTCGACGACCGTCTTCCGGTGGTCGCGGTAGTCCGGATCGAAGCGCTCGGGGCCCCACTCAATTTCGTCCGGGAGCTCCGTCTCCTTGTGGATAATCGGCGTCTTGGTGCAGATCTTCTGGCCGAGCCGCAGCGCATTGTTGGCGCAGACCTCGACGCACTGGCCGCAGGCGACGCATTTCTCCTTGTCGATCTCAGAGACATAGTTGCTCCGCACCATGTTTGGCGCGCCGATGTACGCGGCCCCGCCGATGGCCATGCAGCTCTGCGGCTGGCAGTTGCAGATGGCAAAGGTAATGCCGTTCTCCAGCGTCGTAATCTGGTGCATACAGCCAAGCTCTTCCGTCCGCTTCAGGTGAGCATAGGCCTCTTCTTTCGTGATGCGCTTGCCGCGCCCATGCCGAAGCATGGAGTCGGCCAGGGGGCCCATGTAGAGGCACATGCCGTCTTCCAGATCTCCGGTCCCCTCGCCCATCAGGCGGCGGACCCGGCGGCACTGACATGGCACGAGGCAGAAGCCCCCGACCGTGGTCTCGATCAAGGTGCTGATGCGGTCCATCGTCAGGACTTTTGTATCTGCAGGTAAAGAACTCTCCACAGGAATAACACGCATAATTCCGACGCCCATTGGGTTGGTCGGCGCAACATCGAACTGCGAGTCAAATGCGTGGCGCTTAAACATTTCGGCGATGGGACGGCTGAGTTCCTCCGGGACGTCTTCCCGCGTCATCTGGAACTCGAAAATACCCGGTGCAAACGGCACCAGCATATAGATCTTCTTTCCCACTACCGGGATCTGCACGTCGATAAAGAATGCTTTCTGGACCATTTCCTCCATCAGCTCTTCCACTTTTTTCACCGGCATGCCGGCCTTTTTGGCCAGGCTTTTCGCCGTACACGGCGTGACCAGTTTCATCTCGCTCATCACGGCCAGCTCGTCATCGTTCAGAAGATAGTCCAGGACCTGATACTCCGGACTTTCGGCGTCAATTTTGAGATCGTCCGAACACATGACCTTGGCCAGTTTGATCAGCCTTTGCTGTCTGATATCCATAATTTCCCTCCCAAAAGTAAATTTACCCTAAGTGTTATCATCCTTTCTAAATATAGCACAAGTGTGCAGAAAAGCGTCAACAATTTGTCAATTATATTCCGCAATTTGGAATATTTTTTGGATATATTGTCATGAATCAACAGAACAACATTGTTTTGGACAGAAAGGAAGCGCCTGCTCCTGGACGTGATGAAGGTCTGGAGCAGGCGCTGCTGATCGTAGGATGGGTGGGTGATTTTTTTATTGTGAAAAATTATTTACTTACGTCTAACTGGGCAGTGGCATAGCCAGCATTCGGAGTATAGATTACATTGGTATCAGGTACTACAACCCAATAAAGAGTCTGTGGGGGACGCTGTGAGAATACATCTGTATATGTGATTCTATAGCCACCTTGCCCATCAGACAAGCCGCTTTCTGTGTCTAGTGGCTCAGCACCTTTTTCGTACGCATCTTTGCTAATATAAAATTTAACATACGCTTCTGGGCCAACTACTCTGCCATATGGATCCCGCGCTGTAAATTGGGCTTTACTAGGAATATCTCAGAGGTGTCTGCGGCGTCGGCTCTGCAGTTGCAGATACCAGTGCATCCGAAAATGCGGAAAGAAGAGAGGTGTTTTTCGTCTCAGCCGCACTCGCTGTAAACGCAAATGCGCTTGCCATCATCATCACCGCCAGAACAAGCGAGACGATTTTTCGAATTGTTTTTCGAGTTTTCATTTTCATACTTTCCTTTCTTAAAACATTTGCATAAAAGGGATGATTGGATTTCCCCTTTTCTAAATGTCCTGAGGAGAGCCGCGAAAGAAAAGTTCGAAAAAAAGAGTACCACACAGAAATTTTTCTTTAATGAGCAACTAGGATTGTCGTAATAAAATTCCATGATGTTCCATAGGTTGTCTGATTTAATAATCTTGGTAAAGATGCCAATAGCGTTGCTTGTAGAGCCAATGGCATCGGAATTAGTCACATCATAGAGAACATGGGTGAATCATTTGTTAGTTATAGTAGCTGTCATTCGAGCAAACGCTATTTTAATGTTGAACTTTATTTGGCGAATTTACAATGTAAGTGCAACACATAGAAATGACACATAGCTTTCCTGTA
>UQOE01000050.1 GCA_900542575.1 uncultured Oscillospiraceae bacterium
GCGACAGAGCGGGCAATTGACCGGTTTGAGCACAACGGCGTTGCGGTGAGAGTGCTCTCCTATACGGGCAGCGACGGCAAGGACCCCGATGAAGTCATACGGAACCACGGTGCGGAACGTTTCCGATCTCTGTTGAAGGATTCCGAGGACGCGGAGGCCTACCGCATCGGCGAAAAACGAAAGCTCCACGATCTCACGTCAGACGATGGAAAATACGCCTATCTGAAAGACGCTGTTCCGGTAGTGGCAGGCCAAGAGCCCATCCGGCAGGAATTATCCATCTCTGCTCTGGCAAATGAGACCGGCATCCCGGCCGAAGCCATCCGTGCACAGGTCCGGGAACAGGAACAGTCGAATCAAAGACGCAGGCATTATCGCGAAAAGCGGGAAGCCGGCTCCTTTCACCAGCTGAATCGGGCCGCTGACGGTAAAACGCGAAAACAGCACGCCGAACAGACAATTCTTCAGGCTCTGCTGAACAACCCGGACTATCTGGAACGGGTTGACCGGGAGCTGGACCCCGAAGATTTTTCAGAAGGGTTTGAACGCAATTTTTATCTTGCCCTGCGGGAGCGTATTCAGGAGGGCAAATCCATCGACCTCATCCAGTTCTCCGAGATTCTTACTCCGGAGCAGATGTCGGAACTGACACGTCCGCCGGCTGAGGGAATGCTCCCCAATACGACTTCCAAGGAAGTGGAGGACTGCATCCGGGTTCTGAAAAACTCCCGCCGCAGGACTTCCGCCGAAGAAGCTGGAAATTTGTCCGATGACGAATTTCGCCGCTTCATCAATCAACATAAAAAGAAAGGAACTTGACGGGAATGCCGGAAACGAAGAATAAGACAAAGGCACCGCTCTCTCCGAAAGAGAAGGAAGCTCAGAAACAGAAGATCATGAAGAGCCTTCTCGAAAAGGGAAAAGCGGCCGGAAAGCTCACAACCAATGACATTGACGACGCCATTGTAAAAATTGATCTTGAGATCGACGAACTCGACGCCCTCTATGAGACCCTCGAACAGAACAACATCGAGGTCATCGATGACCTGGGCGACGCCGCACTCGACTCTCTGAACTTTGACTCGGATTCACAGAAGACGGCTCAGGTTCAGCAGGACACTTCGAAGAATGCAGCAATGGACGACCCGGTCAAAGTCTATCTGAAGGAAATCGGCCGAATTCCGCTGCTCACCCCGGAAGAGGAGATTGAGCTCGCCATCCGCATTGCCGACGGAGACGAGGAGGCCAAAAAGAAACTGGCCGAATCCAACCTTCGACTGGTTGTCAGTATTGCCAAACGCTATGTCGGACGGGGCATGCAGTTCCTGGATCTTATCCAGGAGGGCAATCTCGGTCTCATCAAAGCGGTCGACAAGTTCGATTACACCAAAGGCTTCAAATTCTCCACTTATGCCACGTGGTGGATCCGTCAGGCAATCACCCGTGCCATCGCCGACCAGGCGCGTACCATCCGTATCCCGGTCCACATGGTGGAGACCATCAACAAAGTTAAGAAGACCAACAGTCAGCTTCTCCATAAGAACGGACGCGACCCGACCCCGGAGGAAATTGCCGCAGAAATCGACATGCCGGTTGAAAAGGTCCGTGAAATCTTCCGGGTCGCTCAGGAGCCGGTCTCCCTTGAGACGCCGATCGGCGAGGAGGAGGACAGCCATCTCGGCGACTTTATTCCCGACGACGATGCACTCGCTCCTGCCGACGCCGCTTCCCAGCTGCTTCTGAAAGAGCAGCTGGGCGATGTCCTGAAAACGTTGACCGAAAGGGAGGCCAAAGTCCTCTCGCTGCGATTCGGCCTGGAGGACGGCCATCCCCGCACGCTGGAAGAGGTGGGCAAGGAGTTCAACGTCACCCGTGAGCGCATCCGCCAGATTGAGGCAAAGGCTCTCCGGAAACTCCGCCACCCGAGCCGTTCCAAGAAACTGAAAGACTTCCTCGATTAAGATCCTGTATCGAGCAGATTCTGCCCCCTTTCACGGCTTGCCCGGGAGAGGGGGCCTCCTTTTATTCAGACTTCTTTAAGAGGAAGAAGATAAAATGTTATATGGAAAACTGTGTCTGCTCTGCAGAGTACAGTCGGAGTTTTGGAAAGAGAAGGTGCTGAAATGGAAGCTTCTGAGAAAAAAATCAGTCTGCTGAACGAAGAAGAACAGCGGATCAACGTATTTCATCTGGAAGAGGCAGAGCAATACTTTGTCAACGATATGGAGATGCCATCCGGCCGTGTCTTTCAGGGAAAGAACTGGAAACGTGCCAAAGCAGGTCTGGAATATATCGAAGCGGAGTGCAACTGCTCCTGGTACGAGATGATCCGCCGGCGCTGGGAAGGCTATGAGGACCAGGAAGCCATATTCTACCGCGGCAATGTCATTACCGCCGGAACAATGTTTGAAAAGGCGGAGGAGCTGACCCGGGCCCTGCTCAAAATCGGCGTGGAGAAGGGTGACGAAATCGCCTGCTGCGTCAGCAATGTACCGGAACTCGTCTATATTCTGCTCGGCTGCAACCGCATCGGCGTCAAGCCGAACTTCTTTGCCGCCCATTACGACCCCGTATTTATCCGGCAGATCCTGAAAGACTGCTCGCACAAGCTTCTGATTACGACGGACAACGAATATGAAAAAATTCAGGACCTCGTGGAAGAGGCACCGTATTCCTATAAAGTGCTGATCTCACTGGCGGACTCCCTGCCGGAAAATCCGGAGGAGTGCCCCGAATACGAGCCGGAGCTCGACGCCTATTACCACTACGAGAATCTGGCGGAACGTTTTGTTAAAGAACATGATGACCTTAAGACGTTTTCGCAGTTCCTGGAACTCGGCAGAGACTATGACGGAGAAATTGTCGACGATAATAATCTGGACACCGATTTTATCGTCACCTATACCAGCGGTTCCACCAAAATCGGTTTCCCCAAACGAATGATTCACCGCAATCGCGGAGCAATTACCATCGGTGTGTTCCACGATCCGAAGTTCTGTGGCAATCCGGCAGTTCGCGGCCTGCGCGGCCTCTCCACCATCCATTCTGATTCCAACACCAATATCTTCACCTCCATTTCGGACTCCCTGTTCCAGAAC
>UQOE01000051.1 GCA_900542575.1 uncultured Oscillospiraceae bacterium
GACACCTTATGAAGTCTTCTATTCGAAAGTGTTGCACTTGACTTGAAAATTCGCGGTAAAAAAAGATTTCGAAAAAGTCGCGAAAGGTCACATTCAGGTCGCAGACATCTTCTATATTGTACACAATGAAATTGAAAGCAATGAGTGCGACAGAGAGGATTGATCTTATGACAGCCAATTTTCAGAATATACAGCCCAGCAAATCCATTATGGAATCCATCCACGAGTCCAACACCGGAAGCGCGGTTGCAGGACATCGCAGCCAGGGCGGCCAGGTCCGAATTTTGATTCTCGGAATTGTGCTCTCCGTTTTGCTCTTACTGGGAATGTCAATCGTTCCGTTTACCGTTGCTCTTCACGGAAATGTGAGAAACACGAATGCGGGCTACATGACCCGGATGAATGCGGGTGAAACTGCGGTTCAGCAGACAGCGGTTTCTTCGCAGACAGCATATGAGGCGAATGTGGCCAAATAATACAGAAATTCGAAAAAACGGGCGTGCAGATGCTGAATCTGTACGCCCGTTTTTGGTATAATGGACAGAGAGAGGAGGGTCCGCATGCCCCACAAACCGAGCAGCGCACGAAAATTTACGCCACTGTTCATGATTCTGAACGGTCTCGTCTGCCTGTTGTTCTCGGAGCAGATTCTGGGTCTCCTGCCGACCATCTGCGGAAGCTTTCTGTTAGTGCGGGGCGCCGTTCTGCTGACCTCCAGTATCCGGAACAAGGACTATCTGGAACCGGAGGAGAGCGACCTGGCTTCGGCTATCGTCTCGCTGGCCATGGGTGTCGGACTGCTGTACCACCAGGAGAATGCACTTTTCACCATCGCCGTCTTCTGGGGCGCCTACGGCCTCATCAAGGCTTCCCGACAATTTAATGAAGCCCTGAAAAAAATAGCGGAGAGGCGGCACTTTCTCCGGCCGCTCCTGGAGTCTCTGGTGGGCTTCGGTATTTCCTTTCTCCTGATTTTCGACCCAGATGAGAACATTGCGCACCACATTTTAATCCTCGGTGCCGAGCTCATCTATGAGGCGGCGCTGGAACTCGCCCAAAACTTCTCCATTCATCTCACCCGCGGGAAGCGGGAACGCATGTAACAAAACACCGCAGAGCTCAAGGCTCTGCGGTGTTTTCGTTATAGACTGGCTATTAGTATGAGGATAAGCAGGAGCAATGCCAGCAGAAGCAGGAATACCTGGAAGCCGACACGGCGGGTGATGGGCTTGTGGTATGGGGTGCCGCAGTGCGGACATTGCGGCTGATCGTCGGTGAAATCTTCGGCGCCGCAGCTGCTGCAGTGTCCGAACCCGGTTGACCGCGGCGATGCACCGGTTACGCCGCCTACCGCCATATTGATGTCATTTTGTATGATGAGCATGGCAATAAAAGGAAAGCCAAACATTCCCAGCAGAAGGCAGAGAACGGCGCTGTCTTTCGAAATGCCGAATCGTGCGGAGAGGATGTTGTCCACGCGCTTAGCCGTGTTGTAGAACCAGTACCAGTAGTAAGGGAAGAAGAAAATGCAGAGCAGAAGTGCTCCGAGGGGACTCTTCTTTCCCGAACTCTCATCGTAGTTGGCAAACTTTGTATCGTGGTACACGATAAAGTAGTTGTAGATACCCAGTGTAAAGATATCAATCAGTGTAAAAGTCAGCAGATTCTTGTATTCTTTCGGTTTTTGGAAGGCGGGCCTGGATGGAGCCGCTGTCGTTTGTGTGGCGGATTGTCGAGATGCCGCTGCGGCAGGTGCAACAACGGGCTTTGGCTGCGGTGGAGCAACCATGACAGGCGTTTTCACGGGAGCAGAATTTTCGGGATGGGAGACGGGAATTGAGGTTCCGCAGTTTGGACAGAATCGGACCTCATTGTCATCTGGCAGCTTAGTGCCGCAGTTTGGGCAGAACATGGGACACTCTCCTTCTATAAAAAGTATTTTCCAAAATCATTATATCATTTTTAGAGGTTGATTGTAAATTGAAGTTGGACAACTGAATAACAAAAGATCCATGGCTGG